>JBNMQM010000052.1:0-31434 GCA_051278195.1 Candidatus Azotimanducaceae bacterium
TCAACAATCTGACGGACAGCTTCCTCTTTAAATTCGAGTGTGTAGCGTTGTTTGCTCATATGTATTCTCCTATGCTCAAGATTAGCGCAGGAGTGTCATAAATAGTGTGGGAAGTCCAAATCCCCTCGTCTACCTTACCTAAATCATCGCCCCGCTCCGACGCAAGCTTCCTTGTCGCAGCACAATCTCTACAGGAAGCATCAGCAGGGTTTCTAGCATCATACGCAATTTGAGCCGGTGTGTTACGACCACCAGATGTTGGTCCTGCCCTGTGAACACTTTTCGGCTCTTCTAACGCACTTGCTTCATTGCGGATGATAGTTACTCAGAGTAAAAACACTGAGTAAAAGTACGGAATAACACGAAGCAATATTCAATAGGTCAGCTTGAGAAAGCGGCGGGGTCTGCTGACAAAAGATACGCAAGAGTTTAAGCCCCAAAATTGTGAATCTGGATCGGTGTGTGTTGTACCTGGCATTAGAAATTAGCCAATCGACTCGATTGCTGGGTATAGTCGTTGCTTCGAGTTGAGCAGGATTTAAGTGATGAATTCTCCGGTGAATCTTTTTGATGCGCAGACCCAGCAATGCCCCTACGACGCTTATCAGACTCTGAGGCAAGATCATCCCGTATATCAGTGTCCGACGACCAAGATGTATATCATCACGCGTTTTACAGACGTCAAACGAGTGCTTACGGATACGGTGAACTTTACTAACCAGCTTGCAGGGCTGGCAGATGCGACAGCACCGAGTCCTCGCCAACAACGGGTGAATGATTTGTTTAAAGCCGAGGGCTGGTTGCCAGCACCAACCCTGGCGGGGCGAGACAATCCCGGCCACAAGCAAATGCGTGCAATGTTCAATGAGGCTTTTCGCCCCGCCAAAATCAATGAGTTAGATCCTGACGTGAGAAGTCTGGCCTATAACCTTATTGATGATTTCGTCGCAGATGGTCATTGCGACTGGGTAAAACAGTTTGCAATTCCATTGCCTTTAATTGTTATTGGCAAACAAATGGGCGCCAACATGGATGACCTGTGGCAAATCAAAGCCTGGACGGAATCATTTTTTCACCGCATCAGCATGATGCAAGGTGAAGATCAGGAAATGGAGTCTATCCGCCAGCAGATCGAAGCTCAGCACTACTTTCAACCCATATTCGAACGCTTGAGAAAGCAGCCTGATGATTCTTTACTCAGTGAACTCGTGAATCGTGAAATCCCAGAATGGGGTAGACCGCTTAACGACAATGAACTGCACGCTGAGACGATGGCGGATACGTTTGTCGGCGGCAGCGAAACCACCACCAATGCGATTTCGGCTGGGATGAAACTCCTGATCGAAAACAAAAATATTTGGGATATGCTGAAACAAGATCGAGAGCGTTACCTTAAGAACTTTATTGAAGAAGTATTGCGACTGGAATCGCCCGTGCAAAGTTTGATGCGGGCAACTGCGAGAGATGTTGAGATTGCAGGTAGTATCATTCCCAAAGGCAGTTTGATTAACGTGCGATATGCCGCGGCAAACCGTGACGAGGAAAAGTTCACAAATGCCGCCTCTATTGACCTGGAGCGTAAAGCGGCAGGCGGTCATATGGCTTTTGGCTCTGGCGTGCACCATTGTCTGGGTGCGCCTCTCGCCAGGCGGGAACTATTTTGGAGTTTTAATGCACTGCTCGATCGGATTGAAGATGCGTGGTTTTCCTCAACCCAAGGAGAATTTGAGTACCACCCTCACTATCTCTTAAGGTCTCTCAAGTCACTAAAAATTGGGTTTCGGGCGAGTTAAAAGTTTTTGGGTCTGCAACGACTGCTCCGCTGGGGGAATACGTTTTACGAGTCACTAGATTAAGAAAAGGGCATCTTGTGGCTAATAGTTATATGTCGAAAAACAATTGCCTATCCGGGTTCTTGAGCCACCATAGCGACAGAAAGAGTTTTAGGGAATTTACGTTGGTGGGTCAAATGGAGGGAGGACTTTAACAATTTTTCAAATTGTCTTTAGATATCAGTAGTTTAACGAGCATAATTGGCGGAGAGAAAGGGATTCGAACCCTTGATACCGTGAGGTATACACGCTTTCCAAGCGAGCGCATTCGACCACTCTGCCACCTCTCCGTATTACACTGCTTCGACTAACGTTGCGTTAGCTTTGAGATTTGCAACGCTACGCGTTACCCCTGCATCCGAGTATTACTTCACCAAAAAATACTGGCCAAATTGCCCCTTGGGACACCTTGCTGGCTCTATACAGAAGCAGGAAATTTGATTAGACACCTCAGCCACATCCCGGCACACGAATTCGTCATTACCGTTGCTCCCTTCCAGGCCTGGCGGAGTTCACAACTATTCATTGCGAGAGGACCGAGGTGAGCGCGGATTATAGTACAAGCGAGCGCCTCAGTTAATGCCCAATCGAGGTTTATTTTTCAGCTAGCGCATCAACCCAGTGTTCTTCAGAAATAATGCAGATATTAGAGCCACCTTCACGAAGTTCTACAGCACGCTCTATAGAGCGACCAAAGGTGGTGTGGACCCATTCTGGGCTACACAATTCGCCAATGACCAGAAAATCAGTATCGCTGCTTGGCATATCGACGATGTCGCCGCCCATTTCAAGAATCGTGTCTTCGCAGTCTACTTTTGAGCCAAACACAAAGCGGCCCGTTAATGAAAAGATTTTGTTGGTAAAGTCGACCGCTGGCGCTGGTTTGTCTAGGGGCAGCGAAGTCGAACGGTTCGGCTCTTGATATAGCGTACTTTCGCCGGTTAGATCGCGCAGCGTACCCAGCAGTTCGACCTGCTCATCCGAGGTCAAAATACCGTCTTTGAGCATTTCTACCAGCCGAGTGTAGAGGATATTGACCGGCCAACGATCGGCAATTTCTCGATGATTCTCGATCCACTGGCCAAGAAAAATCGCTTCCGATTCATCAACGCGGCCGTCAGCGATCACACCGCGGCAGACACCAATCAATTCATCAATGAGTCGATCTTGAACGCGATTGGTTGCGGTTGATTTAGCTCGCTTGCTCATATTATTCCTTAAATAATTCCATTTGCGTGCCTGATAGCGCGCGTAAAATATCTTTCGCTCGTTGTTGCCAGTCTAATTTGACCGCCAACGCTCGTTTCCATTCAATACTGGGTTGATGAGTCAGCCTGCATTTGAAGCCAGCCAACTGCAGGTCTTCTGTCAAATAGACGCTATATTCGCCGTCCTCATTTCTCTCGGCAACCCAATAAATCTCAAAAACGGCATCCTGACACCAGTAACGGGTGAGGCAGTCGAATCCCTCAATGTCTTCCAGATCATCCCATTCGTGAAGTTCAGTACGCAACTCCCGCCAGCTGGATGACTGCAATTGATCAGGGTCTAATCCGGGGTTGGCCATATTGCAAAGTACTCGGCAGGTTCCAGTTCAGGTGCAGTTCGTATATTGCCTTGAGGCTCTCCTAGATACAGATAACCCACAATGTGCTCGTGTGCGGCAAGGCCTAGACCCCTGTGCACGATAGGATCATACGCCATAGAGCCAGTTCTCCACATAGCCCCTACCCCGAGTGCATGACTGGCGATCAACAAATTCTGGGCAGCGGCACCAGCGGAGAGTATCTGCTCAATCTCGGGGACCTTTGCATGCACTTTTGGCGACGCGATCACGACCACGAGCAATGGAGCTCGTAACGGTTTGGCGCGGGTTTTAATCAGGTCTCTCGCGCTAACGTTGGGCTCTTTAGTCTTTCGTGCTTGTGCAAAGAGCTCACCCAAATCATCCCGGCCATCGCCTTCAATCTGAAGAAACCGCCAGGGTTTTAACTGAGCATGATCCGGTGCGCGCAGTGCAGCTTTGAATATCTGCTCGCAAGTCGCTGCATCCGGCGCGTCGCCGCCTAATCGAGGGACCGATACCCGTTTTTGTAAAGCTTCAATAGCATCCATAACGCTTACCATACTTGATTAGAAAGCCGGCCGAAAGCAAGTCAGCGCCGTTGGTCGTCTGCTACACTGGCTTTTTTTCAGACGACTCGATTTACATGATCAAGGAACATCGCCCGCTTTATATCAAGCGTCTATTTTCCGTCTACGAACACTGGTATGTGCGGCACTTTATCGCCCCTCAGTTTGCCTCGTTAGGCGCAAACCCGACGATGTTAAAGCCGTGGCATATCGACTTATACGGCGCTTTCATAACGGCGGGTAAAAACCTGCACGTCATCGCCGGACCAGATCGCCATCCCAGCCTCTCCACCTGGCACTTCGAAGACTATCAGGGACATATCGAGATTGGCGACCACTGCTTGATTTGCCCCGGCGTGCGCATTGATTCCGGTTCTCAAATCACCATCGGCAATAACTGCATGTTCGCTGCCAGTAGCTATATCACCGACTCTGACTGGCACGATATTTATGACAGAACCAAGACCGTCGGTGCTAGTCTGCCGGTCACTCTGGGGGATAACGTTTGGATTGGCGACGGCGCAAAGGTCTGCAAGGGCGTCACCATTGGTGACAATTCGGTGATCGGTGCCGGTGCGATTGTCACCAGCGATATTCCTGCCAATAGTATTGCTGCAGGAAATCCAGCGAGAGTGATTAAGCCACTAGATCCGGACCAGACACTGATCAAGCGGGAACAAATTTTTGCTGATCCTGCAGCCTTGCAAGCCAAGCTTGATGCGATTGATGCCTACGTGCTGACACCGAATACCCTTTGGGGTTGGTTACGGAGCAAATACTTTCCACGCCGGGGCGATTGAGAAACAATATAGAAACAACAGAGAGACAATAGCTAGGCGGGAAAAAGGAGATTGAAACGAGATGACGACTAAAGCGATCGCAAGCGAGTGTGGTGCAGATTTCTATCCAATGAATAGCGCAGTCGGATTCGCGCATTGCTTACAACTTGGCGTCGACGGTATCGAGTTCGATGTACATTTAACAGCCGATGAAAAGGTCGTCGTGCAACACGACTATCGTCTCAACAAATACATCACCCGAGATGCGGCAGGCAACTGGCTAACAACCACCGGCGCGGCAATCTGTCAGCTCACAAGCGACGAATTGAGTCATTACGATATAGGCAGATACCAGCCCAATTCTGCACAAGCCAAGAGCTACCCACACTACCGACCTGTAGACCAAACCCCGGTCCCGCATCTTGCAGAGTTAATCCAAGTGTTAGCCGACAGCGGCCAACCCACTGAGTTGTGGATAGAGCTTAAGACAGCGCCTTACGACAGGACCACTAGCTCGGACCCAATGCGACTGCTGGATCAAGTCTTGGTGCAGATAGAGAACAGTGGCCTGGCCGCACAAACAGTCTTGCTAGCATTCGAGTGGGACGTACTCGTGCGTGCCAAACAACTCATGCCGTCGGTGCAAACGAATTTTCTGACAATCAACACCGAAACCCTGCGCCTGCTAAACAAACGCTACGGTGAGGTTGATCCAGGCATGCTATTTGGCCAGTACAATCCCCAAGATTTTTCAAACAGCGTCGTCAACTCGATAGCTGCCGCTGGCGGCGACTATTGGGGGCCATGGATTAAGGATGCAACAGCAGAGTCTGTAGGCGACGCTCACGCTGCTGGTTTGCTGGTAGACCTATGGGGAGTCGAAAGTTCTGAAGTGGCAATCACCTACGCCAAAAGCTTGAATGGCGATGCCATCACAACAGGCAACCCAACACTAATTTGAGTTCGCTACTGCCGCCAGACTCGAACATCGGCTGCCATTTCAGCATCCAGTGATCGGTAGGGGTTAATATCGATGCCGCCGCGGCGGGTGAAACGCGCCTGAACCGTTAAACGATCTGGCGCGCAACGATTCATAATATCAACAAAGATACGTTCAACGACCTGCTCGGCAAATTCGCCATGCTCTCGATAGGAGATAAGGTATTTCAGCAGGCCTTCCTGCGACATCATACGACCATTGTATTGAATCAAAATACTGGCGAAGTCAGGCTGGCCCGTCATAGGACAGAGTGACTTGAATAAATGGGTATAAAGCGACTCCCGGACAATGGTGTCGCTCTCAAGCGCGAGGAAATCAGGGTTCCAATAATACTCATCCATCGAAATATCAAGATGATCGAGACTCTGCCCCATCAGCACGCCAATACCGGCAGCTTGCACCACATCCGCCTGCATCAATGTCACACTGACTGGCGCGCGAGCCGTAATCGTCAGGTCGGATTCCAGAGTCGTAGCAACCTCGGAGCGATGCGCAAATCGAGTACCGCTATAAGAACCAAGATACATTTTGAGGGATTTACTCTCAACGAGATTGGTGGACTTTGCGGGTACTTGAAATTGCGCCAAGGCAATCTCTGGCTTTCCCTTAGCGTTCAGCCAAGAAAATTCGTAAGCGTTCCAAACATCCATGCCCCGAAAAGGTAAGGCATCTTCTGTAATACCCAGCGACGCACGCTGTTTTTCGCGGTGCACAGCGTCGAGCAACGACGGTGTGTAAGTCGTTGTATAGTCGCTTTTAGGTGTCGCAGAATTGCGCAGGACCGTATCGTCTGCCATTCGGTTTGCGGCTCAGTATAGAATAAATGTGCAAGTTCACTGGAACGTCGACCATTTGTCAACAAACTTCGCTAAGCTATTGTTTTTAAAGTATGGCCGGTAGATCTTTCAGGATAAAACAGCCTTCTTCAGGCGAGTATTGTATTGTTGCGCTTTTTCTCAAACGCGATCCCCTATGTTTACAAGAGTGTTTACAAGAGTGCCGACTAGATTACCGACCAGACTCATCTACCTTTTCTGTGCTCTCTGCACGCTCCCGCTTCAAGCAGACATTCTTGAGGAGGTTGTCGTCACCGCCAGCCGCTCAGAGCAGGCCGTTAGCGAAGTTGCTGCCAGCATAGATGTTGTGAATAATATTTCCGCCATCGGCCCAACCCACATCAACGAAACAATGCAACGAGTACCAGGCGTGTGGATCAGTCGCGGTAATGGCCAAGAGAGTCTCATTTCAATTCGCTCGCCGGTTTTAACGGGAGCTGGTGGCTGTGGCGGATTCTTAACCGCTGAAGACGGCATCCCCCTGAGGTCCAGCGGCTTCTGTAATGTGAATGAACTGTTTGATGTCAATTCCGAACAGGCAGCCCGCATTGAAGTGCTAAAAGGACCGGGCAGTGTTTGGTATGGCTCCAATGCGATGCACGGCATGATCAATGTCATAACGCCACAACCTAACAATCAAAACGTCTTCTTTTTGGAAGGTGGGCCACACGATTACTACCGCGGCAGGCTCAATCTGTCAGGCGATACCTGGCGCCTTGATACCAACTTAACTACCGACGGTGGCTACAAGCACGATTCTGGATTTGACCAACAAAAAGCCAGCCTTAAAACAGTCAATACTCTGGGTAGCTTTGATGCTACAACAGTACTGAGCCTATCCAACCTCAATCAGGAAACGGCTGGCTTTATTCAGGGCACTAAACTGTACGAAGACAGCCACGCCAGTCGCCAAAATCCAAACCCCGAGGCTTATCGAGATAGCCAAACCCTTCGACTACATTCGCAGTTAAGTCGAATGCTCGACAATGGTTCGCGATTGAGTCTTACGCCATTTGCACGCTCAACCCGCATGACTTTTATTCAGCACTTTTTACCCGGCCAGGCCACCGAAGAAAATGGCCACGATAGTATTGGCCTGCAGTCAGCGTTACATTTCGATCAACTGACCATTGGCGCGGACCTAGAATTGACTCGCGCCTTTCTTGAAGAGTTTCAACCCAACGCGACGAATAGCGGTAGTGCATTTCTCGTTGGCACTATTCCCAGCGGGCAGCATTACGACTATAAAGTGGATGCCTCCGTACTCGCGATTTTTGCGAACTATCAATGGGAGTTAAGTGCGCGAACACGCCTCGACATTGGCGCACGACTCGAACAAGTACGGTATGACTATGACAACCGAATGCTGGATGGCCAAACAAGAGATGATGGCACGAGTTGTGGATTCGGCGGCTGCCGATTTTCCCGGCCAGCGGACCGCGATGATGATTTCACCAATCTGTCACCGAAGCTCAGTTTAATCCACGACCTGACAGAAGGACATCAGCTATTCGTGCGCCTTGCACAGGGTTATCGAGCGCCACAAGCAACGGAACTCTATCGTCTGCAAGGCGGCCAAAGTGTCAGCAATATCGATGCGGAAGAAATCGACAGTATTGAACTTGGGTTTCGCGGCGCACTAGAGGACTTGGATTATTCCATCGCCATTTACGCTATGAACAAAGACAATTTTATTTTTCGTGATTCAAACCGTTTAAGCGTCGATAACGGCGAAACCTCGCACCGCGGCATTGAAATGAATCTGAACTACCAATGGCATCCAGCATGGTCGGCGAATATTGTTGCTAACTACGCCCGGCACCAATACGAGAATAACCCGGATTTATCTGCCACCCAGATTAAAGGCAATGACATTGATACAGCACCCCGAAAATCCGGCTCAGTTCGTCTTAGCTGGCAACCTGACGACAAATTCAATACAGAACTGGAATGGGTCTATCTTGGTCGTTACTACACTAACCCAACCAATTCAGCGGAGTATGGCGGTCACGCGCTGGTAAACCTGCGGACGCATTACCAATGGTCTGAGTCCTTGACTTTGTTCGGCCGCTTGATCAATTTAGCGGGTGAGGAATACGCTGAACGCGCTGACTTTGCATTCGGCAACGATCGTTATTTCGTTGGGGAACCAGCATCTATTTATCTAGGGTTCAAAACCAACTTTTAAAAGGCAAAGGATTTATCAATGAAAGCAAAAGCCGCTATCGCCTGGGAAGCAGGCAAGCCACTGGTCATCGAAGAGATTGACGTTGCTGGACCAAAAGCAGGAGAAGTTTTGATTCGCATGGTGGCGACTGGCGTCTGCCATACCGATGCTTTCACTTTGTCAGGCGATGACCCGGAAGGCGTCTTTCCCGCCATTCTCGGTCACGAGGGCGGCGCGATCGTTGAGGAAATTGGCCCCGGGGTGACGTCTGTTAAACCCGGCGACCACGTCATCCCACTTTACACAGCAGAATGCCGCGAATGTAAATTCTGCAAGTCGGGCAAAACCAATTTGTGCTCTGCTGTGCGCGCCACTCAGGGCCAAGGCTTGATGCCAGATGGCACGACGCGTTTTAGCTGCGGCGGAAAAGAAATATTCCATTATATGGGCACCTCGACGTTTTCAGAGTACTCCGTGGTAGCTGAAGTCTCACTGGCCAAAATCAGTAAAGCGGCACCTCTCGATAAAGTCTGCCTGCTCGGTTGTGGCGTCACAACCGGTATTGGCGCTGTGCTTAACACAGCCAAGGTAGAACCCGGCGCTTCCGTTGCTGTATTCGGTCTCGGCGGCATCGGTTTGAGTGTTGTCCAGGGTGCTGTTCTGGCAAAAGCGGGCCGCATCATTGTCATCGACGTTAACCCAGACAAGTTTGAGATGGCGCGCTTGTTAGGCGCGACAGACTGCATTAACCCCAAAGACTTTCACGATCCCATTCAAGATGTCATCGTCGATTTGACAGATGGCGGCGTTGATTACTCATTCGAGTGTGTGGGTAGCGTCAATCTAATGCGTGCGGCTTTAGAGTGCTGCCATAAAGGCTGGGGAGAATCTATCATCATTGGGGTGGCGGGAGCTGGTCAGGAAATTTCTACCCGACCATTCCAGCTTGTGACCGGACGAGTCTGGCGCGGCACAGCTTTTGGTGGCGTCAAAGGTCGCACACAGCTGCCGGGTATGGTCGATCAATATATGCAGGGCGAAATTAAGTTAGATGAATTCATCACGTTTCAAATGGGGCTTGACGAGATCAATACCGCATTCGAGTACATGCACGAAGGTAAAAGCATCCGCAGCGTAATCGTCTTCTAACCACGCTGGCCAGCTACTCAGAATCGCGTCGCTTCTCATCGCGCCGACGCTCAGCGTCGGTTGCATCCTCTCGTTTGTTACCCCGTCGGTCAGCAGGGTTCAAACGCCGGTCCTTGTCAGAGTCACGGCGCTCGGTTTCGTCTTTGGGTTTGTTGTCTTGTTGGTCGCTCATCGCGGCCCCTCACTTGCAAGCTGTCCGATCAAACTAAAACATCAGGAATTTCGAGTCAAATAAGTTCCGCAAAAAGGTTCTGCTAAAGCAATTGCCGCATGTCGAAATCACCATCATCATCGCCAGTAGGCTCTTGTCCGATGCTTTTAACGAGTCGTTGATTGAGCTCTTGGGTCACTTCCGAAATCGCCTTCTGATCGGCTTTTATCCGCTTGATTGCCTCGATCGCCGCTTTTTTTTGTTCGGTAAATAACTCGATATTTCGACATTTACTGATCTCTACTAGCGCCAATTGGTAGTAGTGGAGCGAAGTCGATTTGCTCCCATCAGCCAGTGAATGTGATGCCTGGCTGAGCAAGCCATCTACCGTAGCAGCAACGTTTATCTCCTGTAATGATTTGATGTATTGGGATGCGACCGACTTGGACAAAAATCCTCCTCGATGCTGCTGCAATATGAACTCCTTCAGTAGCTTGACCGCTCGCCGTACGCTCTTCAGCTTCGCTTGGAATGATCCGCCGAAATCTTTATTAACGAGGACTTCACCTTTAGCCGTTTTCTGCTGCAGTCTGCGAGCATGCTCGAGATTGTCCAGAGCATCTGCCGACTCCCCTAGAAGCTCGATGACCTGCTCCATGTGCAACGCCATACTGCGCGCGAGGAGCACTGGTAATTCGCCCTTTATTGCCTTGCCTGGCAATACGTCCAGAATAAACTGCAAATTTCTAAATCGATCCCGGTGCAAACCTGCTACACGAATACGCTCTAATTTAGCCATTTCCACGCGATGCGCCCCGTAAGCGATCGTCACCAACAGGAATAGTCCTAGCCCCACCAGGCCACTTAACCAGACGGTCGACATGCTAAACACCTCTTTATTCTTATCTTTAGTGTAGTCGTTACTGGCTTGTTCGCAGTCGATCAGGCCGGGGTAAAGGTCGCTCATGGGAGCGCGGCATAAAATCAACACTTTAGCCGCCAATCTTGCTTGACGAACACAGATGATATCCATAGAATGCGCCGCTCTCACAAGTTGTATGTCCCCTTCGTCTAGAGGCCTAGGACACCTGGTTTTCATCCAGGCAACAGGGGTTCGACTCCCCTAGGGGATGCCATATTGCGAAAGCGTCTGGGTTGACTGATAATGGTTAGCTCAGGCGTATCGCGAGATTAGCATCAACCAGATATATAACTTGTGGTGGTAGAAGTACGTTAGTACTAAGCGGGTGTAGCTCAGTTGGTAGAGCGCGACCTTGCCAAGGTCGAGGCCAGGAGTTCGAGCCTCCTTACCCGCTCCAATCTAAAAGGCGAATCAGCAATGGTTCGCCTTTTTTGGTTCAACAAAGCTAAACACCCTCGACGTCGGCACCATCCGCGTAAAGAACCACCCCTCGCGACCGACCTATTACCCGACTGGGCGTCCCCGACTAGGCGTCCCCGACTCAAGGATGAACGAGATCAAAAGAAAAACCGACATTCACATCGGTCGGCACATAAAAGCGGTAGCAGCGAATTTTATTCTGGCTGGCGTGATTGCACCCATTCCCTCGCCTTCCAAATACTAGGTTATGGCATCCGCTCGAACCTGAGCTTCAAGACAAATTTCTGCTGCTTTAAAGCAATGTTCTTGGGTCATCGCATGCTGAGTTCGATTTAGACAATCAAGAATAAATGCCGGGAAAAACGGAAAGCCAATTTTACCCTCAACGCAGTGACGCTCTTCCCCGAATTCATTGACGATATAAACGTTATCGGTGGTCAGTTCACTCGCGCCAATGTCCACATATTTGCGCAGTTCGATAAAACCCTTGGTACCCAAGATGGTCGTTCTACCATCGCCCCAGGTTCGCAGACCATCAGGGGTAAACCAATCCATGCGAAAGTAACCGCTGCTGTCGTTGTTACCGACCAGTGAAAAATCGCCAAAATCTTCTAACTCTGGATAATCAGGATTGGCATAGTTGTGCACGCGGGCTTGGGTCACCCGGGCATCCGTCGCGCCGGTAAAGGTGAGGAATTGCTCCGCCTGATGGCTGCCAATATCACAGATAATGCCGCCGTATTTTGCCTTCTCAAAAAACCACCGTGGGCGGTTTTTAGCGCCCAATCGATGTGGGCCCAAACCCAGCACCTGAACCACATCACCGATCACGCCGGAGCGGATCAGCTCCACCGCGTATTCGGCGGACTCATTCTGCACGCGTTCGCTAAAACAGCAGGCATATTTTTGCCCCGTGTCGAGCGCACACTGCCTTGCCGCCACTAGCTGCTCAAGGCTAGTGAAAGGGGTTTTATCCGTAAAGTAGTCTTTACCATGTCGCATCACGTCCAGCCCCACAGGACCCCGCAATGACGGCACCGCTGCAGCCGCTATCAAATGAATGCTTGGGTCATCTAACAGGCTCTGGAAATTCGTTACCACCTCGGCTTCGGGGAACATTTTGCAGAAGTATTCAATTCGCTTTTCGTTCTGATCAAACACTTTCGAAATGGTCGCACCGGCGGCCTTCAGGTTCGCCGCCATTCCGTAAATATGGCCGTGATCTAGATGGGCGACACCGACATTGAATTCTCCGGGTTGACAGACAATCTCTTGTTGCCGTGCCACTGGGGCGTAGTTCATCCCGTCTGACATCCTCTCTCCCCTGCTAAAAATTGTTAGACATGTCTTGTACCGTTGCTTCAATGAGATCTGGTTTGTAACGCGACATTGCCACCCATTTCTTGAGTTGATTGGCGTAACGGCGACTATTGAGCGGCAGTGAAACCGGCTTTTTCGTCACGCCCGAGAGCAACATCGCGTTCGCTAACTCAACCGAATGAATGCCTTCTTGTGCAGGTGCAATCAATGGCTCACCGCGCAAAATAGCCGCTCCGAAGTTTTCTAAAACTTCCGCGTGCTGCCGGCCTTCGGCCTCCACTGCGACCGTTAATGACGCCGTTTCAGACATCTCGAAAGGCCCATTTTCGATCAGTGCTTGACCGATGGATTTCGCATTGCGCTTGAACTGAATTTCGCCAACCGCCGTGTCATAAACCAACAGACCATTTTGGGCAGCGATTTCCAAACGATTAAGCCCAGGCGCTTCTCCTGTAGTTGTCACAAAAAGCCCTTCTGCGCCCGACGCATAATGCAGTCGAGCGGTTACAGCATCCTCGACTTCTATGTCATGATATTTGCCGAACTCGCAGAAGGCTTGTACTTGCTGCGGCATCCCAAACAGCCACTGCATTAAGTCCAACTGATGCGGGCACTGATTAAGTAACACGCCGCCGCCCTCTCCTGCCCAGGTCGCACGCCAGCCACCACTAGCATAGTAAGAGTGTGGCCTAAACCAGTCTGTTATGGTCCAGCTAAACCGCTGCACGGCACCCAGTGTGCCGTCTTGAATCATTGAACGAATTTTTTGGTAATGCTGATTAGTGCGCTGATTGAACATTGCGGCGAATACTTGATCTGGGTTTTTATAGGCTTTTATCAGCTTTTCGCAATCCGCCTTATGCACAGAAATCGGTTTTTCAACCATTAAGTGCAAGCCACGATTGAGCACCTGAATACCCAGCTTTGTATGGTCATAGTGTGGCGTCGCAATCAGCACTGCATCGCACGCGTTCGACTTGATTAGCGCCATAGGGTCTAAGTAGCCCAGGCAGCCATATTGTTCTGTTAGCTTATCGACTCGACCAGGGAGCGCATCAGAGACCGCGACCAAATCAAGCTCTGGAATATTTTGAACAAGTCGGCAGTGAGCGGTACCCATGTTACCTATCCCAATAATACCTAGACGAACCGCCACTACAGCTTCCCCTTAATTGAACTTTTTATTGGCTTTTCAATGACCTTCTAATTGACTTTCTAGCAAACAGATTGGCCGCGACGATACCCGCCAGCAGTCCAAACAAATGGCCTTCCCACGAAACAAACTCGTCACGCGGCAATATGCCGAAGATTATCCCACCGTAGTAAAAAAGCACGAGGCATGCAATCGAGAAAGTGAACAGGCTTCGCTCAAACCACGCCAGCGCAACGAGAAAACCAAAGTAACCAAACACCAGTCCGCTCGCGCCAATGTGAAAGGCTGGCCGGCCAAACAGCCATACACCAAGCCCCGCCAATATCAAAATCAACAGACTACTGAAGACGAAAGTTCGAACCCCTCGCAACGCCACAAAGAAGCCCATAACCAACAACGGTGTGGTATTCACAATCAGATGGCCATAGCCGCCATGCAACAGTGGCCAGAAGAGGATGCCGGGTAATGATTCTAACCGGCGTGGAAATATGCCGAAGACGTTCAGCCGATGACCGATCAGGCCATTCAAAAACTCTACTGTCCATATCACCCCGACTAAGAGCAGCACTGCCTTAATGGCAGAGAAAGTTGAGCGTTTAATGTGTTGCATGCTAGAGCGCATCAGGGATGATTAGCTATCGGATACGACTCGCTGAACACTGTCTTCCTCATGAATGCGGTCATGACTCACCATCATGAACAACGCGTCGCCGGCGGCATCTTCGTCTGCCTGCGGGTTGGTAATGATTCTGCCGTCCCGATCGACATAACCCAGCGGTGTACCGATGCCAGCTTTGAGTAATCTCGACGCCAGGTCGCCCCAAGGTTGAGTCGGTATGCTCACATTGTAACGACGAGAATGAACACCCTCGTGAGTAAACAGATCTTCTAGTATTGCTTCAGTACCGGGCGCTGCCATCGCTCTCACCAACAACTCTGGATAAGCGCGCACCGGTCTGATAACGGCATCAGCGCCATGCCTGCGTAGGCGGTCACGATTGTCATCCTGCATGCACTCAGCAATCACATAGCCTTTAAGAGAGTGTTGCTTCATTCGATCTAGAACATCGAGCGTCACGGAATCAGAACGATAGTCCGTTGCATCCACAGCAAGCACGACAAGAAAAGCGGCACTTTCGATGTTAACCGAACTTAGCTGACCACGCCCCTCGGGGGCACCCTGATGTAACGCAACCCCCAGATTGACCAATTCCTCTGGCAGTCCATTCGGATAGTTACTGGAAAAAATCTGAATAGGATGTTCTGCAAGGCTTTTAGAATTACGTATCTGTTCAACCAATATCGTTAGATAGCGATCACCATTTGTATCGGGGGTGTTAATAATCAATATGTGATTGTTCATGTTCGAACTCCATAGTCCCTTACGCATACGTTCTCTTCGGTCAAACCGAAGATCAATCCACTCACCGGCAATTTGTGCCAAGAGAAAGATACCAAAGATATACAACAAAATAATTGTCGTGAGTCGACCACCAACTGTCTGCGCAGAAAAGTCACCGTAGCCGACGGTCGTAATTGTCGTCATCGTCAGCCAAATAGAGTCCCAGGCGGAGAGCTGCTCAAAGTACATCATGGCAAGTACATTGGTGCTCGCCAGCAATATCAGCACCAGCAATAGACTGAGTATCTTACGAGTCCGCTCGGTTCGATTGGTCATGGACAGGTGGTGACGCTGCTGACCGGATAGATGACTTCTAATCCGCAACATGACATTTATTCAGAGCGATGGCGTGATTCCAAGTGTTCAATGAGCTTTTCCGCTGCTAACTGTCGAATACGAAGTCTATCAGATGCATCCACGGCAAACGCTGCCGCCAAAAGATCGAAGTCTTGGTCCGTGAGTGATATCGACAGCCTCGGCCGAACAGGTTTATTGCTGACGGGTAAGCCTAGGATTTCACGGATTCGATCTGGCGGGTTAAGACCGCGCTGTAAAGCCTCGGTGCGAATCTGATAGCTGACATCATGGCCCAGATCAAACGCCACCTGAACGGCCTTTGCCGCCTGCTTTTCTCGATCCCATTTATCCGACGTCGACATCGCACATTTACCTTGGTGCCATCATGATCGATCAGATTTAATACGGTTGAGCACCGTATTGGCATTGATTTTTGATTCAACAATACCGGCTTGTTCCAAACGTTCATCCAGCGTTTTCTCACCGGTTGCTTCTTCTAGTTCTTCTGCTGCCTCAAGCAGATCCAGTGTTCGACGTTGGCGCTTTTGAATCTGCTCAAGAGAGTCTCTAGCAGACAATATCTTATGGTTGCTGGCCGCATAGTTCTGCGCAATGGCAGTACTCGCCTTCTGAATACTCTCGGTTGTTCTGACCATGCTGAGCTGCCGTTGATAGTCTTTGATTTGGCGTTCAGTTTTATTCACAAGTGATCTGAGTCTCGCCACATGGCCACTAAACAATGTGTGAATCTGTTCCTGCTCCTCAAGCTCCACGTCCAGCTCAGCAATTTTCTGGGCGATAATAAGTGCTTGAGCTTCATCTGCTCGATCAAGTGCTGCGCCCGCCTCGAGCTCACGCTGTTTAATTGTCATCTTGAGTGTTGTGCTTTCGCGACTCGAATGCATTTGTTTACCCATTACGTCAGTGAGATCTTGCTTCACCTTGCTGAGGTTGCCTTGCACCTCTATGAGCTGATGCTCCAGTGCGTTGATGCCATCGGTATCGGAGAGCAGATCGGCTACGCCGAGTGCGCCACCTCTGACAGCCGCAATGATTCTTTTCAATACGTTCATCCTTGACCCTCCTCTCGAACAGCGTCTGGAATCAAATATTCTTTCAGTGCATCAATCGCTTCGACGGCATTTTCAGTGAGCGTGACGATTTCATGGCAGATGTCTTCGATATTTGAGTGAATCGACATAGAGCCAAAAATCACAAATCGATCACCCAATTTAGAAAATGCTGACAACGGCATCGGGATATTCAATTCAAGCATTTCTTCGATCAACTGGCTGCGAGTGTCGGGATTGACCTCAGCCTCCATAAACAAATTGGTAATACAAAGAATTTGCGAGTCGGTGACCGAAACAAACGCCGGCAGTTCCTCATAGTCCTGCACCGTAATCTGCAGCACATCAGTGACACCCGGTATGGGCTGGCACTCCAGCTGATAGCCGTTATAGCTGGCCATATCGGTAATACGTAGTGCCAGGTCGTTGGTATTCATTCAAATCTCCGTCTTCGACATATTATGTCGAACCGCTTAAGTTTAAGGTAAAGACATAACATGTCAATTACATCCCACCAATCAGCAGAAAAGCCCGTGGCGCGGGGTTATACTGCGGGTATGGCTGACATCAATATCGAAAATTTTTACCGTCACATCGCAAAAAGTCTGCATATGCTCTACACGCACTTCCCCACCAGGGCAGCGCTTTATGTAGATGAGGTGGCTGGCGTTGACGAACCTGACGAGTATGGGCTGCATAGTCCAACATATACGGCAGGCTTTTTTGCCATGTTATGGCTCGCCGATGAAGGCTTTATCAGCTATTCCGATACCATTCGCCAGGATGGCATTGATCAGGCCTATTTGACCCATCGTGGATTTTTAATTTTGACTCAAATAACTGACGAGCTGATTGTCGAGCTAGTGGAGGCACCCGATAGCGGCGGCAATGTCATCAACCTGCAACCGACGGAAGACATGAGCCCATCATTAAAGGAAGAGCGCATGTTGGTGATCAATCAGCTGAGAGCAGCCTTGAATAGCGGATCGTCCATTGCAGTCAAAAAGGTCGTCAATCATATTTTACGCGCCTAGTGGCTGCCGCCGTCCAAAAGGCTCTTCACGATCCTAACAATCTCTAGCAACGCACAGGGCAAAGTACCGCATCCTCATAGCCTGTCACCACGCGAATGAATCCCGACAGCGACTGATCCAGTGCCGCATCACCGGTGTCCACCACAACGCCATTCGCGAGAGCCTCGAGTTTGGACTTAGTGGCGACCACCAAAATGTTGTCCTGCCCGACCGCACGAATGACCCGCGCACTGAGCTGTTGATTGCCGCGACCAAATAAATGACCTTGACCGCCAATGACAGTCACAACAATCTTGCAGGCGCTATCCGAGCGCTCATTTGAGGCGATGTCATACAGTTGAGCCTCGTAGGCATCGGCAATCAGCACCTTGCCGGCTTTGATCACATCAACACCCAGCAGGGTATTGTCGAGACCCAGTTGAGCCATGATGGCCGCTGTTGTAGAGCCCGACCCCATTAGGTACGTTATATCTGGCTGCATATTCTCAATAATGTCAGCAGCGATTTCCTCAACGACCAAAGCCTCAACTTCCAGACCCCCTGCTTTAACTTGCTGCATATAGCGCAAGGCTTCAGGCACCCACATCTCGCCATAAAAACTGGCTTGAACAATCCCTTGGCGAAAAGCGCTTTCGTCGATGTCGCGGACTTCGGCGTGAGAAACCGTGAGCAGCTGGCCAGCATTCATCTGCTGAACCACTTCCGCCGCCGCTGCGGGGTTGTTAGCAAAAACCGCAGAATGCATTTTGACACCGCAAGGGACGCCTAACACAACTTGCACAGGGCTCACCGCGTCCAGCACGTCGCGTGCGGTGCCATCACCACCGGCGAAAATTAGCAGGTCTGGTGATGTTGCCTGAAGCAGCGCCACAGCTGCACGGGTGTCTTCTGCCGTTGAAGGGTTTTGTACCGCCAGCGAAAGCGTGGTGCAGCGAATGCCGGCTTCCTTGCACCAGCTCTCTCCCAGCGCGCCCGAAACCGTCGTACACTCAACCGTCTCGAGACCCAGCACGGCCAGCACTGGTTTGAGGCGCTCAGCGATTCGACTGGTAACGCCCCGCTCGCGCGCAATACGCGCAGTGTCTGAGGCATCGGAGCCCTTTAGCCCAGCCGGACCACCAAGCCCGGCCAACGGATTAACCACTAACGCAATCTTCATCCAAGCAACCTGTCTTTCATGCGGCCAGAAAATTTCATCTCTTGACAAAATGCAGACAGCGCTGATTTTTCGGGGGCTGACAAAACCAAATCGGCAAGCGACGCTTCAATCGGCACGGCACAATGGATTGCCGTGATCCGTCGATAGAGTTTTAGCACTTCTTGATTATCTGCGACAATTTTAGCAATGCGTTTTGCACCCCGAATACCGCTTGTTTCAATTGCTGCTGGATCATCTAGCAACGCTTGCAACGACCCAAAATTTTGAATCAATTGCGCTGCTGTCTTGGCACCAATACCAGGTGCACCCGGGATATTATCGACGCTGTCGCCGGCGAGCGCCAAAAAGTCTGCCATCTGATCTGGCGCTACACCAAACTTTGCATGGACATCTTTTGGCCCCATATAGTCATCGTTAGCAAAATCCCAGAGCATATCGTTCTCGCGCAATAGCTGACCCAGGTCTTTGTCACGAGTCACAATCACAATATCAACGTCTTCATCGTCATCAGCACCAACGCCTAAGCGGGTTGCGAGCGTACCAATAATGTCATCCGCTTCAAATTCCTTTAGGCAGACACTGTGAAAACCGAGCATTGTGGTCAATCGTTGGCATTGCATTAACTGAAATTTAAGGTTTTCATCGGGTAAATCACGATTCGCTTTATATTCCGGGTAGATGTCATTGCGATAACAGGTGGTGAGGCTTTCATCAAATGCCACTGACGCGTGGGTCATCCCACGTGCACGGATATCCAACAAAAAACTCGCGTAGCCGTAGACCGCATGGACCAGGTTACCCTGCTCATCATAGAAATTGGGCGGCATAGAATAGTACGCCCGAAAGACATAGATGGACGCGTCAATCAGGTGCAGAGTGGTCATGAGCGGAGACGCTTAACCACCGCACTAAAGGTCAAGCAGATCTCACCTTGGCAAAGCACGTCGCCCGTCACAAACACCATCGAGCCGGTGACGCGGTTCACCCTAGGGATGCAGGACACGACGTGGCCGAGTTCAGCGGCGGCCAAAAACTCGCTACTGAAGCTGACAGTCACGCAACTTTCCCCTGCATAACCATTTGTCGCGGCCATACATAACGCGTAGTCGGCAAAGGTCATCAGCACACCACCATGAACCGTGCCGTTGGTATTACAGTGATGAGGTGCAGTTAAAAATGCACAGTCCATTTGATCTTTGCCGCGGCGAAAGTAAAAGGGGCCGATATGATCTTCGGCTGGGTCAAAGCCTGATTCTGTTTGATAGTCAGTGGGTAACATCAGTAGGTAGAATTAGTCCGGCAACTTTTGATAGAGCTCGATTCTATCATACGACGTGTCCGGCCCGAGCCCCTGCTCCTGCCTCCAAAGTCTGGAGAGACTCGAAAGACCAGCAGCGAACCGGGACGCTCGGCCACTGAGACCCCGCGCGACTTTCTGCATCGCCGCATCGCGAACGGCCAACCGGAATGGCACGCTATCATCATTTTGAAGGGCAAGATTGTCAGCGCTGACGCGAAACCGGATGCCGAGCGCTTCACTAAATATCCACTCGAGAGCCTGGGGGTTTATCTCTACCTGCTCAAAGCCTCTTTGTTGATGAGCATTGCGCTCTCCCTGGTACCAATAACCGTAGTCATCAAGACCACGTCGATGCGGCCCGGCAATACACCAGTGCGCAACTTCATGCAGGGCACTTGATATATAGTCGTAACAAAAATGGATGCGGCAACTGCCGTCCACGCCGGCCTGATAGAAAGGTTCGTTAGCACCACCCACTAACCGAGTTTGATGGGTCATGAGAAAACAATCGCTGAATACCGAGACGACTTGATCTGCCTGCAGGACTTGCGCTACCTGCACTACCTGAGCTGGCAGCACGTCAGGGTTCCACATCTGAATCGGGCAAACAGACTATCGATGACAGACTTTCAAAGTAAGAACGAGATAAATGGCGTTCACCTGCAAGTAAGTGGTTGAGATACCAGCTCGCGGGTCTTAACCCCGAAGCAACATAAGCTTGATTGGCAATATAGACCCAGGATTGAACGGTAGATTGAGCCGTTTTTACCGACACAAGGGTGCGGTCGTAACGCACAGGATAACCTTCGAACGGGTCCATCGCTTCAATACCCCGATCGTCCTCCAACGCATACAAAAGCCCCTCGACTTGATCGTCATCAGAGACTTCTATATTGGCAGAGGCTGCACCGGGGTATATCGTCGAACGCTTATTGAAGACTAAGCGGTAACCATCTAGCACCCCAGCCTCGAAACCAGAGAATGGCATCTGACGCTTTTGGACTCTGGTCGTGTTCATATTACTGCCGTAGGCAAAGTAGTAATGCATGTTGGGGTAACCTAGCCTTTCTTGATCCAGTAACGGTATTCCTCGGCATCAGATTCCTGATGAATCATCTCGTGATTGAGGAATTTGCAGAATTTCGCGAAGTCCCAGGAGGTTGATGGGTCCGTCGCGACCACCATGACGACTTGACCGCTGGTCATGTCCATCATCTTGTTTCTGACGACCATCAGTGGCTCTGGGCAACGAAGCCCCCTAGCATCCACTTCAATATCCGCTTCAATTGCCATGAAATCCTCTGTTTTTGCAGAATTCGCTTAAAATGATGGTTCCCTTTGACGGGGCGAGTAGTATAATCCGCTGCTTAAATTTTTACACGCTGCTGAAGACCAATGATCCGCGTACTGATAGAGAGAAAGATTGCCGAAGGGCTCGCACACTACTACGACTGCACCATCAAGCGCACCGTCAGCGCAGTGGTACAGGCGCCTGGTTGTATTTCAGGCGAATCTCTAAAAGATACGGACAACGCCAACCGCCGTATCGTTATGTCCAAATGGGAATCCATGGAAGACTGGCAAAACTGGTACCAATCGGACGCGCGTCGTCGCGTCATTGCAGAAATAACCCCGATGCTCGAGGACGGTGAAAAAATCACCATGCTCGAGCTCACGACCGTCGCTGGTTAATTGTTTGAATAACGACCCAGCTCCTATCCCTGACTCACTAGCAGTCTAAGGTTCAGGATAGCGAGACAACATGTACACAGCAAGATTCTCTCTCTGCTGATCAGTCATCGGAAACACCGGCATCGGAGCAACAGGCCGTTTAAAATAAGCTGCCAGCCCCGCTACATCGTACTTTTGTCCCAGGTTCTCCAACTTCTTTAATGCATTATTATTGTCTGCGTGGCAGCCAACGCACTGGTATCGGTTGTACGTGACCTCCCCAGCAGACTTAGCGGCAAGCAGCGCTGCAGCATCAAGATGAGCCAGGCTCTGCTCCGCATTAAAGGTTGGCGCAGCTGCAACTGCTGCCAGACCATTTTGCCCCGATGTTGCCTCACCGTAAGCAACCCGGTAAACGACATTGGCATAGTCATCGGCGACGTAAAATGCGCCATCAGGACCTTGAGTGACTTCAGCCGGGCGACCGACCGTGGCGTCATCTTTTAAGAAACCGGTCAAAAAATCCTTCGACGTAATATTATCGCTTTCATCCCAATGCAATGAGACGACTTTATAGCCGTCCTTTTCGCTTCGATTCCAAGAACCGTGTAACGCCACAATTGCGGCATTTTTATATTCGACAGGAAACGCATCGCCGCGCACAAATTCCATGCCCAACGGTGCATTGTGAGCATTGAAATCAAAAGCAGAGCCAATTGAGCGCTCGATGATCGCTTCATTGCCCGCGCCAAAATCTGGATCCGGAATTTTAGCGCCGTTGGCATAAGGCCAACCGTAATGTTGACCTTGTTGCACAAGATTCAGCTCACAAGGTGGAAAATCGTCACCCAACAGGTCACGACCATTATCCGTTGCATAAATTTCACCATCAGCAGGCGACCAGTCAAAGCCCGCACTGTTTCTCAAGCCCTCGGCAAATAATTCCTCACCGGTACCGTCGGGTGCGTAGCGAACCATGGCTGCGCGACGCTTATCCACTTCAATACAGGCATTGCACGAGGAACCCATCGTCACGTACATCATATCGTCAGGACCAAACCGCAGGGTCTTTTTCCAATGATTCTCACCCGGTGGCAAGCCTGTCACTAACCGCTCGTAAGCACTGGTTAAGGTGCCGGTCTCGTGGTCAAAACTGACCCGACCGATCGCGTCGGTTTCGGCGATATACAGCCAGCCTTCGTAGAAGTCGATACCATTGGGGCCATTGAGCTGATCAATCAACACACTGGACCCGTCTGCTGCGCCATCACCATTTGCATCAGGCTGAAGTATTGTGATTTGACCGTTATTAGGATTGGCCACCAACAAGTGACCACCACGAGAGAAGCGGAGCACGCGGGCATTCGTTACCTTGCCATACAGGCTTAACGAGAACCCTTCTGGCACAATCAGTTGGGTCTGTAACGTTTGATCGTCTGCGTCAGATTCGCCCAAAGGGACGTTAACGGCACCCACAAAGACCTTTACAAATAGTAACAAGCCGAGCGTAATCACGACGATCGCGCCAAGAAGGTAGCCTAACCATTTCATAGTTGTGGTCCGATAAATTTATTGATATTTCAATTCTTCTTGGAGCTTGTGAGCTTCCGCAATCACATACCCCTGAATGTCCGAAGCATCCTCTTCTGTCAGCACGTCTTTGAATCCGATCATGCCGTTATCTCTCAGCAGACCGTCCAAAACAATTTCTTTGAAAGCGAGATGCTTGGCAGCTGGCATATGTCGCAAGTCGGGAATCACGCCGCCACCTTTCACGCCGGCCCCATGGCAGACACCACAGTAACGCGCATACAGTGCCCTGCCCTGAGCAATTTGCTCTACAGACGCGGTCAGCTCAGGAGGTTTAGGAATTGGCCCGGTGGCTTGAATAGGTGGCAAGGACTTATCGCCCCCTATTTTGAATGTTAGAATTCGGCCACGATTTTTTTGTTTAAGTTTTTCCGCGGCACCACCACTGGCGAGGGCAAATGCACCACCCCAACCGGCTACGACTGTCACATATTGCTCACCGTCTACGGTGAAAGTCACCGGTGGTGCAATCACGCCTGTTTGGGCATCCATTGACCAAAGTTCCTCACCAGTATCCGCCCGATAAGCTTTGAACATGCCTTGCGATGTACCCTGAAAAATCAGGTTGCCCGCGGTTGTTAGCATGCCGCCATTCCATGAGCCGGCGTGCTGAATACGCCAGACTTCTTCCTGCTTGATGGGGTCCCAGGCTGAAACATACCCACGCAACATGCCATCGATGCGGTCTGCCACGCCCTTGTCTGCAATCGGTATGTTGAGTGTGGTGTCAATCGCCAAATTCCATTTATCTTTTTCATAAAAGAATTCTGGCTCATTACCGTAAGCGAATGGTATATCCAGCGCCGGAATATAGACCAACCCAGTGTCTGGGTTGAACGCCATGGGGTGCCAGTTATGACCGCCGTAGGGAGAAGGCTTATGAAATGCGCCTTCAATTTGCTCATCGGTCATTTGCTTCAGAGTGGCAACTTGCTCTTCTGGCGTCATTGCTGCCAGTGGGTTCGATGCCTGATATCGCGCATTAGGAGTTTCAACCGGACGGCCCGTCTCAGGATCAATATGGCTCGCCCAGGTCACAGGGATATAGGGTTTGGCAGAAATAAACTCGCCGGTCACTCGATCTAGTACGTAGAAGAAGCCATTTTTAGGCGCTTGCATGATGACCTTGCGCAACTCACCATTGATCTCCAGTTCAGTCAAAATCATGTGCTGAGTGGCCGTGTAATCCCAAGAATCGCCCGGTGTGGTCTGGTAGTGCCAGACGTATTCTCCCGTATCAGGGTTGAGTGCAACGATAGAAGAAAGATACAGGTTGTCGCCGCCGCCAGGGCTACGAACCACCTGATTCCAGGGCGATCCATTACCAACGCCAACGTACAGCAGGTTTAACTCAGGATCGTAAGCAAAGCTATCCCAGGCAGTACCACCGCCACCGAGCGCCCACCACTCTCCGGTCCATGTTTTCGCTGCAGCTTCCATTGCTGGCGATTCAAAGCCATTGTCAGGATTGCCGGGCACCGTATAAAAACGCCAAGCTTCTTCACCAGTCTCCGAATCGTATGCTGTCACATAACCGCGAACGCCGTACTCGGCGCCACCATTACCAATAATGACCTTATCTTTGACGACCCGTGGGGCGCCGGTAATCGTATAGGGTAGTGTTCGATCAATCGTATTGACGTCCCAGACTTCCTCACCTGTTACCGCATCAATTGCCACCAGACGGCCATCGATGGTGCCGACATATACTTTGCCTTTCCAAACCGCCACGCCACGATTAACGACGTCACAGCACGCTTTTGCACCCCAGGCTTTTGGCACTTCCGGGTCGTATTGCCAGATCAGCTCGCCAGTCCGAGCATCATGGGCAAACACCACGCTCCAAGAACCTGTGGTGTACATGATGCCATCGATCACAATAGGGGATGCTTCAAGACCGCGATTGGTACCTGTATCAAAAAACCAGGCAAGACCAAGCTGATCAGCGTTGTCAGCAGTAATCTGTGTGAGGGGACTATACCGGCTCTCGTCATAGGTCCGGCCGTGGGCGAGCCAGTTACCGGGCTCGCTGTCGGCATTAATAATTCGATCACCATCAAGTGTTGCCGTCGCCTCGGCAATGCGCTGCTCGATCGGCGTGGCGTTGATGGTTGAATCGCTGGTTGAACTGCCCGCGGGCGGCGCTTCCATCGATGCTGAGTCTTTGCTGAGCACCATGTATGCTCCGATCGCGACGACCAGAAGCAGCCCAATTACCACAAGGTTCTTCATTATTATTTTGCCTGTGTTTAGTGTTATGAATAGCTTTTGAGAGCGGATGCTAACGGAGCCACCGGAACCCTGCAAGCAAGCCAATAATCTAGCCACTGGGAACCACTACCTAAGCTGCCACCGCCCGTCGAGCACAATCGGCTATTGGTTCAGGAATCATCTGTAACTTATTGATATTGATTACATAATGTTTACAAATGAAGTGCAGTACGCGCTCGCCGTGAACTACAATGACGGGATGAATTCGACTCGCCTCACTATAATGCTAAAAGCGTGCTTGTGAACGCTGCGAAAAGCTTTTGCCGAACAGGCATCCTAGTTTGTAGTTTACTGGGGAGCCTACTCGGAAGTTCGCTGGCAATTGCCGCAACGGGTGGCGACAACGTTGTGCTGCGCAAAACCTATTCTGGCAACATCGACTACGTCGCTAACGGTGCATCTTTTAGAACGAACCCCAATGGCACCGATGCCTGCTCATTCCCTACGGCGCCGATGTCTTCTACGGTCAGTATTGATATACCCATAGGAGCAGATGTACTCGACGCCTATCTCTACTTTGCAGGCTCTGCAGAAGGGACCACTATCAATTTGGATACCCAGAGCTTAACGCTCAACGGCGTCCCATTGAATGTCAGTGCAGGATTCAACGAGATTGACTACATCGAGCTTGAGGACGTCGTGCTTGGCGATATCGACTTCTTCGGTGCGCGTCGCGATGTGACCAGCATCGTCACTGGTCCTGGTGCTTACACCTTCGCTGGCCTAAATGTTTCTCAAACCTCTTTTCGAGCGACTAACCAGACTTGCCTGGGTGCCTGGGGCCTAGTGGTGATATATGAAGATACATCCATCGAACAAATTCGAGTCATCAACCTCTTCGATGGATTTCAGTTCTACCAGAACGATACCTTCGACCTGCAGCCTCGAAACTTTGTGGTCGATAGCGTTACACCGGCAGGAAAGATGACTCACATCAGCTATGAAGGCGATGAAACGCTGGCCACTGCCGGTGAGCAATTTCTTTTTTCTCCAGACAGCCTGACCTTTACACCCCTCCCAGACCCACCACCGGCATCAGGCTCTGGCCAACCTAATAGTGTTGATAACCAATACGACAGCACTGTGACTGGGCCTTCTCCCTTTTTTAATCGCACGGACGAATGGGGTTTAGATATTGATACCTATTCCCTAGATGGGTTACTCAGCGGTGGAGATTTTGAAGCCATTACACGCTACAACACCGGACAGGACCTGGTGATACTGATGGCAGAAGTTATCCAGATTGATAACAAACCACTGGCTGACATTGAGGTGACGCTGAACGACATAGGGACCTTCCAAACCAGCACCACCAACAGCGCGCAATACCTTATTTCTGTGCAGAACAATGGAGACGGAATCATCGGCTCGACCACAGCCTTCGCCGAGGGTTTTATGCATGTCTACAATACTCTACCGGCCGGCATCTCGATCGATAGCCTGAGCGATATCACTGCACCTGGTTGGGATTGTACGGACACCTTATTAGACCCTACCAATCAAGTGCTTTGCACCTACGACCTATCGAGCCTGAGTGATAACAATGGCAACTTCATCGGTGATCTCAATCCCGGCGAGTCTTTGCCCGATATCTTAATCACCGTTGACATTGCCACACCGGCGAGCCCTGCCACCAGCATTGCGTACGTCACAAACTGCGGTAACGACCCGGACACCTGTACAACCTTTGACAACAAACACACTGACTCGACCCAATTTGACCCTATTAACTTTTTTGAATCTACCGAAGACCTGTTCGACATCGTGGCGAAGTCCGGTGTCAACAACAACGTCGATGCAGAGGTCACGCCGATTATTACTGGAATACCCAGCGACCTCTCAACTTCAGCAAAAAGTGTAACGGGCGGCACCAACGGCACGGTGCAACCCGGGGACGTGCTGACCTATACCATCACCCTGACCGAAAGTGGCGGCGCGACCGATGCCCTTAACGTGACTATCACTGACACCATTGATCCAGATACCAACAACTATGTTTTTGGCAGCAACACCTGTGGCGGCGGCAGCGGCACATTTAGTGTGGGTGTCCTGACGATCCCGGGCAATACCGTCACTGCGGGTACAAGTTGCCTTGTCACCTTCAATGTAACGGTACCTATTTCTGCCAGTACCGGCACGTCAATCGACAATACGGCGGACATCACCAGTACCAATGGCGCCGGCGCAACACCGCCGGCGCCCACGTTGCTGGTCGCCGGCGTCGCGACCGGGTCAAAAATTCTTTATTTCGATACGCTGAATGGCAGTCCCACTTTGACGCGTGCAGCACCAACGACTGATACTACAATCACGCTTGCTAATGGCGCATCGACAACGCTTACCCTGGCACCCCTGCTCCAAAGTGACCTAGATATCAATGCGGGCGTCATTCCGATTTCTATGTGGGTCGAGGCTTCTACCAATTCTGGACCCACTTATAGTGTAACGGCAGATCTTGAGTACCAATCAGGCACAGCCATCGGCAGCGACACGGTGACTGGCGTCACGATGACCAGTGGACTTGGAAATGCTCAGTTATTCCCCTTTCAGATTACCCTAGGCTCGGACATCACTGATCTAACGAGCGGGGAAAATATCACGCTCGATATTACCAACAACAGTACCAACGACATCACCATCCACGCCTTGCTTAACAGCATTGATTCGAAACTCGTCATCGATGCAGAGGATGTGATCAATGTAGATAGTGTCCTGTTTTTCTCTGATTTATTGCGAACTATTCCGGTCATTACACCCGGCACGATTAACGCTGGCGAAACCATCTACATCGAAGCCATTATCAGTGACCCCTTTGGCTTCGAAGATATTACGGATGCGAGGCTGACATTGATTGACCCTAACCTGGGTAACCAGCTGACCAGCGTCGCTATGACCGAAGAACTACCAAGCTCGGGTGGCATAAAAACCTATACCTACGCTTATTCGATACCCGATGCGACCTCGATTGGCCCAGGCATCTGGATTGCACAGGTCACCGGCTTTGAAGGCGACGAAGGCACAGTGACCCACACGGAAGTGGGCAGCTTTACCACCGCAGCACCCGAAGTCAGCGTCGCCTATACCGTCGATAAACTGACCGCCATACCCGGCGAAACACTGACCTACACCATTACGATAACCAATGGTGGCGGCGCAACCTTACTCGACATTTCTCAACTTATTCCCGTCGGTACAAACAATGTGGCAGTCATTACTTTACCGAGCGGCTCCGCTGCTCTTACTGGCGGCACGACACTGGACATCCAAAACATCAATGCCGGCACAGGCACCACTGTCGTCGAGTTCACGGTAGATGTTCTGGGGAGCGCACAACAGGGAGATCTCATTGACCATACAATCTCTCTCGATAACATGGGCACCATCGTCCAGGACATCGCACCCTCTGTGTTGATCAGTCCGTTCGGCTTCGCTAGCGGTAACAAACCCATATATGCTGACGCCCTCAACACGGTACCTCGTTTCGATCGCACCGAGCCCACGACTGACACCACGACAACGATTGCCAGCCAGGGTGGCTCGCAGTTATTCACCTTGTCGCCGGTGTTACAAAGCGCACTCACCCTGGACACGGGCGACATCAACGCGTCCCTTTGGGTGAGTCGGGGCAACAGCAGTTTTGCGGGCCAACGGATCGTTGAGGCAACTCTCGGTTATACCGGTGCATTGAACGGCACGATTGGCACTGACTCCATCACGATTCAACTCGCCGGCGGCGCGCCCAATGCACAGTATTTACCGTTCACCTTTAATCTCGGCTCTGATCTTGACCTGCCGGCCAACACTTCGCTGACATTAACCATTAGCAACGATACGACGATAACGGGGGAGACGATTACGGTCCATAGTCTGCTCAGCAGCGAAGCGAGCCTGATTTCCTTAAACGCGAGCTCCCCTTTAAACCCGCTTTCACCGCTAACCATTACCGCGATTGAGTACTTTACTGACAGTGTGGACAGTGCCGGCATCGCAATAACTGACGCTGCCCCTGGCGACACCATTTGGGTGCGTGCAACGGTGTCTGATCCGTTCGGTCGCGATGATATTACCGGCGCCACGCTTGCCATTGAAGATCCCAATTCACTAGAAACGTTGGCTGCGACGCCTATGACCGTGCCAACGACTCAACCAGCATCAACGGCGGAAAAATATTTTGAATTGAGTCATACCCTGAGCGCTGCATTAGGAGACTGGACCACAACCGTTGTCGCTGTAGAAGGTCAAGAGGGTCTTGTCTCTGATAGCGACAACCCGGTCATCAACGTCAATAGTAATGTGCCAGACTTAACGGGTTCTTTTAAGATCGTGTCGAACACAACCACCGCCGACAACAACGATAATAACCCTGGCGATACGCTTCACTACACCATCCAACTCATCAATTCAGGGTTGGCGGCTGCGACAGGCGTTGACGTCACCGATAGCATTCCGACCAACACAACCTTTGTCAGCACCTCATTCGACCTAGATACCGTTGAACAGACCAATCCTGGTGATCCCATTACGTTGACGGGACTCACCATTGCCCCTGGCGGCACCTTGACAATCGAGTTTGATGTGACCATCGATGGTGGAACTACTGTCGGCAGTTTGATCAGCAACAGTGCTCTGATTGAAAGCGACGATAGCGCCGACATAACAGTGAATGCTGAGGACCTGCTCCTAGCAGGACCACCAGCAGCCGGAACAAAACTATTCTATCTAGAGGACCTCAATAACACGCAAATCATCACGCGTGTGGAACCCCAAACAAAGGATGATCTAGATTTTGTATTTTTGGACAATGCTGGCGGCTCCGTCACGATGCTATTGGATGTTCCGCTCCGAAAAAACATCACCATAGACCCCGCTGATGGCGATATTGTCGTCACTCTCCGAGTCGAAGGCGCCAATTCTAACAACAACAATCGGAATACGACCGTTGAACTTGGTTATCAAGATGGGGGCCCCGTCACAACGATCGGCTCCCAGACGCGTTTTATACAATTGTTCACAAACAACATTACAACAGAAGTTTTCACGATCCCTGTCAATTCTGTCATCAATATTCCAACGGGCAACCAACTACAATTAACCGTCACCAACAATCATAATGGTAATCGAGACATCAACCTCTATAGCTATGATGAGGAAGTCGATTCAGTCAGATCTCGCGTTGCGTTTGTGCCAAGCCCCGTGATCAATGTTGATGAAATCTCGTTTTGGACGGATACCATGGGTGCCGGTGTTCAGGTCACTAACGTCAATCCAACCGTGGCCACTGACATCTATGCCAAGGTTGTCATCAGCGACCCATTTGGTGAAACTGATATCAACGCACCAGAGTCTGCAACAAACCCAACCACCATCGTGATTACTGATCCAGAGGCCAATGCGACCTACGAAGGCGTCAACCTTGGCTGTGCAGCACCTTGTTATGCCTATGCTGGCGAAGATACGACCAATGACGTTGGCGGCGATGCGACGCGGACGTTTTACTTTATTGTTCGTCTAACAGCGACGCCACCCGCAACACGCGGAACCTGGACGGCCCAGGTGACGGCTAACGAAGGTTTAGAGGGAACCACCTCCCATGTGGCTGCCGGTGATTTCACGACATCGTTAGATGCCAACTTTTCTACCAGCACCAAGATCCATGACGTCGTCGGAGATATCGGTATCGGCGACATCGTGACCTACACCATCACGCTGAATAACACCGGCGGTGTCGACGCGGACAACGTTACCTTCTCAGATACCTTACAAACAACACCGGTCGCG
>JBNMQM010000053.1:0-31102 GCA_051278195.1 Candidatus Azotimanducaceae bacterium
AAAAACAGGCGGCAGAAAATGCCAGAAGCGGAGTTCCGGAAGCGATGAAGTCTGTCTCTATTGAATTGAACATCATGCCCTTTAACGTCGTCATTCTAGTGCAATCATTGTGCTGAGGCCTGCAAATATATCCCGTTAGTGATCAATTGCCAAGCACTGGGCGCAAGCCAACCCCTCAGACGAGGGGTTTCAGATCTTTTTTATAACGCTTGAAGTTCTCAACATAGTGCATAGCACTCATTTCGAGAGCCTTGATTTGATCGGGACCCAGTTCGCGGACCACCTTACCTGGAGAACCCATTACCAGAGAACCATCGGGAATCACCTTGCCTTCTGGGATGAGTGAATTGGCGCCAATTAAGCAGTTCTTGCCGATTTTGGCGCCATTCAAAACCACTGCATTAATACCGATCAGAGTATTCTCGCCGATCTCGCAGCCATGCAACATAACCTTGTGGCCGACGGTGACGTTCTTACCAACCGTTAACGGCATGCCGCCATCTGTGTGCAGCACCGAACCATCTTGAATGTTCGAATTTTCGCCAATCGTGATGATGTCGTTATCACCGCGCAGGACAGCGTTAAACCAGATGCTCGCATTTTGCTCTAATATGACCGAGCCGATGATGATCGCCCCATCCGCAATAAAGTAATCACTGCCTCTGAATTCAGGTTTTCGCTCGCCCAACGTATAAATCATCCGTTCACCTCTTCAGTTGTCACCCAAAGGAAAAGCTTAACATCCCTCTAGCCTCTCGTCAGGGTCTGATCGGATCTAAGTGCGTCCAATTGCTTTTGCACGCCCTTCGCCCAGTGGGGATGCGTGAGAATCCAGAACTTATTCGTTTCGATAGCGTTGGCCACCAGTTCACCGACTTCATCTGGCTGCATGCCAGCTTCAAGCGAAGCCTGGATGCTGGCAGTCGTTTTGTTATCTTTTGGCGGCCGCCTGGGTTTGTCCTGATGCGAAGGTCGGTAATCCACCGAGTGCTGGCTAATATTTGTATTGATTGGTCCCGGGCACAGAACAGACGCTGTGATTGGACTCTTTTTAGCGCGCAGTTCGCGCTCCAGCGCCGACATCAAGGCAACCACACCATGCTTCGCAACGCTATAAGCACTTAAAGTCGCCGTTGATATGAGGCCCGCCATCGACGACGTAGAATTGATATGCCCTTCTCCCGCCTCTTCAATAAGCGGTAAAAATGTTTTGACGCCATAGATCGGGCCCCATAAGTCGACATCAATTATCCATTGCCAATCATCAAGCTTGAAACGACTCGCCGGGGTCGGAATACCAACACCCGCGTTATTACACAACACATTCACTTGACCGAACCGCTCCATCGCAACCGCCGCGAGCGCTTCTACTTCCTCTAATTTTGCAACATTGCAACGGTGGCCGATCGCCTCAACTTTATTGTCAGCGAGTTCCTGTAGCGTTGCTGCTAAAGCTGCATCATCAAGATCTGCGACCACAATCTTCATACCGCGCTGCGCAAACGCGCGCACCATACCTAGCCCAATCCCACTTGCGCCACCGGTTACCACAGCCACCTTGCCTGAAAAATCCTGCATAAATTCGTCCATAGCGTTTTGATCGAATTGTCATCTTATATTCTTTCGTAATTAAAGCGACAACTGCTCAGATAGCCTCGTAATGAGCAGACTAACGACCACCTGAAGCCCGCTTTATTAAAGGCTCGTAGCGATTCGATTGAACCGATTAGAAGACAGGGTCAGGTCGAGAACAACCAATCGTCGCATCGCAAATACACATTTTTATTTCGAGCAGGTATATTGAAAAAAAACAACATCAAAATAAATAGCACACTGAAAAATACTACTAGTACCGCCATTAGTACCACCGTTAGTACCACCGTTAGTACCACCATTAGTACCACCATTAGGACAACAGACATCATGGACTACGCATTCCCCAACGTTGATACGTTGATGGAGATCGCCAAGAAAAATCCTAGCGAACTCGATCGAATCAAACAGGAAGCAGTAAACGCGCTCATAGAGTCTGCTGACAAATCTCATCAGCAACGACTGCGCGGTCTGCAGTGGCAAGTTGATATGGAATTGAACAAGAGCAAGTCGCCCATGGAAGGTTGCATCAAAATTTCCGGCATGATGCATGAGAAGCTTTGGGAACTACGCGGCGCTTTGCAAAGTGGAGAACAACGCGAGCTGGAAGCGTTTTACGAATCAGATATGGAAAAAACCGCACCAATGGATGAAATAGACCAGGGCGCCGTCATCCTTCCGTTCCGTTCCTAATCACTGGTAACTGATGCCAGTAGATGTCAGCAATCTTTATTAAGACATGAAAGACAAGATATACTGCCGCTATGAACTATTGCAGCCAATGCGGTAAAACCGTTGAACACCTAATCCCCGAAGGAGATAACCGCCGCCGTTTCGTGTGCGTCTCCTGCGATCATATCCACTACCAGAACCCGCGAATTATTGCGGGTTGCTTACCTGTATTCGAGAATCAAGTGCTCTTATGCCGACGCGCCATTGAACCAAGAAAAGGTTATTGGACACTACCCGCGGGGTTTTTAGAGAACGGAGAAACTACGTCGGACGGCGCATTGAGAGAGACTGTTGAAGAGGCTAACGCAGAAGTCGATATTCAGAACCTCTACACCGTGTTTAGCCTGCCGCATATTTCTCAGGTCTATATGTTCTTTCGCGCCGATTTACCGAAACCCGAATTCAGCGCTGGCGTGGAATCCCTAGAAGTACAATTATTCAACGAAGAGGATATCCCTTGGGAAGAATTGTCATTTCCGGCGATCACCCAGACGCTTGAGCATTTCTTTGCGGATCGTAAGCGCAACGAATTTCCGACCCGCTATGTCAACATAGATCGTACTAACCTAAAGCAATAAGCGATGGGCCAATTTTTCTCATTAGCCAAGTCGCTAACCTTTTAGTTAACGAATGCCCGCGCATTCCTAAACATCCGCAGCCAAGGGCTGTCTTCATGCCAATCCGCCGGATGCCATGAGTTCTGCACCGTACGATAAACGCGCTCAGGATGAGGCATCATAATCGTGAAGCGCCCGTCCAAACTCGTGAGACCGGCAATACCTGCCGGAGACCCATTCGGGTTAGCCGGATAAGTATCTGCGGTTTCTAATTGGCTATTGATGTATCGAATCACGACACCATCCAATTGCTTAGCAGCCGCCTCGGATAACTCCGCTCGGCCCTCGCCGTGCGACACCGCAATAGGCATATGAGAGCCCGCCATGCCTGCGAGCAATACTGAGCGATTTTCTTCAATTCTGACGAGTGACAATCTGGCTTCAAACTGCTCGGAACGATTGGTCACAAACCTTGGCCAATGATCAGCGCCTGGCACTAGCTCTTTTAGGCGCGCCATCATTTGGCAGCCATTACACACGCCTAGACCAAAGGTATCCTCGCGCTGAAAAAACCCAGTGAATTCGTCTCTGACGGCCGCATCGAACAAAATCGATTTCGCCCAGCCTTCGCCAGCCCCCAGTACATCGCCATAAGAGAAACCGCCGCAAGCAACCAGTCCTCGGAAAGCCGCCAGCTTTTGACTGCCTGCCAACAGCTCGGACATGTGGACGTCGACTGCCTCGAATCCAGCACGATCAAATGCTGCTGCCATCTCAACCTGACTGTTGACGCCTTGTTCTCGCAGGATTGCAATTTTTGGTTTAGCGCCGGTATTAATAAAGGGAGCCGTAATGTCTTCATCCATGTCAAAACTAAGGTAAGCAGACAAGCCGCTGTCATCCGCTGAGATGGTGGCGTACTCCTCGTCGGCGCAATCGGGGTTATCTCGCAGGCGCTGAATCTGATAACTGGCATGGGCCCAACGTTGCTGTAAGGTTGCCCGCTCAGTCTCAAACAAGACTTCTGTGCCACGCTTGATCACGATCTTCTGATCAGCCCTAACATGGGCAATTTCGCTGCAGGGTAAACCCACAGAATTGAACGTATCCATCACCGAACTGACATCTTCAGCCTCCACCTGAAGCACGGCGCCAAGCTCCTCATTAAATAGCTCAGCAAACGTATCACCACTCCCGAGCAAAATGTCGAGGCCACAGCGTGAAGCAAAAGCCATTTCCGTCAGGGTTGCCAATACACCACCATCACTTCGATCATGATATGCATGAACACAATCGCGCATCGTCTGTGCTTGCATCAACATGAAGAACGCCTTCAGATGATCAGGGTCCTCGACATCCGGCACCTGCTCACCGATCACACCAAAGCACTCAGCGAGTATGCTCCCGCCTAAACGCTTCTCGCCCAGATCGACCAGCAGCAAGGCCGTATCGGCGTGAGTATCAAGTTGCGGTGTAAGTGTTTCCCTCACGTCAGTGACGGGTGCAAAGCCCGTCACAACCAGAGACAGTGGTGACGTGACAGATTTTTCTTCATCGCCATCCTGCCACCGGGTTTGCATGGACATAGAATCTTTACCGACCGGAATACATATTCCAAGCGCCGGGCACATCTCCATACCTACCGCTTCAACTGTTCGATACAAATTAGCGTCTTCGCCCGGGTGACCCACTGCTGCCATCCAGTTAGCGCTTAATTTGATGTCTTGGATCCGCTTGATTTTTGCTGCCGCAATATTCGTTAGCATTTCACCGATGGCCATTCGGCCGGAAGCAGCACTATCCAGCAAAGCAATCGGGGTACGTTCACCCATTGCCATCGCTTCACCAAGATAGCCTTGGTAGCTATTGGTTGTCACAGCCACATCGGCAACCGGTATCTGCCAGGGACCCACCATCTGATCCCGACTCACCATGCCACCTACGGTGCGATCACCAATGGTAATCAAAAAGTTTTTACTGGCAACGGTCGGATGACCCATGACGCGATGTATCGCTTCGGCCAACTCAATGCCCGCGGGTAATGGTGTGCCCTGCCGAACCAGACTCTGCGCATCTTTGTGCATCCTCGGCGCTTTACCAAACAACACAGACATAGGCAGATCTACTGGATTGGATGCCAACAACGTATCGTTCACAAGCAAATGCTGTTGATCCACAGCCTCACCCACAATCGCGAATGGGCAACGTTCTCTGTCGCAAATCGCCTTAAATTGCGCCACATCTTGTTGCGCTACCGCCATCACATATCGCTCTTGTGCCTCATTGCACCAAATTTCTAGAGGAGACATACCCGGCTCATCGTTAGGCACGTCTCGAAGCCGGAAACTACCGCCAACACCACCATCTTTAACAAGCTCAGGCAAAGCGTTCGATAAGCCACCGGCGCCCACATCGTGAATAAACTGAATAGGATTGTGGTCACCCAATTGCCAACACTGATCAATTACTTCTTGGCAGCGATGCTCAATTTCAGGGTTACCACGCTGTACGCTAGCAAAATCGAGATCTGCGTCACTGGCACCTGAGGCCATAGACGACGCCGCACCACCCCCAAGACCAATCAGCATTGCCGGCCCACCGAGCACAATCAGCGCTGCGCCCGGCTCAATCATGCGCTGCTCAATATGACCTGCGCGGATATTTCCCATGCCACCCGCAATCATAATTGGCTTGTGATAACCCCGCACCTCGCCATGAACGTTAGCTTCATAACTGCGAAAGTAACCGGCGATGTTAGGCCGACCAAATTCATTATTGAAAGCCGCACCACCAAGTGGCGCTTCAAGCATAATGTCGAGTGCACTGACAATCCGGTCTGGCTTGCCGTAATTCAACTCCCAGGCCTCTGGATGGCCAGGTATTTTAAGTCCAGAAACACTGAATCCGGTCAGTCCAACTTTAGGTTTTGATCCTCGCCCAACCGCACCCTCATCTCGAATCTCGCCACCAGAACCTGTCGCAGCACCGGGGAATGGCGCGATCGCGGTTGGGTGATTATGTGTTTCGACCTTCATTAAAATATGTATGTCTTCAACGGAATATTCGTAGACGCGGGATTCTGGATGAGGAAAAAATCGACCTGCCTCACTGCCGACGATGACAGACGCATTGTCTTCATAAGCGCTCAAGACATCTTCACCATTGGTCGTACGGTAGGTATTTTGAATCATGTCCATCAAAGAGTGCGGCTGATCTTTGCCATCCAGAGTCCAACTGGCACGGAAAGTCTTATGCCGGCAGTGCTCAGAGTTTGCCTGGGCAAACATCATGAGCTCGACGTCGGCAGGGTCACGGTCGAGCTCAACGAACGCATCCATTAGATAGTCAATTTCGTCCTCAGCGAGCGCAAGTCCCAGCTCTGTGTTTGCTCTCGACAGTGCCTCGCGACCCTCTGTCAAAATAGGCACGGTGCGGAGTGGCCGTGGCGCCGCGTCGACAAATAAGCGAGCGGCATCGCCGTTAGTGTCCAATACAGCCTCGACCATACGATCAACAATCGCCCGGTCAATCTGCTGCTTATCATCGTCGGTTAATGCATCAGTAACCGTAAAAAAGTAAGCAACACCCCGCTCTACTCTATGCACGTCTGCCAAACCGCAAATGTGCAGAATGTCTGTAGCCTTAGAACTCCAGGGAGAGATTGTGCCAGGCCTTGGCACGACCAATCGGTAGTGTGCGGTATCTGACGGCGAGGCTTGCTCTAGCGTCGGACCATAATTTAGGATGACGCCCAACTTGGCGGCATCTGCTGCCGACAGACCTTCAGTCAGACCTTCATTCAAATCGACAAAATGGAGGAAACGGGTCACAAGACCGGTCACTTGAGGTAGGCCGATATCTTTCAGCACCTTTTCGACACGGAATGGCGATAGGGCTGGAGAACCTTCCAGAATTAACGGCGACCGTGACATGCTGACTCCTAAGACTTTCGTTTAGCTTTAAAAAAGTCAGCCATAAGCTGACCCGCTTCTGATTCACAAATACCACTGGTGACCTGCACGCGATGATTCAGCCCTGGATTATCCAGCACCTGTGAGCTGGAACAGATCGCTCCCGCTCGCGGCTCTTTGGCACCAAAAATCAAATGACTGATGCGAGCATGAACCAGCGCGCCGGCACACATGGTGCAAGGCTCGATGGTGACGTAGAGCTCAGCGCCCGACAGACGATAGTTATTTTGTTGTTTCGCCGCATCCCGCAGAGCCACAACTTCGGCGTGAGCTGTTGGGTCATGGCTTGAAATAGTCTGGTTAAAACCTTTGCCGATCAGCTCGCCACCTAGCACGACAACCGCACCCACAGGAACCTCGTCATAACCGGCCGCTTGTTCAGCAAGCTCTAGTGCCAACTGCATCCAATAGGTTGCCGGTTTCATTGATCCGGCTCTTCCTCCAGCAAAATATCGACACCCAGATCGAGCGCCACAATGTCCATATTTTCCGCAAGGGTCTGCCAATCCATTTCGAATGGTACTTCGACCGTGGCATCGGCAGAAAAAGTCAGCTCGCCGCTCATCGGCGCAGCAGAAATATGGGTTTCCATATCCACCACATTCGCCACGTGCTGCTCTAAAGCCCGGCTGACTTCATACACGATGCCAGGACGATCCGGACCAACGATATTGAGCTCAAGAAATCGAGAATTTTTGATTTCATGAGTGAACTCATACTTCAGTTCCGCTTCTTCGACGACGGACGAAATTTGTTCGAGTGACTGCAAGGCTGCTTTGAGGTCACCAATCGAGTCGACATTGGTTTGCACCACCGCAATACCTGCAAACCGACCCGCCAGCTGACTCATCCGGCTTTCTAACCAGCTACCGTCGTGATGACTCACCACATCAGCAATCAACCGTACAAGACCAGGCTCATCTTTACCTATAAAACCGATCACTAACTTACGTTGCGACACACATTTCTCCTGTTAGCACTTTCCCACTCAGCGGGAAAAAACTGTGAACCTTACCTTCAGCCATTCATCTTAAAATGATGAAAGAAGCTTCCTGAAATCAATCCATAAGGTGTCTGAAGTTAACAATTTCAACCTGCAATTCTTCGTAATCAATACTGCTACTAGCGGGAACCACAAAGAGACCTTGTCGGCCACACACATCCACAGGCTCTAAGAATTCTTCAACAATATGGTAACAAGGTCGATTTGTGTAATCATCAAAAATCAATTTAGTGCCTTCGCTCGCATACTTGAGCGTAGTCAGGAATGAACAGACTCGAAAGCGGCCATCAATCAATACAGTATCTGGCTTAATTTCCTGCTCCCACAACCAGTTTGTGTAGTCAGAAAAATGATCCCTTTTGGCGTAGCTAGTGGGCAAGCCCCAATTATCTAGCTCACCCAAATCGACGTGATGAATATCAGCTCGCTTTAGGGTGACAACATCACAATCTTTCTGAACTTCATCAATCCAATCTTGAGACGTATCCACTGCCAACACATCCACATGCGTGTTTGCTAAAACCCATCGTGTGGAAGCTCCGCAACCATATTCCCCATACACTTGTGTGCTTGCCAAAAGCGACTTGAAGAGCGAGTCATCACCATCAAATAGCATCGACGATGATGGTGACTTACGCAGCTTGCGAGCCGCCCAAACCAAACCTGGCGGCATCAATGCTTTAAGAGCACGTCTAAACATTACTAGTTACTCCCAGCGTCAGGGACGGAGATCGACTATTCGCTCAGCACTATTCCCACTCAATCGTTGCGGGCGGCTTACTCGAAATATCATAAGTCACTCGCGAAATACCGGAGATCTCATTAATAATGCGGGTCGATACCTTCTCCAAAAAATCATAGGGCAAATGCGCCCAACGTGCCGTCATAAAATCGATGGTCTCCACCGCGCGCAGCGCGACGACAAATTCATAACGACGCGCATCACCGACAACACCCACAGATTTCACCGGTAAAAACACCGTAAAGGCCTGACTGACCTTATCGTACAAGTCAGCAATTCGAAGCTCATCGATAAATATATGATCGGCTTCACGGAGCAGATCTGCATACTCTTTATTCACAGCACCCAAAATTCGAACGCCAAGACCGGGACCTGGGAACGGATGACGAAAGACAATCTCTTTGGTAAGCCCTAGCTCCAGACCAATTTTGCGGACTTCATCTTTAAACAACTCTCGAAGCGGTTCGATCAGTGACAGCTTCATAAACTCTGGCAGACCACCGACGTTGTGATGCGACTTAATCAGATGCGCCTTACCGTTTTTGTTACCGGCAGACTCGATTACATCGGGATAAATAGTGCCCTGAGCGAGAAATTCTACGTTAGGAATTTTCGCTGCTTCCTCATCAAACACTTCAATAAAGGTATTACCGATAATCTTGCGCTTGGCTTCAGGGTCGTCGACACCTGCCAGTTTGGTCAGAAATCGCTCTTCTGCGTCGATAGTCAAAATTTTCAATTTGAAAATATTCTCAGAGTCTTTGCCGAGTAATTGAATGACCTGCTCAGCTTCACCTAGACGCAGCAAGCCATTATCGACAAACACACAGGTCACCTGGTCACCAATCGCGCGACACAGCAATGCTGCGACCACGGAAGAATCAACACCACCCGACAAACCTAATATGACGTGCCGATCACCCACTTTGGCCCGCACGTCCGCAACGATATCTTCAACGATATTGGCAGGCGTCCACAAGCCAGCGCAGCCGCATATGTCCTTGATAAAGCCATCAAGAATCTCCATGCCCTTTAAGGTGTGATTCACCTCAGGGTGGAACTGCAAACCATAGAAGCCGCGGGTTTCATCGACCATCGCGGCAAACTCTGTCGTCTCGCTGCTGGCAAGGCCAGTAAACCCAGGGGGCAATGCCACGACCTTGTCACCATGACTCATCCAAACATCAAGATAACGAGCCGTGCCATCATCATCGTCCGAGAGATCTGTAAGCAGTCGACTCTCTTGTGTCACGGCGACTCTTGCGTAGCCGAATTCCTGCTTGTCCGAACCTTCTACACGGCCGCCCAGTTGCAACGCCATAGTTTGCATGCCGTAACAAATACCGAGTACGGGCACATTCATCTGGAAAATAAAGTCTGGGGCGCGGTGGGTGTCGTCGGCCGTAACGGACTCGGGTCCACCAGAAAGAATGACGCCCATAGGCGCAAGATCTTGCACCGACTGCTCGGAAACATCGAAGGGGTGGATTTCGCAATAAACGCCTACTTCGCGAACTCGACGGGCAATTAGCTGGGTGTACTGGGAGCCGAAGTCCAGAATCAGGATCTTTTCGGCGTGGATATTCTGGTCAGGTTGCTCAGCGGCAGACGGAGCGTCAGATTGGGTCATATTTCACTGCCCGGCAAAGAGACGCATTATACCGATGTGTTTTTTTATTGCTATCATCCACACATGAGTAGCCTTTCAAATCGCAACGTACTATCCGTCTCTGACCTGACCCGGTCAGCACGCCTCCTATTAGAGGGAGAATTCCCTAGCGTGTTCGTCGAGGGTGAGATTTCTAACTTTTCAAAGCCGGCGTCCGGCCACTGGTATTTCACTCTAAAGGACGACAAATCTCAGTTGCGCAGCGCCATGTTCAAAGGCCGTAATTCACGCTTAAGATTCGTCCCTAGAAACGGCCTCCAGGTGATCGTTCGCGGCAAGATTAGTCTCTACGAGGGACGCGGTGATTTCCAGATGATCGCTGAACATATGGAGGAAGCCGGCGATGGTGCCTTGCGTCGGGCTTTCGAAAAATTGAAACAACAACTGGATGCCGAGGGCTTGTTTGACCTCGCCGCCAAACATCCGATTCCCGCATTACCACAACATCTCGCGATCATAACCTCCCCAACCGGTGCCGCCATAAGAGATGTATTACAGATATTTGCGCGACGCTTTCCCGGGCTTCGCGTGACTATCTTGCCGGTACCCGTACAGGGCGATGATGCCAGCCCACAAATCGCCAAAGCGATTGATCTGGCCAATCAATATGCAGACGATCCTTTCGACGCGATTTTATTGACCCGTGGCGGTGGCTCTCTTGAGGATTTATGGGCGTTCAATACCGAACCCGTTGCAAGAGCAATATTTGCCAGCCGTTTGCCTATCGTCAGCGCCGTTGGACACGAAATCGACACCACAATCGCCGATTTTGTCGCTGACTTAAGAGCACCCACGCCTTCTGCAGCCGCCGAACTCTTGAGCCCCGATCAAGCCAGCTGGCTCCATCACCTCAGCACCGTAGAGCAGAAACTCAGCCGCGGTATTCGGCAAAAACAGCTGGGTTTAACCAGCCATCTAAACCATGTTCGCGCCCGACTGCGCCATCCTGGTGAGCGCCTTAATCAATTGCATCAGCGTTTTGATGAACTGGACGGCAGGCTCCAGCGCAGTCTCAGCCAAGCGCTGGCAAGCCCAGAAATTCCAAGACTAGCAAATCGCTTGGAACAAGCCATGCAGCGAAGGCTTACCGGCCAGGACCAACGATTGTTTCGTCTTAAATCTCGACTGGTGAGCCCAGGCCAACAGGTCCAAGCGCAGCAAAATACCTTGTCCTTGCTGGAACGACGTCTGATACAAAAAATGGACAGCAGCAGACGAGACAAGCAATACCAACTAGAAAACGTCGGATCAAAACTTAACGCGTTAAGCCCACTCAACACCCTTGGTCGTGGCTATAGCATCGTCACTCGCGGTACGTCGAGCACCGATGTGGTCACCAAAGCGACCCAGGTGAACGTTGGCGAAACGATTACCGCCAGATTGCTAAGCGGCAAACTCACTGCAACTGTAACGAGTACCGAGCTCCCCGATGAAGAATAAACGACAGTCGATCCGCCCTTTGATTACAGCTTTGATAACAGCCGTAATAACAACTGGCTTCACGCTTCAGGCCTTTGCTCTACCCAACCACACGCCGGTACCCGGCGGCGTTGCCGTCATTGCGGTCGACTCCAAAACAGAATCTGCGACCTATAAAGGTAAGCCCGTGATGCTGGTCGACAAAGATGGCGTGAAATTCGCGATCATAGGCCTCAGCCTAAGCACCAGTCCAGGCCAACACGCACTTGACGCCAATGGCAGCATCCCTTTTACAGTAGCGGACAAAACTTACCGGGAACAACGCCTGACCATTGAGAACAAGCGCAAGGTGAACCCATACGCCAACGATATGCCACGTATTAATGCTGACAAGAAGGAAATGACGACGGCCTTTGTAAACTTCGCATTGATTCTGCCGGACATCGAGTTTGATCTTCCTGTTCAGGGCCCAATATCCAGCCCCTTCGGACTCAAACGATTCTTGAACGATCAGGCACGCAGCCCTCACTCGGGCCTAGACATCGCCGCAGATGAAGGTACGCCGATCGTCGCACCTGCTGCTGGTGTGGTGACAGCGACAGGCGACTATTTCTTTAACGGCAAGACGGTTCTGGTCGATCACGGTCAGGGGCTCATTTCGATGTACTGTCATATGAGTCAAGTTGATGTCGCGGTGGGCGATAAAGTTGAGCGCGGCGAAGTGCTTGGCGAGGTCGGCATGACCGGTCGTGTCACCGGTCCGCACCTTCACTGGGGTGTCAGCTTGAATAATGCTCGGGTTGACCCGAATTTGTTTCTTCGCGAATCGAAAAAGTAACGAAAAACTCAGCTAGATTCTAAAGCCCCGGAGGGGTGCAAGCAGCGGAAGAGTGGAACTCTCGCATTGGCGCGGAAATGCAAAGAGAGCAGTGAAGGGTTAAAAATCTCTGCTGTGAGGATTCACAGCATGAGCAAGAAGGCCTTAGCGTTTTTTTCTGTTGTCTTTATTTACTTTGTTGTTCTTGCCGACTTTGTTTGGCTTATTTGCATTGTTTGATTTATTGACCCTGCCTTCCTTCTTAACAGGCTTCGCCAAACTGCGCTTTCGTGTCGCTTGCTTACCCGCCAGCCGGCTGTCTTTGTCTTTAAAGGGGTTTTCCGACGTCTTAAATTCAATTCGAATCGGTGTACCTTCCAGTTTCAGCGACTTAATAAAGCGCTTTTCTAAATAACGCTTATAGGCGTCAGGTACCGAATCCGTTTGTGTTCCGTGAATCACAATAATCGGCGGATTGTGGCCACCAATGTGCGCGTAACGCATCTTGATGCGACGGCCTTTGACCAGCGGTGGCTGATGTTCTTTCAGCGCTGCAATCAAAATTTCATTCAGCATCGGTGTCTTCAGCGTACGGGTGGCCGAATCGTAAGCTGCATGAATAGACTTATAGAGAGTGCCGACACCTGAACCATGTAACGCTGAGATAAAGTGAGTCTTGGCGAAGTCGATGAACGTCAGACGTCGTTCCAGCTCACGCTTCACTTTATTCTTTTGATCTAAATCCGTACCGTCCCATTTGTTCACAGCAAAGACCAGCGCACGACCCGCATCCAAAATGTGACCGATCAAGTGCAGATCTTGGTCAACAATGGGCTCGCGCGCATCGATCATCAAGATCACCACGTGGGCGTTCGCGATCGCGTCCAACGTTTTGATGATAGAGAATTTCTCGACCGTTTCTTTAATCCGACCGCGGCGACGGACGCCAGCCGTATCAATAATTGTATAAGGTTTGCCTTCTCGCTCGAAGGGAATGTAAATGCTGTCCCGGGTTGTACCGGCTTCATCGAACACGACCACACGGTCTTCGCCGAGCATACGATTCACGAGTGTCGATTTACCCACGTTGGGTCTGCCCACCACTGCAATTTTGATACCCGCGTTTTCGGGTTCGGCATCGTGGTCAGGGATGGTATCAATCGCTTCGTGTTCGGCAATAACATCTTCAACGAGAGATGTGACGCCATTACCGTTGCTGGCGGACACAAAAAGCGCAGCGCCAAAACCGAGGGTGGAGAATTCACCACTAACATAATCGGGGTTTTGGCCATCGATTTTGTTGGCAATAAGTAGCGTGGCTTTGTTTTGCGCGCGAAGCAGATCTGCGATCGCGTCGTCACCCGCGGTGCGTCCAGATTTAGCGTCGACCATAAATAGCACGAGGTTCGCTTCTTCAATCGCGAACAATGCCTGGTCCGCCATGGGACCTTCGATTCCATTGTGATCACCGGTTAGACCACCAGTATCGACGACGATAAAATCGAAATCGCCCATCGCGCCTCTGCCATATTGGCGGTCGCGAGTCAGTCCAGAAAATTCCGCCACAAGCGCATTGCGGGTCCGAGTCAACCGATTGAACAGTGTGGACTTACCGACATTCGGTCGGCCTACTAATGCAATGACTGGAATCATAATATTTTAGCGAAGCTCCAGAGCGCTTAGCCGCCCACTGTTACCCATGACGTAAATTCGACTGCCATCAACGATTGCCTGACTACGTAAACCATCGCTATCTACTCTGACTCGGCCGACAAAACGGCCATCTGATTGTGCGACCAGATGTAGATAGCCTTCAAAATCACCGACTGCTAAATAACTGCTGACAGGGACCGCGGCTGTGACATCGCGGAAGAGCAGTGCTTCGTTCTTCCACGCCTCACGACCGTTAGCATTGGTGTCATAAGCAATTATTTCACTGTCTGCACTGGACATATAAACGTTACCAAAACCTATCGTGACACCCGTGACCGTTGATGCCGGCGCACCCCAGATCACTCGTCCGCCTTGCGCCAGATCTATCGCAACAATGTTGCCTTGGTACGACGCGGCATAAACCATATTGTCATCGCGAGCGATGAGGCCGTCGATATCAATTAATCGCTCGAGGTCAGATTGACCTTGGGCAGTGGCCACGCGCTGATCTATAACCGGCAAGCCACGTTCTTTGTCAATGACAGCGATCCGGCCATTAGCGAAACCCGTCACCACACCATCAGAATGCAGCGGCGTCGCCGTACCACGAAGGGTTAAGCTAGGAATAGAGGTGCTGTATAGCCATTTACGCTCACCATCAAATACATTAAAGCCTGCCACTTTTCCGTCGATCGATTGTGCGACCACAAGCTGGCCAAAGGCCTGGGGTGGAGACAACACTTCACTGGTCGTTCTTGCCCGCCAGGCAAGAGAACCATCACTTTGATTCATTGCGACAACTTCACCCGCAGATGACCCAACGAGCACCAACTCTTCTCCGACGCCAACACCACCGGTAATCGTGTCGGATGACTTAGAGAATGAATTGCGGCGTTCTTGATCGTCATAGAACGTCTCAATATTGACGCTCCAAATTTCACGTCCAGTACCAGTATCTAAAGCCTTAACTGTACCGTCAGCAGCGGCGGCAAATATGCGGCTACCGGAATATCCAGGCACCAACTGAATAGCTTTGTCTGCGGCGCCCTTGCCAACTTTCACGTCCCAGAGACGCTCGAGTTCAATTTCTGCACTAATCTGCGTCAGCTTCACGGGTTCCCGCGCGTCTTCTTCGGCAGGATCAAACCAGCTGCAGCCTGCCATCAAGAATGGCAGTAGCAGTACCGCTATTGGCTTAGCCTTCACTGGTATCCCCTTCGGCTTCCGCAACATCCGCTGCAATCGCTTTCTCAGGGTTAGAAATGTCTTGCAACTTCATGTTCAAATACGGAAATGCATCTGGATTGTCGGTCTCTGCAAGTGCTCGCTCGTAAGCGCCACGAGCATCCTCGTTACGGTCCATCGCAAAGTAGATGTCACCGCGTAATTCTTCGTATGACCGGGCGTGGGCGCCGGGCTTTTTGTTATCGAGCTGCGTGAGGGCACCGTCAAAATCTTCTTTGGCAAAGAGGACTCGGGCCAGTCGCTCATTGACGATGATGCCAATGCTGTCATCCACGCCGTTATCAAGGCTCCAACGCAGCGCAGCTTCAGCGCTTTCAAGGTCACCTGCTTCAACATCCAATTTTGCCATGTGCAAAGAAGCAAAATGTGCGTAAACAGAGCCCATATATTCAGTCGTGAGCTGGCTCGCGATAAATTCAGCCGTCGATCGATCTTCTGCACTGAGTTCGTCGAATGGACCGACGCTGGCGACTTGAACCAAATCCTCATAGAGGTTCGATGCTGCTTCGGCTGTCGCCTGGGCGTTTGAATCCCACGTGCGATATCCAAATATGCCGGCCAAAACGACAACAATGCCAATCAGCAGCTGCGTACCGTTCTCATCCCACCAGCTTTTAAGGGCTTCGAGTTGCTCTTCTTCAGTTTTATCGGTGACCACCGGTACTCCTTATGAAAAATACTGTAATAAGTGATTGGTTAGTTCGGCCGTTTTAACCGAAGTTTGTTCCGTATTTTCGCGCAGATATTTCACGCCGACCTCGTCGTTGGCTACTTCATCCTCGCCAATAACCAGCGTAACCCGCGCTGCGTGGGCATCTGCCTTCTTAAATTGTGCTTTAAACTTGCCGCTACCACAGTGCACGACGGTCTTAACGTGCGGTAGAGCTGTTCTAACAGCCTCACCAACCTCAAGCGCGCGACTCCGCGCCGCATCACCTATCGAGGCGATATAAATATCGGCTGCGCCAACGGGTGTCGTGACATTTTCAAGCATAAGCGCCAACCGATCGATGCCCATGGCAAAACCGACTCCGGGCGTAGGCTTACCGCCAACCTGCTCCACCAGACCATCGTACCGACCGCCAGCACAGATCGTGCCCTGGGCGCCGAGACTATCTGTGGTCCACTCAAATACCGTCTTGTTGTAGTAGTCGAGACCGCGAACGATAAAGGGATTGATTATATATTCGACCCCAAAGCCATCCAAATATCCGCGCAAGGATTCAAAATCCGCCTTCGATTCATTGTCCAGATAATCGATCAGTAACGGCACATCCTCGAGCAGCGCGCGCGTTGCAGGGACCTTGCTATCCAAAACCCGCATCGGGTTCGTATCAATCCTGCGCTGACTGTCCTCATCGAGCTGTTCTTTTCTCTCGTTTAGATAGGCGACCAGCACACCTCGGTAGGTCGCCCGCGCCTCGCTACTGCCGAGGCTATTAAGCTCTAAGGTCGCGTCGATCCCCAGCTTCTGCCAGAGTCGCGCCGTTAGCAATATGACTTCTGCGTCAATGTCTGGGCCCGCCATGCCGAAGCATTCCAACCCGATCTGTTCAAATTGACGGTAGCGACCCTTCTGGGGACGTTCATAACGAAACATGGGGCCGGCATACCAAAGACGCTGTACCTGGTTAAAAAGCAGACCATTTTGTTCCGCAAGCCGCACTGCGCTCGCCGTACCTTCTGGTCGCAGGGTGATGCTTTCATCATTGCGATCGGCAAAGGTATACATTTCTTTTTCAACAATATCGGTCGCTTCACCTACCGTGCGTTTAAACAGCTGAGTGCTCTCTAGAATAGGCAAACCGATCTCTTCGTAACCGTAGCTACCAAAAACCTCGCGCGCAGCGTCCTCGACCATACGAAACAGCCGCTTACGCTCCGGGAGCAGGTCTTGCATGCCCCGCAATGATTGAATCTTTGCCACTAGGAACTTTTACTAATCAGGTTAGCTTCCGCCGCCAGCTTTGCAGCAACGCGACTTCGGATCATATCTTCGAGTTGATCAACGAGATTTTCGTTTTTGATTTTATGATCTGGTTTGCCATCAACGTAAATCAAGTTGTTCGGCGACGCACCGGTAAGCCCAAGCTCTGCTTCTTTGGCTTCGCCGGGGCCATTCACGATACAACCAATAATCGCCACATCGAGCGGCGTCGTAATATCTTCTACACGACGCTCCAATTCGTTAAGCGTCGCGATGACATCAAAGTTCTGCCGCGAACAACTCGGGCAAGCAACAAAATTAATGCCCTTGCTTCTCAGATGCAGGCTTTTCAACAGGTCAAAGCCGACCTTAACTTCTTCTACCGGGTCTGCAGCCAACGAAATTCTAATGGTGTCGCCGATTCCCTGCATCAACAGCAGACCTAAACCAACCGCAGACTTCACAGTGCCGGACCGCAAACCACCCGCCTCGGTAATACCCAAATGTAGCGGCTGATCAATTTGGCTAGCAATGGTTGTATAGGCTTCAACAGTCATAAAAATGTCGGAAGCTTTTAGGCTTAGCTTAAAGTTATGGAAATTTTCTTTCTCGAGTAGGTCGATATTGCGCATGGCAGATTCAACCATCGCGGCAGCATTGGGTTCTTTGTACTTTCGCAACAGGTCTTTACCGAGCGAGCCGGCATTAACGCCAATTCTAATCGGGATACCTTTATCTTTGGCGGCAGCAACTACAGCTTTAACGCGCTGCGCATTACCGATATTGCCGGGATTGATGCGTAAACAGTCCACACCCAGCTCTGCTACTCTGAGTGCAATTTTGTAGTCAAAATGGATATCCGCAACAAGTGGCACCTGAACCAGTTTGCGGATTTTACCGAAAGCTTCTGCTGCTTCCATGCTGGGCACTGAAACCCGAACGATATCTGCTCCAACCGCTTCGAGACGCTTAATTTGCCCAACAGTCGCATCTACGTCACAGGTTTCTGTATTGGTCATGCTTTGCACCGCAATCGGTGCATCACCACCAACGGGGACGTTGCCGACCATAATTTGGCGACTCTTTCGGCGTTGAATTGGAGACGGAGCGCGCATGTTAGTTACCTACCTTTAATTTTGCCGTATCGACGCTGGTGGTGTGTGGCGCGAGATCAATCGGTTCACCATTATATTCGAGGGTAACCGCTGGCGCTTTGCCGAACAGCACTTCAAAGGGGGCGATACCGGTTACCACGAGCTCATCGCCAGCACGATTCAAATCACCGTAAATTGAATCACCTTCGCCATCTTCAATTTCTACCCAACATTCATCACTAAATAAAAAACGCAGTTCGTCTTCGCCGCCGGCATCGACTTTGACGACACCCTCTAGACGCTCGACCGAAATTTGCTTACCTACGACAGAGGTCACCGCTCCTTCCTCTATTTTTTCCGCTACTTCTTTAACTTCATTTTCCGTGACGTCGATCGCTGCAGGCGTGTTGTCTCGAATAGACTGCTCGTCGGTTGTGGTCAGCGCCAAAGTCGAAACGCTGCCCTGAATATTGTCGCTGGTTTGTTGGTCGTTCAAATCTAGCTGGGAATTTGCTGCAGCATCTTCTGCTGTAGTGCTGCCAAGACTACTGCCAGAATCTACTGTTTGACCACCTGTTTGACCACCTGTTTGACCAACGACGACCACCGCCTCGTCTTCAGGTGAACCCGACAAAAACCATACCAAAGCGACGATGATGACCAGGCCAACAAGACCCAAAATTCCCGTCTGAAAAACAGGCCCGGTAAAATTCGTCGAACCGACGAACTCTCTCGTAACGCCTCGAATTTGGGCCTTTTTCGGCGGCGCCGAGCCCAGACTGGTTTCATAGCGGGCGACGACCTCGTCAGCGTCAACATGCACCATCTTGGCGTAAGAGCGCAGATAGCCGCGAACAAAGGCCTGCTTTTGAATCTTGTCGATCTCTTCGTTATCAATGAGACGAATATAGTTGGGGGTCAGATATAACTCCTGAGCCACCTGATCCTGACTCAAACCCATCGCTTCGCGGGCCTGACTTAACATTTGTGATGCGGTTAACTGGTACTCGGCCATGTCTGCCGTCTCGCTCATTGTGAGGCCTCAAGCAGTTTAGCTTCCTTGGAAGCTGGGAAAATGTTTCTCAACGTTAACGAGCAGCTCGCCTCGTCGTTTTCATTACTAAACACGCGTGCAACTCGGACACACAGCCATAAGCTAGGCGCAGACTGATTTGAGGCCGCAATATGACGACGGTAGTAGTCTTGTGCCTCAACGTAATTTTCTTGCACAAAGCGGATCTCTGCCATTTCGAGCAGCGCTCTACCCTGGCGAGGATTAAGTTGGGTCGCTCGGAAGAAGCTTGCTTCGGCATTCTCGATTTCACCCAGTTGCGCATAGGCCACACCTAGGTTTTCATAAACCTGTGGTCGGTTCTGATAAAACTGATCTTCACCGGCTATCTTGAGCTGATCAATCGCTTCTCTAAAGCGGCCCTGAGCATACAGAAAAGCGCCATAGTTATTAATCGCACGGGTGAACGTTTTGTCATTAACGGCTTTGCGATAGTGCATATCAGCAAGGGCAACTTCCCCTTCTAGCTGAAATACCAGGCCAAAGGCGTTATGGACTTTCGGAGAACCCGGGTCGATGCTGAGCGCTCGGTTCAGGTTGTCTTTCGCACGTCCATACTCGCCGTTGCGGATATAACCGACGCCAAGGTCCACCAGAGTTTGAATCTGCTTTTCTGGTGATGCCGGTTGGTTTTGCGGGTTTGTCACCTCCGTCACACAAGCGGATAGCAAAGCACTGAACGCGATCACAACGAGCAGGCGTTTCACGAGACAACTCCTACGGCAATCTTGCGGTACTTTTCCTGACGTCGGGTTTTATCTTTGACGGCCCCAACAAGCTGACCACAGGCCGCATCAATGTCTTCGCCGCGGGTTGTCCGTACCATCACATTAAAATTACCCTTGATAAGCCGTTCCTGGAAAGCACGAACGGCCAGATTAGACGGCCGCTTGTAACCAGACCCCGGGAAGGGGTTAAAGGGAATTAAATTAATCTTGCACGGAAAGTCTTTCAGCAACTCGACCAGCTCATTCGCATGTTCGGGCTGGTCGTTAATTTTATCGATGACGGTATATTCGATCGTAACCGTTCGTTTCTCACCAAAGTTTTCTGCATAGGACTTACAAGCCGCCAACAGAACTGCAATGGGGTATTTTTTATTCAGTGGCACAAGTTGATCACGTAACGCATCGTTTGGCGCATGTAGTGAAATTGCCAGTGAACAGTCGGTGGTTTCTTTCAGCTTCTCGATCCCTGGCACGACACCAGCTGTTGAAAGCGTGACCTTACGTTTGGATATTCCGTAACCCATGTCATCCATCATGATGTGAATAGCGGCCACGACGTTATCGAAGTTCAGTAACGGTTCGCCCATACCCATCATCACGACATTAGTGACATGCCGATCTCGGTCAGGAAATGCCTCACGCAGGACGCGATTCACTTTTCTTACCTGGCCAATAATTTCTGATGCTGTTAGATCACTGTTGTAACCCTGCTTGCCTGTTGAGCAGAAGCTGCAATCCAACACACAGCCCACCTGAGATGACACACACAAAGTACCTCTCTCGCCTTCTGGAATAAACACGGTTTCTACCGCGCTGCCAGATTCTGAACGCATCAACCACTTGCGAGTACCATCGGTAGAAATACGCTCGGAAATAATCTCCGGCTCGCGCACCTCTGCGATCTCGTTTAATTTGGCGCGAAGCGGTTTGCTGATATCAGACATTTCGTCGAAGTTGCTCACATCACGATGATGGATCCACTTCATGACTTGTTTGGCGCGATAGGGCTTCTCGCCAAGCGTCTCTAAAAACGCTTGCAGCTGGGGCTGAGAATATCCCAGCAAGTTGAGCCTGGCGGAAGCCGTTGTCATCTTATCGCTCGCAGATCTGTTCAGGAGAGAAGAAGTAAGCAATCTCTCTCGCTGCAGATTCTGGCGCATCAGAGCCATGCACCGCATTGGCATCAATTGATTCAGCGAAGTCGGCACGAATGGTTCCGGCGTCAGCTTCTTTAGGGTTGGTTGCACCCATCAATTCGCGATTCTTCAAGATGGCGTCTTCGCCTTCGAGTACTTGCAGAACAACTGGACCAGACGTCATGAACGAGACGAGGTCATTGTAAAAAGGACGGCCTTCGTGCTCAGCGTAAAAGCCACCCGCTTTTTCTGTTGTTAGGTGTTCCATGCGAGACGCGATTACGCGCAGGCCGGCTTTCTCAAATCGGGATACGATCTCACCGACAACGTTCTTGGCTACGGCATCTGGCTTGATGATAGAAAAGGTTTTTTCAACCGCCATGTGTACTAACTCCTAAAGCTCTTCATAAATTACATTCATTGGTGCGTACGACGCTGATGAAGACCAGACTCTTAGCCAAAACCAGCAATCACGAAAAACCCGTTATTATACGCGGGTTTAGACAGGAAATTGACTGAAAATTCCCTCTGATGTGACTGTTTGCCTGGTTAATATTGAAATTACTGTGAGGTCTCGCCAATCCCGTACGATTGGGCGGCGGATTTTAGCGGGAAATGACTGGTTTTACGAGGATTTACGGCTATTCTGCCTCTTCGATCCACGCCATTTGAATGGCTTCCAAAATCTTCTCACCCGAGCGCTCGGGATCATCGTCAAAATCGGGCAATTCCCTCACCCACTGGTGCAAATCTGTGAAGCGAATGGTGAGCGGATCTACCTCGGGATAGGTATCAAATAGCTCCATCGCAATTTCGCTTACGTCAGTCCATTTCAATGCCATGATATAGGTCTCGCTTTGTATCGTCGTGATAAGGGTGAGCTAGTGATTTTCTGACACTTGATTGATGGTGTACTTCGGGATCTCGATGACCAGGTCTTCAGTCCCGACTTCAACCTGACAAGAAAGCCGTGAATCTGGCTCCAGCCCCCAGGCTTTGTCCAGAAGGTCGTCTTCTAATTCGTCACTTTCCTCGAGAGAGCCAAGCCCTTCCCTGACCACGACATGGCAGGTTGTGCAGGCGCAGGCCATTTCACAGGCATGCTCAATATTGATTCCAGCAGCAAGGGCGATTCTTATCAGATTGTCACCGGTTTCCGCTTCCAACACCGCACCTTCGGGGCAACGCTCGGCATGGGGCAATATTACGATTTGAGGCACAAAAAATTCCTTAGTAAATAGTCTGTTAAAAGGTCTAACAATCGGGCGATCAATGGAGCTGTTAACAACTTATCAATAGACCGAAAACGTTTGAAAACAGCTATTGATCGACTTCAGCGAGGGATTTCCCGGACAGCGCCGAACGCACGCTGTCGTCCATTCGGCGGGACGCAAATTCATCCGTTGCCTTCGCCAGCGTTTCCATATGATCAATAATTTCGCGACCTCGAGTACTGCTCATGACAGCATCAAGCGCATCGATTTTGCTTTGAATTCCTGCTTGCTCCTCATCTGTAAGCAAGCGCTCACCATCAACAGAGAGCGCATTTATAACAGCATCTTTGACACGCTCGGCATCAACACGTGCTTCCGTTAGGGAGCGGATCTCCACATCTTCTGCCGCAAATTCAAACGACGCTTTCAACATGGTGGTGATCTCAGTTTCACTCAAACCGTAGGAAGGCTTGACCTCAACATGGGCCTGAACACCTGACCCAAGCTCGGTGGCACTGACCGACAGCAAGCCATCCGCATCCACCTGAAACAGCACGCCAATCTTGGCCGCACCGGCCACCATTGGCGGAATACCCCGCAGCTCAAATCGGGCTAAAGATCGACAGTCGGATACCAGCTCGCGCTCGCCCTGCACGACATGGATCAGCATTGCGGTCTGGCCATCCTTATAGGTCGTAAATTCTTGTGCCTTACTGACGGGTATGGCGGTATTCCGGTGAATCACTTTTTCAGCAAGACCACCGATGGTCTCCAGGCCCAATGACAAGGGTAAAACATCAAGTAGCAACATCTCATCATCAGACTTGTTGCCCACCAGCACATTGGCTTGAATGGCTGCGCCCAGCGCAACCACACGATCAGGATCAATCGAATTGAGAGGCTCGCACTCAAAAAATTGGCCGACGGCATCGATCACCGCAGGTACCCGGGTGGAACCACCGACCAGGACCACACTGAAAATCTCATCTAGCGCCACTTCGGCATCACGCACGGCGCGTCGACAAGCTTTAACAGACCGCGCAATCAGCGGTGCTACCAGAGCGTTAAACGCGTCGCGGGTTAGGGTGCCCGAATACGTTAAGCCTTCTTCTTGAATATTGACCTGAATACTCTCTGCGGTCGTCAGCTGCTCCTTAATGGCTCTTGCTTCTGCCATCAAACCGCGAAACTGCTGCACGGAAATTTGATCGGTGTAACCAGACTCTCGAATAATCCACTCGGCGATGGCCTGATCAAGGTCGTCGCCACCTAGCGCGGAGTCACCACCGGTTGCCAAAACCTCAAACACACCCTGGTTCAAACGCAACAGGGAGATATCAAAGGTGCCGCCACCCAGATCGTAAATCGCCACGACACCTTCCGCGCCGCTATCCAGACCGTACGCGACCGCTGCCGCAGTGGGCTCGTTCAATAACCGCATCACATTCAGATTTGCGAGGCGGGCAGCATCTTTGGTCGCTTGACGCTGAGCATCATCAAAATAGGCCGGAACGGTAATCACAACGCCGTCCAACGCGCCCGCCAGTGAATCTTCTGCACGCTTCGCTAGCGTTTTCAAAATAACGGCCGACACTTCTACCGGGCTCACCTGCTTTCCACCGACAACTTCAATGAGCGGCATACCGCCGTCTTCATCTACAATAAAAGTATTAGGTAACTGCTCGCCTAACTTACGAACATCCTCAACGCCACGGCCCATCAGCCGTTTAACCGAGGAAACCGTGTTGATTGAATCTTGTCGGGCATTCGCGAGTGCAACCTTGCCCACTTCCATGCTGCCGTCAGCTAAATACCGCACCACGGAGGGCAACAGATGTTCGCCTTCTAGATCAGGCAAAGTCATTAGCTCGCCACCACGGTAGCTGGCAATCAGCGAGTTGGTGGTGCCAAGGTCAATACCCGCCGCACGCTTGCGCTCATGGGGGTCAAGTGCCTGACCAGGTTCTGTGATTTGCATTAAAGCCATAATTTTCGGATTTAGTAGTCGACATTAATAGTCGGGGTTAATAACCAGATTTAGTAATCGAGGATTTTCTCTTCGAGCTGTTTCACTTCGCTCAAAAGCTTATGAATGAACTGCATCTTGTAAACGGCTTGCTCTGCGTCACCCAAGGATGCCGGATAGGCGCTCACAAACTCCGCTTCGAGCCCAACCAACACGGCTTTAGTCTTAAGCCGAAACTCATCAAGGCGCGGCAAACCTTCTTCACCGGCATCACCGATATCTTCCATTTGTTCCCGAAGCTCAATCTGCTCCATCAGGAACATGGGGTCGAGCGTCGGATTGTATTCAATTTGGACACTGGATTGCTCCAGCAAATAGATCGCGCGCTTTAGCGGATGTTTCAGGGTGTCGTGGCCTTCGTTAATTTTTGCTGCCATCTGCGCAGCAAAACGCTTTTCCTGGTCGGTGCCCGTGGCAAATCGATCAGGATGGGCGGTTTTCTGAAGTTCCCGGTACTGCACACCAAGCTGATTCAAATCCAGATCGAAGCCTGGCTCGCATTGAAACAGCTCAAAGAAGTTCTGTTTTAGATCCACAGCCTAAGCACTCACTTAAACATTCACTTAAACTGTGAAGCTCTCACCGCAGCCACACTCGGCCTGAACATTCGGGTTTCTAAATTCAAAACCCTCGTTGAGCCCCTGCTTCACATAATCCATTTCAGTGCCGTCGATATAGACCAGACTCTTAGGATCAACAAACACTTCAACGCCCTGGGACTGAAATTTCAAATCTTCTTCTTGAATCTCGTCTACAGGCTCCATGACATACATCAGGCCCGAGCAACCCGTCGTTTTTACGGCCACTCGAATGCCAACGCCCTTGCCACGGCTGGCAAGGAAATCGTTGACATGCTTTGCCGCATTTTCAGTGAGGCTAATACCCATTGTCGTCTCGCTTATCTTATTTTGCTGCAGCAGCTACAGGCGCTGTTTCGCCTTCACCGTGCTTGATACGAAAATCTCTGATCGCCGCTTTAATGGCGTCTTCTGCCAGTACAGAACAGTGGATCTTCACTGGTGGCAATGCTAATTCTTCAGCAATCTCAGTGTTCTTGATAGATCCAGCTTCATCCAACGTGCGTCCCTTGACCCACTCGGTAAGCAAGGAGCTAGAAGCAATCGCAGAACCACAACCGTAAGTTTTAAACTTGGCGTCTTCAATAATCCCGTTATCATTGACGCGGATTTGCAGCCGCATCACATCACCACATGCAGGTGCGCCAACCATACCAGTACCGACGTGATCGTCATCGGCGTCCATTTTGCCCACGTTACGGGGATTGTCGTAGTGATCGAGTACCTTGTCGCTATAAGCCATGTCTACTTCTCCAACGTTAAATCAATCTAAAATTTGTGTGTAAGTGCCCTTGGAATTAGTGTGCTGCCCATTCAATGCTGCTGATATCAACACCATCTTTGTACATATCCCATAGAGGCGAAAGTTCACGTAGCTTGTCTACTGCAGCGCGGATTTTTTCAATCGCGGTGTCAATGTCTTGCTCCGTAGTAAATCGGCCAACAGAAAATCTCAATGAACTGTGCGCCAACTCATCATTGCGGCCAAGCGCGCGCAATACATAAGAAGGCTCTAAGCTTGCAGACGTACAGGCAGAGCCTGACGAGATCGCAAGGTCGCTCAGTGACATGATCAACGATTCACCTTCAACAAAATTAAAGCTGACGTTGAAGATGCCAGGAATGCGGCGATCAAGACTGCCGTTGATATAGACCTCTTCCATATCCGACAAACCATCCCACAATCGCTGACGCAGGCTTTCTATGCGTTTCGTTTCGTCGTGCATCTCTTCTTTGGAAATCCTAAATGCCTCGCCCATGCCAACAATTTGATGGGTTGCCAGAGTGCCCGAACGCATACCGCGCTCATGACCACCGCCGTGCATTTGCGCTTCTAATCGAATACGTGGCTTACGGCGAACAAATAGTGCTCCCATGCCTTTAGGGCCATAGATCTTATGCGCTGAGAAGGACATCAGGTCAACTTTCATTTCTTCCAGATTGATGTCGATCTTACCGGCGCTTTGCGCGGCATCCACATGGAAAAAGACCTTGTGCGCGCGACACACTTCACCCAGTGCCTGAATGTCGTTGACCACGCCAATTTCGTTATTCACGTGCATCAGCGAAACAATCGTCGTGTCTTCGCGAATCGCCGCTTCTAGCTTCTCTGGCGAAATAAAACCGTCTTCGCCTGGATCAAGATAAGTGACCTCAAAGCCATCGCGCTCCAAATGGCGACACGTATCGAGAACCGCTTTGTGCTCAATCTTGGAGGTAATAATGTGCTTACCCTTACCCTGGTAAAACTGCGCCACACCTTTAATGGCCAGATTGTCAGACTCAGTTGCACCGGAGGTCCAGACAATTTCCCGTGGATCCGCATGGATTAGATCGGCCACCTGACGACGCGCTATTTCTACCGCTTCTTCGGCTTCCCAACCAAACTTATGAGAGCGGCTAGCAGGGTTACCAAAATTTCCTTCTGCCATCAGGCATTCGCTCATTTTCTGCGCAACACGCGGGTCAACTGGCGTGGTGGCGGCGTAATCTAAATAAATTGGCGTTTTCATACTTCTACTTCCTGTGCTGGGACGCGAATAAAATCATCGCGACGCTGGTGCTGGCGCGCCGCTACTAGTTGTACGCCGCGTTTTTCAATAAGACTCGCGAGATCGATACCATTTAAGAATTGGTGGATCTGCTCGCTCAGATCAGACCAAAGTTCGTGTGTCAGGCACGTTTCACCGCCCTGACAATCGGCGCGACCAGAACATTTGGTGGCATCGACATTTTCATCTACCGAGTCGACAATTTGCGCGACATAGATGTCATTCGCTGCCCGACTCAGACGGTAACCACCACCGGGGCCGCGAACGCTCTGAACCAACTCGCAACGTCGTAATTTGGCAAACAACTGCTCTAGATAAGACAGAGAAATGCCCTGCCGATCTGAGATATCCGCCAGACTAATAGGGCCTTGACCGTCATGCACAGCAAGATCGAGCATAGCGGTTACGGCGTATCGTCCTTTTGCTGTTAATCTCATAATTTGTTTACTTTCAATGCTTTAGTCATTTATTTAGGGGCTTACCGAAGACCCTTAAACAGCCTCTCGGAGCACAGAAATTATGCAATACCCGACTAAAACAGTCAACCATATATCCCAGTAATTTAGTCGGGTATTCAAAGCGCTATTTCTAGCCGGGATACGCAGGCAACCAGACCCTGGTTCAATAGGCATTGCTAAGGCCAAGGAGCACCCTAAGTAATGGACCCCAGTCCATTACTCTACTTAGATGAGATCTTGTGCTGAATCGCCGTCATAAAGCCGCGCAAAATGTTGACCTCCATGCGATCCGGGCGGATGCGATTGAACATACGACGCAGTCGCGTCATCAGCTGGCGAGGATTATCTGGGTCGTGAAACCCCACTTCTATCAAAGTTTCCTCTAGATGGACGAAGAAATGCTCCACTGCATCCGTCGGCGCATACTCCATATCCCATGGTTGCTCCACTTTATTCGCAGAATCTGGCATCTGTCGTTGGATTTGCGCTTGAAGCACTTCGTAACACAAAACTTGCACGGCCATTGCCAGATTTAGGCTGCTATAGGCCTTTCCAGTGGGAATATTGACATGAAAATGGCACTTTTGAAGCTCTTCGTTCTTTAAACCATGGGCTTCACGGCCAAACACCAGCGCCACTTCCGCTCCCTGCCGGTGTTCTGCCTCGACCTTTTCACCGCAACCTCGAGGATCCAGCATTGGCCAGGGTATCCGGCGGTCGCGAGCAGAGGTCCCGATCACCAGATGGCAACCGGAAATCGCCTCATCCAGCGTGGGTACCACAACGGCATTCTTCACCACATCGGAGGCACTGGCCGATCGCCAAATGGCCTTGTCGTGGGGAAAGCGGGTGGGCGCCACCAGGTACAAATGGCACAGGCCCATGTTTTTCATGGCACGCGCAGCAGCACCGATATTGCCGGGATGCGTCGTCTCCACCAAGACGATACGCACGCGCGGAAACAGATCTTCAACGGGCGTTTGTTCATCACTAGAATCGGATATTGTTTTCATAGTTGTATCGGTCGTTGTATCGGTCGTTGTGTCGGTCGTTGTATCGGTCGTAGGACCGGAGGTTGAATCGGTAGGCATAGTGGTGAGCTAAAATAATAAAAGACGCATTTTATCCTAAAGTGATAGACTGCGCCGCTTTGGGTAGCACCATTTTTTTACGCCCTGCTCTTTAGACCACTAGACGGACCACACACATTATGGAGCCAATGGCTAACCTGGCGTTACGCGCCGCGCGTCTTGCCGCAAAACATATCGCCCGGGCCTATGATCGCCCAGACCTGATCAAAATCAGTGAAAAAGGCCCAAATGACTTCGTCACCAATGTGGACCGTGAAGCCGAGCGCATCATTATGGATTCGCTACGGTCAAAATTCCCAGACCATATCTTCACCGGCGAAGAAAACACCTACGCCTCAGACGAGCCCAAAGTTTCGGACTATGAATGGGTCATCGACCCCATCGATGGCACAGCAAACTTTGTCCGTGGACTACCGCATTTCTGTGTGTCCATTGCCTGCTTGTTCAAGGGTAAGCTCGAACACGGCGTTATCGTCGACCCCATCCGCCAGGAAGAGTTTGTTGCCAGCCGAGGTAAAGGTTGCAGCGCCAACGGCACCAGAACCCGCGTTCGAAACACCAAGGACTTTGATGGCGCGATGATTGCGACCGGCGGTGGCGGCATGCATGAAGTTGCCTCAGCCCAGAGCAATATCTACCAACATCTTATGGAACATCACGCCATCATCCGTCAACCCGGCAGTGCCGCACTGGATTTGGCTTACATCGCCTGCGGGCGACTAGATGCGATGTGGATGAAAGATCTGAAAATCTGGGATATGGCAGCGGGTGCCCTGATGGTACTTGAGTCTGGCGGCCTATTGGGCGACTTTTCAGCCGGCGGCAGTCACCTTAAGACTGGCAATATCGTCGCGGGTGGACCAAAGATCTTTAAGGTTCTGACACCGCTGGTACGAAAGCACTTGGGTAAGATCGAACAGAAAGACGCCTAACTCTGATCGTTTTCGCCGCTGCTGTTATTATCGCTGCGGCGCCTCCTAAACAAACTTATCCAGAAGAACAGCTCTGCTAGCGCACCGAGTCCCAGCATAAAGACCGTGCCTTGCAGGTAGCCAAAACCGTAAAAAACGGTGGCAAGACCTGCAAAAAACAGAGTACGGGTAAGAAAGTTGTTGCCTCGAATCGCCATATCAACCTCGATCGGACGAGCGCCTATTTAACATGGCTCATCTAACACGATCTACTCTACCCTCTCCCAACCTATTCCAACCTAACCTAACTGCCCATTAAATCCGGGTCATCCTGTCCTTCTTTGACAGGGACGGCTAAGTCCTCTTTGCTGATGCCCATGGCAATCATCGTATTGGCAGCAACGTAGATAGAGGAATAAGTACCGATCACGACACCCAAAATCAAACCAATCGAAAAGCCTCTAATCAGCTCGCCACCTAAAATAAATAAGGCCGACAATACCAGCAGCGTGGTTAACGATGTGACGATGGTTCGGCCAAGGGTCTGATTGAGCGAGATATTGATAATCTCAAGCGATGTACCGCGACGGATTTTGCGAAAATTTTCTCGAATCCGGTCGGACACGACAATGGTATCGTTGAGCGAGTAGCCAATGACCGCGAGCAATGCCGCCACCACCGTCAAATCAAAGTCCCAACGGAAAATCGAAAAAGCTCCGAGCGTAATCACCACATCGTGAAACAAGGCGACTACTGCACCGACCGCAAACTTCACCTGAAAGCGAAACGCGATATACAGCATCACCATGGCAAGCGCTGCGAGCATACCAAGGCCACCTTGATTGGCCAGCTCATCACCCACGGCAGGCCCAACAAATTCAGAGCGGCGCAGCGAAACACCAACGTTCGAGGTCGCCTGCAGGGCTTCTAAAATCTTGTCACCTAAACGGGCATTTTCACGCTCGGTGAGATTCTTTTGCGGTGGCACTCGAACCAAAATATCTCGATCGGAACCAAAATACTGCACCACATGACCATCAAACCCCGCTTCGATTAACTGCACGCGAATATTTTCTGGCGTGACCGCGCCCTCGTATTCCACTTCCACCAGACTACCGCCGGTGAAATCGAGCCCCCAGTTCAGCTGGTTAAAACCTAATGACGCAATAGACGCGAGCACAAGTACCAGTGAGCCAATTGCCGCGATCTTGCGGTAGGCCATAAAATCAAACTTAATTGCCTGCTTTGCCATAATCAGATCGCCAGTTGCTTCACGTTACGGCCACCATAGACCAGATTAATGATAGCTCGCGTGCCCATGATGGCAGTGAACATGGACGTCAAAATCCCAATCGAGAGCGTAATCGCGAAACCTTTGACTGGCCCCGTACCGATGCTATACAAAATCACAGCGA
>JBNMQM010000054.1:0-31084 GCA_051278195.1 Candidatus Azotimanducaceae bacterium
GAGACGAATGCTTGAACATGGAATGGTTTAGAACACGCGCAGAAGCGCGTGTTGTCATCGAAACATGGAGAAAGGAGTACAATCAAACAAGACCTCATTCGAGCTTGAACTATCAGACGCCGAATGAGTACATTAAAACCTTGCCGGAAACGGCATCACAACAGACCATATTCTAGTTAAGAGTGGTCCGAAGAAATCAGGCAGGTCAGACGCACCTTTTTCTCTAGCTCTTTAATGCGTTGATGTTCGGGTGTCATAGCTGACTGACTCGGCGTGATGCCCTGGCGTTCTTTGCGCAACTGTCGGACCCACGTGTCCATAGTTGAATGCCGAACACCGACAGCCGTGGCAGCTTCTCGAATACTGTAACGTTGATCGACAACGAGTCATGCTGATTCCACCCTGAATTCAGGGCTAAACGTACGACGTGATTTATTGCTCGTCGTGTGACTCACTTAATCTCTAAGGTGATAATATAACCTACTGTTAAGCGGCCAAATTAACTATGCCACTACACTCCGGTGCTAAGCACGTCAAGTAGTAAGAGATTGTTAGCTGTAAAAGTAAACACTTCACCATGAATTTCTGCTGGCTTAAGTTTTTATCACTGTGAGAGCGGCATACCAAACATCGCGTAGCGTCCAACAACTGACAATTCAATCGTCTCGCGCGTGTTTAATTGTCGAGTTTCTTTACAGTATCAAACTGCCACTGTCTAAGAGGTTGGTTCAGCTTGGTTGGAATGTTTCTTGCATTCAGTCTGTTGTTTTCAAATTCATTAAGGACATAGATGGTTAAGCGATACTTGGGCTGGACCATTTGGCTAGCAATCTTCTTTAGTTCTGTCCTTCAGGCAGCTGATGTCTCTTGGGTAGGGGCTAGTGACAATGAATGGAGTCGATCTGAAAATTGGGATATCGGCGTCCCTCAAAGTGACGATGAAGCGCAGCTAGAAGGTCATGCGCGCACCACGTTATCAACGTCGGAGGTAATCGATGGATTTAGTCTAGGTTCAAACGCTGAGTTAACGATTACCGCGACTGGTCAACTCACTACTCTACACTCAATGCACGGTGAATCTACGCTTAGTGGCGTCTTAAAGAACTCTGGATTTTTCAGTGGAAAAATTTACGGCGGTGGGATTGTTGAAAATTCTGGAACCATAAACGTTGACCAGTACCTTCATATCGCAACTTTACTGAATGCTGGCGAGATCACAGGCGACGACATACAGCGCGCAGCGATCGTCAACAGTGGAACCATTCACGTTGACGAGCTTTACTCTGTCGATAGCGTTGCCAACTCAGGTGATATAAGAGTGAATGATCTGGTAGGTGGTTTCGTGAACAATACTGGCTCAATCGATTCCTCCAGTTTCCGAGTAGGTACCGTCACCAACACCGGGTTTATAAGTGGTTGGAGTTTCGATAGTGGTGACCTTATAAACGATGGTGTGATTGAGGTGAACAGTTTGTTTGCAGGCCATGTTGTGAATAGGGGTACCCTGGATGTTCTTCTGGGCTCGTTTGCTGCGAGCCTCGTGGAAAACGACGGCGTAATAATCGCAAATAGCTTGGACGGCACCATAATAAACCGTGGCACTTTGAACGTTCGCCAAGGGGTACTGGTTGGTGAAAACTACGCAACTATTGTTGTGGACCAAGGCGGCAGCTTGGACATTGATATCGTGAATGCTGGCTTGATCATCAATAACAAATCTGGCTCCAATGACCTCTATATTAGAGAAGCCCTCAACAATGATCTGGGTGTGATTCAATATGGGGAAGTAACCAATGCTGTCGCGGGCAACACCGTAGGTGGTGTTTTTAAGGATCTCTCGGGACTTGACGGCGGTCGAGGTCTGGAACTTACCGGTAGTTTTCTGGATGGGCGATATGTAAGAGGCGACGTGACGTTCAGTGGCATAGTCCAAGGCGGGTTTGAATTGGATGGATATGGCTACGACGATACAATTGTTACATTTGTTGAGAGTACCGTATTCAAATCGCAATTTGGTAGAGATTCCATAAGCGCCGATCACAGTCAAACCCGAATTACATTGGGTGGCACATTGGAATTTCTTTTTGACGAATTGGTCAAGGAGATTGAAGAGGGAGACCTCTTTGATATGATTCTATCGAAGAACGAAATTTTGGGCGACTTTTCCAAGATTCTTTACACCGGCCTGGAGGGGATAGACCTAGTCGGAAACAAGCTGTTTGAAGGTGGTACTTGGCTCTATCGCGTTGAGGCTGTCGCAGCGGTTCCAGAACCAAACACATTTTTGATGCTCTTCCTTGGATTGCAGTTTCTAATTTATCACTCATCGTTCGTAACGAGAAAACCATTACTGTAATGCGAGCCCGGTAACTTAGCTGTCATGCTTTTCACTGTCTTCCTTTCTTTAGCTTTGTTCACCTGTGTCATTTGTATGGAGTCGCAACATGTTAATCGAGGCTTTCAATATTCGACTAATGTCACGTTTTTTGTTCGTTCGGCACTGACGGATACTTATGAACCAATGACTGCAATGCCAATAGCAGACATAACGTTGATATCGTTGGGTAGTAAGCCTTCAGCAACTTTGTAATCTTGAGTGGCAAGAATGCTGCTCTTGGATGTGAGACTAAAACAGGGAGGTTTACATGCCCGATGGCACAGTTTTTAATGTGGAACTATCAATCCGTAATTACTATCGGTGGGCCAAGACGCCGATGATTCAAGTTTCCGAATAGGGTATTTTGATTTTGTTAAAATTTTCTGTTGCTATCTTATTGAGCGCTCTTTCCGTTTCGACATATGCCGGCATCATTACTACTAAAGAGATAGGAGACTTGAGTAACTACGGAGGCAATGATCATTCGTATGCAGAAATCTACGAGAGATTTGATCCAAGCCTTGGAGCGCTGCAAAAAGTTGAGCTACGAATCGAGGGCTCTGAACTGAAAGTGTGGCCTTCTCTAGAGTTCTACAATGACGGCTTTTCAATTAGCCCGACTGTCGGTGGTTCTTTAAAAGTCGAAACGGAAAGCTATCTAAACATTGAAGCCTATACGGATAGCCCTTGGAGCTCTCCTGAAGTTGTTTTTTCAAGGAATATTTTTGACTTTGGTTGTGTGGAATTGACGGATAGCGCAGGCAATGGAAACTGCGAAATCGAGGATGCACTGTCAGTGTCACTGGGAACAGTCGTCGTAGAGTTCACGAATGACCTCGATGCTTTCGTTGATGATGGTAGTGAATATCAACCTTTCCAGCTTTGGATAAGACTAGGTGGTTACTGGACAGACATTGAAATAACCGCGATCGATGGTTCTATTTACAGCGGCCCTTCTAGTTCTATTCTCGACCCGGAATTTACGTATTCTGCTGCAACAATCTCTTATTATTATTCTGTAAGCGAACCCTCAGCTTACTTTTCGCTGTGTGTTGCCTTATTACTTATGATTTATGGCCAGCGAACGAGAGCTCGAAAAATAGTGCCAAATAGGTGGTGGAGGAATGATTGGAAGATCGATCGAGAGTTTGTCCTCAAAACAGACTTCTTTTGATACCTTGAAGATGAGCGGTGTCAGAATAGTATGCCCATGCACTGCTGGCTCAGCGGTTACATATTGGAAGTTATTGGACCGAAAAGACGTCAGTTCACTTTATTGAAAAAGCTGGCGTTGTGTGAAGAGTGAAATTATTCATAGTAGTCAAGTATAGGCTCTACGGTAACGAAGCAAGAACATGCCAAACGCGAACAGGATAACGCTACCAGGGGTGCTCACGTCTCTGATTGCTGTGAGTTGGTAATGCCACAAGTTATCACTAAAGTACTTATTGGATTGAAGCATCAAGCCCGTATTTGCCAGACTGAACTGTAGCGACGAAAAGCCCCCGAGAATTTCACCGGCGGAGAAAATATTGAATATGTCGCCTTCTGCCAGATCGAGGTATTCACTGATATCTAGTCGCAGGGTGCCTCCAAGTCGCAATGAGTTTGCGGATGATCTCCCTGTATCTCCATTGTTAAGTACGTCAAGTAGGAAGAGGTTGCTATCTGTAAAAGTAAACACGTCACCAATAAGCTCTTCAGATCCGATATCTAACATTTCATCAAAGGTGACGTTTGTAAATCCTTCATAGGTTCCACCGCCGAATACGCTTCCTCGTATTGTCAGGTCGCCCGATGACCATTGTTGAACTGTGCCGGTATTGATCAAGGTGCCCTCTAGTAGGGAGTCATAAAGACCGAGCTCTCCGCTATTGATAATGGTACCGTTGCTATTGTCGAACTCTTCGATTATCACGTTCCCTAGCACCTGAATAGTTCCGGTATTGTCGACGTAAACAAGGTTGGCGGAGTCAATGATCGTGAATGTGCCTGAATTGTCGAGGTCATAAATCCATCCCGCATTGCCAAGTTCGAAATCGCCAGAATTGGTGATATTCTCTTGCGATAAGGTAACCGAAATTTTTAACAATCCGGTGTTGTTCCAACTTGTCGGATATGATGAAACGTGCCCAATGATGAGTTCTCCGTGATTAACTACTTCCCCTAAACTGCGAAAAGAATTCGTCGAAATTTGGTTGTGATTCGTTAGCGAATGAACTTCCAATTCTAACCCGACCGTTATACGACCTCTGTTATGTACGGTATCGATAAAAAAGCTGTCGGAAAGAATGGTCCCTGAGTTATCGACTGTTCCCGATCCCGAGATATCGCCTATTATTGACCCGGTGTTGCTCAATGTGCCGTAGATCTCGGCGACGTCGGCAACAAATTGCCCTGAATTTTCAACGATACCACCGCTACCGAAGTAGCCGAGGTTGGCGACCCCCGAATTGCTAAAGTTTAAGCCGCCTGAAAATAGGATCAACTCGTTGAGGATTTCTAACTCACCGTGGTTGATAACAACGCCTCCTGAATCCACCGAGCCAGTGAATTGTAGTAGGCCGTTGTTTTCTATGTTCCCTTGTACAGAATTGTATAAACCACTGGTTACCGACAGTTGGCCGGCCGTTGATATCTCTAAATCTGACGCTGTACCGGTCTCGAGGCTGCCTATTTGATTTCCAAGAGAGTTTACCGATACCTGATAACCGCCTGCTATTTTGACATCATCGCCTACAGTCGGAGCACCAGGCGTCCAGTTAGATGAATCGGCCCAATATTCGCTGACGGAACCGGACCACTCTACCGTGCCAGCAAAGGAAGTAGCCGAAAGCAGGAGTAAGGGCGCAACAAGTAATTTTGCTTTTCTTTTTAACAACGTTGTCGCGATCCTTTTTGCCAAATTAAAGATTTAGTAGAAAACTGCTTGGTAGCGGTTAAAAATTAGCCAGCAGTTTGGCCGAGGCTAGTCTTTCTAAAAAGCGGCAATAATCGAGCCTCTAGAATTTGTACCATTAAAACAATGGCTTAAATTTAGTGATCTTGAACTGTGTAAAGTAAGTCGACGAAATACAAAATCCTCACAGAGAGTGTAGTAATAGTATTAAGCTATTTCTGAAAGTTACCGTGAAGCTCGAAGGAGTTGCGCTGCCCGGCAAACAATTCAAAGATTGTTTGTGAGGCGTATTCACTAGTCCGAGCAGGCTGTGAACCTCAATTCTAGAGCGCCGTGTGATACCTAAATGGCGGTTTATTGCTAATTATTTGGCGCAAGAGATTAGGGCTTTGATGATGCTATTTACTTCGCCTAGCTGAGCCAGACTTGATTGGAGTTGTTTGAGAATATCACCTTAGGGCGGCAGCACGAAGAAGCCCATCTCATCGAAATCATCGTTCTATTTTTTGGAGAAAGGTCACTCGAAGCCACCTTATCTCAATAGTCTTATTTCCTAAGGGAGAAGTTTGTTTGCATATGTACAAAGACTAAAGTGATACTAATAGTTCGTAAGTTTGATGCTCATATGTCGACACTGGCATCTGCAAGACCTACATAATTCTGACGGACCGGGAGAAGATAGTTGAAGTTAAACGTCATGCTATTTCTTGTAAGTATATTTTTGGCCGCTCAAGCCAACGCTATGCCCATAAAATTCTCAGGAGACTTTCTTGGGGTAAACAACACCGGACAACGAACATTTAGTGGTAGCTGGGAAAGCTCAGTCATTGACTTTGGTCAGATAGATACATCGTTGGCGAGGCAAGTGCTGCAAGCTGAAGTCAGCCGACTAAACATTGATGAAACGGGCTCGACAATTGATTTCGGTATAGACGCTGCTGGGATTGCATTCGGTTTCAATTTTGGTGAGTTAGTACAAATCAATCTTGGTGGGCTGGTTTCTGGCGTCAACGGTATTTCTAACGTAAGAGCGCCCGACTTCCTTGTTGTTTACAGACTTGACAGCGGTTTAAGGACGGTGAATTGGAACATTGATGGGTATCAATTTGCAGAGACGCTAAGTGGTGGATATTCCAGTCAGTTTTCTTCAGTTGACGCACCAAACATTACACTCATCTTTATTATTGGTTTGTTTGGCTTGGATTTCTTATTTCGGAAATTTGCTATTAGGACGAGAATATCTGATGGCTAGCAAGGCGAAGTAACGGCGATGGTCCATACCAGTACTAGATTGTCGTTTCCTTTATCCTATTCGAAGTACGTCCTGGCCATAGCGGCATTTTCCTATGTTATCTTGTTGCTTTAGGTTACGAGGTGGACCAATGCGAAGAGTCTGCATCCTGTTTTTCACCGTCACGTTACTAGGCTGTGGAGAGCCAGAGCAACAAACGGCGACGGCCTTTGACAAGTTCCAGCAATGTACTGTTCGGTCAGAAATCAACGATGCAAAGATCGCTCAAGGCGTAAAAGAATCTTGCCTACAAAAACATGAGATGCTTTCACAGAAATTGCTAGGCATGAATGTAACTGCGAATACTTACGGACAGAACCAGTTGCAAGTCTCTTACACAAACGCTTACGACCTAATTGTTACGAACATAGAAATCGAACTTAAAACGCCACACACAGAAACGGGTGCGGCTTGTGGGATTAAAGACGCAAACTGCAAAGTCTATTTCGCCTCAGGTAGAACTTGGATCATGCCCAAAGAAAGAGGTGGAGCGTTGTTACAAGTTCCAACCGACTTGATGCTGAAGAATAGTCAAGGAGAACGTCTTTGGAGCTTCTCTGTAGAATCTATTCGATATCTGAGTTTTGATAACCGCAGGTGAAGACTACCGTGTTGCGCAATGAGCACAAGATGCGCGATCTTGTTTTGCTGGTTGAGCAGTTCGATCTTATCTAAAAGCAACCCAGAGGTAACCCCAACAGGAAGCCCTTGTCTACGAGAACGAACAGAGATGGATAATTTTTGATTTATGAAGGTTATTTGGTGGAGCCAGGCGGGATGGAATGGACTTCGTGAGCAGTGCCTAGGCCGCTTTCGGCTGTGGATTCAATCGGTGAGTGCAGTAAGATGATCAATTAATTTACTTTGTTAGGCACCCATGCGAGCACTCCCCGATCTCAACAACGACTTTCTGATTTCTCCTTTAGAGTTTGAAGATGGGATATATCGAAATGTTTTTGCTGCGAAGAACAATAAAACTGTTGCTGAGACTCTTGAACACCGGCGGTATGTGGGTCTGAAAAACGAGTTCATTACTGCGCACCCAGATTTGTTGGATCTACCGCTCGGAGAAGCATTGTTTAAGCTGAAGAATGCAGAGAAGGTTATCTATACTCGCTTTCTCAACAAATATGGCGATTCAAGCTATTCAATTTTTCGACTGGCCAACAAATCTCATTGGCTGCTTAAAGGAATTTATGCCTATTTTCACGGCGACAAACTCGTCTATATAGGTCGATGCAAAGATTCGATTAGAAAGCGGATTGATCAAGGCTACGGAAAAATACACCCGAAAAATTGTTACCTTGATGGACAGGCCACGAATTGTCATCTCAATAGTCTAGTAACGATTGCCCGTCCAGATGTCTCGCTTAGGGTCCATCCTATGGTAGATCCTGTAGAAATCGAAGATACAGAGAGAGACTTGATCCGTACTCACAACCCAGACTGGAATATACAGCGCGTTTAGCTTTAAGTTGACGCTGCAGCCTTCCTCTATTGTTCCATAGTGGGTTAGTAACTATCGGCCAATAGCTGCCGTTAAGTACTGGGGATAATCGCCGCTCCGAAAATAGTAGTAACTTCCAACTTTACCTGTATGCGGGCAATTACCCTCCATCCTACGATAACAAGTATTAACGTGGAAAAATTATGACCATCTCATACACTGAATTTTAGTGGGAATCGTGCTGACTGATTTGTGTGTATTCTGCTAAAAACGTAAACACAGTACTCAACTAAGACTATGCGTTTGCTATTCGCCACTTTTGGCGAAAAAGTAACCAGCTATTCGCCAAATCTGGGCGAAGTTCTGCGTATATCTGTTTGGTTCTAAACGTCGAATTGCAGTAACCTGCTGAAATGAAAACACAACTCAAAGAGAACATAGTTATTCGCCATTTTTGGCGACTACTATCTTGTTAGACACCAAGATGAAGACTGTTCTAGCGTCGACATTTTGGATTGTCGCCACTGTGGTAGCTGTGCTCGAATCGACTATTCTTTCGACTGTAATGCAAAGTGGCAGCTACTTTAGTCTAGGCCAAACTGTAGCCTTAGTATTGATGTTGCTCTGGTTTAGTGAAGATGCAAGGTCGAGAGGGGTGGAGCCATCCAAGAACTTAAAGTTGTCGGTTCTATTAGTCAGCTTAATAGCGATACCTTTTTACAAAGCTGTGAATTTTGGTTATCTTGCAGCGATTCGCTTCTTAGTTTTGTGCATAGTTCTATTTGGCTTATCTACTTTCATTGTGATTCTTGCAGGCTTGTGAAAACTGAGTGTTCAATGGTGTCTAACAAAATGTTCTTGTCGCCTTCGGCTGGGACGCGCCGCTACGCGTCGCGCCCCAAAACAAGGTGTTGTGTGCCTTGGAGGCGTTTTCTCTATGAGTAAGTTTTGGACCTTGATTTCCCTGATACTTATTTCTACCGGATCTATTGCAGACTCGGTAGTAGTGGACGTCGCGAAAATAGCAGGAATGTCTCAGGCAGAGGTTGCTACCTACCTTGGCAAACCTTTGAGTTGTGGACCGTCAAAACATGGCGCAAGGTGTCAGTATGAGATAGGTGAAACCGAGATTGTTTTCATAGGCGGTAGGGCTGACTGGATTACGATCGAGGGTATCAATCACATTCCATTTTCTAAAACAGCTTTGCGCGCAATAGGTTTATCCGAAAGCGCGCCTTCATTTGCGAACAACTTCACGATGCGATGGAATGCCATTTCAGGACTATTGGAAGTTTCTATTTTCAAAGCAGGTGCGAATTCAGATTATGCCTATATCAAAGTCCGTACCAAGTAGGCACCTAACAAGACACCCTGAGTTGCCCCGCAACCTTTAATTTAGCTCTCCGCAGCAAATTTCAATAGCGGCGAGCCGCGTTCTTTGAGGGCTTGCAGGTATTTGGATTCATCATAGGCAACTCCGTCTTTCCAGCATCGAAACACAATTCGTATCCACTTAAAGGCCAACGATCTTATGATGTTGTTGTGTGGCTTGCCTTTTTGCTTTTGTTGTTCGTAGTAGGCTCTCGCCCAGAATGAGTACCGCACCGTTTGGCCTGCCCATTCAACGAAGGTCTGAGGTAAGAACTTCGGACAGTTGTAGCGCCAATGAGTCCATGATTTTTTGTAAGCATCAGGTGAACCACATCTTAATTCCATCGTCGTGATCAATTACCGTATGGTGCTCGTCCACTAAATAGAGCACACCATGCGATCAGCCCTCACAGCGAAGCAACAATTCTGGTCCAGCCATCTCAATAATGTCGAACAATCCAATTGTTCCATTGCAGATTACGCAAGACAAAATAATATTACGCCGCAAACTTTGTACCGGTGGCGTAATACCCTGCGGAAAAGAACCCAAACAACGATATCCACCGAAACACTGTTTACCCAGGCTGTGGTGGATCCTGATCAAAGCCAATCTGAACTCACAATAAATGTTGCCGAGACGCAATTTCATTTTAATAAATTACCTGACTCACATTGGCTGGCCAGCTTTTTGTCAATGACAATAACCTCATGATGAGACCCTCTGCCACACTGACGGGTGTCTATTTATGTACAACGCCAGTTGATTTTAGAAAAGCGATCACCCGTTTATCGCTACTAGTTGAGCAGTCACTCGGTTTAAATCTGTTTGAGCCTAATCTGTTTGTGTTCATCAATCGTCGGCAAGACAAGATCAAAATACTGTACTGGGAAAAGAACGGTTTTTGCCTCTGGTACAAACGCCTGGAGAAGGAGCGATTCAAGTGGCCCAACAATCATACTGATCCCACCTTGACGTTGACGGGCGAGCAGTTGAACTGGCTACTAGATGGCTTCGACCTCTGGCGTAATCAACCGCACAAAACGCTACATTATCAGTCGGCAGGTTAATCCATTACGGTATAATCCAATGCATGACTTTGGCGCCAGACCAACTGCCTAACGACCCTGCAAAGCTAAAAGCATTGCTGCTCAAGCAGCAAGCTTCAGCAGAAAAGCGCGAAGCCAGTCTGATGCGCCGAATCAATAGTTTGCTTGAAACGCTGCGATTGGAAAAGCACAGACGCTTCGGCGCCAGCAGTGAAAAGGCACCGGGACAGGCAGCGCTTTTTGATGAACCCGAGCATGAAGCAGTCCTCGCGCCAAGCGCTGCGACAGTGCAAGCGAGTTCTGAGCCAAAAATACAACCAGCGCGTCCATCTCGTACGCCATTACCACAGGACTTGCCGCGTGTTCGTCAGGTTGAAGTTTTGCCTGCCGAGGAGCTGATCTGTGAATGTGGTTGTCAGCTAGAAGAGATTGGCGAAGATATCAGCGAACAACTCGACATCATCCCGGCACGGGTACAGGTGATCCAGCATGTTCGTAAAAAATACGCCTGCAAAAACTGTGAAGAAGCGATCAAGTCAGCACCGCGACCCAACACCTTGTTGCCGAAGGCGATTGCATCGGCCAATACCATGGCCTACATCATCACCTCGAAGTACGCCGATGGCCTGCCCCTGTATCGTTTAAGTGAAATCCTCAAACGGTACGGTGTTGATCTGTCCCGGCAAACCCTGTCTGCCTCGGTTTTAAAAACTGCGCAGCTGGTTGATCCGATGATCGAACAAATGCTGCCACAATTACATGCAGGTCCAGTCTTGCATATGGATGAAACCCGGGTTCAAGTGCTGAAAGAACCGGGTCGGGCTGCACAAAGTCAATCCTATATGTGGGTTCAGCGGGGTGGCCCGCCTGACAAACCGATTATCCATTTTACTTATGAGCCAAGTCGCGCCGCGAGCGTTCCGGCACAACTTTTGTCCGGGTACGAAGGCGTATTGATGACGGATGGCTATCAGCCATATCGACAGGTGGCTGCTCAACAACAGTTGACACATTTATGTTGTTGGGCCCACGTTCGTCGAAAATTTAAGGAGGCGATGAAAGCGCAGCCCAAAGGGAAGACTGGCAAAGCCGACATGGGGCTTCACTTCATTGCAAAACTCTATGGTATCGAAAAACGGGAGAAGACCAGCGATGCCGCTACGCGGCAACTCGCCAGGGCAACGGAGGCGAGTCCCGTACTCGAGCAGTTCAAAAAGTGGTTAGATACAACATTGACTCAAATACCACCGAAAAGTGCTACTGGCAGGGCTGTTAACTATGCGCTTGAGTATTGGCCAGAGTTGAACCAATATGGTGAAAATGGCGATTGGCCGATTGATAATAATCCTGCTGAGAACGCGATTAGGCCTTTTGTGATTGGCAGGAAAAACTGGCTGTTTAGCGATAGTCAGCGCGGTGCAAAAGCGAGCGCCAATTTATATAGTTTGATCGAGACTGCAAAGGCTAATGATCGCGAACCGTATCGGTATCTTTGTTGGTTGTTCGAAAGATTAGCGACGGCTGATCTTGGTGATTGTGAATCGCTGATGCCCTGGAACATGCCGAAATTTGCAGGGGTGGTTTGCTAGACGCTTACAATGATCGGTCGAGTAAGTACGGAATATCCCAGGCAGATATGTACCAACTGTGCGCCTATGGGCACAAATATCTCCGCGATAAACCAGAAAAAAAGCTGATGCTTATTTACCCAGAAACAGACACATTTTTCGAACCTCTACCGATATTCACGTATGAGAGCGGCTTTGAGTTAGAAGTAGTTCCATTTGATATCGATACTGGCCAACTCATTCAGCATCCACATTCAGCGAATACACCATGACTAACAAATCCGACGGTGGCAAAGCATGCAGCGTTTGTAATAAGTGGCACACTCATCGCAAGTTTTCTTATGGTAGAAGGGAGAACAACTCCTACTGCCAGACATGCGCGAAAGAGTACGGCCGAATTTATTCCGCCGGAGGTTCAGTTGCTACTAGAAAGTGGTTAGCGGAGATGCACGCTAAATGAGTATTCTAGAGGGTGTTGGTTTACTTGTAGATGACTGGCTAGAAGTCGCGCCAAAAGGTCAACCTCCTTACTACCGCCACAAAACAGCCGCCAATGAACTATCTACGAGAACATCTACAATTACTGGAACACGTGAATTCCTTGAGCTTAGTTACCGACAAATCGACAACAATTGGCAGAAAGCTAAAGAATCTGGACTATCGAGAAAATCGAATCAAAACTGGCGTTGGAAACGGCACTTAGAACTGTCGCCTAAGAATCAGAGTCCTGAATTATTGCTTGAACGTAAGATCGTCAACGAAGGAGGAGAAAACTGGTCAAATCAAATGCCAGTAGCCTCTGGGTTAGTAGGACCTGCTACCGACAAGCGTGCCGCGGTTGACCTGGTTCGAAGAGAGAACGAAACCAAGTTCACATTCATCGAGTTGAAGGTAGGCAGCGACAATCCGTTATTCGCCGCCATAGAGATTCTTCTCTATGGATTATTGTTTGTCTGGTCTAAGAACAACGTGGATGTGCTCGGCTACGACGCAGCGAATCAACCTGTCCTGGCAGCAACCGAAGTCACACTCTGCATTCTTGCCCCCGACGAATACTATTCTGGCTACAAACTGACAAATGTAAGCGAAGCTATCGACAGTGCACTTCAGGACTTTGGAAATCGCAATCAGATAAAACTCAATTTCGTTTTCAATCAATTTGAATCTGGAAAGATCATCGGCGCCTCAGTATTTTAGTCGCGCTCGCAATAATGTTTCACAGGCTCGCGTGGCCTGGAGTGAATGGAGGACTAAGGGGCTCACGTTAAGCCCGTAAAAGCACAATGAACAACGAGCCAAACATTTTTAACTACGCAACGTCTGAACTATCAAACGACGCAGTACTTTGTTGGCTATTCGAATATCTCAACCCCCAATTCAAGAACGAACCAGAACACCAAGTCGCTAAAGCTCTCTACCGTGAGATAAGAAACGTAGCGTCTTCTTTGCCAGAAAGCCCGATGGAAGTAATCGTACATCGACAAGTCAAAGGCGCTGACATTTTGATCAAAATCGATGACATCAATGCATTGTTGATCGAAGACAAAACATACTCATCAGCACATAGTGATCAGTTAAAGAAATATCGGGAGATGATGGAGTCGCCCGAAAAGCTAAAAGGATTTGAGCACGTAAAGAACGTCGAATTCGTGTATCTGAAAACGGGCGTTATGCACCAGTGGGAAATCGCAGAATGCGAGGACAAAAGAAATAACTACAAGATAGTGGATTGGCTCGCTATAGAACGTTTCATTGACGCTATCCCAGGTGAGTGTTTACAAAACGCGCTTGTCTCGCAATACACAAGCTACTTGAAGACCAAGTTTGAACAACGATACTACTGGAGCCATAAGAGGATCGAGCAATGGACAGACGAAACTTGGGAATCGCTCTTACACATTCTATGTGGTGAACTTGGCAAATCAGACTGGGGTTACGTTAACAACGCTCGGGGAGGGTTCTATGCGCTTTGGTCAGAGTCAGCACCAACGTACATGCAGTTAGAAATCGGAAGCACTTTAGAAGACACGAAACTAGCTTTCCGAATTTCAGTTGGCGAAAGCACGCGACGCTCTGATATTAGAGACGATGCCCTGTTTCGAATTTCGGAAGTTTCGAAACAACCACCACACAACGCACTAAGGATCGATGCGCCAGCGAGACGTGGATCTGGCGAGACCATGACATTTGCTGTAGCGCGTCCAGCACTCGTCTTTAGATCAGATGGATTACTGAATTTCAATGCGACACTGGAAACACTTAGGCTAGCGAAAGCACTCGCCAGTGATTTGAATCAGCATTGAGCGCCAGAAAGCGCGCTCGCAACAGCTACAGTGTTAAGTGGTATTAACGAATTGGAGGTCCTAGGTCTGAAACACATCTGAACTGCCTATTACCATTAGCCAACTCCTGCAAAGATACAATCAATCACTCGCAAAGATCTGCTGTGCAGCAAACTATCTCAAGGGGGACATGTGTGTTCACAATACAAGCGAAGCGGAAGATACCGGCTGCTGCAGAAATCAATATCGCAAACAATAACAAGGCGGCCTTATATGAACCACGGCGGATTACCTTTATGCCGGCAATAAGTAGCTGCCTCTTTTCCCCGAATGGCGCAAATACCACTTTGGTCGTAAACAGAAAACCCAAAGAACGTGCGTTTATTCAGGGGCGGAAAAACATAATGTGCTTTATAGGGTGACCGGGGAATCACCTCCGCTAACTTCATCAAAAGGAACCTCTATCTGTAAACTCTTCCTCGTTAGGTCCAACAAACAAAGTCGAACAGCCGCTGAGTGAAGACAGCTCCAGTCAGGATACGATCTAACTTGCACTTCAAAATTTTATCCGTATGATGCGCCGCCTCAATAAGCCATGAGGACATACTGTTGAACGAGACAGAACTATTCAAAGAGGCCTGGCGCGGTGATAAAGAAGCACAATCGACCCTGTATAGCATTGCACATAAATACCTGCTGGCAGGTGAAGCAGAGAAAGCGGCCACCTGCTTTAAGGAATTAGCACAAGCCCACAAGCATGGGACTTTCATAGCAAAATCGGAACTGGAGATATTGGAAAACCAGGCGCGTAAGCACAAAGCTGAAATTCAAATCTATACAAGCTGGCTAAAGCGACACTTGAATGCTTTTGCAATTCTACCGCTGCAAAGACGACTCGACGCAATGGAAGTTAGACGAATTGTACGGAAGCTGTGCGCCGAACCTAAACTAGAAGCCGAGTACAGATACCTAAACCGCACATTCCATCGTTACGATAGCGATCTTTATGACGCAATCGCGACCTACTTTGGCGTATCACATAGTAGGTGTCTGTATCTCAAAGACGTCAACGTCAGAGTAGCGCTGGACAACATCGTGGACTTTTATATAAAGAAAATGTGGTAGACCGCTTAAGCAAGGGGCTCAATTCCGAATCAAAGCCAAGGGAACTCAAATCTAAGTTACGAGCCTGCCGCGATGGCATGAGTTCTGATAAAGCGACACGCTTGCACCGCGCCATCAGTTGGTTAACTTGCGTCCAGAGCCATACTGATGAGGATGTTGATCTAAGCTTCCTAACGCTTTGGATTGCGTTCAATTCTTGCTATGCAATTGATGACGGAACTGCTGCAGAACATTCAGCCTTTATCGAGTTCACATCAAACATTAATGCACGCGACAAAGACGACGTTATCTACAACTGTCTTTGGTAAAATTATCTTGGTTCCCCTCATTTACTCCAATTGCTTCTACCACCCAACTCGACATTCCCTCCCAATCGTTAATCAAGCCACCGCTGCCGCAAACGTTGCATACAGGTCACCGGGTAGTGAAACATCTAACTGCCAAGTAATGCCCATCGGGCGCTCTGAATCATGAGACACATAGGTCGCCGGACCAAGGAACCAAAACGCCCTCTCATCGGTGCTTTCACGAGCAAACAGCATGACTGCAGAACCCTGCTGCACATGATTTCTATATCTCATCCCCGTTGTGCTATCGGCCCTAACCTTTGACTGGGTCTCCCAATGTATGCGTTCACGACTGATCGCGTAATCACGATATCTCGTCGTGGGCGAAAAACTCCCTGATGACTTATCTAAAGTAAATGCACATAGATCAGACTTTTCGCCTCCTACCCACAACACTCCCTCCTGCCAGGGCCTTGTTTTTGCCGTATCTCCTACACCAAAGGCTGCAAGTATTTCGATCCTCGTATACTTGCCATGCACTTGAAGTGGAACATTGTCGTGAGTGCCGATGGGCTGATGAACATGATCAATGTGCATTCTTAGAAAGGCAAACAACTCATGTAGCTCCGCCAGCACCTGCGGATGCTGCCAAAGCAATTTTCCACCTTGGGCTAACGACATATCCTTTTTCAGGATTTGGTCACACATCGATGCCACCAACATGCGATACATTCTTTGCTCTCTAACAGAGAATCCCGTTAAGTTGGGCAGTTTCGTTTCGGCCACGATGCGCTGGTAGAAATCCAACCTTTCTTCATCGTCGATATGTAACATGCGGCCAATAGCACGTCTGAGTGTCGGTTCATCGGGCCCAGGTGGCAGCATCGTTATATTTACCGCCTCCAAATAGTCAGACCACGACTTCTTAGCAGCATATACATCTGTTAACGACAAACCTGTTTCTTCTATGTATGTTTCGATAGTGGGGTCGAAACCACCAGCGATCATCCCGCGCAGTTCGTTCACCTTGTCGTTCCAGCGGTGAGGTAATGCTGATTTAAGACTATCCAAAACGATTCGACTCGCAACTGCATCCAGCTCCATGTGGCAACCGGCGGGCAGGTACGGAAAGGCATTTTCGACTTGCGATTGCAGATACTTTCGCGAGCCACCCAGTAGCGCCGACAGCCGTCGATCGAATCGAAATTCTCGTCTATGCAAGCCAACAAAATCCAGTACAGTACAGACCAATTTGTGCTTGCTCTTTCGTAAACCACGACCAAGTTGTTGTAAAAATAGCGTTGCGCTTTCTGTGGGCCTTAACAACAGAAGTGTGTCAACCGACGGAATATCAATCCCCTCATTAAACAAATCCACAGAGAACAATATCTGAATTTTGCCGTCCGACAGCATTCGAAGTGCTTCACGCCGTTCAGCCTCAGGTGTATCACCCCAAACCGCGGCCGATGCGATGCCAGCATTGGCAAAATGTTGCGCCATAAACTGAGCATGTTTAATACTGACGCAGAACCCCAGGGCTTTCATTTCCAAGGGATCATCAACTCGCTTACCCACTTCTTTGATAACAAGTCGTGCCCACGCATCATTCGAGGTATATAGATTACTGAGCTCATTAATGTCATAGCTACTCCGCCTGCGCCAAGGTAAGCCACGCAAATCCAGACCGTCATGTATCCCATAATACGAAAACGGCACCAGCCGATGTTGATCGATGGCATCCCACAAGCGAAGCTCGGCCGCAATACGGCCGTCAAACCAATCAAGAATTGATAAGCCATCGGTACGCTCTGGTGTTGCCGTTAAACCTAATAGTTCGATTGGAAGAACATGTGAGAGGAGGTTCTTATAAGATGGCGCGGCCGCATGATGGAATTCATCAACAATAACGACATCAAAATGATCAGCCGCTAGTTTTGAAAACCCGGCTGCATTTAGTGACTGTATCGACGCAAATACATACTCGAAATTCGTGGGTTTATGCTGCCCTACCCACTTTTCGCCAAACGACGGTTCGCGAAGTGCGTATCTAAATGTTGCCAGGCTTTGATCTAAGATCTCTTGCCGATGCGCCACGAATAAAAGTCGAGCCCTAGGCAAGGTCTCTCGCAACCGCGCATAGTCGATTGCTGCCATCACAGTTTTACCTGTTCCTGTCGCAGCGACCAAGAGGTTCCTGTGATGACCTTGGCGCCTGCCTACCTCAATCTGTTCGAGTAGTCGCTCCTGAAATGGCTCCAACCTAAGTTCAATAGGGCTGAGCATAATGGTAGGCCCAGACGTTTGGGTTCGCTCAGTCTCCTTCGCGAATTCATCACGATCAAATGTACGAAAATCGCCGCCGGTCCAATATGCATCAAAAACTGAATTCATTTTACGAATCACGTCTGGATTACGTAAACCCGATATTCGAACATTCCACTCCATGCCGGTCACCTGAGCGGAGTGCGTTAGATTGGATGAACCAATATAAGCCGTAGATGCGCCGGATACGCGATGAAAATTCCAAGCCTTTGCATGCAATCGTGCGGTTGTCGTGTCGTAAGACACTTTAACTTCTGCACCCAATTCTTGAAGCAACACTAGCGCCTCCAATTCGGTGGAACCAGTATAGGTTGTAGTCAGCACTCGCAAACTAGGCTGAACGGCAGCTCGCTGACAATGTCGCTTCAAGTTTTCGATAAAAGGTCTGATACCACTTCGTCTGATGAACGCCATCACAACGTCAATCCGATCCGCCGATTCAATTTCAGTGGTTATTTGAGAACCCACGCGAGGCTCGCCCGGCGAGTTGGTGAGCAATATAGTATCCAGTAGGGGCGTCAACGGTCGATTGATAAAAGCGACTGAACCATCAGGGTTAAAACCTAAAATCGATGAGAGAAATTGATCTGTCGCGATTGGCTGATCACCTGAAACATCAGATTTCGCGATAGTGCTACTAATTTTTGCAACCAACTCGCTAACCAGTCTAATGCCCACTTCGATACGCTCTTGCTCACTAACGTTAGATAAAGCTCGTTCAACGACCTTCCCTAGGTGAAGAGCCAATCTATCACTTACTTCAGCAGGGTGAAGCTTCAACTTTTTGACGATCACCGAGGCTGAATCAAGTGCCTCCAGTTCGCTCTGCAGAGACTCTGTGACAATCGATTCATATAGCCCAACTTTAGATTTACTACTATCCATTTCCCAATGCCTAGTCTTCTACTGACGCCCCTTAATAAACGGGGCCGTGGTGAAATTTGCAAAATGGTAACATTTACTGATGCCACGACCAGACTCTCACTGGTCGGACCAGCGTCTGAGTTGAGTAGCTAGGGCACTTGTATTCACCTGGCCCCGATCCCTAACCTTAAATGAGCTCGGCCCTCATTTGTTACGGCAGGCTATTACTACCGCCTGCCTGCTTTCGAGCGTCATAATCTAGCTCTTTATCGCCATACTCTCCAAGGCCAAGCGCGTCATCTGCTTTACCTTGGAGAGGTATATCTTTAAGGCCGATTTGATCCATGCCATTCTCCGTTCAGTTCTGCGCTATATGTTCACTGATCATACATGCCTTACCCGGCTTTCTAACCTTTTGCAGAACCGAGCCCACCAGAGTGGTTAATATCTAACCAATGTGAACGCGAACACACAGGCGTCACCTATGTCAGGCATCTGTTGTACACACGGTTCAGCCCATGCTTAATATATATCGAGGAATATCGGGGTGATGGCAGTTAGCTCATTTTTTTTATGGCTAGTTCGGATTTTAGAGTTACTTACACCTTCGGCTGAGGTATCTTTTTTCGTCAGGTAATTCTCACTCTGCTGGGAATGAAGCCAATATCTCTATAGGGGCACACAGGAAGCAGTTTTGGCCTTTCTCTCGCTACAGGATGACCGGGCAAAACCCAAAGGTTCAAGGGACCCGCTTGGATTCGAGTTGGTATGGACTCACTATGGCCGTCAGGTTATTGGCAACCTCACCACTGTCACCTCATCGCTCAACAACTTTGCTGTAGCTCTGCTCGGTTTCAAATGGGCCAACGAGCTATGTGCAAATCTTCCCGACGGTGAGCGGCAGACCGAGATTAGAGAAACCTTTTTGCGCTTTGAGCAGCTAACCGGCTATTTACGCTTTCTGGCGAAAGATACCAGGCTAATGGGCATCACTCGAGTCGCCAAGAGGATGCAGGACCCGTCCATTGCAATTTCACTGGGCATGCGTGCCGACCAAACCATTTTGAGCGATCAGGCCAGCTACGGTATGTGGGGCTTATATTCATCAGCAATGCGAGATACTGGCCTGGCGGCAGGTGAGGCGCGTACGTTAACCCCGCTCGGCCAGCAAATTGCCGTGCAAATCGAGTCCCGGCTGGACAAACCGGCACTACTCGAATTGCTCCGAAAAACGGGCAAGCTGAAGTTAGTCGCGCTGGAGGTTCACGCCAAGCCATTCCTCAAGGCCATCCAGAAGAAATCAATACAAGCCAGCCTGGTGGAATCACTGATGGGCGGCAATGAGCGCAATCTGGTTCAGCAAGCGCTCTGGCAGCTCACCCGCAACATGCGCCTCAGCGGTGAACTTGAGACCGTCGTGGCAGACTTCATCGACAAGATTGGAAGTAAGACCAACAACGCAGCGCTAAAAAGTAGACTGCTTGAGATCGAGCATATCGAACGCCTGCTGGTTGCCACTAATAACCTGTTCCACTACTGCCGGCGCAAAGATGGTGCGCACCTAAGCGACATCGTGAGCGCACTCAATGCCAAGCAATACAATTACTCGCACATCTCTACCAGCCAATCACTCACCAAGTTACCCCACGCACACTTGTTGGAAAAAATTCGTGCAGCGCTGCTGGCGGGAGGCAACCAAGAAGCGCTGATCGCCATTTTTGAACTGAATAAACAGGTCATGGAACAGCGAGGCGGCGCGCCCTGGGTGGAACTGGAGCCCAACCAATGTCTACGAGTCCGCGTGCCGAATGAGGCCAGTGAACTCCTCGCCCAAGAACAACTGCAACGAGGCTGGGACTACGAGTATTTCTTCACGTCTTATCTCAGTATCGCCAACCAGGCGCCAGTGTCCTGATGGCTATGGAAACGGAAGTAATTTCCAACAAACTTAGCGAATTACTCGACAACAGAGATGTGCTTGCTGCTGCGTTCACGACCTACACATTTGAACCAGAATTTTTTGAGCTTGAAGTTATACCGCTGCTAATGAACAGCGAAATCGCGTTCTCTAGCGACGACCGCGTCAAACAATTTCAAGTAAGAGAATCATTGCGACTCGCCAATATACCGCTAGAAGTTTTCTACGACCTTAATCTAGCCAGGCTTCAAGCCAACGTGTCCCCCGCCATGCAATACCTGTGTCATGGTGTTAGCCACGGTAACAGCGCCTTTCATGCCAAACTTAATTTGATACTGGTCCACGATTCACAGGAGGACAGTGAGAGCCTATTGGTTGGTGCTGGCTCTAACAACTTGTCCAAAGCGGGGTGGTGGGACAATATCGAGTGTCAGCACTGGGAGGAAGTAAAGCCGAAAGGAGGTTCGCGGCGATTCCTGAACCGGCTATTGGAGGATGTGGCCTATTTGCAGAGCCAACAGCACCTCCATCCTAGCGACGACGACAACGCCCTGCTCCGCATCGCAACCTATCTAAAAAGCTGTCGTGCATCCAATGATGCTGATGCTGTCGGTTATTACGGCATCAACCCGGATCGGAATCTCAATTTTAGAAAATTCCTTACTCATCAGGCCAACTCGCATTGGTCATACCGTAACTGGACCCTCGAGATCATCTCGCCCTTCTTTGCAGACGATGCCAAGAATATGGAACACCAGTTCTTCTATGAGCTGGGGGTCAAAGAAATCCATCTCTTGCTACCCAAAGACCAGGAAGACATTCCCACCTGCCAAAAGGCCTACTTCGATCACATTGATGAGCAAAACGATATTCACTGGGCGGAGTGGGCTGCAGCGCCAGCGAAGCAATTGGGGTTAAATGGAGAGTTGTTTCGGCGCCTTCACGCCAAGGTTTATCACTTTTACAACAAGATGCAGTCGTGGGCCTTCGTCGGGTCTATTAACTTCTCTCACAAGGCCATGTGGGACAACATTGAAGCCGGTTTTTTTGTGAAACTTGAGACCGCTGGACCGCTACTTAAGCCGATCAAAAATACGACAGCCATAGAGGTTTTCAGGGACCCCACCGATCTGCTACCAGGCGCTGACGAAAACCCAAACCAGCAGGTCCTTCCGCAAATCCATCTAGCCTATGATTGGCTAGAAAAAAGACTAATCGGTGTTACCGAGAAGCATCAAAGCTACACCATAGATCTGTTAACACCCGAGGGCACGAAAGCCATCAGTGCATGGCAAATCACCGGCACACCCAGAACTTTTGAGGGCAGTACTGATGCACTCGAGACGTTACTGAAAAATGGCGCTTTGATAAAGGTTGGCGGCCACCTATCCAGATCAGGCCAAACTTTCCCTGAACATCGACTGCTATTGCAACAAACAGGCTGGTCGCATAAACCTCTGGACTTACCCAACCTGACGCCGGAGCAAATCCTTGCCATCTACGCCGGCATGAGCGTCGAGCGCCGTCAATTGCTAATGTTAAACGCCAGCATTCGCAAACTAATTATCGACGGTACCGCTGGCGAAATAACCGCTATCGATGATGATTTTACCGTCGCGCAATTTTTTAGCGAATATGCAGAAATATTTTATGCCTTCCGCAAGCTCAACGAACAACTGCAAGAGGCCTACGAAGAAGAGAAATGGGCACATCTTGACTACTACCTCAGCGGTTCCGGCATGGACAGCTTGCCTGCCTTAATGGCGCGTATCACTAGTAAGAATGACGAAGCAAAGACCCACAACGGCGTCACCATTTACCTACTCTTGCTTTGCTGCAAAGAAATTTTTCAATCGCCTCACTTTCATAGTCGACCACACTGCCAGGAGCAACTTTACACGATTACACAAGAACTCGGCAGGGTGCGTAAGGGAGACACCCTTACACTTGAGGACAACAGCACTAAAAACAGGCGTCGATTCTTCACTTGGTTTGAAGGTCAATTCTTCAAGGAGTACAAAAAGGTAGCGCCGGAGACGAGCGAATGAGACCTTTGGATCTTGCCACCGCACGCCGCATTCTGGATTTCTCTGGCGGCGATCCCAGCATGAAAAATCTCGGGGAACTGCAGCTTAAAGGCACAGTTGCCATACACAATATGATTGCCGACCCATCTATCGGTATGGGTTATCTGGCCGATGAGGTCGGCATGGGCAAGACCTATGTCGCACTGGGCGTGGTTGCACTGATGCGCTACTTCAATCCGGCACTCAGGGTGCTCTATATATGCCCAAGTAATAACGTCCAAGACAAGTGGTACAACCGAGAGTATCGGAGCTTTACGCAAAATAATGTGGTGGTAAGCCAATACCGAATACGCACATTAGACGGTAAGCCAGCAGCACCACGCATAAGTTGCCGCAACGTTTCTGAACTCATTCATAATGCGTCTTTGGGCTACTACGCGGATTTTTTTGTTGGCATGAACGCGTTCAGCATGAGCCTTAGTGACGACGACGAGGCACAGTGGGATCGCAAACTTGATGAACTTCGCGCGCAGTTACCGGCCTACAACTTTGATGGCAAAGTTACGAAGAAGATGCAGGTTAAGGACCAGTTTGCACTCGCGCTCAATTACACACTGCCGACGTTCGATTTGGTCATTATCGACGAAGCGCACAAATTCAAACACGATTTTGACAGTAGCGATCGCAACCGAGTGCTGTCAGCTGTACTGGGTTTTCGTGATGAAAGTGGTTTCACGCCTCGGGTCAAAAATGCACTGCTATTGTCGGCAACCCCATTTGACCGAAATTTCGGCCAGCTGCGCAATCAACTCAACCTGGTAGGGAAAGGCCACCTACTGCCAGATGACATCTATGATGATGATGCTAATGTTAAGCGTCACCTCTCCCGATTTTTAGTGCGTAGGCTCAACGAACTGACCATCGCCGGCAAGCCCCACACCCGCAATATGTACCGTAGAGAATGGCGCAGCGGCGTTAAAGCTGAAATAGCGCTTCAAACCGACGAGCAAAAGTTGGTGACCGCACTGGTACAAAAAAAGGTCGGTGAAATGCTCGACAAGAAGGGCGGCAATCCCTCATTTCAAACCGGCCTCCTCGCCTCTTTTGAAAGCTACGCTGAAACCACGAAGTCCAATCCTGTTGAGTTCGATGGCGACAAGTCTGAAAAGAAAACCCAAGATGCCCGTGACCGCCATGCCATTGGCCAAATCGCCGACAGCTATAGCCGATCGGATCTGGGCCGCACGCTTCCGCACCCCAAGATGGACGTGGTTACTGCCCAGGTGGCGAGACACGTTCTAGATAATGGCCGCAAGCAAATACTGTTCGTTCGGCGGGTAAAAAGCGTCAAGGAATTGAAATTTAAGCTCGATGATCACTATACGAATTGGCTCGCTGCACATATCCGCCGCGAACTAGCGCAATTTCAAGCCCCGTTAGCGGCGATGAACAACGTTATTGCAGCCTATTTGGAAGCTAGTCGTGAACGAGACGATGACATCTCGGGTGGTGACTTTCACACCGGCACAACCGGTGATGCCGAGGACACCCAACAAGCCAAGAACGACAACCTCTTCACCTGGTTCTTCCGCGGCTCACCCACCGACACTGCGCAAACTCTATTAACCGATGGTCAGGACGCATACACCACGCCAGAGGCAATGCGCAAAGGCCTGGGTGCAAAGAATCAGGTTATTTCATCGTTGCTGGAAATCAATTGGGCCGCCGAGTTTTGCCGGCTACTGGGCGAAGATCTTAGATCTATTCTGGCAGTCCATGCAGATGACATCGCACAACGGGCCGCGAAATACACCACCGGCGCTTTGCAAAATGACCTGCTAGAAATTTTCAACGCTTGCCAACTGGGCTTTCTGGAGTGGCTAGGCCACTCGCGCCATTTACCTGCACTTGATACTCTGATCGATCACCTCGCCCCCCGCATCGAGGCCACGCGCGATATCGCAATTAGCCCTGTTCAAGTCGAGGAAAATCTACAAGTTGTAACCCTGTTCGATGCTATGGCCACAGCAGGACTGCAGCCAACGCTATTTCCTTACCTGGGCAACTTGCTGCAATCGATGCTCGCCGGGCAGCAACCCGATCTGCAGAGTTTGCAAAAACTGGATACGCATTTATCTATCGTATCGGTACTACTACGCACCGGTCACGGCGCAATAGACTTGTACCTTGCGAGACTAAAACTTGGCACAACCAATTTGACCGCCGCGACGAGAACACGTTGGGCGCAGTTGTTCGTCGAGTCACTACAGCAACAGTCGAACGCCAGCACCTTTTCCACCTATCACGAACTCGCCAATCTGGCCGAGCAACTCGATCTGGTAATCAAGACCAACCTGCCGGATGTCTATGACAAAACTGCAGAGGAGTTACGCACCTATCTCAGCCACATGCTTAACCCAGTAACCCCCATTATTGGCGCTAGTGGGGAAACCGTAAACAGTCGCTCCGCACAGGCACGAAAGTTTCGTATGCCTGGCTATCCCTTAGTGTTGATTAGTACTGACGTATTTCAGGAAGGTGAGGATTTACATACTTTTTGTGACAGTGTGATTCACTACGGGTTATCTGGCTCACCAGTAAGCATCGAGCAGAAGACCGGACGCGTCGATAGAGTTGCCTCTTACGCGCAGAGAGGCCTCCTGAATGTCGACGACGCCGTCGATCTCACCGATGACAAATTCATACAGGTGACTTTCCCCTTTGTAAAAGAAAGCATTGAGCTCCTGCAGGTTCGTAAACTGTGCGTCGATATCAATCAATTCATCGAAAGCCTGCATGAAATTGGCACTAGCGAAACTCGAGTAGACGACAACAATGATTTGCATGCAGCTATGCAGGATCGATCGGCCATTCCAGCCCAGATCATGCTCCGCCTCCAATCCCCTTATGTACCAAAGGTAAACAATTTCTCTACAGTCGAAAACCGTGAGCAGCTTGTAGAGGATCAGTCCGCTGAATCAACAGCAATCGTCACGCACATAACGTCTTTGCTGAAGCACAAATTTGGCAGCGATGTGTTGGCCGATGAATTTGCACAACTTCCCGGCGTTAGGACAAAACTGAATGTAAACCTGCGCTCAGCGCGAGCGAGTGGCGTGATGTTATTGACCGCCAAAACGCCAGAAGAATCGTTGTCGACCCATGCCATGCAAAGAACCACACTCCTCAATACGATGTTGAAGAAATCCTGGCAGACTTTCAGAAGGACCTCGGCAGTCGAAACAGCACATCGAAGCTTTCAACTATATAGCGACGCCGAGATGATGATCGGAGACGAGCACACCACCACGGTGAGCGAAATCGATAAATTCTTTGAACGCTTCACCGACGAGCACAATCCAGCAAAGTATTTGAAGCCTACCTCACCAATAGTCCTTAAATATTGGGCACAATCGAGCAAGAAAAACCCAAAAGACTTCGGTCAGCTATCGGCTGAGCTGATATGCAAAGAACACAAATCTTACTTAGAGATAGAAGTACGCCTGGGTGCCCAGCCACTTGAACGCCGACACAAAATTCAAATCTTTGAAGCTAATGGTCGCTGTATCTTTCTTGCAACAGCTGCGTCCGCCAAAAAAGTCAAACAGCTCAGCGTAGAACAGATCATCAGGTTTACGTGGCAGCGCAATGCCCTGATCGATATTGTCGAATTTATGCTCAGTGACAAGGCCGAGATCGTTGGGCGGGCAGTACACCCCATTGATGGTATGACGCTAAAGGAGTTCCTCTATTGCGCTTATACACTGGCAACTAGCACCGACCGGCTTGAGTATCTTCTGCAAGAGCCGGATTTATATTGAGGAATCAGAACAGCCAGAAAGAACAGCAAATGAGAATCGCCAATGAGAACTATCAGTAAAGTAAAAGTCTTCATCGGCCTAAAAGCTGATGGCTCACTGCCAATGCAGTATAAAAATAACTGTTTTTCAAAGCTAGAAAGTGCCTAGTAAATCCTAGGAAGTCCAATCCTCAGCTCAGCCGAACCTGGCGCACTCACTGGCAGAACCCAAACACGCTTTTGCCCGCAATTTTTACTTGGTATTCATAACGTATTTTTCTGACCTAATGGCCTATGGGTCAACTAGGCTAAAAATATCCTAAAAACGCAACAATCATTAGCAAACTTTGTGATATCACATGGATGTTGGTCAAAGTTTAACCGGATAGCTGCACCATCGATTTTCAATTAGGATCTTATGTCCTCATGCGGACAAGAAACACTGGATATGCAAATCTCAAAGCACGATATTCGAGACCCTACTTCCATTTTATCTCGAACGCTGAATCACTCTAACCAGAAAGGCCTTGAACAGTTCATACATTAGATTTTCGATTTTAGGCTAGGCAGGCAAGTTGAAGGGACCATTGAGATCAAGAAGCTTGGTAGTGAATTTGGGACTCGTTACAAGATAACCCAACACAGTAAGGCGCAGGAGTAGGTAAGTTGGCTAGAAAAAATGATTCCCTTATTTTCGAAATTTTTGAATTGCTATTACAACTACCCTGGTGGGTGAGCGTTCTCTTCTCGGCGTTTGTTTACTTCACGCTCGCCATTGTCGTCCCGTCAATCGAGTTCGCCTCGCCGCTCCTTCAGGGCATTAGCAACACATTTTCATCCTTCGCACATTGGATTGCCCTCTTCTTTCTCTTGGCCGCACCCATCAGTGCATTTCATGCCTCAAGAAAACGGGCGCTATTAGAGAGCCAACGCGACATCGATAGCATTAAGGAGCTCGACTGGAAAGCATTCGAAGAACTCGTTGGGGAAGCCTATCGTCGTGCTGGCTATCAAGTAATCGAAAACTCAAAAGCCGGTGCAGATGGTGGCGTTGATCTGCGCTTAAGAAAAGGAGGTAAAACCACGCTGGTACAATGCAAGCAGTGGCGCAGCCAAAGTGTGGGGGTGAAAATCGTGAGAGAAATGTACGGCATCCTTGCAGACGAACAAGCCCAGCAGGTCTTCATTGTCTGCACGGGTTCATTCACGAAAGACGCGGAAAAATTCGCGAACGATAAACCTATCAAATTGGTCACCGGGGATGAACTTCAACAACTGGTGTCTTCAGTACAATCGAGCGGCGGGAAAAGCCCGGTAAGTCAGGCATCAAAACCTGACAGCAAGCCTCCCTCTTGCCCGCGGTGTGCCTCAACTCTGGTGCTTCGAGCAGCGAAACGAGGCGCCAATGCTGGCAAGGAGTTTTATGGCTGCGAGAGTTTCCCAAAGTGCCGATACACCCAGCAATTGCAATAAGGAGCTAAGGTTTAAAGGCCACGGATAAATTGGGGGCAGCAAATTGGGGGCAGTGTAAAATTAGCACTAATTTTACACTGCCCCCAATTACCGCACACATCTTAGGTTTGTTAGTCAATTTCGTGATTGAAACAGATCCACATTGTTGCCGTATGAGCAGATGCCTTATCGTCCTGATTACTCGTCCACACAGTGGTATTTTACTCTGAGTAGGCTAGCGCCTGGTTAGCTCGCTCTTAGCGCCTACTCCACGCCATGGCGTGCCGCTAACTCCGCCTGAATCTCCGCATGCCGTGACCGCGTCAAGTTGTATTGTAGGTAAAAACCAACCGCAATAACGCCCGGTATCACCGCCAGCGGTCCGTCGATCAGACCCAGCTTAAATATTGTATCGGGATCGATAGTCCCCGGTTCAGCACCAACGGGAAACGCAATAACGTCGATAGCGATCCCAGCCAATAGATGTCCGAGCCCGGAGGATGCTTTCGCGAAAAACGATCGAGCCGCATAAAAGATCCCTTCCTGACGCCGTGATGTTTCCAATTCCTGCTCATCAGCAATATCGGCGAGCGCAGACATTGCACTAATTAGCAGGATGACTGCGAACGTTACGGTTACCACGTATAAACCCAGCAGTACTATCAGCAGTTCACGCGTGCCATTCTCCGGTAACACACCGAACATTCGTAACACGACAGGCAAGGTTGCAAAAATCAGCAGCAGCACCAGACAACAAATCAGTACTGGTTTCTTCTCAAAGCGATCATGCAAAGGGGCGGTTACAACAAACCCAATAATTGGCGCAAACAGACCAACAATCGCGAAGTACCTTATCTGCGCAGGTAACAGTTCCCAGAAGTAGGTGTTCATATGTAACCCGATCGTGTCGCGCGTACCCAATGTAGCTGAAAGCAGCACGTATCCGATCAGCAACATCATGTAATTGCGATTACTCATGGCCGAGATAACATCATCAAAGACCTCGCGCAGGCTGATACGCGGCAGTGAGTCTGGCACCTGCGGTAATTTTGGAATGAGGTTCATCGTAAACACGGTTGATATCACCATGACGCAGCCACCGAGCAGCGATGCATAGATTGCAAACGCAGGGTAAGCATCGGTGTTCAGTAAGCCATTCTCAAACTCGGGCGTCGCGGCGAAGACATAACTGTAAGCGACATAGGCGGTACCAAAGCCGCCTATCGTTCCGAGCAGCGTGTTAAGACTCATCACGCGTGAACGTTCGGTGAAGTCAGCAGAAAGCTCAGCACCCATGGCCAGATGCGGTACATGGAACAGCGTCATCGAAGACCGCATGAGCACTGTCAGTACGGTCAGCCAGCCGAACAGCGCCATACTGCCCCAACCTTCAGGCGGCGAATAAATCAGGAACAGACAGGCCATAACCGGCAGCGGCGCGGCGAACATAAACGGATGGCGGCGCCCCAGTTTTGATCGCCAGCGATCAGATAAAGTGCCCACCATTGGGTCAGTCACCGCGTCAAAAACCAGCGCAATGGTTATTGCCAACCCGGCGAGCGTACCGGGTACACCCATTAGATTGGTGTAGAAGAAAAAATTAAAGGCATTGAAGGCAACACCAATAATTGCCTCGGCGGCTGAACCTACAGCCCAGATTGCCTTGATTTTAAACGGAACTCGCTCTGGAAAAGCGCTGCTACTTTTATGTTTTGACTCACTCAAAGCTTCAGACCAGGATTATCAGTGACGACGCAGAGTAACGTAATACCAAGAACTGTGCTTTATCGGCTGACGGCGTACAACTTTCGAGCTTCTCTGAAGCCAAAGGATTCAAAATTAACAAAAACAAGTAATTCATTCCTTAGTCGTTATCGGACCGAGTTTTTGAGCGCTGCCATCATACGCTGCCTAAGCTGCACAATACTCTGGCCCTTTACACTGACCCCAATTCTTTTTACAAAGAAAGCTTACGTAACAATCTCTCTAGTTGAGCGGTTTCTTTTTTATTCAACCTTTCTATCCCTGTATCAGCTACCTCGAATCGCCTAATCACAGCTTTATCAACCAGAGCAATCCCCGCCTTGGTCAACGCGACCGATTTCACCCGCCCATCGTTAGGATCAGGCACACGTCGCACCAGCTTCTTTTTCTCCAGCCGATTGGTTGCAGCAGTAATGGCGCCAGAGGTCAGCAACACCGATTGGATCAACTGGGTGGGCGTCAGTTGATAGGGCTTGCCACTGCGGCGTAATGTCGCGAGCACATCAAACTCACTATATTGGAGATCGAACGCATCTAGCTCACGATTAATGTGCTTTCTATACCCATCCGCAAGATGAATAACACGACCAACCACGCCCAGTGCGCTTGCATTCAGTTCTGGTTTCTCTTTGTGCCATTCGGCAAGAACTCGGTCTATTAAGTCTTCATTCACGGCAGTCATCTAGCGCCCCATTGCGGAAAGTAACTATCTTAACGTTAAAGTACTTTACTTGCGCATATATCTTAATGTTAAGATAGTTTCTTTTGTCATAACGCTGTACTCATGTCTACTAACAAGTGCTTCAAGTCACTCAAAACCCTTCTTTTTTCCAGCACACTAATGCTGGCTTTAGCCGGCTGCGCAACAGATGCGCTGCAAGCGGAAGCAACAGACCAACTGCTGCTGACGAATGTGAACATAGTGGATACATCTCAATCGGCAATCAGGTCTGGCGCCCTATTGATCGCGGGCGGCGTGATCCAAGCCGAATTGAGCGGGGCACCCACTGACTTTGGAGGCAAGATAGTGGACTTAAAAGGCCGCTGGCTGGTGCCGGGTCTAATCGACATGCATGTACATGCATTTGGGAATAGAGCACCAGACACACCTAACGATTCCCCAGGTATCGAAGCGATATCAATCCGACTACTCTACGCCGGTGTGACCGGATTCGTGGACCTCTTTGGGGACGAACCTAATCTGATGGAAGTTAAAGAGCGTCAGCAGGCCAAGCAATTTTTTG
>JBNMQM010000055.1:0-30740 GCA_051278195.1 Candidatus Azotimanducaceae bacterium
AGCACCAGATCAAACTCACGGCGCTCTCCTGCAAAGTATTCTGTAAGCTGCTGTTTTTCTAAATTGAACCGGGCTGAATTTTCTAACCAATCAGAGGCCGGTTCCACGTGTCCCTTTCCTTCGGGAAAACCAATCAGGTGCAGACTGACATCATCTCCCGCCAATAAAAGATCACCGATCGGTGACGACATGTAACAGTACATCATCATTTTGAACTCATTCCTTGTGCTGCAGCACGCCATAAATGCATACCTGCATAAGCTCTCCAGGGTCGCCACTGCTCTGCTCTATCCAACAACTCCGCACGCGACCCAATACCCAGATAATCTTTCGCTACTTTTAATAACACCAGATCTCCATCTAGAAATGCGTCCGGGTCATTCAGGGCGCGCATTGAAATATATTGCGCGGTCCATGGACCAATACCTTTGATGGCAGTCAACTGCTCAACCAGGCTCTCAGTAACCACATCAGAATCAAACCGCAGCGCTCCAGATGCGACCTCGGCGCTCATATCTTTGATCGCCTGGGCTCGTCTTTGCGGCATCGACAGAGTTGTTGGATCAAGTAAAGCCAGTGCTTCTGCCTTGGGAAAACACAACCCTTGTGCAGATTGGTCGCCATATCGGGCAGCAATTCGACCCATGACGGTCGTGGCGCCTTTTACCGAAACTTGCTGACCAACAATGGCTCGAACCGCAATTTCAAAAGGCGACCAGCAACCTGGCAACCTCTGTCCCGGGTGCTGCTGAATCAAAGCTGCAAGCCCTCGATCACGAGATAGAACGCCATTCACTTCAGCCGGGTCCGCATCCACGTCGAACAAGTTTTTGACCCTATTGATAATCTGAAAAAGATGGCGCGGATCTTCTGCTTCAACTGAGACCAACAACGCAGCTTCGGCAGGGTGCTCTCTGACGCTGAGCCTGGCAACATAGCCATCTAATTCGATAGTCCTAGAGTAAGTACTGTCGACCACTGACTCAACACCAGGGATCGCCCGCACAGCCAAAAAGGACAATACACTCTTAAAATCAAATGGCTGCCGACAACCTAACTTCAGTGAAAAGGCTCCCAGTTCAGTTGGAGAAACAGCGCGGCGTCGAAGTTCTGAGGGCGTTCGGTCATAGACCTGCTTGATATGATCATTAAAACGTCTGACGCTGCTATAACCCGACGATAGCGCGATGTCCGTCATTTTTAAGGCCGTTTCGTCTAACAATTTTTTAGCAAAGTGAAGACGCCGGGTTTGAGCAACCGATATCGGTGATGCACCGAGATGCTTTGCGAATAGACGAGCCAGGTGCCGAGATGTAACCCCCAACCGATCACTCAGATCATCAATAGAACTTTCGTCCAGAGCGCCCTCGCTGATCAGCCGCAGGGCTCGCTTGACCGTTGCCGACGTGCCCATCCAAGCAGGTGTTCCAGGAGAACTCTCCGGCCGGCATCGCAAGCAAGGCCGAAAACCGGCTTCGGCAGCGCCAGCCGCAGTTTGATAAAACGTCACGTTGCGAGCGAGTGGGAGCTTCACTGGACAAATCGGCCGACAATAAATGCCGGTCGTTGTAACACCCACGAAAAATCGGCCGTCGAAGCGTATGTCTCGGGCCTGTCGCGCTTGTTCAAATTGCGCGTGAGTGAAATGAAGCTGAGTCGTGGTCATGAAACACAGCTTAGGTAACCTACCTGAGTTAATCTAGCCAAAATCGGACCTCGTCCTTAACTCACTTGCCACTGACTTGAGAGCTCACTCGACTGGTATACTTCGTTTCATGCTCGAGGACCTGGGACACATCAATAATCCGCGTGAACGATTTAAAAGTCGTTCGCCTGCACATGCGTATTTCACTTTTGACCACACCACCACTTACTTTACAGAGCCTCGTACCGAACGGCTTCAGGTTTTATGGTTCCAAGAACACACAGATACCTTTGTTAGCATCTTTCAGCGACCAGAGTTTTCGATCGATCAGTCCGATGCACCACCAATAGTTACGTTTCAACAACTCCTTGAAAAGTACCAATTACCTTCGCTCAAACTCAACGCACCCTGGCCTCTCGAGACCGTGCGCATCGCCAAACCCTGGGGGGCAGAACTCTGGTACACCGGCATTGAGGATCGCGGTGTGTGCAGCACTGCAGGTATTCCCCTGCCATGGCTCACCGACTTGTTGCCATCGATGATCATCGGCAGCGCAATGGCCGGCGCACCGCTACTACTTAAGATACTTGACCCCTTACCCGATCAGAACCTGGGGGATCTCTATTTTGAACTCCACGAAGAAAAGATCGAGGTGTACATCGTGACCAGCATCGACACAATGGTGTGGCCAGACGAGGTGGGGAAAATTCGCTATGGGTTTGATCAAACGCTCCGAGCCAATTACCCCGACGACAGAAGTTTCCGCACGGCCTACCTTCGCGCCGTCGCAAACTACCGCGACGTTAGAATCACGATAGATGAACAGCTGGATACAAAGCGCTCAGAAGCCAGCTTGGACCTGAACAGCGAGGTACCTGTCAGCCTTATGAAAACGTGGCTCGCTGAGTTACCTGTCGAACTGAGTCGGCGCGAATCTACATTGCGAGATGCAATGAACCGTTTTACACATCTGCGAGATATCCGAGTCGGCGACGTCATTACAGTTGAACCTTTTTTCCCTCATTCGCTGCAACATGGTGTCAGAGTCGTTGAATTTCAAACAGCGTCTTATGAACGGCATATTTTAGCCTTCGGACAGAAAGTGCTGACTCAGAATCACTGGGACACAGAACAAGCAGTCGGTCAGGCGATTTTGGCATTACCTAACTCTAGTCCACTAGAGGTGCTAGTAGATACCGCTGGGGTAAAGGTTGAGAGTATCGCAAAGTTTTCTGCATTTACGGCGATACGCATTAGCATTACCGCCGGACAGCGCTACGTACTTGAGGAAAGTCACGATTACAGGCTCGCGATTGGCATTAGTGGCACTGGCGTTATAAACCAAAACGAGCTTGTCACAGAGTCGGCATTTTTAATTCCAGCGCAGTTTAGCGACACTATTTTAGCAAAGACTGATCTCGTACTCCTGATTGCAACACCGACAGTCTAAAGCGCACCCTCGTCTCGCAGTAATTGTTCAATTGCCACTGCCATTTCTCTATAGCCGATAGCATTCAGATGCACCTGATCTGACTTCTTACTGGCGCTAGACAAAAGTGATGCCAAAATATCCGCTTCAACAGGAACATTCAAATCATCTTCGATTGCCTCATAGTAGCTCGCAGCTTTTGGAAAAAGGCCAAAGGCTGGAACAGCAACCACAACCACCTCAGCACCTTGTCTCCGCACCAGCTCTATCATGAGGCGTAGGTTTTTTTCAGTCTGCGCGGCTTTCATACGACGTAAAATATCGTTACCACCATGACACAAAACAACCAGATCAGGTCGGGAACTCTGCAGCAGATCAGACAATCGCTTGAGTCCATCAGCGCTGATCTCACCAGGCACACCAGCGGATATGACCGTGCGGCTCAATAGCTCAGACAAAACCATCGGATACGATTGATCGCGTCCGACCCCAGTCCCATAGGTTAGCGAATCGCCAAATGCGAGTATTTTTGCGTCACTTTCCAGAGGGGAAAGTCTGCCAGAGGGTTGGCATGAAGATAGTAGTAGGCAGGCACCCAATAGGATGCCCGCCTTAAAAATGCTACGAGGGAAGTAGATCACTGACCGCGTCGCGCTCTTCTTTGAGTTCAGTTTCTGTCTCAGCCATTTTTTCCTGGCTGAAGTTCGTAATTGTCTGACCTTGAACAATCGACCAGTCACCCCCTTCGCAAGTACAAGGGAAGGAATAAATCAGTCCTTTCTCAATACCGTAGCTGCCATCCGAGTAAACACCCATGCTGACAACCTTGCCATTAGTACCAAGCGCCCAATCACGCATATGCTCACTGGCCGCATTGGCAGCGGAGGCTGCACTACTCAAACCACGCGCCTTAATAATGGCGGCGCCGCGCTGTTGTACAGTCGGAATAAATTTTTGTTCTACCCAGGCTTGATCCACAAGATCCATCGCAGGCGTGCCAGCAACCGACGCAACCGTAATATCAGGATACTGAGTCGCCGAGTGATTACCCCAGATCGACAAACCTGCGACATCCGTCACGTGCTTGCCCGTCTTCTGAGCAAGTTGCGTCATTGCCCGATTGTGATCCAATCGAGTCATAGCGGTGAATTGGCGCGGATCGAGGTCTGGCGCATTGCGCTGAGCAATCAGGCTGTTGGTGTTTGCAGGGTTACCCACCACTAGCACCTTAACGTTACGGGAGGCGTGGTCATTAAGTGCCTTACCCTGGACAGAAAAGATGGCTGCATTCGCTTCAAGTAGGTCTTTTCGCTCCATACCGGGACCTCGGGGTCTCGATCCAACAAGAAGGCCGTAGTCGATATCTTTAAAAGCAACACTGGGATCAGAAGTCTGGATAATCTCGGTCACCAGCGGGAATGCGCAATCGTCCAGCTCCATTACCACGCCGCTTAAGGCTTCCATGGCAGGTTCAATTTCCAGCAACTGCAAGATCACAGGCTGGTCATTACCTAACATCTGGCCAGAGGCAATGCGAAAGAGGAGTGAATAGCTGATTTGCCCCGCGGCTCCTGTGACGGCAACTCGTACTGGCTGTTTCATGATGTGTCCTTGCATGGTTGGCGAAAAGAGCGTGATTATACATGAGTTTAGCTTATCTGATTAACCCCACATGCCATCAAAGTCGCCCCAGCTTGACGCGCCGCACCAATAACAAAATTTCTTTATTAAACAGTATGTTATTGCAAGCATTCCGGATTTTCATACCCGCTCAAATACTTGACTTTAGATCATTCGGTGGTATTGTTTTCGGCCCGCAGAGGGGGGGCCCGGGAATGCACTCAAGTCTGAAGACTGATCTGCATTCTCCTACGTATCAGATTAATGCTCAGATTGTAGATCTGACGATCGCTAGTTGCGCGCAACGAACAAAGACAGTGAGCAAAGATAGGACACCCATGACAGAAAGCATCATTAAAAAAGGCAGCTATCCTGCCGCAACAGGTTTGTATGACCCCGACAACGAGAAAGACTCTTGTGGTGTTGGCTTTGTCGCAAACATTAAGGGCGTACCCAGCCACCAGATACTGCAGGATGCTTATCACATCAATTCCCGCATGGATCATCGCGGCGGCTGTGGTTTCGAAGAAAACACTGGCGACGGCGCCGGCATTTTAACGGCCTTACCTTTTACTTTTTTCGCCGAAATTGCTGCCGAATTAGGCTTCACTCTGCCTGCTCCAGGCGCCTTTGCTGTGGGCAATATTTTTTTACCCCAGGATGAAGCAGAGCGGAATATTTGCACCGCGACCATTGAAGAAATCATTGCAGAAGAAGGGCAGGAGTTTTTAGCCTGGCGAGACGTGCCATTTGATGCTGACAAAGCCGATGTTGGCCCAGCGGCCAGGGATGCACAGCCTGTCATCAAACAATTATTTATTGGCTCTAAAACAGATCAAGAAAGCTTCGACCGCGTGCTATACATAATCCGTCGCCGCTTCACTGAGCGCCTACGCCGCACCCTGAAGCTGGAGGAGTCCCACCTCCTATACGCCTGCTCCCTTTCATCAAGCGTTATCGTTTACAAGGGCATGCTGACTCCGGGCCAACTGTTCCCATTTTATTTGGATCTAGACGATCCACGCTACCAAACCCATTTAGCGATGGTGCACTCAAGATTCTCAACCAACACATTCCCTTCATGGGACCGCGCGCAACCGAATCGCTATATGAGCCATAACGGCGAGATCAATACTTTACGCGGCAACAAAAACTGGATGACAGCCCGCGAAGGCTCTGCCTCGTCTAAACACTTTGGCGACGATATCAAGAAGTTGTTTCCGATCGTGGAACCGGAATTTTCTGATTCTGGTAGCTTCGACAACGTACTGGAGTTTCTGATGCTCTCAGGACGCACGCTGCAGGAGTCGGTCATGATGATGATTCCCGAAGCGTGGCAGTCGGACAAAAACATGCCCGACGATAAGCGTGACTTTTATGAATACAATTCCGCGCTAATGGAACCATGGGATGGCCCAGCATCTATAGTGTTTACTGACGGCAACTGCATCGGCGCCGTGCTAGATCGAAATGGTCTGCGCCCTAGCCGCTACTATATTACCTCGGATGACCGGGTCATTATGGCTTCCGAAGTTGGCGTTTTACCGGTCGATCCCAGCGAAATTCTTGCCAAAGGACGATTGCAGCCCGGCAAAATGTTCCTGATCGATTTCGAACAAGGCCGCATGATCCCTGATGAAGAGCTCAAGCATGATTTTGCTGGCAGACAGCCCTACGGCGAGTGGCTAGCGCAGAACAGAATTCGCCTGGATGACATTCCAAAAGTCGCCGACTCGCACGGTTTCTCACCCGAAACCTTGATCGAACGCATGCAGGCTTTTGGCTACACGACAGAAACCATGCAGTTTATGCTGCTGCCAATGGTCACTGAGTCACGCGACCCACTGGGCTCAATGGGGAACGATGCGGCTCTGGCGTGCTTGTCAGACAAGTCGCGCATGATCTATGACTACTTCAAACAATTGTTTGCACAAATTACCAACCCACCCATTGATTCGATTCGCGAAGAAGTCGTGATGTCTCTGGAATGTTTTATTGGACCAGAGTCGAACCTACTGGAAACAACGGCAGAGCACGTTAACCGCATTAAGATGCCGCACCCTATATTGAGCAACGAAGAGCTTTCCGCGCTCAAACAAATGGATTATCGAGGCTGGCACTCAGCCACTATCGACATCACATTTGATAAGAGCCAAGGCAAGAGTGGCATGTTAGCGGCGCTAGACCGGATTTGTCGTGAGGCTTCCGAAGCAATTGCGGCCGGAAAATCTCTGGTTATTTTATCTGATCGCAACATCTCCAAAACTCAAATGCCCCTTAGTATGCTTGTTGCCTGCGGCACCGTGCACCACCATCTGGTTGCCGCTCATCAGAGGACTCGTATTGGCCTAATCCTGGAAACCGGAGAAGCGCGAGAGGTCCATCATCATTGCTTGTTGACCGGTTATGGCGCGGACGCCGTCAACCCTTACCTCGCATTTGAAGCACTGTGGCAGGCAAAAGCCGACAACCTGTTAGATCATGATGCTTACGCTGATGACAGTAGTATCGTCGCCGCTTATAAAAAGGCTGTCCAAAAAGGCATGCTCAAAGTAATGGCAAAAATGGGCATCTCTACCCTTCAGTCTTATAAGGGTGCGCAGATTTTTGAAGCCGTTGGCTTGTCCCAAGAAATAATTAAACGCTGTTTCGTTGGCACCGCAAGCCGCGTCGAAGGGGTCAGCTTTGACATCTTGTTTGAGGAAATGCTGCAACGCCATCAACTCGGCTATCCAGAACGACAAGAGAGCTTGATTCCTCTCCTCCCCAATAACGGAGACTTCCACTGGCGTAAAGATGGTGATGCCCACATGTGGGATCCTGAGGCGATTGCGAGTCTGCAGAATGCAGCGCGAACAAACAACAAAGAAGCTTATTGGGCTTTTGCCAAACATATCAATGAAGAAACGACCAGACGCTGTACTTTCCGTGGTTTGCTGGCATTTAAAAAAGGCGTGAACGACGGCCCGATCGATCTCGATGAGGTAGAGTCTGCAGCTGATATCGTCAAACGCTTTTGCACTGGGGCCATGAGCCTCGGCTCTATTTCAAGTGAGAGTCATGAATCATTAGCAATCGCCATGAACCGTATTGGCGGCAAATCTAATACCGGTGAAGGCGGTGAAGATGTCGCTCGTTTCACACCAATGGCAAACGGCGATTCCAAGCGCTCGGCGATCAAGCAAGTAGCATCGGGTCGTTTCGGAGTGACTATCTGGTACCTCGCTAACGCTGATGAATTACAGATCAAGATCGTTCAGGGTGCTAAACCCGGTGAAGGCGGTGAACTGCCGGGCGGCAAGGTGGATGACTACATCGCCAGCATCCGTCATTCTACGCCTGGCGTGGGATTAATTAGCCCCCCGCCTCATCACGACATCTATTCGATCGAAGATATCGCGCAGCTAATACACGATCTAAAGAATGCGAATCCTGCCGCTAGAATCAGCGTCAAACTAGGATCTGAAATTGGTGTGGGTACAATCGCCGCGGGTGTTACTAAAGCAAAAGCCGAACATCTGGTCATAGCAGGCCACGATGGCGGCACCGGCGCGTCACCCCTAACCTCGATCAAACATGCGGGCTTACCTTGGGAACTGGGTCTTGCTGAAACACACCAAACGCTCGTCATGAACAACCTCCGATCACGCGTTTACCTGCAGACTGACGGCCAATTGAAAACAGGCCGGGATGTCGCTATGGCCGCCTTGTTAGGCGCGGAAGAGTTTGGTTTTGCCACTGCGCCTCTGATTACACTCGGCTGTATCATGATGCGTAAATGCCATCTGAACACCTGCCCTGTTGGTATCGCGACTCAGGATCCTGAACTACGAAAGAAATTTGGCGGCCAACCAGAGCACGTCGTGAACTACTTCTTTATGGTTGCAGAGGAGTTGCGGGAGATTATGGCGCAATTAGGCTTCCGCAATATTAATGACATGGTGGGACGTTCCGATGTCTTAGAAATGAATGAGGCCATCGATCACTGGAAGTCTAACGGATTAGACCTATCTGCCATATTGACGCCCGCGAAGATCATTTATGAAAATACCGAAACCTATCGCACCACGGCGCAGAACCATAGCCTCGAAAAAGCGCTAGATGTAGAGATTATCAAACAAGCGCAACCAGCACTGAGAGACGGCACCAGAGTCGATATTGAATTGCCGGTCATCAACATCAATCGCGTGGTGGGCACAATGCTATCTCACGAGGTTGCAAAAGCGACTCAGGGTAAGCTGTTGCCAGACGATACCATCCGCATCAAGTTGAATGGCTCAGCCGGCCAAAGTCTCGGCGCGTGGCTGGCGAAAGGTATTACGATTAATGTTGAAGGCGACGCTAACGACTATGTTGGCAAAGGGCTGTCAGGCGGCAAGATGGCAATTTACCCGCCTAAGAACAGCCTTTTCTTACCCGAGGAGAACATCCTGATTGGTAATGTCTGCCTATACGGCGCGGTGAGCGGCGAAGCCTACTTCCGCGGTGTTGCAGCAGAACGGTTCTGCGTGCGAAACAGTGGCGCCAGCGCCGTTGTAGAAGGTATAGGTGATCACGGTTGTGAGTATATGACCGGCGGGCGTGTCGTTGTACTCGGCGAGACGGGACGTAACTTTGGCGCAGGTATGAGTGGCGGCGTTGCCTATGTCTGGGATAAGAACGGCAAGTTTCCCCAGCAATGCAACACCGAAACCTTCGAACTCGAGCAAATGGCGGATCGCGCAGACATTGATGAACTCAAATCTTTGATCGAGAATCACCTTAGATACACAGAATCTTCAGTGGCGAAGTCTATTTTGCAGAATTGGGAAGCGGAGCTAACCAATTTCGTCAAGGTAATGCCGACCGATTACAAGCGAGTGTTAATGAAGAACGCAGAGCTACTAGCTGTCGATAAAATCGCTTAAAGAAACCAGAATTATTGTAAGAGATCATTATGGGTAAACCCACAGGGTTCAAGGAGTACGCACGAGAAGTCACGCCATACCGCGTCGTTTCTGATCGACTAATCGACTTCAAAGAAATCTATACCGAGCACAATACCCCGCATCTACAAGAGCAGGGTGCTCGCTGTATGGACTGCGGCGTGCCGTTTTGTCAGTCAGACAACGGCTGTCCGGTATACAACCTTATTCCAGAGTGGAACGACCTCGTCTATCATGGTCAATGGCAAGACGCGCTAGACCGCCTGCACAAGACCAACAACTTTCCTGAATTTACCGGTAGGGTTTGTCCTGCACCCTGCGAAGGTGCCTGTGTACTGGGGATTACTGACCCCGCGGTGAGCATCAAGAATATTGAATGCGCCATCATTGATAAGGGGTTTGAAGAAGGCTGGGTTGTCCCTCAGCCGCCGATTGCTCGAACCGGTAAAAGAGTCGCGGTCATCGGCTCAGGACCTGCTGGACTAGCAGCAGCTGCCCAGCTGAACACTGCTGGGCACATCGTCACGGTTTACGAGCGGGCCGACCGGATTGGCGGGCTCTTAACCTACGGCATTCCAAACATGAAGCTTGAAAAGTCTGTGGTTGATCGCAGAGTCGATTTACTTCGAGCCGAAGGCATCGAGTTTGTCACCAACGCCAATGTTGGTGTCGACGTATCGGTGGACGAACTACTCAAAACTAACGACTCCATTCTGTACACGACCGGCGCAACTCGGGCGAGAGATCTACCCATTCCAGGTCGTGAAGGCGCAGGCGTGCATTTTGCGATGGAGTTTTTGACCGGCAACACAAAAAGCTATTTGGATTCGAATCACGCGGATGGTGCTTATATTTCTGCAAAAGGTAAGAAGGTTATTGTGATCGGCGGCGGTGATACCGGTACTGACTGCATTGGTACGTCTCTACGCCATGAGTGCGAGTCTCTGGTCAACTTTGAGTTAATGGGCAAGCCGCCAGCAGACCGAGCTGCCAATAACCCTTGGCCCCTCTGGCCACGAATATATCGAGTTGATTACGGTCATGCCGAGGCTGCTGAGAAATTTGGCGCAGACCCAAGAGTCTTCTCGGTGATGAGCAAATCATTTATAAGAGATGAAAATAACCAACTAAAAGGCGTGATTACCGTCGATGTCGGTAGCGATCTTAAGGAAATCCCTGGCACTGAACGCACGTGGGAAGCTGATCTGATCTTTCTCTCGATGGGTTTTCTGGGTCCAGAGCACGACGCCTCAGACCCAACCGGCCTTGAATATGATGAGCGCAGTAATTACAAAGCTGTCAAAGGCCACTACAAAACTTCTGTCGACAAAGTATTTGCAGCCGGTGATTGCCGAAGCGGTCAGTCACTGGTCGTCAGAGCGATTAACGAAGGGCGCGAGGCGGCGCGAGAAATAGATCGAGAACTGATGGGATTTACCCAGCTACCCTAGCTACTCAGAGTAGGGGGAAGTTAGAATCTATTCTAACCACTGCATAAAAAAAGGCGCCGATTGGCGCCTTTTTTTATGCTCTACTTAACTTAATAACTACAGATGAACGAAAACTCCGTTAATCCAGCTCGTGGGCTTGTTGCTGTCACAGTGATCGGCGCAGACCCTGTGACCGGATTGTCGGGTTTGCTAAAGGCGATAACGATAGCACTGGGAGATGTGCTATTCGTACTACCCAGCGTTCTGCCTGGACTATTCGCAAGACCACACCCACCGGATCCCGCAGAGACGGAAAAGGTGGTGCCCGCCGGCATTTGCTGGTTAAACCGGTCCGCGATATCAATAATAACGGCAGAGGTGCCTGCCGTAAGGGAAAAGGTATCGCCAATTTGAGGACGTACCTGGCCATCAAGGTGCCCGACCGAAAATGGTACTCCCGCAGCGATTGTACCGGGATTATTGGTTGGTACCGTTTGACTCGCTGTTAGCATACCACTGCCAATACCCGTCAAGTTGACCGAACTGATTCGCTCACCCGAGGATGCATCACGCAAAGTAAATGATGCAAACGAGCCGGAAAAGACAATCGTTTGACTCCGATTAATACTCACCAGGTCTCGTGTACAAAATTGCTCTGTGAGGTCACAGGGATCCCCATTGTTATCGCAGGTGTCGGTGCGCTCGCTAACCTCAAGCGGGCAAAGCGTGCCGTTATAAATGCCGTTACCCGCATCAAACATGCCGTTTTCATTAAAGTCCACTGACTCTTCTTCGTTACCGCCCACTTGGAAGCAGTTACCCAACGTCTGCCCCGGAAGCGTCACTGGAGAACTAGGTCCATAACAAGTCCGAGTGGTCGAGTTTCGCGAGTCGTCAGTGGTAGGGTCGCCGTTGCCAAAAACATTGTCTTCATTGTAATCGACAAAGGCTTCGGTCAAATCGACAAAAGGCTCGTCGAAATCGTAGAGACCATTACCGTTAGAATCAATAAAGCTCTCTTCGCCCTGGGCAAAAGCCAATACGGTCGAGCGAGCACCAAAGCGCTGACCGAGTCCGCCTAGATAACCTGACGATAGCGTTCCGCCCTGCGCTGCTGCAGATACTCGGCACGGGCCGGACCCAGGTCTGAATGGCGCTGTCGCGACACCGGGATTCGTAATTGCATGTGTTGCAGTGCCATTCGCATCTTCATCAGGGAATAGACGGGCATAGGTAATCTTCAGTGTTGTTTCATTAGAGCAGGCGACGCTCACACAGGTAATGCCTGAGCCATCACTATCCACCGTGTAATCGGTGGTGAGTGTGAGTACAGTGTCCTCCGGACCAACGACAAAGGCCGCGGCTTTCTCAACCCGATTAATACTGGAGGCTAAATACTGCGTGTCACCCACACTCGCAGCAATCGTCACGTTTTCCTCAACAATTAAGGTCGACGGGCAACTGCCTGTGCTCAAGTCAAGGTTGCTGACGTTAGGATCCAGCGGGGTTCGTGGGTTCGAGGAAGTCAGGGTAATATTACAGGTTCCGGCTGCACCGGTTGTACAGGATGGTTGGACCGATCCAAACTCGGACCGAAACTGGACGCTGGTACCAGCAACCGGATTGTTAAATCGGTCCGCGAGAAACGTCGTCAATTGAATTGTTTCGCCATCGACGTCATTACCTTCAAAGTTAAACACCGTGGTTGCTAGGGAAAAGCTATTTTGGTCAGCAATACCGGTATTGATCGACAGCTGATCTGACAAGGTAACCAGCGTTGCGGCGCCTGCTGGAAAATCAGTATTATCACCGTCATCATCGGTATCGACATCCAGACTGGCTCGAACGCGAACCGTGGTGGCAATAAAGCCGGCGTTGACAATTGCCGTCGCTTTACCATTGGCATCCGAGAGGCCAGTAGAAACGCCCGACGCTTCATTTTGCAGATTCATGTCGCCAGCAGTCGATGTTAGCGTAAACGATACATTTTGGTCAGGTGCGGGCTGGCCGAGTACGTCGAGCACCTGGAACACAACGAACGCCGAGCTGGTACCACCAGATTCACGGATAAAGATCTGGTCCGTTACCGTCACCCCATCAGGGAATGTGACAGAGTCAAATACGATAGCGCCAATCTGAGCCGGCAACACCTCAATAGTCCCGGTAGCCGTTTCACCCGTGCTTGCTTCAGTTGCCGTAATAATATCGCTGCGCGCGCACCCTTCATCATCTTGATAGCTGGCAGTCGCAACGCCAGTCGCAAGCGAGCTGGCCGTCTGAGTAATAGACGACAGCGGGTTGCCATTAGTCGCGTCATTGATGCCGACACAGTTAGTCGTAAACGCAATATCGACATCTTCGACTGGCGCCCCCGTGGCATCGAGCACAAGAACCGCAACAGAAGAAGTACCACCGGCAGACAATGGCGACTGACCAATGTTCAACACGCCGTTAGCAGCAGTGCCTAAAGGTGGCGCAAAACCCGTCAACGCCGCACCCGAAAGCAAGACCCCTGCAAGGGTTACACAATCAGTGGAGGGGGTGACACTCGGAGGAAAGGTACAAGTACCAATCTGCAGACCTGCAATACCGACCGTAAACTGAACGGATGCCGTCGTATCGCCGACAATGGCAACAAAGTCGCCAGTTCCAAATCCAGTCCCGGCTTTAAGCAGAACACTCACGCGACCATCCGCATCTGAAATGGCGGTAATGGTAGACGCGGCGGTTCCCCCACCAACCTGCACGGTTCCCAACGATGTAGTAATGGTGACGGTACGATTGGGGAGGTTAACACCCGCATCATCCTCAACCAAAATACCCACAGTGGCGTCGTCTTCAACCGTAATAATGTTAGTACCATTGCTTGGTGTAGCATCGGTAAACGTTAGAGTAGTGACAACGATGGCATCACCCGCATTGCCTAAAGTTTGGAATGTCAGGCTATCGGTATTAAACCGGCCACCATCAATAATCAGCGTGGCCGTTGCTTGACCTGCTCCCGGATTACTACCCGCGTTTAAGGCAACCGTCGCTATACCCGAAGCGTTGGTCAGAGCAGACCCACCGATGGGAAATATGTCGCCGACGCCATCGGTCGTGAATTCCACGACCGTATTCGCAACGGCCACGCCGCTTGCGTCAGTCACCGTGGCTTGCAGCACCCCAGGGCTATCAGCATCTATTGATCCGACAAACGCTGTGCCTGCTCCGTTAAGGAGAGTAACAACGATATTCAGGTTACTGGTACCGACACCATCAAATGGGCCGTCACCAGCAGACTGGAAAGAGAGCGTATTGTTCGCGGCTGAAGTCACAGAAGTACCACTGACCGTCGTTGCGGCGGTGATCGTGCCAGGCCCAACGACGGTGCCCGGCAAAAGATTGGTGGTCGCCACACCGCTTGCGTTGGTGATATCTCTTTCTAATGTCAATGCACCCGAACCGGAGCTACTGCTTATCGTAAAGTCGACAATCGCCCCTTCAACAGGAATGCCAGCAGCATCAATGACCGTCGCCGTCACCGTCACAGGCGCGGTATTAGAGGTCGGCGTGGTGTTTGTGCCGCTAGGAACAGATAAGGCCAACGTCGAAAATGCATCGCCGTCGGTAATAAAGTTAACGGCATCGGCGTCAACGATTTCGCTGCCGGAGGTAATTTGTGCGCTCAACACACCAGAGCCAGCGGTCGTTCCTGCAGCTAGAGTGACCACAGCAACACCAGCAGAACTGGTAGAAACCGCACCAGAACTCGGTGTCAGCTGACCTGCTGTAGTGCTGAAGTTCACAATTGCACCACCAACACCTGAGCCTGAGACATCGGTCACCGTAACGGTACCCGTACCAGGATTACCGCGACTGACATTAACAGAGCCATCAGGCGTCGTGAAAACAAAGCCCACAGTGAGCGTTGCCGAACCAACGCCTGTTCCAAGTCCGTCGCTTTGAATCCCCACACTGTCGCTGGTAACGACCACATCAGTACCATCCACACGAACCGTTGCTGTCGCAGAGGCTTGACCGGCATCTGGAATCGTACCCGCACCCAGGCTGATCGTCGCAACACCATCTAAACCAGTCAGGACATTGCCGGTCGCAGGTGTCAGCGTACCGACGGTAGATGTAAAGTTAACGACGGTATTCGCTACTGCATCGTCAGCACCATCCAGCAACACCGCACGAATTGTGACTGGCGTATTACCACTGACATTACTTGTCGCGACACCGGCACTGTCCAGTATTGAGATCGTCAGGGTCGGAGTCCCAGTCGTCCCGCCACCACTGTTTCCGGTCGTAGTGCCGCCGCCGAGTTCAGTGCCACCACCACCACCACCGCCGCCGCCGCAGGCGACCAAAAATAGTGAGAGGATTGGTAGCACTAAAAACCTTGACAGGTGTCCGCGCATGGGTCTTTTCTCCTAGAACATCCAAGGTCCAGCTTCCCTCGAAGCCAGGCCAATTAATCTCAGAACCTTAAAAGATGTATTTAAAAATATCAATAAAAATCATGTTCTTAACAGAATTAGTTCTGATTTAACGTGAACAAGTTTAACTAACTCGTAAGACAGGCTGTTTCTCTGAGGAACGGATGCTATTTTGCCTCAAGGGCCAATTGAAACCTTGCTGCAAACGACTAACGGTGAATTTCTAGGACTCGCGAATACTGGCTACACTCCGCGCCCAAGGTTTCTGTGCGCGCAATGCTGGCGGAAGCAGTTCAATAGCCTGCAAGGCAAGATCCCTATTCCGGTATTGCCCTAAAGTCAGCACAAACCATGGTTGGTTGCGATGGCGAGTTTTGAAGTAGCCAAATTCACCACGGCTGCCTTGCTCAGCGATAAAACTCAGCACCCTGTCTTCACTATGAGAACCCATCAATTGCAGCGTATACGCGGTTTTTGGCGCATCTTGCAACCAGATGCTCTGGGTAACCTCTGAGCGGACGACAGCCGACCCCGCTGTCGAGGGTGGCAACTCATTTACCCAGGCATTCGGATCAGCACTGGCAATCAGCGTAGGCGTAGCGGCAGGTGGAGGACTATCAGCGACCACGGCAGGCGACGCTTCAACCAAGGCCAAATCTTTCAAAAAGTCTTGCTCCGCACCAGCTTGTTGCACACTTTTTTGACTGCTCTTTTGCACGCCCTCTCGTATTTCAAACTTAATCGCTGCCGCAGGGTCGTTGAGTAGGTCTATGTTCTGTCGCTCTAAGCTTTGAGCGATTGATTGCTGCGTCTCAATCGACGAAACCGGCAGACTCACGGTCTCTGTGGCGATGACGTCACCGGTATCCATCGACATCCACCCGCCTGCCATCACGACGCCGAGCACAATCAATGCGGACATGTGCACCAGTGGCAAGCCTAAACGCCTCTGAGGCAACTCGATCATGTCTTCGATCAAACCATCGAGCTTGTCCATTTGACCGTCGCTACGCTCAACAAGCTGGTCAATATCCATGTCACTGAAATGCGAGTCTGCGCCCGTGCGACGGCGGACGAGATGCCGAACATCACTTTCGGCTAACTTCGAGACGGTTGTGTGAAAAATACGATTTTCGAACTGGGTGCACGCTTTTCTTCGCAACAGAGATTTCCCACCAAACAATGCCAAGCCGAAGCCAAACCGTTCGGACAAAGTCAGTAACTGGCGAAGCTTACTCTCACTGATAAGGTGAGAGTCATCGATTGCAACCAGTGGACGGACCGCGCTGGTCTTGACCAAAGTGTCCAGTGAATCAACCACCTCACTTGAAGCCGGTAAGGACTCACGCAAGCCAAACCCATTCGCAATCAGAACGGATAGGTCGTATTTCCGCACATCATCGCTGCCCAGCCGAGCGAAAGGTGCAATGCCCTCAAGCTCCTGACTTAAGAGCTGAAACAATTGACCGTGGTTATCGGCCGTTATGGACAGGTAGTAGCGACTGTAACAGGCTAGAAAGGCGAGTTTATCGCCGATCCCTAGTTGATCAGAGGGTGAAGTCGGCATCGAATATTCAGCGGTTTGCAAAAGAAGTCTTCCTTAACTTCGATCCCAATATTAGACAGGGTCAAGCAGCCCTGCTCCCGCTCTAAGTGTAGACCGGAGTTGAGATTCGTCAATGTTACCAAGCAGAACAGCTTTACCTAGCGCTTCGAGCAGCACGAATCGCAATCCCTCGTCATTGGCCTTTTTGTCCCGCGCCATAAGGCTCAGCATCTCGTTGTCCAACTCCGGCGGCGGCGCCACGGGCAGGCCCGCTGAGGCAACCAGACGCTTTAACCGCAGCCCATCTTGCCGGGTCAACATCCCCAATCGATAAGAGAGATCAGCAGCCATAACGAGGCCGACACCGACAGCCTCACCGTGCAGCCATTGGCCATAGCCAAGACCATTTTCAATCGCATGACCGAAGGTATGTCCCAGATTCAAGAGTGCCCGGACACCCGATTCGCGTTCGTCCTGGGCAACGATATCCGCCTTGATCTCACAGCTGCGCTGCACCATGGTAATTTGAGACTCGTCATCGCCCGCCAGAATCGACTCGATATGAGATTCGACCCAGCTAAGATAATCGTAATCAGCCAGCGCGCCATGCTTGATCACTTCAGCGAGACCCGCGCTAAGCTCCCTCGCCGGGAGCGTCTTGAGCGTTTCAACATCAATGATCACAGCCTTTGGCTGATAAAAGGCCCCGATCATATTCTTGCCCAGCGCGTGGTTAACTGCCGTCTTCCCGCCAACGGATGAATCCACCTGGGACAACAACGTTGTTGGCACCTGGATGAAGTCAATCCCGCGCTGATAACTGGCCGCAGCGAACCCCGCCATGTCACCAACAACACCGCCACCCAGCGCAATAATTGTGGACTGCCGCGTGTGCTGTTGTTCCAGCAAGGCATTGAAAATCAAGTTGAGTGTATCGAGGGTCTTGTACTGTTCGCCGTCTGGCAGAATCACAACATCAACGGTAAACGCGCCCAGAACGCTCTTAACAGTGTCGAGATAAAGCGGAGCAATTGTTTCATTAGTAACAATCAGAACCTGCTTACCGCGGATATGGCGTGACAACAAACCAGGTTCTGCCAACAGACCAGATCCTATATAAATCGGATAGCCACGCCCATCCAAATCGAGATTAACAACTTCCACGAATATTTATTCCGTTAAGAGTGAGGCCTGCTTGAGTTGGCGCAAAATATTATTGACCACTTTTTTACTGGATTCTTCGCCGACAAAACAGGTGACGTCAGCAACGCTACGATAAATCGCATCTCGTTTGTCTTTGAGTTCTGTGAGCACTTTGGTGTGATCCACACCCTGCAGTAGTGGGCGCTTTTTGTCTTTCGCTGTGCGTTTGATTTGCAACTCAAGAGAGATATCAAGATGAACCACAATGCCTCGCGACATCAGAAACTGACGGTTTTCAGGCAGAAGCACCGAGCCTCCGCCCGTCGCGAGAAGAATACCTTCCTGCGCAGTCAAATCCTCAATCACAGCAGCTTCACGAATTCGAAACCCAGGCTCGCCTTCTTTATCAAAGATCCACGCAATATTCGCACCGGCTCGATGTTCGATCTCATGATCAGAATCAATAAAAATAAGATCCAGATCATGCGCCAGCATTTTACCAATGGTAGTTTTACCAACACCCATTGGGCCAACTAGAAAAATACTTTGCTTATGAGGGACCGACATGATTGAACTGTAGCCAAGCCGGCGCTAGAAAACTAGCACCGGGGTGAATACTAACGCGTTGTCAGTGAATCCTTAATCAAACGCGGCGTAATAAAAATCAGCAACTCCTGCTTATCATCTGTAGAAGTACTGCGGCGGAATAGCTTACCTACGTAAGGCAGGTCACCAAAAAACGGCGTCTTAGTCACAGACTCTGTGGACTGGGTTGTAAAAATACCGCCCAGTACAATCGTTTCTCCGTTGTTGACCAAAACCTGAGTCTTGACGTTATTCGTGTTGATACTGGGTACACCGTTGAAGACAGCACCAACCGTATCCTGTTTGATTTCCAGTTCCATGATAATGCGATCATCTGGGGTGATCTGTGGTTTCACATCCAAAGACAAGGTGGCAGATTTAAAGCTCACCGAAGTTGCGCCAGAAGAAGACGCTTCTTGAAATGGAATCTCAACACCTGATGAAATACTCGCTTGCTGCTTATCCGCGGTAATCACCTTAGGTCGAGCAATGACTTCCGCACCACCTTCTGACTCAAGTGCAGAAATCTCTAAATCTAGTAGGTACTTGTCGCTGACAAGACCAATCGCAAACGACGTCGCGTCCGCACTACCGACACCCAAATCAACGACCAAATGGTCAGGCGTGGTGAAAGTAATCCCATCGCCGCCGGTTACGCCATCGCGCACTTCTTGAACTGTCGTCAAAGACCCACCGCTGGAACTTAATACCGAAGAGTCATCATAAAGACCAAATCCAAGACCACCCCAGCGAACACCCATTGCATCAGAGAAGTTAGAACTTGCTGTCACAATTCGAGCTTCAATTAGCACCTGACGAATTGGCACATCGAGTTTTTCTAGAACAGCGCGGAACTCATTAATTTTGTCTGTGGTTTCTGTCAAAATAATCGAGTTAGTTCGCTCATCAACAATCACACTGCCACGACCCGATAGCACGCCTTCCCCTTCACCGCTGCCTTCAAACAAAGAGAAGATCTCAGAAGCACTGGCATAACGCACTTCGATAAATTCCGTTCGGAGCGGTGCCAACTCAGATATTTGCTGACGACTTTCGAGCTCCAGTTTTTCACGCGCAGCCAATTCTGCTGCTGGCGCAACCATCAAGACGTTACCTGTTTGGCGCTTATCCAAACCTTTGGTCTTCATGATGATATCGAGCGCTTGATCCCAGGGTACATTTTTAAGTCGTAAAGTAATGCGGCCACTGACGGTGTCGCTGGCGACCAAGTTTATATCCGTAAAGTCAGCAATCAACTGTAAAACCGAGCGAATTTCGATGTCCTGAAAATTCAGCGAAAGCTTTTCACCACGGTAGCGAAAAACGGCATCAAGAGATGACTCTAATTCTGATGCCGTCAGCGGTTTAACTTCAAGCGTGAAAATGTCGTCTGCTTGATAAGCTAGGTACTCGTAATCACCGGTTGGCTCGATCATCAACACTGTATTATCAGATTCAGGAAGTGCGTCTACCGTCAGAACCGGGGTCGCAAAATCAGTTACATCAAGTCGTCGTTGCAAATTCGCTGGAATATGAGCACCAGAAAACTCCACCCGAATGCTCCCGCCTTCACTAGAAACATCAACTCCGATGCCGGGATCAGACAAACGAACAATGACGCGCCCTTCTCCTGACTCACCACGCCGAAAATCAATTTCTTCAATCTGCGCTTGATCAGAGACCGCTGTATCTGCAGCAAAAGTTGTGGTTTCTACCTGGGAAGATAATCCCGACTCCTGAGAAATGTTGCTCACAACCGAGTCTTGCTGACCGACTAGGACGAACAAAGAATTACCGGCCACTCGAGTTGTGTAAGACACAAGCTCAGTCATAGAAACGATCACACGGGTGCGGTCACCTGCCTCTACTACGGTCACGCTACGAGCATTTCCAGACCCTAGCGGATGGTACTTGGATTTTAATCCGCTGGTCACGTCCATTAGGTCCAGTGCAATCCGGGCAGGCTGCTCAATGGTGTACCCAGTCGGGTTGGGTGGCACGCCATCAAACTGCATGCGAATTTCGATTTTGTCACCAGGCAAAGATGAGAACTCGATGTTCTGTATATTCACGGCCGCCAGGCTACTGGCTGATATTACACAGCCCAGCAGAACGGTCAGAATCCTTTTAGTCATCCCCATACCCCAAATTCTTATGTTTGCAGTCACTTTTTGATTTTCTGTGATTGCCATGACTCGCTCCCAGTGCGCGTTTACTTTAGTTCACACTCTTGAGTTCAATTGATCTTGGCCTTCGCAACCAGCCGCTTGCCCCATCACTAACGATCTCGGTCACATCGATACCGGTATCAGAAACGCTCTCGATTTTTCCCCAGTTGGAACCCATGTAATCTCCAACCTGCACTCGATGCACACCACCAGTATCATCCTCAACCAGCGCCCAACTGCCATCATCTCTCTTTAGATAGCCCACCATTTGCAACGACGCAAGACTAAACCGCTCGAGATACTGCTTCACATGATCTTGCGGTGGTTTAACACCAACATTGCGTCTTTGCTGGTCCGTTTTTTGCGGAATGATTACCGGCGCCTCAAAAGGGCTGCGACGATTTGACGCGCCATAAGTAAATGGCTGATAAGGCTCAAACTCTGGCAAAGGCGCAATGCCTGGAAGTTCCTTACCTTCAACCTCGCGCATAAATGACTTGATGTCGGCGTACTGATCTCCGCCTGCGCAGCCGACCATCAGCAGGCACAGGCCGACTGTGACAAGATGCAGCTTGGATACGCCGAAAAAGGTCATCGACTAGCTCCTCTCATCGTTATATCGATAGGTTTTTGCCAAAATATTCATCGTCAGTAAACCGCCTGTTTCCTGCTTTCCGCGTCCGCCACGACCGCCGCCGGCAGGTTCAATTTCAAAATCATGCAGTGTCACAATCCGCGACAGGTCTGCGACGTCACTCACAAAAGACCCAAGATCGTGATAGCTCCCGGTGACATTAATCTGAATCGGTTTCTCAACATAGAACTCGTGCTTAACCTCTGGCTTCAGATCAATACTTTGAAACGACAAACCGTTTTTTAGACCTACCAGAGTAATGTCTTCGATCAAGCCAGGGATTTCTGTGTCGCCAGGCAGCTGGCGTAAAATCGCTTCGAACGATTCTTCCATCTGTTTCTGCTGACTGCGGTAGCCATCGAGGTGCGCCGCTTCGAAAAACTTATCTTCAAATTCTTGGCGTAATTTAACTTCTTGCTTTTGTGTCGCCGCGAGCTCAGATTGTAAATTGGTGATATGCACAAAGTAGCCAGCGGCCAGAGCACCGGCAAAAACAATCGTCCATATTATGACTTTCACTGCCATGGGCCACGAGCCAACGGCATTCAGATCGTTGAGCTGATCCGTATCGAAATTCTGAAGGCTCTCGATAATGTCTTGGATACCACCTGCCATATGCTTAGCCTCCCTTCGCCGCCGTTGCGGGCTTAGTTTGCTCAACACTCAAGGAGAATTGACTCGCTTGAGGACCATAGCCCGGGTCTGCATCAATTTCTGTCACATTAGGCCCAGTAAACCAGATCGATTCATCAAAGTTACGAAGCTGGCTGGAAATCCGGTTGTTTGATTCCGCGACACCGCGAATATCTAACTTAGATCCTTTAAAGGTTAAGGAAGTGAAAAACACTCGGTCAGATAACTTGCGTGCAAGCTCATCGAACAACCTGACAATAATCGGTCGGTTACCCTGCAACTCTTGGATAACTTTCATCCTGGCTAACAGTTCGGCTCGCTGGCTTTGCAGCTGTTTGATTTCGCCTATTCGGGAAGCTAGGACGCTAATCTCACTGTCAATAAATTCGTTACGCGCATTTTGATCGTCGATAGATACATTGTAAAAGCGGTCAACGGCAAAGACTAAAACACCGGCAAACACGACGACGCCGACCAACACGTTGATAAATTCCTTCTTTTTTTCTTCCCGCAGCTGTTCTCGCCACGGTAGAAGATTAATTTTGATATCACTCATGTGTCGAAACTCCTCATCGCCAGACCGCAGGCGATCATTAAAGCGGGAGCATCGTTGTTTAAATTGACTTCGTTCACTTTGGAGGACATGGACATGTTGACGAAGGGGTTAGCCATAGAGGCAGGAGTTCCGAGCTTGGCCGATACCATTCCCGCGAGACCTTCAATCGACGCGGTACCACCAGCCAATATGATGTGGTCAACATCATCATAAGCACTTGAAGAATAAAAGAACTGCAAAGACCGAGTCACCTGTTGAACAACTGCCTCCTTGAATGGCTGCAGCACCTCTGATTCATAATCATCTGGCAGACCGCCCTGCTTCTTAGCAAGCCCCGCTTCCTCAACAGAAAGACTATAGCGGCGTTGAATCTCTTCTGTGAGTTGCTTGCCGCCAAACAACTGCTCCCTCGTGTATGGGGTGCCGTTGTTGGTCAACACGCTCAGTGTGGTCATTGTGGCGCCGACATCCACAATGGCAATAATCTTCTCTGATTCGCCGTCGCCGACAAATTGTTCACGCACCAGATTAAAAGCGCGTTGCATGCAGTGAGCTTCGATATCGACGACCTTAGCGGTAAGGCCACCTAACTCCAGAGCCGCTTCGCGCATTTCAACGTTCTCTTTACGACAAGCAGCCAGCAAGACTTCAACCTGCTCCTCGCTTCTGGGCGAAATACCCTGAACTTCAAAATCCAGCGAAACTTCATCAAGAGGGTAAGGGATATATTGGTCGGCTTCGAGTTCGATCTGATTTTCCATTTCGGATTCAGACAATGCTGCAGACATTTCAATGGTCTTAGTGATGACCGCTGACCCAGCAACAGCGACCGCAGCGTTTTTAACTTTGGTCTTGGCTCGTTCAACAAGACGCGCGATTGCCTCGCCTACGCCGTCGACATCGCTGATGTTCTTTTCGACCACAGCATTTTCAGGCAGCGGCTCAACACCGTAGCTCTCAACGCGGTACTTGCCTCCAGAGCGGCTTAACTCAAGCAATTTGACCGACGTAGAGCTGATGTCCAGCCCCAACATGGTATTCGGTCCTTTGTTTAAAAAGCTAAACACAGTAAATTCCTATTCAGTACGAGGACTTACGCCAGATATATGTAATTCAACATTAAATAACACTCGAATCCTCAGCGCAAACAATTTAAATGAATAAAATGCCGTAATCCATTCATTTATTTATTAATTTTGGTCTTATGCACCGTCAGGATACACACAATCGACCACGAATTTTGTGGTGTCAATCACGAAAAAGACAACCAACATCACAGGACCCACACCAAGGAGACAAAATACATCTATAATGGCGCCCGAGATTTAAACCCCGAGTAGTATGAACCGTTTTATACAGATATTTGGATGGACTGCCTTCGGCCTGATGAGCGGTTTAGTGCTGGTACTCGCCGCTGCGTTTCTCTATCTGAACCCCCAAGTACCTGACGCTTCAACATTCAAAGACGTAAAACTCCGCGCCCCACTGCGCATCTACTCAGCAGACAACAAGCTGATTCAGGAATTTGGCGAGCGGCTGCTCCCGATCACCTTTGAGGAAATCCCACCGGCCTTCATCAGCGCGCTGCTCGACACCGAGGACAAACGCTTTTTCGAACATTCGGGCATCGACCTCATCACCGTGGCAAACGCAACCTGGCAACTGGTTCGCAATAAGGGGTCGATCAGAACCGGCGCCAGTACAATCACCATGCAATTGGTCAAGAACATTTCGGGCGATACCGAGGTCCGGTTCATCCGTAAATTTAAAGAGATGCTACTCGCACTGAAGATCGAACAGGAACTCAGTAAACAAGAAATTTTGACTCTTTATCTCAACATTATCCCGTTTGGCAAGCATGCCTTTGGGATCCAGGCAGCCGCCAACACCTACTACGGCCGGAATATCGCAGATCTAACTCTGGCCCAAATCGCGATGCTGGCTGGTGTACCTCAGGCACCGGAAGCCGGCAATCCTGTCAACGGTCCCGAGCGCGCATTGAATCGCCGCAACCTCGTACTGCTCAGGATGCGCGAACAAGATTCAATTACTCAGGAGCAGTATGAAGAGGCTATTGCAGCACCCATCACCGCTAAAGTATATGGTCGAGCCATCGAACTCCCCGCACTTTACGTAGCTGAAATGGTACGCAAGCACTTACTTCGACAGTTTGGCAAAAATGCTTATAACGAAGGACTGATTGTCCGAACCACAATCGATAGCCATAAGCAGAGAGCGGCCGAGGCTGCCGTCATCCGAAAACTCAATGAGTATGACCGCCGCCACGGTTACCGAGGCCCTGAATTCAAACGCATCCAAGGTACCGATGAGTTCATTGCGGCCCCAGAATACGGCTATCCCACAAACTGGCTAGACACACTTCAAGGTTTAGATGTGCTGGGCGACCAACTTCCAGGCATCGTGACTCGTAGCGACGAAAATGGTCTCGAAGTGCTGACCCAGAGCCTGCAGCGAATTGAGATTACCGAAGCCGGCTTTCGCTGGGCGAGGCCCTATATAGATGTTAATCGCCGTGGTCCACGCCCCAAGTTAGCTCCAGAGTTCGCGGGCGTCGGTGATGTGGTGCGCTACGAAACCAGTGAAGCCGGCTATCGGCTCGGCCAGGTACCGAATATTCAAGGTACTCTCGTCTCTCTAGACCCTGACAACGGTGCGATATTGGCTTTAGTCGGCGGCTACGATTTCAAAGCCCAACAGTACAACCACGCGACTCAGGCGCGGCGCCAACCGGGGTCCAATTTCAAACCATTCTTCTATGCGGGCGCTATCGAAAACGGCTTAACGGCCGCTTCGATCTACAATGATGCGCCCGTCGTGCTAGACGGCGGCGACCTCGAAGAGGTTTATCGGCCTAGTAATGCCAATGATGACTTCGCCGGTCCGCTACGATTGCGCGAAGCCTTGTATAAATCCAAGAACCTCGTTTCGCTGCGCGTCATTCTCGACTACGGCCCTGCCAATGCGATCGATTACGTGTCGCGCTTTGGATTCGATACCAGCAACTTCCCGAGAGATGTGCAGCTTGCGTTTGGCGGTGGCACGATCGCTTTAACAGCACTAGAAGTTGCCACTGGCTACGCTGCATTTGCCAACGGCGGCTATTACGTAGCCCCCTACTTTATTCAGGAAATTGATTCGATAAACGAGGACGTGCTGTTTCAAGCGGACCCACCTAGGGTATGCGAGGATTGTGAGTCAATCGCGCCTCGCATCATGGACCCACGTGTGGCCTACATCATGGATTCAATTTTGGCCGATGTGATGGTGCGTGGAACTGGTACTAAAGCCTTTCGTGCTCTACAACGGCGGGACCTAAGAGGCAAAACTGGCACAACCAATGACGCCGATATTTGGTTCTCGGGATATACACGGGATCTAGTGACAACTACCTGGGCAGGTTTTGGCAACAATGGCCCAGTAGGTAACCGCGAGTACGGCTCAACCGTGCCGCTCGAGGCATGGGTAGACTATGCAAAGGAAGTCTTACCGCTTGAATCAGAGACCCGCAGTCTGCCGTTCCCAGACCGATTAGTCACACTGAAGATCGATCCAGTCACAGGACTCAGGACCGGACCTTCGGATCCAAATGGAATCTTCGAAATATTCAGAGAAGAGTTCGCCCCACCGGCAGCGATTGCTAACCAGCAGGACGAAGTTGAATCACAACCACTACAGCAAATTTTTTAACGAGCGCTGTAGTCAATCATAGGTTGGCAGAACATCAGTTTGCGCAACACCAGAAGCAATTGCAGCCTTCGCCACTGCTAATGAAACCACGGCTTTCAAACGAGGATCTAGCGGCTTGGGAATGATGTATTCCGGGCCAAAACTCATTTCATCAATACCTTCATAGGCATCCAGCACTTCCTGGGGAACAGGCTCTTTTGCCAGTTCACGAATCGCATGCACCGCAGCCATTTTCATGGCTTCGTTGATATCAGTTGCGCGAACATCTAGAGCGCCGCGAAACATGAAAGGGAAGCAGAGCACATTGTTGACCTGGTTAGGATAATCAGAACGACCCGTTGCCATAATCACATCATCACGCAGGGACTTCGCAACTTCGGGCAGCATTTCGGGATCCGGGTTTGCCATGGCAAAAACGACCGGATTGGGCGCCATCGCCATGAGGCTTTCTTCCGTCAGCAGATTCGCACCAGACACGCCGATAAAAACATCACTACCTTCACAGGCATCACGTAATGTTCGCTTATTCGTGGTGTTAGCAAACTCTTGCTTGTATTTGTTTAGATCATCGCGGTCTGTGTGAACCACGCCTTTGGAGTCACACATAAAAATGTTGGCTTTGTTAGCGCCTAGCTCGACCAATAACTTAAGAATCGCCAGAGCAGCTGCACCGGCACCCAAACAGACAATATTAGAATCAGCAATATCTTTGCCGCGCAATTCAAGCGCGTTAAGCAAGCCAGCGGCCGTGACGATGGCCGTGCCATGTTGGTCATCGTGGAACACCGGGATGTCGCACGACGCTTTTAGCCGGCGTTCAATCTCAAAGCAAGCTGGCGCACCTATGTCTTCAAGATTAATACCACCAAAGGTGCCAGCGATTTTCTCAACGATCATGACAAACTCGTCAACATCCTCAGTCGTCACCTCTATGTCAAAACAGTCCACGTCAGCGAACCGCTTAAATAAGAGCGCCTTACCTTCCATAACCGGTTTACTCGCTAGAGCACCCAAATTACCAAGGCCTAAAATCGCCGTTCCATTGGTGATCACGCCGACAAGATTGCCTTTCGAGGTGTAGTCGTATGCTAACTTCGGGTCACGTGCGATTTCTTTCACCGGCTCACCTACACCTGGAGAATAGGCCAGCGCTAAGTCATCAGCACTATTGGCGGCTGTGGTCAGCGATAACGCCACCTTGCCAGGTGTCGGGTGGGAGTGATATCTCAGTGCGCGCTCTCGCATGCTATCTTTTTCGGACATCGTTAGGCCTTTTATCTATGTTAAGGGAGGACGAATTTGTTTTTATGTTAACAAGTCTAATACTACCTGATACCGGGATAAAAAAAGGGCGCCAATGGCACCCTTTTTTAAAGTCTTGTTAGACTTCTTATAAGAAATCTAAATAAATAGGCGATGAATCTCGCCTATTTAGCACCACCACGACCGGCGAATCGTTTGTTGAATCGATCGATTCGGCCTGCCGTGTCGACAATCTTCTGCTTACCAGTATAAAACGGGTGGCATTGCGAACAGACGTCGAGGTGAAGGTCATCGCATTTAGTGGAACGCGTTTTAATCACGTTACCGCAGCTGCAAGTCGCTGTGATTTCTTCATATTTTGGGTGGATTTCTGCCTTCATAATGTATACCTGGCTGCCGAAAAAGGGCGCAATCATACCAGAGTCTGAATGATTCGCAAGCGTGAATGCACGCTGTCTAACTCAGGAATTGGCAACTGTTTCCTGGGCCGGGCTCTGAGGCATAATGCCGCGTCTAATTAGTGAAAACATTTTAGTGAAAACATTGGTGAATCCAATCTACCTCGAAGTTGCCGTCCCGGTACCGTTACGGCACACATTCCACTACCTGGCACCGATCAATTGCCCTGTAAACCTATGTAAAACTGGGCTTCGTGTCGAGGTTTCCTTCGGTCGCCAAAAGCTTATTGGCGTTATTTTGGGTCAAACCGAGAGCACCGACCTGCCTGCTGAGAAAATTAAGCCAGCAGAGTCCTTACTCGATACCGAGCCTGTCCTGCCCAATGAAGTGTTTAAACTCTGCTTGTGGGCAGCCGACTACTACCACCACCCTATTGGCGAAGTGCTTCATACGGCTCTGCCGGTACTACTTCGCCAGGGCGAAAGTACTACCGGATCATATCAACGATTGATCCCACTCTGGACCGACCCTGAACCTTTAAGTAAAGCCCCCAGACAACGGGCGCTCGTCGTTGCGCTGCTGGAACAGAATCAGAGTAATGGTCAGGGCCTAAGTAAAGCAGAACTCAAAGATCAAGAATTTACGACCGCCATCATCAAGGGTGTTATAGAAAAAGGCGCGGCTGAGTGGCAAACCTTTCAAGATGCGCCGAAGCCCGCAAGCGCGCCTCCAGCTGCCAGCAATCACCTGCCTCCAAGCACAGAACAAAAGCGGGCCCTTGATTCACTAAAGACGAGCGGCACTCATTTATTATTCGGCGTCACGGGCTCGGGTAAAACCGAGGTCTACCTGCAGGCCATCGCGGAGGTGATTGCGAAAGGTCAGCAAGCGCTCGTTCTTGTGCCGGAAATCGGACTAACCCCACAAACCATTCGCCGCTTTGAAGAGCGCTTCTCCGTCGGCGTTGTCGCCATGCACTCCGGGCTGAACAATCGAGAGCGACTATCAGCTTGGCGTGATGCCGCCTCTGGTCGAGCAAGCGTCATCATCGGGACTCGATCCGCAATTTTTACACCTATGAAATCACCAGGCTTGATTGTCATTGATGAAGAACACGACGCTTCCTTCAAACAACAGGAAGGCTTTCGTTATTCAGCGAGAGACCTTGCCGTTAAACGCGGGCATCAAGAAAAAATCCCCGTCATTTTAGGCAGCGCCACACCAGCTTTAGAATCCTACGCCAACGCGATCAATGGTAAGTATCAAATGCTGCGCTTAGATGAGCGCGCGAACAAAGCAAAGGTCGCTCAATACAAAATTATGGGTATTGAACATCAGACCCTGTCAGAAGGATTCTCGCCGCAGCTGATCGAACTCATGCGCGTCCACCTCGAGGGTAACAATCAAGTTTTGGTATTCCTAAATCGACGCGGTTTCGCGCCAGTACTGCATTGCCGTCAATGTTTATGGCTCTCTAGCTGCCAGCGTTGCGACGCCAAAATGACCTACCATTTATCGAGTCGCACACTGGTTTGCCACCATTGCAGCAGTAGCTTTCGCGCACCCACTCAGTGCCCCGACTGCAAAAGCCGCGAGCTGGTGCCCCTTGGGCTGGGTACACAACGTTTAGAAGCAGGCTTAGAGCAACTCTTCCCCGCCGAAAACATCCTCCGCATCGATCGCGATTCCACACGACTAAAGGGCGCATTGACAGACAAGATTGCAGAAGCGAACAAAGGGCAACGCGGCATACTTCTCGGTACGCAGCTATTGGCCAAAGGACATCACTTTCCGAACGTGACACTGGTCGCCGTCGTTGATCTGGATTCGGGATTCTACAGTTCGGATTACCACGCCATCGAGCGCACCGGCCAACTATTACTTCAGGTAGGCGGGCGTGCAGGTCGAGAACAAAAGCAAGGCACAGTGGCAATCCAGACGTTGTTTCCAGAGCAACCCATGCTGCGCTGTCTAATTGAAGATGGCTATGAAACATTTTGCGAAGCACTATTGAAAGAAAGGGAGCAAAACCAGCTCCCACCGTACACCTTTCAAGCGGTTATTCGCGCAGAGGCCGTCAAAGCAGGCAATGCTATTAACTTTCTTGAAGGGCTATCCAACAGCTGTACACACCACGAGCTGGTTGAACTGTTGGGTCCCATCCCATCAGCAATGGAGAAGCGCGCCGGAAAATATCGCGCCCAACTGCTGATATCCAGCACCAACCGACGATATCTACACCAGACAATCGCTTCAGCAGTTAAAATCGCCGAGAAGTTACCGAGCGCCCGATCCGTTAGATGGTCCATCGATGTCGACCCCTTCGATTTGTTTTAGGCACAAGAACAATAGAGCAAATGTTTGCCGTCTTTTTTTGCGGCATGAGATTCCTGACGTTGCACAGCCTTGCCAAAGGCATCAGCTGAAACCGAAGCCCGACAACGCGGTCCTCGCACGCAGCACTTCTTGCCCTAAAGATTAATCGTTACAATAGCGCCTCTTATATCTAACTGAACTCAAACCATGGCCAAGGACTTCGCTAAACGCACCGCCACGCCCGCTCCGGCTGACAGTAACGGCGGTGGTGGAGTAAAAATCGCCTGGTTCGCCAGCGGTATGCTGGTCGGTGTCT
>JBNMQM010000056.1:0-30505 GCA_051278195.1 Candidatus Azotimanducaceae bacterium
GTGCCCAAATCAATCGTCGCATCTGCTGCAGAAGTTGTTAGAGAAGTTGTGCCTGTCACTGTGACCGTACCCGAGTCTGTCAGGTTACCCGTGGTCGCTGTGGCGGTGAGAATACCGTTTACCGTACTGGCACCAAGTGCAAAACCAGTCGCGTGCACAATCGTTGCATTACCCGTGGTACCCGTGGTGTTCAGGCTCACTGCACCTGTACTCGCCAGGTCACCCACATCAATATCATCGTCAGCGTTAGACGTCGTCAGGGTACTCGTACTACCGACCGTGACTGTACCGGAATCGGTCAAGTTACCGGTGGTCGCGGTGGCGATTAAGCTACCACCCACGGCGCTGGCTCCAATATCCAGAGCCGTTGCGTTAACTACAGTGGCATCGGCGAATGCACCAGTAGTGGCCAGAGTCACCGCACCCGTTGAGGCCAATGTGCCCATATTAATCGTCGCATCGGTCGCTGAAGTCGTCAGGGAAGTCGCTCCCGTCACTGTCACCGTACCGGAGTCGGTCAAATTACCAGTCGTAACTGTTACTGTCAGGTCATTACCCACCGCACTGGCCGCCAGGTCAAGACTCGCCGCATCTACAAGCGTGACATTGCCCGCCTGAGTAATGGCCACGACACCAAAATCGTTGCTTGAATCCAAGCTAATGTCATTGGTAGTCGCCGTCGTGCCGCCAGAATCCAGCGTTGTTGTTCCGGTGATAGTTGATGCAGCACTGTCCGTGATGGTGCCGCTACCCGTCAGGTTTACTGTGGTCGCAGTAATACCCGTTACACCAGCGACCGTGTCGATATCAATAGAGTCAACGTCCGTAAAACTCGCGGTTTGTCCCGCCGCACTGATCGCCAAGTCGGTCACGTTGGTTGTCGTATCTGTAAAATTGATCGTGCCAGCGGCGGCAGTCAGCGCTAGGCTGGTTTCAACAATCCCGCCCGCTGTGCCTGTGATTGTTGAACCACTCAGTAAATGTACCGTGGTTACGTCCGCGCCACCAGTACTGCCAGGCGTCACATCAGCAGTAACAGCAATCGCACCCGCCGCGCCGGAACCAATGTTCAACTGCGTAGCAGCAATCGTTTGTAGTTCTGTATTAGACAATTCCAGTGTGCCGGCTGTCGTCGTTCCTGCTGACCCCAATTCAATGGCATCTGCCGCGGTATTTGACGTCAACGTCACAGTCTGGCCCGTTGCAGTGATGGTGCCATCAAGTGTCATGTCATCAGCTGTCACCGTCAAAGCACCGCCAGCGGAGGAGATCGTAAACCCACCCTGGTCGAAAGTAATTGCACCTCCGTCATCAGCCGTCGATGTCAAACTGGTGGCTCCTGAAGAGGTTACATTACCGGACAATGTCAGGACGCCGCCTGCTGTTACCGAGGTACTGGCTGCCGTTGCCTGCTGGAAACTCAATGCATTGGCGTCGACTATAGTCACGTCACCACCTTGGGTTATCGTCACCGCGCCACCAAAATCGTTGGCTCCGGTACTCAACGTGATGTCACTAACCGTCGCTGTCGCGCTACCAGCATCTAATGTTGTTGTTCCCGTCACCGCCCATGCGCCACCCTGAGTAATAGTGCTACTGGTGCCGCCACCCGTCGTGATAGCAAGGTCGCCTGCAAGCGTAAGTACGCCAAAGGTGACATTACCAGCGTCATTATCTGTTGCGCCGTTGGTTACAGTGAGGTCTTGAGCAGTGATTGCGCCGGTACCTGTGATATCGGCGTTAACGTCATGCGCAACACCTGCCGCACCAGCAGAGTCTATGATCAAGTTCAAACTGCTTCCTGCTTTCATAGTGATCGCAGCATCGATAGTGATGTCATCACCAGCTTCTAGCGTCAGATCGCCCGCACCACCGTTACCAGAGGCATCGACAGCATTCGTCACTGTAATATCGTCATGGGCTTGAAGGACAACGCTTGCACCGTCTAAAGCGGTGACAAGGTTTGCAGGAGATATAGTAGATGTCCCTGCTGCATTTTCTGCAAATTCATCGTTGGTCGCAACGGCATCACCACCACCTGTGGCAATCACGATGTTCTGCGGATCGAGTAGTAGTGTGCCTTTACCTTCGCCGCCCGACAGGTCAACCGTTCCGCGGAATGCCAGATGCTGCTTGCCGGAAACTTCTGCGTTAGCCCCTTTGCCACTCGCTGCGCCATCAATGTGGCCGAAGTATCGTGTAGTGCCGTCAGCCCAAACAACCGTTTGACCGCCGTCTCCGTTGCTGGAACCTATCTGGATCGAACTACCTTCACTCACATAAGTCACTTGGGCATTTTGTTCTGGCCCTTTGCCCTGGTAGTTACCGCCTACAAGGACCGTACCGCCGCCCTCGGAGCCAGACGCATTAATGGTGGCATCGCCGAACAAACCTACCTGTTCGCCCAAGACCTTGACCGTACCGCCCAGTCCTGTTTCATTGGATACGTCTATAGTGCCGCTGGTAATTGTCGTGCCAGCGTTGCCATCAAGAATGACTTCGCCGTTCACCAGAGACGCACCTCGCGCCTCTACGAGGCCGACATTGTTGACCGCATGTTTGAAGACATCGCGAGCGGCGTCTGCGGTCAGATAAACCGTGCCGCCTTCGGCGCTAATAGTGCCGGTGTTTAATACGGCAGACTCGGTGCCGTCTGGGTTGTTCAAAATTCCTGCTGTTACAGCTATGGACAGCAAGCCGTCGCCGTCAAAATCAAGAGTTGCCGCTGTACCGCTGGCCAAAGTAACCGTGCCGGTCCGGGCGACAATAACCCCGTGGTTTTCAACCGAATGACCTAGGAGAGTTACAGACCCACCAGTCGATGCCGCCAGCAGACCATGATTGACAATCACGCCATTGGTGCCAGAGTCTGAGAAATTGTAATTGCCGCTCATGAAGTCTGAGTTAGACATCAGGAGGGTTGATGCAACTAGCGCATGCACATTGACTGACGCTGTTTCGCCGAACACTGTACCGTTCGGATTCATCAAGAAAACGGTGCCGTTGGCCTGAATCGAACCATGAATAACTGAAGGGTCTTGGTCCAAAATACGATTCAGAGCAACAGACTGGGAACCTGGTTGGAGAAACTGCACCGACTCGTTTTTCGCAACGTTAAAACTTTGCCAATCTATAGCGAGATTTTGTGTGCTCTGGGTAATGGTGGTTTTGGCATGAGCCTTGGTTATGAAACCACTGCCTGCGGTGACAACCCCGCCTTCGGGTCCGGCGAGCAATACATGCGGGTAAGCAAGCATCCCAGACGCAATTAAAACGTTTCTAATAGCGGCGACGAGAGGCTTCTTATTGACACCCTTACCGGAGATAGACTGAACATTGCGAGTTTGATTCAAAGACATGCCAGTAGTTCCTGATTGTTCTGCATTTGGGTTCTTCATTGCTCTGCTATTTTTGTTTTGCGCGGAGCCCTTCTTGTTCTTATCGTGGCTAAACATCACTACAGTTGGTACGTTAAACTACCGAACACCATAGGTCGTCGACGGTCAGGTGCATCCCGACCAAACACCGTAACACCGTTCACGTTTTCGCCTCGAATGTCTATATTGAGATCGCTACCTGTCGCCCAGGCGGACGAGATGTCTATCCGTAGGTCTGGCAGAAACAAGGGATTAAAGCTCATCGCAACGCCAAAGCCCTGAAGATCGACATCTTTAGGATCGTTTGCCGATGTTTCAAAATTCTTACCTTGCGTGTAATCATAGAAAACGCTTAAGGAAACCCCCCTAACTTGCTTCTGAAAGTTAAGACCTGCGTAGTAAGCCTTATCCGCGAGGAATGCCCCAGTCGGATATGCCCGAACGCTGGATGGCCCACCAAGCGAGTGCTGCTCTACACTAAGCAGCGCTTCATTGGTGTGCTGGCCCTTGATCGTCAGCAGCACATCGAAAAAGCGAAGTTTCTGCAGGCGTATTAGAGAATACTCTAGCTTAAAGAACCGAGCATCCGCGAAGGCGACCGGCTGACCTGGTTCGTTGTTAAGTATGCGGCCTGGCGGAACTGCAGAAGGATCTGTGCCATCATCCATCGACCCTAAGAAGTTTCGAATACCCTGCACCAGTTTAAACTCTCCGAGGGTGACGCCAGGACAGCCGCGGCTCTGGGTTCCACCACTCGCTTTGTCTCCACACATTTTAAGCCATGAGTCGTTGTGCTGAAAGCGAATAGCAGCATCAATTGTTGTCAAATCATCACGAGAGTTAGGTACACCGTTGGCTTCAGTTGTTGCCTCTTCCAACTTCAACCCGAACTCCAAATCTACTCTGCTGGCCCTGCTTCGAAGGCGACTATTGACCAGGAAAGTCCTGGCACTCTTGGTATATCCTGTAATGTTCAGCTGCCCTAAACTAAGATTTCCGAAACTACCGACCTCGTAGGTATTTGATCCCGCCTCAACACCCATCCCCCAACGAGTATCGAAAGGCCGGGCTTCATATCGAAAGCCACCGTATAGCCGCTCTTGCAGCCTGTCATCACTATTTGCAATATCGTTAGGGCGCTCTACGCCAAAAATATCAACGGTCAATTTGTCTAGAAGATTGAGCGGGTTATTGAACTCCAGGTGAGCACCAACGCGACCTTTACCGGTAAAGTCAGAGCCGTAGTTATCAGCAAGCAGCTGACCTTCAAACCGTTTTTCTGAGTTTACAGTGATCAGCAACTTACTTTGCCCAAGAGCCTCACCGGGGCTCAACAGACCACTAGCAGACAACCCAGCGAATTCCTGCAACAACAACATCGACTCTTCCATTGCTTCGCGCTCAACAACTTTACCCTTCGAATCCTCAAAGGCGCGAGCCAGATATTTTTTTGCGTACATATCGTTGCCAACGATCTCTACGTCCTCGAGTTCACCCATCAACAACTCAAACTCTACAGACGCATTACGGACCTTCTGCGGCGGCACATAAACCGTCGCCAACAGGAAGCCGTCCTCTTTTTTAAGATCATCTGACAATTTGTCAGCGACGTCTTGCAGGTAGCCAAATGTAAAGTCACCGTTCCGCTTCGAGATATAGTCGATAATAATGCTCTGCAAGCTCTCATCAACATAAGCTTCCCGGGTTTTCACACCGTTATTCATGCCGATTTTAAAAATTTTGATATCATCTACGGCGAAATGCACACCCGCATCCAAGCCGTCGAACAGCACATCGGGTCGATCTCGGACTACGGGGATGTCGACTTCAATACGACTAGGGCGCTCGGGTCGAGCCATACCTTGCGGAACCCCTCCCGGCTGGGCAGCGGGAGGAAGGGCCGCTGCTGAGGCTTCAAGAACTGAAAAACTGAATAGCAGCGCTGACAGTAAGCTGATCATCAAAGTTTTTGTTTTGTAAGAAGGAGGAAGCTGGGTCATTATTCTTATTCCAAACAGTTTTTATTGGCCACGAACGAAGACAATATCAGATTGACCTAAGACCAGCAACATGTCCTCGGGATGGGCGCAGAATCAGGCATGTCGCCGCTTCCAAGGAATCGGCTGTTGATCAAAAATCGATCAGAACATGGCTTTAATTCGGGACAAGTGTCACTTTTTTTAGCTCTGTGCATTGAAATACAAACTTCTTAGGTATACTGCCAGAAAGCCGTCAGGCTGACCCATGACCAAATCAGGACAGGACGTGCGAGTAACATTAACCTGCATTAAATTTCGTCACGACCCACCCGTAGAGCCGATCGTCGCCGAATTTGGCCGAGCAGGCGGAACAATCGGTCGGGCCAGTGATAATGACTTCGTCATTCCTGACCCTGAACACTATGCTTCCCGCAAACACGCGCGCATCTTAGTTGATGACAAAGATAGCCTGATGGTTGAAAACAACTCGAACAACGGCACAATCGTTAACGATTCTGTTGAGCTCGAGATTGGCGAAAGATACGAGATCAAAGAGGGTGACGTGATACTGATCGGTGAATGCTACATTCAGATCACGAAAGTCGATTCCGCCCCTCCAACCGACGAATCTATTGATAGCGCCTTCAGAGATATTTTTGCAGATCTTGATGATGCCGAAGCCTCGCCCAGTAAAACAGGCCGTGATTCCGCGACCGATTCGAATACTGCGGCCGAACACGATAAGGAAGAAAGGTCGAACCCAAGCGCAAGTCCAAAGCCAACAACAACGAGTGGAACGGCAAACCGCACCGAGCCCGATGACCGAGATGAAGCAGTTTATAGCGTCGACTCTGAGGCAATCGACGTATTCTTGGATCAGCTTCAGATTGATCCCAGCACACTGAATGAAGACATCGTTCAGGTTATGGGCATTGCAGGCGTTGCCCTGCATACTCTGACCGAAGGCGTCATAGAAATGCTCAAGGCGCGCTATTCGGTAAAAAAGAGCTTTCACATGGACACGACCAAAATCAAGGGCGTGGAAAATAATGCTCTGAAGTTTTCGGTTAACTCAAAAGAGGCGCTGTCGAGGTTACTAAACGAGGAACCAGGGTTTCTTTCGCCGATACAGTCCGTACAGGAGGCCGTTAACGACGCAAAAGCACACCAGATCGCCATGCTAAGCGGTATGACTGCCGCCATCCAAACCATCCTTTCTCGCTTTGACCCTGAAGCACTAGAGAAAGAGCTTGATCAAGGTTTCTCGCTTACTTCCAAAAAAGCACGATATTGGGAAGCGTATAAGCAGAGTTATAAGCAGATAGCGGTGGACTCTGAAAATGACTTCAACCAGTTATTTGCTGAGGAATTTCGCAAGACCTACGAAGAACAAGTCAGAAAACTCAAAGATCCAAAGTAGGACGCAAGCCATCTTTTTAAAGATCAAGTACTAGCACGCCATTGGCTCGAAAAAATTGAGCAACTGACCAAAAATATAAAGCTAGTCGGGCCTCCCCTTGCTCGTGTAGCCGATAGATCCAACCACATATCCATCATCACCGATGCGTTAGTGGTTTGGAGCGGCATTGCTGCAACTCCATAAGACCATTGCAGATAGACGATGGTTGGACCTCGCAGAAGAAAGCGGTGTGTTAATCGCGGTGCACGAACCTGCTGAAGCGCCGCCCCATTTCACGACTGTTAGCGCAAAGAATTCAATTGAGGCTGCAAAGATATTTGAAGTAGGTCGAGGCGAGGCTGACTGGTACAAGAGGGTCGCCTATGTTCTGCGCCCGTGTTTACCGAAGCTCGCTATCAGGAACTGGTGAAAAGAATCACCGCACCAAAATCTAATTAGCACTCAGAGAAATATCGCCGGAGCCGGAAGAAGCGATCACTTCACCCTTCCCTTCGCCTATGGTGAAACGAAGGGTTTCATCACGGACGTACTCGGATGCTCTGGGCTTGTCGCTGGTAATGCGGTTTCGTATCCGACCAGAACTCGTTTCTAAATCAAATCGCGCATTAATTTTGCCACCCAGCACTAACCGCACCGAACCACTCATTGTATCGGATTCAATGATGGCGCCCTCTTGCATTTCTGTCGCCAACTCAACGTCACCAGAAACCGTATTCGCCCGCACTGAACGCACGTGACTACGGGTCACCTCAATATCACCAGACACAGATTCAAGATCCAGTTCGTCGTGCATATCTGAGACCATAATCGAGCCACTCACCGAACTAAACACTCCTGGCCCTGCGCCACCAGAGGCAACGATATCGCCGCTAACAGTTTTTACTCTGGCTCGGCCTTGCACCCTACGCAAAGTGACTTCGCCACTGATATTGGTTACACGGACGCGATCTGAAACATTTTCAACGCGGAGTTCACCACTGACGCTACCCAGTTCAAGCCCGCCATGAATATTGGTAACTTCCGCGTCTGCAGACACAAGTGATACCACTAGATTGCTTCGTTGCGGGACTTTAATCACCAGATCCGTTTCTCTATCGCAACACCAACTATTGAGTCGCTCCGGAAGCTTGACGGCGATCGTCGTATCGTTACCCCTCACCTCAAAGATAAACTTCTCAACAGATTCATCCAGTGTACCGATCACACTCACTTCGTTTTTATCCCAGCCTTCAACCTCAATTTCACCTCGAACAACATTGATTCGAACATAGCCATTGGTATTCGCCGGCTGAGATTGATCAACAGATTCCTGCGCGGACTTAGCTATGTTGCTGAAGCCCAACAACGTCGCAACGGAAATTAAAATCAGTGTCTTCATAGTGTTTACCTGTAACGCACTTGCCGATTACATCGATCGGCTAGGTTGCGAGAAATCCTGCTTAAGCAGCGCAAGCTCTTGTTCGTGGATCCGCATCAATTGCTCAACTAGACGACGGTTGGTTGGGTCTGTGCGCACTTGTGCCTCAATATCTCTGCGCGCCTGAGCCATGATCTCTATGTTCCGATACAGTTCTTCAAGGGTCTCTGGGGACAGGCTTCGATTAGTTTCTGTAAATTGCTCAACCAGAGGCGCGCGAGTCTTCAGATATTCAACTTGCATGGTCTCTAAGGCCGAGGGCCTTGCTTGTTCGAATAGCGACGCGGTGTTGCCCCGCGATCCATCAAAACCCAAATCCGCGACGGTCAAAATAAGGGCGGAAAATGCCATGAGCACGCTTGCAGCCATGCCAAAACGCAGCCAGCTTGCAGAGTACTCAGGTTTTTTTACCTGTGGGTACGCCTCAATTTTGCGCTCAATACCTGGCCACAGATTGCGGCTCGGCTCGATGTCACGATCCAGCGCTCGAACCTCTCGGGCTAACTGCATCTCCCATTCGGGACTCAGGCTATCATTCATCTTGTCTGTCTTGTCGTTCATAGTAATTAGGACGTCATATTAGTGATAATGGTTTAATTCGGATTATCGGTATTGAGTTTCGCCTGCAAAAGTTGGCGGGCCCGGTGGAGCTGCGCTTTACTGCTCCCCTGAGCAATACCTAACAACGCGCCAATCTCGTCGTGTGTATAGCCTTCTAGGCTGTACAGAACAAAAACGGCTCTTGCACCATCTGGCAGACCTACAATCGCATCATCCAGGCTCATCCTTAGGCCGATATCCTCTTTCTGCCCTTGCTCCTCGATATCATCCACATCCAGCATGTTACGGAAAGGTTTTTGCTTGCGGAGATAGCTAAGAACAGTATTGGTGGTAATTCGGTATAACCAGCTACCGAATGCAGAATCCCCGCGAAAGCTCCCCAATTTGCGCCAGGCCAACACGAAGGCTTCCTGAGCCAAATCCTCGGCCATGTCGCGATCATTACAAAGACGCACACACAGCGCGAACACGCGCCCTATATGCATTTGATACAACTGCTCGTAGGCCAGAGTGTCATTATTCTGAGCACGCTCAACCAGCGCGCGTTCCAGCGCTCGCTTGCGGACTTTTTCATCGACCAGCGGATCGGCCAATATCGCTTCTGTCACCGGGTACCTGAATACATGATTTATTGATTAGATGGCAGTTTACGGCAATTGGTTTAAAACAGACGTGGAATTTTTATTGATCGCTGGAAATCAGCAGCACTGCACGATGCAGACCAACAGCATCGCCGAGCGGTGGCGGGATTCGGATCACAAAATCCACCATGCCATCGGCGTTGATCTGTTCTAACTCGATTAGGTCGGGATCCTTTGGCATCGGCATTTTGATAGGCTCTGCACGCTTGGCGAAGACATCATGCCCTGCCTCGCCGATAAACAAATTCATCTGCTCGTCGTTTTCCTGCAAAAAGAGGTCATCACGCCCATCGCCTGTCGCATCGTGAATCAGCACGGCCGGTAGCCAAAATTCACCCGTCGATAGGCTAAAGGTTGCCGTAATCGCACGGGTCGCATCTGGTTTATCGGGATAACGGCCGTTTTCCATCACATAGAACCCAAGTTCGATTTTTATCGAACTTGTCAGTAAAGCCGCGATAATTTTACCCACGCCAAGCTCAACCGATGAAACGATTAGGTCCAGATCCTGGTCACCGTCCAAATCCCGAGCTTCCATCTCATACTGAATACCGCTTGATTCAATGCTTGATGTCGGTTGGGCACCGAAGCCCACATGTTGCTGCTCCGTCGCTTGCCCAGGATGGAGCGCAAAAGTCGTCTTTTTTCGAAACACCCCTTCGCTTTTGACCTGCATCGTCATGAGATCAGGCACGCCGTCGCCATCATAATCATCGATCCCATGGACCACCGTGACGGTTTTGTTCGATTGATCCTCATTGGACATGCGCACTGACATGCCATCAACACTATCGTAGTCGAGCGGTACCGACGACGGAATCGTAAACGGCTCAGCCGAGAACTCCCCGGAATTGAGTTGCGCATAGACTATAAAGTGATCTTTGTCCCACAAGATAAGATCGCTGCGCTGATCGAAATTCATATCGGCGACAAAGAGATTTTTGGCTTGATACCAGGGGTGATTGTTGTAGGACATTTCCATGATTGGTGCGGCATCAAGACTGATTGGCTTGGAAAAAACACCATCCTCTTGCTGGACCGCAACCTGGTAACCAGAAAAAGAGGGGATGAGAAAATCATCCAGCCCATCGCCGTTGATATCTCGAAACACGCGATAGCGCGGCACGGCGTCGACGACCGGCACATTATAGATGCTATCGAATTCCAAAATCAGTCGATTGGTATCGAGATCCCGTGCCTCTCCTTGATGAATCACCACAGCCAAAGCACCTTTTGGCGTTTTAATTGAATCAACGAAGATCACTCGGTCACTTAGCGGATGGCGTTGCGGCGCCAACAGATAGCCGTTCTCGCTTTGACCCACCTGAAAAGAACGCTGGCCCTGGTCATCTACCGTAAAAACGTAAAGGCGTTGGTCGACTGCAAGCAGCGTCTGATGAAGACCGGGACCGGTATCTAAAATGATAGGTTTGCGCTCGGCAAGTAGTGGAAACTGAGCCAGCAACCCTGCTAGCGACAGCACGACAAACCAAACGACGCGCGACTTCATGCCTGATGCAAAAGCTCGAACTGATAATTATGAAAACTCGCGATCGCGAGCCCCGCGGCAACACTGGTGAATGGATCATGTTCGGTCACCTTGCCGGGGAACCGGCCTTCGAGTTGCCCTCTTACTGCAGTAATAAGCGACGAACCTCCGGTTCGAATCACGACATCAATATCACCATCGCTAAGTCCGGCGGACGCCAGGACTTCATCCGTTACCCCGGTCAATTGAACCAGCGTAGTCGCAAGCATAGCCTCGAACTGCGAACGACTAAACGATACCGATATGTCTAACTCGGGTATATCTAGAGTTGTGGTTTCCTGTTCAGAAAGATCAGCCTTGGCCTTCTTAATTGCCTGAAAAACCCGATAACTCTGGTTATGTCGAATCAAATCATCCAGTCGGGTAAATTTCTCTGCCGCGGCGCCGCCTTGCTTTATGCAGTCAGTAATTTTACTTCGATAGTGGTTCTGGTTGAGGGTGTAGGTCACCGCCCAATTAAGCAGCTTGTCTTCGAACTCATCAAACGGAAACAGATTCTCGATCAGACGGCCGTCACGCGTCCTTGACCAGATCTCCCCTTTGCCGAGCAACGGAAACAGCAATTCTCGAAAAATCATCTGGTCGATATGGTCACCACCGATCGGCCTTCCAGCAGTAGAAAGGACATCGAACGCTAGACCTTCAAACCGAACCACACTTAAATCCAGCGTGCCGCCCCCGTAGTCAACCGTTAGGACCACGCCTTTCGGCACCCCGCCCTCTTCATGTAGATAGCTTAGCGTTGCTGCTACAGGCTCAGGGTAGAAAGATATTCTTTGGTAGCCCGCATACTCGCTAGCTTCTGTTAGCCTCGACAAACCTAAATCATTTTTAAAGTCGCCATGGCCTTCAAACTGCACAGGATGTCCAAAATGCACATCAAAAACAGGCTCCGGCACTGCCTTCAAAAGCGCCTGTCGAATATGCACTAGCACGGGAGTAATCAAAGCAACCAAACGAAAAGGATGATCGAACACCATCAACCGCTTAATAGATGGATTGCCCAGCAAACGTTTTACACCTTGAAAAAGCCGTCCTTGCATACCGCGGTCAATCACCGCTTTGCCATAGACGTCATTGGTCGTCACCTCGTGCTCAGAAGTGGAATCGTGAGGGCTCGCCTCTTCCGTGAGGATCTGGGATTTGGCAATGACTTCAGGCGTCAGTTCTACCATCCGATCGCGGTTTTCTTCGATATATTGATTCACAGCGACACGACCGACTCGGGTTTTTAACTCGAGATTTAAATGAGTCGCGGTCGGCATGATGACATAGGGCGGCTCCAACTCAACCATATGGAGAGTCTTCCCGTCGAACCAGGCGGCTGCCGAATTTGATGTTCCGAAATCTAGTCCTACACCGATCATATCTATCTGATTACAAAGTGAATTTTATAAAAGAAACGCAACAGAAATCACGCATGAAGACGAAACGAGGTCAGGTATTAAAACCTATCTACAATAAATTTCAAATAGACCGGTTTAGAGGCGTGCATTCGCGTCAGTCCGCGGGACTCAGTCAACAGGGCTTATCCGCACCTTAATTTTCAGAACTGAGACCCATTGCATCGAGCAAACGACCGGTGCTCGCAAGTACCCGGTAGCGCGCCAGAGTGGCCGTGTACTGTCCGGTTAGATAGGCGACATTGGCACGCAGCAACTCATTTTGAACATCCAACAAATCAAGCAGCGTACGCTTGCCCAGCGTCAGTTGCTCGTTGTAAACCGTCAGAACTTCTTGAGTGGATTTAACGTGCGCTTCAAGATATTCAAGTCGAACCAGGATATCGTCTAATTCGTTCCAAACCAGTGTCACATCTTCGGCAACACTACGCTGCACGCTACGAACTGTTTCACGAGCAGCAAACTCCCGGGCCTGTGATTCATTAATGCGAGCCTTATCTGCACCACCTCGGTACAAGTTATAAGTCATCCGTACCACAGCCGTTTCATCATCATTAGCACCGATCGTGCCGTCAGTATCGTCGTTACGGGTAGCACCAACTTCTAAATCAAAGCGGGGCTGATAGGCGGACTTGGTTTGTTTCTGGGCTGCAACCGCAGCCTGCAGATCAGACTTTGCCGCGAGCAAACCTGGATTGTTACGCATCGCCGTCTCGATCGCTTCTTCTAGCGTCGAGGGTAATCCGGTAATTTGAGTGGGTAAGCGAAGATCAACAGGGTTCTCGCCAACAACGCGGAAGAATTCGGCAGTGCCATTCCGAGTATCGCGCTCTGAAAGCAGGACATTACCTTTAGATTGTGCTCGACGACCTTGGGTCTGCACAACGTCTACGCGGGTGCCAACACCGTTCTCAAACCGCTCGCTGATCTTGCCCAGCGTGTTGTCATGGTAATTCAGGTTTTCTTTGGTCAGCGTCACCACGGCGCCTCGGCGCATCACTTCAAGGTAGACCTGAATCGCACGAACCGCGATATTTTCCTGGGTACTACTTAATCGAGCAATGGCCGACTCAGTTAGAGCGCTCTGTTGTTCGACAAGGTTACGGGTCGAGAAACCGTCATACAGCATCTGGGTAACTCGCAAACTGCGTTCTTCGCGGGACAAGCGCAGATCGTCACGGCCAACAGCTCTGGTGGTCGAGTTGTTCGAGTTTTCACGACCCGCCGATAAAACCAGGTCAACGGAAGGAAAATAAGCGCCCTTTGCTTGGCGGGTAAGTTCGGCTGCAGCCTCAACATTGTATTGGCTGGCCATCACATCGGGATTCGTTTGAAGCGTTGTTTGCACTGCTTCTTCCAAGGTCTGAGCAATTAGACCGAATGATGGCAGGATCAGGATCGCTACTAACAATATGCGTGATGACACTCAAACCTCCTTTTCAATTTACAGGGGCAAAACAATGCAGCGTTTACCAATGCTTACAATATTAGCCGGTTGATTACTCGACCTCAGGCAAGGAAATGACTCGCCGGATCTCGTCTGACTTAAAACCCAGCGCCATCGGTCTTTTAACGCCGGGTAATACTACAACATCGTAGAGTTCCTCAACAACGCCGCCTAGACGAATGCTATGAACAATATCGCCCGTATCGAGATCGATCACGAGCAAACCACAACGACCTTCTGTTTTACGCTCCAAGAGATTGTCATCTAGAGGTAAACCAGAGAAGGTTTTATTGTGCCGCCCCTGGGAAAGCCCCACGACGGCGTAATGCCCCACGAATGACAGGCCTCGGAGAAAACCAGGGCAAAATGCAACGCGCTCGAATCGACCGCTCTCGTCTGCATAGCCAAAATATCCCGTCCCGGAGTCAAGCAGCCAGACCTTACCCCGGTATACCCGAGGAGAGTGAGGCATGGACAAACCACCCAAAACAACTTCATTCTTTTTGATATCAAATAATACGCCGCCGCCGGCCCTGTGTTCTCGCCATCCATCCGCTGCATCTGCTTGGCTGACGCTCGTCACATAACGAGGCTCACCGTCTTCTAGCGCCAGACCGTTAAGGTGACAACGGTCTTCAGCCGCCAACTTACTGATCCACGGCGGTTGCCAGAGAGGATTAAGGCTAAAGTCATCACTTAATTCTGCAACGCAACTGAACAAAGTACTGATAAAGACTGGCGAGCCGTCGCGGCGGATGGCGATGTCGTGAATATCGATGTCCCCGGTCGTGTGGCCAACTTGCGGAACATAAAGGCGATCATAACCTTCGTACGCAGCACCCTTCTTAAAGGCCGGTGCAAAACGCCACATTTGGAACAAACTGCTCATATACAAGACTTCTGCTTGCTCATCGGTGCAGAGACCCATACAACGATTATAGGTTCGCTCATAAATAGATAGCCTGCCATTGTCCTGGTGCCCGACAAAAAACAACTTGCCGGTTTGGTAGGTGGTGAATGCAAGGCTCACCTCCTCCGTCGCTAACCACTGAGACAGGTGCCGAGTGGCGTCGAATTCTAGCTTTTGCTTTACCTCGTCGGTCATTAGTTAACGGCAAACCCTGCTGATTCGTAGCTGCCAACGATCATGAATGCTGACCAAATAAAGGGGTAACCCCATTGTGGCGAGTCAATCATTTCTAATTGCACCTCACGCAATGCCACCCGAGCAGGAACGCCTGCCAGCAACTTGTCGTAGAAGTCGGTCATTAACGCTTGTGTACCAGCATCAGATACTTCCCATAACGAACTGACCACTTCCGCCACTCCGGCTTCCTGAAAAGATCGTCGTAAACCATAGACGCCTTCACCTTCATGGATTTCCCCAAGACCGGTTTCACAGGCAGAAAGCACCACAAGGCGCGTACCAGACAGATTCAAATCGAGGACTTCCAGTGCCGTCAAGACACCATCATTGGTGGTATCAATGTCGCCGAGAAATTGCGCGTTAGTGTTAATCCCAGCAAAAGCCAAGCCCGCCCGCAGTAAGGGGTTATCGCCTGGTGGCGGAATATGGATCTCCGTGCCGCGCTGTGCCTTGAGCAAACGTTTGCGCAGGGTATCATCCGCTTTGAGAAAGAAACCGTGGGTTGCAACGTGCAATATCTCTGGTGGCTTGCTCATACCAACCAACACCTTTTCTTGGGCACTCTGGCCAAAGAAGTTAATGCTCGCAGCATCATTTTCTTCGACCCGGTCGATAATGATCTTACCCTCTTCAGCTGCACCCGGCAGGGGTGCAAAACTTAAGCCACGCAAACCGCCGCCAGCGCCGCGAATACCTAACTGAAGTGCCGCCGAGCGCCGCCCAGCCGCTTCCTGCAAAACTTCTTTGCTGACTACATCTTCAGAATCATAATCAGGTCCGGCGATGACCAAATACTGTCCATCTACCAATCGATACTCGTTTGGCAGCAGATCCCGCCCAGACGTCAGAATTTGCAGGTCTGTGGTCTGGATCAAGTATTCTTCATCCGGGCTCATCAATGCCCCGAAAGGCAAAATATTGAGTAGACCATCAGGCACCAAATAAACATGCGCGAGATCACCCAGGGTATCCATCAATGGACCCCAGACAACGTCGTAAGTCTCGATTCCGACTTCTACTAGCACGTCTTCATCAACCTGGTCATCCTGAATCATTTCCCGGTATTCATCGATCGCCTTCTCGAGACCCGTGCGGTCGCCGTAGGAAACAAGGTGGTATTCCACATCGTCGCCTCTCTTGGTGATCACGCTAGCGAGCAGACGAGGTTCGCCTTTGTCCGTGTAAGACACAAAGTCGACTAGTGCCGAATCTTCAATCATTGCATCAGCAAGCCGCTCCGAACTGCTACCGGCAATAGAGGTTCGGAAGCGAACGCTGGCCCGACCTAATTGACCCTGCAGTTCATTCACTTTCTGCTCAAGTTGGTACAGCACCTCAACATGATTGCCTTTGGTCTCAGCCGTCGGACCGGAAAGCGTTTTCGCAGCGAGTTCCTTGCGGGCACTTTCTAGTCCTGTTGCTAGCCCTTTCAATTCTGGATCAGTCGCCATCGTTGCGATCTGTTGAATTTCAGAGGTCACCTTCAACAGTAGGCCTTTACGCTGAAGGCTTGCATCAATCATCCTGCGAGCAGATTTAGCGTCACCCACTTTTTCCAGCAAACTCAAATAGGCATTGTATTCTGGACGGTGCAGGCGAATATAACCTTCTCTAGCATTTTCACCGGTGGTCCAAAGCATCGTGTCGAGGAAATCACTGCGACGACCAAAGCCAAGTTCCCTGATTTCTATCGCTGCCTGCAAATCGTTTTGATTTTCTTTGGTTTCGGCCAAATAGTTAAGGGCGTCAAAGGTGTAGGGATGCAGGTTACCTAAACGACTTTCTGCCAAAGCAAGCGCTTCCGTTAGAATCTTCTCAGCGTCGTCATTCCGACCTTGTGAGACATAGACGCCGCCTAGATCAATCATCGAGCGGATGGCATCTAAATGATCTTTACCAAGCGCCTCTTGCCTGCGTACAAGCGTATCGCTGATGCTAGCTTCTGCCAGGTCCAGCTTCCCTTGTCGCTTGTATACGCGACCCAAATTGTTAGCTGCCTTCAGCGTATTCGCATGGTTCTCACCAAACAGGGAACCCCAGCGAGCCTTGACGTCTTCAAATATGGCCGCTGATGCCTCGTAGTTTTCCATCAGCATATAGAGATACGCGAGGTTATTTTTGACCGCATTGGTATTGGTGTGATCTTCGCCGTAGAGCTCGATCATCATGTCGAGGGATTTGATATACAGCGGTTCTGCTTCTCGAAAATTACCCTGACTTTCGTATAGTAGCGCCAGGTTATTGCGAACATTTAGTGTGTTGACATGATCTTCGCCGAGAATGTTTTCCATCTTGCTCAAGGTTTCTTTGAGCATGGGTTCAGCCTGATCGTAGAGCCCACTTAACTCATAGATTTGGCCTAAATTGTTCAAAGCAACCAAACTGGAAGGGTGTGCATCTCCCAGAAGTTCAACGAGCCCCTGCAAGGCTTCCGCGTAGGTTGCTTCTGCATCTGCAAGCTTACCTTGCGCCTGATAGATAGAACCTAATTCCAGCAACGTGTTGTAGACATTAACAGGGATTGACTGCCACGCCTTGACACCATAATCGAGCACTTCTTCGGTCAGCAATTGGGCTTTTTCATAGTCTCCTTCGTTATTCAACACTCGACCCAAATAGGACTTAGCGGTGTAACTGCGCTCTACGTCACCCACGAGCAAAGCGGTATGAATCACACCAGAAAGCAAATCTTTACTCTCTTGATAGCGGCCAAGTACTCGATAGATTTCAGCAATCTCGAGTAAAGCACTGAGAACGTAAGCATCAATATCGGTTTTCACCGCACCCATGCGATCAATCACCTGGCTGTAGGTGGTTTCGGCTTGAGACAACTCGCCCATTGTGGTCAAAATTCCGGCCGTTGATTGCAAACAATAAATTGCCTGCGGGTGATAGCTGCCATAAGCAGATTCGATGGACTCACACAGATCAACCAATGCCATTAGCGCAGCATCGAATTGGTTGGTTGCTTGCAGCTGGTTGATAACACCGAATTTTGCATCCAGAGTCAGAGCATGATTGGCGCCAAGCGCTTCGCTATATCCGGCGACCACCGCTTCCGCGATCATCTGGGATTCCTCGGCGAGCCCCATTGCTCCATAGAGTTCGGCTATTAGTGCGTTGATTTCAAGCGTGCCCGGGTGGTTTGGGCCGAGGCCCTCCTCTGCTGCAACCAGCGCGTCGCCGTAAAACGTTTCAGCCTCCTGAGCCATGCCGATTTGACGGTAGATGAAACCCAGTTCGCGATTTGCAGTGATCGTCACTCCATGGACATTACCAAAGAGATCACGAGCGATCATTAGGGCACTTTCTTGAGCAGCGATGGCATTTTCCATTGCTCCCATGGCCAAAGCACTTTGGGCTTCTGCTGACATTTCATCGATCGCGAGAAGCGCTTCCGCTTGCTCCTCGTTATAGGCACCGACGCGCTCAGACGCTTGTTGAATCCAGGCGGGCATTGAGTCATAGATTGAGGTAATCACCTCATTACCTAGCTGAGCGGTTTGACGATCTCCGACGGTCACGGCGAGATTGGTGCGTTGAACCCAGAGCTCAGCTGCAAGTTCAGGAATACCCATCTCGATAGCGATATTGGCTGCCGCTTCTAGAGCCTCAAAGTTGTCAGGTGCCTCTGTCAGGATCTCCATATATTGATCTAAAGCAGCCGCCACATCGCCTGATTCGCTGGCTTTTCGCGCAGACGTTAGGTCCGCAGCCTGTAAGACAGAACAAATGAGGCTGAGGATCAGGAATGACAGTATTTTGCTTGGCATGGCAATTCTCTTATTGTTTAGTCGTGGCCGCGGACAATTATGCACTTAAATCAGTGGCACGTAAGTATAAGCAACCGAATCAACCGCTGGGACAGCCAATCCTACCGTCTGTCCTAACCGAGATTCCATCTGACTTCACCGGATGAAATCGGTAATATGCGAATCTGCTATTTCAGGTCCACCACGCATGATTGATGTAGAAGACTTCCCTGCACCCAAGTGCAACGCCTTCGCGCACTGGTTAGGCAAAACCATTATCAGAATCTCCGGTTGGCGAGTCGCAGGTGGTGTCCCTAACAGCAAGAGCATGCTCATTATAGCCGCACCACATACCACCAACTGGGATCTGTTTTTTCTGTTGGGTGCGGCCTACAGCTTTCGCCTATCTATACATTGGCTCGTCAAGGACAGTCTTTTCTTACCGATTATGGGCAGTATCCTCAGTTTTCTCGGTGGCGTTCCTGTCGATCGCTCAAAAAATAACAACCTGGTGGGAGATCTTGCAGCGAGGTTTGAGGCCTCAAATGGACTGGCTCTGGTTGTGCCACCCTCGGGAACACGGCGCTATACCGACTATTGGAAGTCAGGTTTTTATCGAATCGCGCTCGCAGCCAATGTGCCAATCGTATGCGGATACTTGGACTATGCTCGAAAAGAAGCAGGGCTGGGCATGTCATTTTATCTCAGCGGCAATATGGCTGAGGATATGGATAAAATTAGGGCGTACTACGAGCCGATCAAAGGCAAATACCCGGATAATAAAAGTCGGATCAGGCTTCGTGAAGAAGATGCTAACTCGAACTAGAACTAAAACTAGAACCAGAATCTGAACGAGAGCCAAAAGCTTGCTTCAATAACCATCCTGAATTCGTTTAGTCACACGCGCAGTGTTGGCAGGCCTGCATAAATTGTCACTCTTACTAGCGACGCAACCTTCATGCTGTCTAAAACTAAGATCATTCTCGCAGCCATTGGCCTCACGCTAATCGTACTAGCAACGCAAGCAGATCGCCTGGCAAAAATGGCGCTCGTCGCTTATCTAGAACAACGCCTTGGCGCCACTGTCGAAATCCGCGGTCCACTTCGGCTATCACCGGGTACCACAACCACCATTAGCGCCAAAGATATCCATGTTATCCATCCTAAAGCGACATTCGAGGCCAATATCATTGAGCTGTCTACCCTCAGCCGCTCCTTGCTATCTCAGACGCCAAAAATCACAAACCTGTCGATCGGACAGGCAAACCTGTCGATAAAAAATGAGCCAGAACCAGACGGACGCGAGCAGAACAAGACCGTTGAGATATCGGCCTTAGATCCGGAATTGGCTATCGATAAATTTGAAAAAATTCTGCAGGACATCGAGCAAGTACAAGTCCAAATCGACCGCGCTTATATTTACCAGAGCCGGTTTAGCTATCAGGATGCCGATCAGAACATCAGCCTATCAATAAGTGAATCAACAATGGTTAGCTCAACCGACCGGGTCCTCGATTTGGCAGTCGCGGGCATATTGAATCAGGCCAATCTAACACTCGAAGCGAAAATTGAGCGTCCAGAAAACGTCTATAAACTCTATACCAAAGCGCAATGGAGTGGATACAACTTGGAGCTTGATGGTCACGTTGAGCATCTGAACCCGCTGCAGAATGTCGATATCGTAGTAAAAGCAGATGGGCCGTCGGCAGCACCGTTACTGCAGCTACTGGGTGCCAAAGAAGTCAGGGACGGTCCGCTGTCACTGGTGACACACCTACACGATCAAGATCAGAGGCTTATTTGGTTTAGCCATGCGTCGGTTGGAGAGTTGATCGTGCATAGCCAATTTGCACATAGCCTCTTTGACTCAGATTTTAGTTTGGACTTTGAAACCAGCGGACCTTCACTGCGAGAAGCTGGTGCGCTAATCGACTACCTAAAATATTCCGAACAGCCCTTTACTGCATCAGGCACTCTGACGCGAGACGGCGACCTCCTAACACTTCAAGAGAGCCGCATTACCCTGGGGGACGGTCATTTTGAAGCAAGCGGGGTTTTACCCAGTTTTCCTGCCTGGGATAACTGGAAACTCGATATAGCCGCAAAGGATTTTGACCTAACGATACTGCAGCCATTTTCACCCTGCGAGATTCCGAATCTAGCGATGGATTGGACTGGGAGTTTTTCTAGCAACGACAACGGCAATGAAGTATTCAAATTGTCGCTTGTCGGCTACGGCCGCGCGATTTCGCTCGTTGGTGAACTTGGGGTATATCCTGAATTAGTCGGTTCCAGCATTCAAATTGAAAGCGACGGTCTGGACCTCAATATATTGAGCCGCTGCATAGGTCTGCCGCTACAGGGCGAACATCCGTTTGCAACGTCAATGCAGCTTACTCGCACGGACAGTGCGTGGGAGATCGAGAACTGGGAGCTCGAGTCGGGGTTGCTAACCACCCAATCAAAAGGCGCGATCAGCGCCGAAGGTCTCTTGAACAGCGACGTGCGCGTCCAAATATCCGATTTAAACAACCTCTCGGTGGCGCTGGGCACAAAAAGCTACTTTAACGCTGCCAAAGCTGATGTTGAATTCAGCCTCACGGGACAAGGTCGCCGCTTTGCCGTCAGTGCAGGCAAGGTATCGACGGATTCAAGCAAAGGCAGCTTTAAGGGCCATATCGACGACCACTCGGAGCTTCGTGACGTCGCACTGGATCTAAACCTATCCGGCACCGATATTCAAAAACTGATGCGCGACTCACCAAAGCTGATCGAAGGTCTGCCGTTCACCTTATCGGCCAAACTCACGGACAGTCTGGATGGGAAAATCAAAGCAGATGCCACTATCGCATTGGCTGACAATCAGATCCGCCTTCAAGCAAAGATACCTAGAACAGAAAGCCTGCAAGACCTGACGATCAAAATTGATGGCCGAGGCGGTGACCTGGAACATATGCTCGGCTCCTTCGTTCCCTACCCACTACCTTCAGAGCCATTCGAAATCGGGCTCAATTTGACTCACCGGGGTGACTCAGTGACCGTCGAGAACTTACTGCTAGAAACTGCGGGACAGAAGCTAACCGCAGAGTTGACGCTCGACCTCGCTCCGAATTTGAGCCAAACCCGCGGGCAGCTATCTCTCAGAGGCGACAGCTCTAATACCCTGCTTAATTTGGTTGGATTTAGAAACAACTTTCTAGACAAGCCGTATCAAATTCAACTCGATCTGATTGGCAATCAAGACAGCATGATCATTCATCTGGACAACTCGAGCATCGGCGCAAGTGACATCTCGGGACAAATATCAGTGGCACCCAGCGCGATCTATCAAGTAAGTTTTGATCTAACATCAAAGCGAATCCACCTTCCGACCTTCATTCCGACACTTATCACCGCAACTGACGATAAAAAGGACCCCATCACCAAGAAAGAGAGAGTGCTGCCACAGATCAAATTTCCCTGGCGTTGGCTATCAGGCATTGAGCTAGACTTCTCTCACATGGCTGAACGTGTCGATTTACGGCCAGGCAGTTTTTCGAGCACCCAACTTGCCTTTACGATTAAGAATGGCAGTCTGTTCAGTCAAAACATTAGCTGGCAGAGCAGCGACAGCGATGGAACAGCCGTCCTAGTGGCACAACGGGATGCTACTGACAGCGAGTCTGGATCGATCAAATTCGAAATCGTCAGCGAACGCATCCCCATGCTGTGGCTTTACACTGGTTCGCCAATCACCAATGACGGCGAGCGCCTTCAGTTCAACGCAAAGCTGGACAGTAAAGGTAAGACCACCCAAGAACTGAGCAAAAACCTGAATGGAGTCATTATCTTTCGCGGTGGCGGCGGCGGTATCAATACCGAGAAACTCGACACTCTATTTGGCGACTTTCTACTCCAACTGACAAAGAGAGTTTTCTCAACCACAGAAAATCAAACCAAAGTATTGTGTACTGGCGGCGCTTTCACTATTGAAAACGGTAAAGTGAATTTAGACCCAGGACTCGCGATCAGAACCAGCCTTTTTGACATACTCGCGAGCGGCGAAATCAACCTACCGGACGAAACACTTAAACTACAGCTGAATAGCCGTCCCAGACAGGGCATTGGCGTGAGCGCAATGAGGTCGCTGGTCCCAAGCGTCGGTATTCGTGGCACGATGGCCATACCGAAAATTCAAATGAGTGCTGCAGGAACTGCCCTATCAGGCGGCGCTGCGATTGCCAGTTCAGGGTTGAGCATCATTGCCAGCGGCCTCTGGGACCGACTCCGATCGAGCTTAGAAAACCCTTGCGATGCCGTTTATAGCCGCGCCATTAAGAGTTCAAAAATCGGCTTCGGGGTACTGGCAAATGGCGTACCAAACAGCCCTCCGATCAAGATAAATTAAGGTAAATAGAGTTCAAACCTGACACCGCCAAGTTCGGGCGACTCAACCAGTGACACATAGCCTCGCTGAGCACCGTTGCGATGTGCTTCGGCGACCTTGCTAGCAAGTAGCATACCCAGACCAGTACCAGCTTTGGCCAAGTGATTGGATAGATTGGTATCGGCGAGCCCGGCACCATCATCATCGACGCGAAGTAGTACGCCACACTCGAAAGGCAGTGCGGTGACATTCACTTGCTTTTGACTATATCGTGAAGCGTTGTGAAGTGCGTCGCCAATAACAGCCGTGACCAACCTCGCGTCACAAAACACCGTCAGCTCATCGTCGCATTCAATGTGAATATTGCCCTTCGGGATTCGACCACACACCGTTTCCAAAATGTCTGCAAGAAAGGTCTCCTCCGTGGCAAAGAGACTGGTTTCTTCAAGGCGATATAAGCCTAGCAACAGAACGAGCTGATGATTGACTTCTGCGAGGGTCGTACTGATTTGGTGACCCGCCGCTTGCACACCATTAGATTTGTTAGTGATAAGCAATTCAATACTGGGGGTGAGCAGTTGCAAATGATTTTTTACATCATGCACGATGCCGGCGATTTGATCTTGCAAATCCATACTGATGATCTTGATGTATTTCTATCAGTATAGTCAGCGACCAAGGGTTTGCTGAACAGCTGCAAGATCATCACTATGAAAGTTGAACCGCATTAACGTGATGGCACTGGCGAGATAAAACAGGGCGGGAAACCAGGAGTACATCGCCAGCATCCAGAGTTTGACTTCCTCAGTTTGCGCCTGACCAGGCACGTAGCCGACGTGTTCCAGCACCTGTAGGGCGACGAAGCCAGTAATAGCAGCACCCAGTTTTGTGGTGAATGCCCAGATCGCGAAGTAATTACCCTCGCGACGCTTACCCGTGGTCATTTCATCCCAATCAATGACATCTGCGACCATGGACGGTGGTAACGCAAGAAAGTTGCCGAACGCAGCCCCACCCAATACCAATACAATTGAAAAGTAGATGACGGAGCCTTCGCCTAGCCACCAACACGCCGCACTTGTGCAGGTCGAGATAGCAATAGCGACGGCCCAGGTGTCTCGCTTACCGATCTTCAGCGCTAGACGGTTCCAAATCGGCAAAGATAAGATCCCGGATGAAAAATAGATCAACAAATAATAGGACCAGGTTGGCAACCAACCGGGCACCCACGCAGCCCACCAATCTGGCGTACCAATGATGTAAACAGAAACGTAGATGACCAAAACCGCAGGCACTGCAGCCGCAATAGAACTGCAAACGAAAGCGACTAGCAAAGAGCGAAAATGTGGATTTTTAAAAGTTGCAAGCCAACCAGCATAGGGGTTCATCGGCGCTCGTCCGTGAAATTCTGTCCTCTCCTTACTGACCACGCCAGCAAAGATCAGAAAAAATGCGACACCCACGCCGAGAATCAACCCCATAAAGGAATAGCCCTGGACACCACCAAAGGTATAGATCAGATAAGCCGGCAGTATCGTTGCAGCCAACAACCCGACTAATGCGCAGGATTCGCGTATTGCAATTACCTTAACCCGCTCACTGTAGTCATCGGTCATTTCGGCGCCCAGACTGTAATAAGGTATCGCACCAACGGTCCAGATAAAGTAGGTCAAAATATAAAGCGCCAGCATATAAGCTAGCAGCAGACCCTGATGGTTTTCGGGGTCGGCAAAAGTAGGTGGAGAAAACAAGAAATAAAAAGCGATTGCCAGAGGAATAGCAGCACCGACAATGTAGGGACGGCGACGCCCCCAACGACTATTGGTGCGATCCGAAAGATAGCCCATTAACGGGTCGGTTATAGAATCAAATAGACGGGCCAATAACAACGACCACGCCACCAGGCCGGCAGATAAGCCGACAAAGTCCGTATAAAAGAACTGCAGATTGACTGCCACCACTAGACCTAGGAGGGCAAAACCAAAATTGCCCGAACTGTATCCCCAGATCTGTAATGCAGGCAGTCCTTCTGCTCTGGCAGTAACAGCTAGTGGCCTAACCTTTAATGATCAAAAACGATAACACTACGGGCTACTGACCCAGTTTTAATATCGTCAAAGGCGGTATTGATTTCACTGAGGCTGATTCGTTTGGAGATCATTTCGTCCAGATGTAACTTTCCTTGGAGATAGAAATCAATGAATCGGGGCATGTCGACGCGGAATCGATTAGAGCCCATAAACGAGCCTTGCATCTTCTTTTCTCGAAGAAAATCCGAGCCCATCAGTTCAACTTTAACGCCGACCGGGATCATACCAATGATGGTGGCTGCACCGCCTGCTCTGAGCATACGGAAAGCGTCTTCTGCAGTTTGCTTAAGGCCAATGGCTTCAAAAGAATAGTGAACACCACCACCCGTCAGTTCCAGCACTTGTTCTACCGAGTCGCCATTCTTACCATTTACCGTGTGAGTAGCACCAAATGTCTTGGCCATTTCCAATTTACTATCAACCATATCGACTGCAATGATCTTGCCTGCACCCGCGAGCGCAGCACCGTTAATACAAGAGAGGCCAACACCACCACAACCGATCACTGCTACCGTTGAACCTGGCTCAACCTTCGCGGTGTGAAAAACTGCACCCACACCTGTCGTGACGCCGCAACCAATCAGCGCGGCGCGATCCAAAGGCATATCTCTATCGATCTTAACCAACGCATGTTCGTGAATTAGCATTTGTTCTGCGAACGAAGACAGATTGGCAAATTGATGTATGGTCGACCCACCTTGAGACAAGCGCGGCTCTTCATCTGCGGCACGCTTGGTCTCAGGGTTAACGCACAATGACATATGACCCGTTAAGCAGCTTTCGCAATGACCGCAGAAAACGGAAAGACAGGTGATCACGTGATCGCCGGGTTGAACATAGGTCACATCAGACCCAACAGCCTCAACAACGCCTGAGGACTCATGTCCCAACACCATTGGCGACATACCGGGATACGAGCCTTCAATGAAGTGCAGGTCACTGTGACACACACCTGCCGCTGCGGTTCTAATCAAGACTTCTCGTGGACCTGGCTTAGATATCGAAATATCTTCGATGACCAACGGCTGACCCACTTCATGGAATATTGCTGCTTTCATAGGTTCCCCTAAATTTGAATTTCATACTGCAACCGAATATACATGAACCGCCCTAGGACACCTAGTATCGCCTTCTGATAGACTGCCACGGTCCATGGAGATGACCTTGCCACAATTATTAATCACCGGCTTTACACCCTTCGATGGCCGCGCTGTCAACGGCTCGTGGATCGCCGCTCAAACTTACGGCTCGGCAAATTATCTCGAAATTCCGGTGGTCTGGGGCGAGCCCCTACCAAATCTAGAACAGGCTGTGAAATCTTTTAAGCCCGAGGTTTTGATCAGCCTCGGCGAAGGCCGCGACGGTTGGTTTGATATCGAGACTCAGGCGCGCAATCAACGCAAACACCGTCTCGATAACCACTCGCAATACCCCAGTAGTGATATCGTTTCTGGCGGGCCTCCGGCATTACAAAGCACCATCAATGCTTCAGCGCTGCACAAACGACTGAAAGATCAAGAAATCCCAATCAGAATATCCGCAGACGCTGGACAATTTCTGTGCGAAGAAACGCTTTACTGTCTCGAGCACCTAAAAACTCAATATGACAGCTTGCGTACCGTTGTGTTTGTCCACTTGCCGCCTTTTGGCACATCTTTGACCTATAGAGGTGAAGCTCGGATCGCAGATGAAGACTTACTAGAAGATTTTGTTAAACGGCTGGTCATTGCAGTTTTAGAGATAAATGATCAACTTAATTTATTCGACACCGCTTCGCATCAAACCGAAAACCGTGGATAATGACTGAAAGAACAAAAACGTCAGATGGAGACACCATGCAGTGCCCTAAATGCCAGTCCGCAATGGAACAACACAGCCTCAGCACCCTATCTGGAAAGGTAGAGATCGATCGATGCACCAGCTGCCACGGTATCTGGTTTGATATCGGCGAAGCAGAAGTGCTGAAAGAGAAGTGGATGTCTGATTATATTGATATTGGTGATCGTGCGACCGGGGTCAAAAATAATGAGATTCGGGATGTCGATTGCCCGCGCTGCAGCAAGCGGATGTTGCAGATGACCGATCCCGTCCAAAGCCACATTCAGTATGAGGCATGCGAAGAACACGGCATGTATTTTGATGCTGGTGAGTTCACAGATTTTAAATACGAAACGCTGATGGATATCTTCCGCGACTTCGTATTTGCACTGCGAAAAAAGAAATAGCCTCTACATTGATTCAATAGCAGGTTCTGTTACAAGTTCTGTAGCCTGCTTTAATGCCCGCTTAAAGCAAGCTTTAAGCCTGTGTACTTTGGCTGATCGATGGCAATTTGATTCACCACTGCGTTACGCAGATGTTGCTTAAGTTGCTCGTCAGCCAAAGATCGATCCCCGGAACGTATTTCCTCTACCAGTTGCCAACGCAAGCTCGACAAACTGTCACCAGGTCCTAATAAGTTCTCTAGGCTTGCATGCTCTTGCTGTTTAGCCAAAGCACCAAGTTGCCATTCCCTTAGCACGATATCTAAAGAATTCGATGCTACCCGGGCCATAAAATTCGTCCGCCCTGTCGTGCCGTCCATCACATCCTGACGCAAAAAATCACGGACGCTCGTTAACAGTTCATCTGCCCGCGGCATATCCACGTCGCTGATGCCATCAGGCGCCTCTACCAGTTCAACTGCACCAGGTATTAACAGATTTACGCAGTCAACCTGGCATTCAGAAGTCCGTCGTCCGATTGCTGGCCGTTCCACTGTTTTATCCGGTCCGTTGCGATAATGTTCCGCCATACCGAGGCTTCCAACTGACCACCAAAAGGAGCCGAATACTTCCCAAAACTTGACCGCTGCGGGATCGACTACCTGCCCGCTAACGGACTCGTAACCTTTAAAGAGGTCTTCATAAGTGCCAAATCCACCGACTGGGTCGACACTGCCGAAACGCCAGGAATTGACACAAATCCAACCCAGATCTCGCATCGGGTCACCGATGTGGGCCAATTCCCAATCCAGAACCGCAACAATTCGCTCTTCTGTGACCATAAAGTTGCCATTGCGGAAGTCATTATGGACCAGCGATGGGGTGTAGTGCTTCGGCAGATGATCGAGCAACCACTGGGCAGCATAATCGATCATTGGTTGAGGGGTGCCCAATACCTGATAGCGCTCCCAAGTCTGCAACACAAATTGTTCAGGTGACATGACATCCAGGCGGTCAGTCAGTCCGGAACTGTCTAAATCAATGGCATGTATTTTCGCCATGATTTCACCACAAGCAAAAGCGAGATCTGGCCTTAAAACCGCAAACTCTTCAGAACGATTAATCCGCGCACCCAGTGCCTCGCCGTCGATCCACTCCATAATAAAGCCTTCACCAATGCCGTCTTCAGTAGACAGCAGGTAATGAACTTCAGGCTCAGGCACACCCGCTTCTCTCGCGACCTGCATTAAGCGCGCTTCCGTAGCAAGGCCTGGGTGACCCACCACATTTTCTACTAGCATACCGCCCGGTGAGCGCCGCATTGCATGGGTGACTTGACCCTCAGCGGTTTTAACGACAATGCGGTAGGTCTCCTGACTGGCGCCGCCAGAAAGACGCTCGCAACTGAGCACTTCATCCACATTCGGAAAGTGTCGCGCATATACCTGATCTAACTTTGCCTTAATGGCAGCATCTGCCATTGCTAATCTTCCCGAACGCCTTTGGGCGCTTGCTGCTTCATGTAGCCAAACATGTAGCCGGCGATACGACGAAGCTGAATCTCTTCTGCACCTTCTGTAATACGGTAGCGACGGTGGTGACGATAAATGTGCTCAAAGGGTTTGTGGCGGGAATACCCCAGCCCACCATGCACCTGCATGGCACGGTCGGATGCCTCACAGCACAAACGGTTCGCGTAGTAGTTGCACATTGACACCTTATCCGAGACCTTAAAGTTGCCGTATTTGTCCATCGACCATGCGGTCTTATGGATCAACGCACGCAACATTTCACACTGCGTCTGTAATTCCGCCAATGGAAATTGAATGCCCTGGTTCGTCGATAATGGTTTGCCAAAGGGTTTCCTTTCATTCGCATATTTGACGGACTCATTAATACAATACTGAGCAGCACCAAGACTGGAAGCTGCCTGGCGAATACGGTTTTCGTTAAAAAAGTGCTGAACCACACCCAGTCCACGCCCTTCACCGCCGAAGATCGCATCGTCGGTGACATACACATCCTTCATGGAGATACGGCCATGATCCGTTGGCATATTGAAGGTCCAAAGCATTTCTTCAAGCTTAAAACCCTCAACATTGGTTGGCACCAGAAAAGCCGTAATACCGTCGCCGTCGCCGGCCTTGCCGCTTGTACGCGCCAGAATCATGTCGTAAGACGCTTTGTGAATTCCCGTATTCCAGGTTTTGGCGCCGTTAATTCGCCAGCCGTCGCCATCTCGAACGGCATTGGTTTCCATATGGGTCGCATCAGATCCATGATCTGGCTCGGTAATACCGAAGGCAAAACCACGCTTACCCTCAAGCAATAGGGGCACCCACTCTTCTTTTTGCGCGTCGGTACCGTACGCAAGCATCAACAGTAGTCCAACATTGTTACCAACTATAGAATGCTCATTCTGAAGATCGTTGTGCAGACCCAGTCCCTTGGCAGCAAAATGTTCACGGATAATCGCCATGCCGAGATTGGTACCATCCTGACCACCATATTCTTTAGAAATAGGGTAGCGATAGTGCCCTGCTGCATCGGCCCGGCGCCTGGCTTCTCCTAGTAGCGCCTCCCATTCTTCATTGGGTAAACCCCCTCGGTCCCAATCGGTACGGGCATCTTCCCGCCGATGATCAAAGAAACGGATATTATCGTCTTGCTGTTCGAGCGGCTTGATTTCCGCTTCTATAAACGCATCAAGTTCTTTAAGATATGCCTGAAGTTCTTGGGGGATTTCAAAATCCATAAGAGCGCTTTCCTTGGTAGCTTGATAAAAAGTAGCCTAGTTAAAATTAGAGAGCCGAAAGTTAAAAATAAGGCCTTAAGAATGTCTCGATAATAGCACTCTGGCCATACCGCTATGCAAGTCAGCCAGCGAACCCCTCGCAGACATTGAATTTGTTACGAATTAGGCAACACAACTGGGAAAACGTTTTAAAGCGGCGGTGGTCCAATTTCGCCATCGATGCGCCAAGCAAGCAACGGCAAGTGTTGTCGACCCTGAAATGTCTCACCTGCTAAAACATAAGCTGGTGAGTCATGAATCCCTAACTCAAGATATGCGGCCTGATGTTGCACCCAACTATTGGCTAATTCTGGCAGCGCGCCGACTAAATCCAAAACGCCGAACTCGGCTGCAAGCT
>JBNMQM010000057.1:0-28382 GCA_051278195.1 Candidatus Azotimanducaceae bacterium
GACGATCTGCTGGCGGAATATACCGCTAGGAATAACGCAGCCTTACGCGAGCTAGTTGATGTACATGGTGTTGATCTAAGACCTTTGCCGGATGACGTGTTGCAAGAGTTGCACAGAATCTCGAATGAAGTCATCGCGGAAATTCCAGGTGATGACGAACTCGCGCAACGGATCTATCAGTCATACATAGATTACCGCGACGGTGTTGTCGACTATCAGAACATTGCCGAGCGTGCTTACGTCAATGCCAGAGCGAAAGCGCTGCAAAAATAGCAAGTTTGGCCCACTGACATTAGGTTATCTGGCGAACAGAACGCTGGGTAGCCAAGTCGCCAAACGAGGTTCAGCAGCCAACACCAGCAGCATTAATAGTTGCATAGCGATAAATGGAATGACGCCTTTATATATATGCATTGTCGTCACACCCTCTGGTACAACACCGCGCAAATAGAACAAGGCAAATCCGAACGGTGGCGTGAGAAAGGACGTCTGTAAGTTGATCGCGATCATCACCCCCAACCAAATTGGGTCGAGTCCCATCGCCAGTAGCACTGGCCCTACAATGGGCACCACGACAAAGGTGATTTCGATAAAATCCAGAATGAAACCCAGCAAAAAGATCACCAACATAACGAGGATGGTCGCCTGAACGACCCCGCCTAGATGGGAGAACAGTTGATGCACCATCTCTTCACCCCCAAAGCCTCGAAACACGAGCGAGAAGATAGACGCACCCACTAAAATAAAGAACACCATCGCGGTGGTGCGCATCGTTGAATCGCAGGTGTCGACCATTTGTGAGAGGCTCAGCGTCCGGCTGGCAAGTGCAATTGCCAATGCACCCATTGCACCAACGGCTGCGGCTTCGGTTGGTGTTGCGATACCCGTCAAAATTGATCCGAGCACCGCGACTATAAGGGCGATTGGTGGTGCGATACTCAGCAACACATCGAGCAGTTTGACGTTGGGTTGTTCCTTGGCGGGTGGCGCAAGATCCGGGCGAAGAAAGGCGACCGTGACAATGTAAATCAGATAGAAGCAGACCAGAATTAAGCCTGGAATAATTGCGCCGGCAAACAGGTCGCCGACGGAAATGGTCTTTGGATTAAAGATGCCCTGATTTAGCTGGGCTTGCTGATAGGCGTTGGATAAAACATCGCCCAGCAATACAAGTGCAATGGATGGCGGGATAATTTGTCCCAGGGTGCCTGTCGCACAAATGGTGCCAGTCGCGAGACTAGGATCGTAGTTTGCTTTCAGCATTGAAGGCAGAGACATTAGCCCCATCGTCACTACGGTTGCGCCGACAATTCCGGTACTGGCTGCCATTAGCATACCGACAAGCGTGACGGCGATGCCGAGGCCGCCTGGGAACTGACCAAATAATCCGCTCATCGCAGAGAGCAGCCTCTCTGCGATTCTGGACTTTTCCAAAATCACCCCCATTAATACGAACAATGGCACTGCCATGAGTGTTTGGTTGCCCATGATGCCGAACAAGCGATTGGGTGTGGCAAGCAAAAAGGAAGGTTCGAACGTGCCTGTTGCAACGCCAATAGCCGCAGCAATCAAAGCGGTTCCGCCAAGGGTAATTGCGACCGGATAACCCGCCAATAGCAGCACAAAAACTGCCGCAAACATCATCAATGCTGCATATTCAATCATGGTTTGATTCGCTCAACCGTAGCAGGTTGCGCAAAAGCTCCGCGAGCCCTTGCAGAATGAGTAGGCCTGCGCTGATCGGAATGACTGTTTTAAGAAGGTAGACGAATGGCAGTCCGCCTGGTTCAGCTGAGCCTTCTTTAAGCTGCCAAGAGAAGCTGACGTAATCCAAACTGGCATAGAGAATAAAACCGCACATTGGTAGCAGAAAGAATGAAGTGCCAACCAGGTCGACAATAGCTTGGCCTCGCACCCCGAGCCGCTGGTATACGATGTCGACTCGGACATGGCCGCCCTGCTTTAGCGTGTAAGCAAACCCCAACATAAAGACAGTTGCGTGCATGTAGAGGACCGATTCCTGTAGCTTGACCGCACCATAGTCGAAGCCATAGCGGCTGATGACGACTATGAATGTTGCGACTAACATGACGCCCAACAGAGGCGCCACAAGCTTTCCGGTTAAGTCAGCTAATTGGTCCAGCAATCTGAGCAGGCCTTTAAATAAGTGCTGCAAAACTCCGTATTCCATTCAAGAAAGCGTCAGATATTACCATGATAGCGAGATCAGTCTGACGTCTCTGAAAATTCCCGCACATGTTCTCGGAAAGCCTGCTGTAGCTGATCGAATATTGGCCTTTGTGATCTGAGGGGTTTGTCACCAATGACAGACACTGGGATCATCTCTGCACCGGTTCCGGTGAGAAAACACTCATCTGATGTTACCAGGTCCATGGGTGTCATTGGGCACTGTTCAGCCGTGATCTTGTGCTGTGCCGCTAACCGAAGGACGACCTTTCGAGTAATGCCGTCTAGAGCGCCTTCACTGATGGGGGGTGTCTTCAACACACCTCCTTTGACGATAAAAATATTGTCTGCGCTGCCTTCTGCGATGCGTCCCCATTGATTGAGTAATATTGCTTCGTTAGCACCCGCCGCGGTCGCCTCTCTTCTGGCCATTATTTGATTTAGGTAGTTGAGGCTCTTTATTTTTGGATCCAGCTGGTCCGGGCTGAAGCGCCGTGTTGCTGCGATAATGACCGTTATCCCTGATTGCAAAACCGCCTCTGGCACCAGGCTCAATTGATCGGCGATGATGATGGTGCGTGGATTTGCGCATTGGGTTGAGTCTATTCCCAGCGGTCCAGTTCCACGGGTAACGATCAATCGGATGTAGCCGTCCTCTTGGTTTGAGGCTTCAATCGTGGCTTTCATAGACTGCACCATTTCTTGAAACGACATCGGCAGCTCTAAGCCAATTGCCTGGGCAGAGTCAGCGAGTCGGTCAAGGTGTTCGGCGCAGCAAAATATACGTTTATTGTAGAAACGCAGCCCTTCAAATACCCCGTCGCCATAAAGCAGGCCATGGTCCATTACCGAAATGTTAGCGGCTTCAGGGTTTACCAACTGGCCATCAATGTTAAATGCCGCCATTTCTCAGGCCTCCGAATCGAAAATGTTGCGTAATTGCTGATAGTTGGCGCCAAAGCGCTCTATCATAGGCTCGTTGAGAAATCGGGTAACTTTGGTGATGTAAACGTCATGCTTGACGTAATCTTCCGCGACAGTGACGAATGTTCGATTGCGAGACCAAGAAGCATCTAGCCCGGCCTCCTCGTTCAAATTGGCAATGACGACGACTTCACCGTCGACCACCAACGTGAAACCTCGCCCCCCTTTCTCGGTGTACAGGGTTTCTTCGACAGGGTGATGGTAGGTTGCACCAATGACCGTTTCTGGCTGACCGAAGTGAACGAGAGCGATCTTGATTTTTCGCGACTCCGCTGCCTCCAGATCATCTTTGATCCAGCTAAGTTCAGCCGCCCAACAGGAAATCAGAATCGACTTTTGTGCACTTTGGACAATTGCCGTGGACTTCTCGATTAGTTTTTCTATATTGGCGATAGGCCATATAAAATCTGGCTCTTGGCTAGATTTTAGCGTTCCCAGAAGCGGCAGAAGCTCGTCGCTACGATGGCGAATTTGCTGGTTTAGCTGCTCGACGAGCGCGTCGGGCGGAAGTGCAACATAGTGTGGATTGTCTGCAACATTTGATTCAGAGAATCGGATAATACTCTTACGGAGCAGTTTGTTGAGCGTCTCGTAGATCTTCGAACTGGGAATGCCGGAACGTTTAGCGATATCGTAGGCACCGCTCGGTTGCGCCTCTAAGAGTGCAACATAGGCTTTTGATTCATAGGCCGTGAAACCCAATTGTTGGAGCAAGTCGAGTGTTTTAGCGAGCATTGGCGTGCGCTGATCTAATGTTAACTACTATGGTAGTTAACATTAGCCAACAACGCAATCTAGAATCCGAAGTGAGCCAAAACCCCAATGAACACCGCCAGGCCCACCCAATGATTATTGCGGAATGCACTGAAGCAAAGATCTCGATCTCGATTCCGAATCAAGTATTGCTGGTAGACCAAGAACCCGGCTGCCACAACAAGACCAAGATCGTAGGACCAATTGAGCTCAATATGTCGGTGTAACAGCAGCATTATCGAGAGGAAAAGTAGCTGAAGCGTGCCAATGATGAGTTTGTCCATTTCTGCAAAAAGAATGGCCGTGGACTTGATGCCAAGCTTCACGTCATCGTCTCGATCAACCATGGCCAGTTCGGTATCGTACGCGACGGTCCAGAGGACGTTGGCAACGACGAGCAGCCAAACGAAGTTAGGAATCTCACCCGTGACGGCGGCAAAGCTCATTGGAATACCGAAGGAAAAAGCAACACCCAAGACGACTTGCGGCAAATAGGTGACTCGTTTCATAAACGGATACAACCCAGCTACGGCAGCGGCCACAAATGCGAGGAGAATGGTCTCGATATTGGTTGTCGCAACGAGAAGCAAAGCAAGAAACAAGAGAATCGCCATAAAGATAACTGCATCTTTTACCCCTAGGTCACCGCTCGCCAGCGGCCGGCTCGAGGTCCGTTTTACCTGGCGGTCAAACTTTCGATCGGCTATATCGTTGATTATGCAGCCTGCTGATCTTGTTAGTACTGTGCCAAAGACGAAGACTATAAGCAGGTGCCAACCAGGAAATCCTTCAGCTGCAATCCAGAGTCCCCATAGGGTCGGCCACAGCAACAAATAGATACCAATGGGCTTATCCAGCCTGGCGACTGCCAGCAGACGGGGTAACTTTATTGACAAGCGCGACATCAGATCGCTGTAAGGCTTATTCACCGTTTTGTCCCGCCCCATACAAATCGGTTAGTATACCTGCTTACCCGGATTCGGGCTTTTCTTCAATTTTATCGGATTACTAAATACTAATGAAAAAGTGGCAATGTATTGTTTGCGGTTTTATCTATGACGAAGCCCTAGGCTTACCAGAGGAAGGCCTTGCGCCCGGTACTCTATGGAACGACATTCCGGATGACTGGTGCTGTCCTGAGTGTGGCGTGAGCAAAGAAGATTTTGAGATGGAGGAGCTATAAAGGCTCTTTAGAAAACGGCTCTAAAAAGGAAGGCGACCCTATGGAACAAAATAACCTGACTCGCAATATCTTGATCGGCATGACGGCTGGTATTTTGCTTGGGTCGCTCATTCATTTGCTGAACCTTGGGGACGACAATTTCCTTAAGACTTTTTTGGTTGATGGTGTTCTTGATATTGGTGGCAAGGTTTTCGTGATCAGCTTAAAGCTGCTTGTTGTTCCCCTCGTATTTGTGTCCCTGGTTTGTGGCTCGAGTAATCTGGGTGGTGGCTCAAATATGGGCCGAATTGGACTCAAAACCGTGACGCTCTATATGATGACAACCGGCATTGCTATCAGCCTTGCACTCATAGTTGCTATCATCATCGAGCCAGGCGTTGGGATTAACCTATCCAGTGCAGCTGAGTTTTCGGTAAAAGACGCGCCTTCTCTCAAGCAAGTCATCATTGATATTTTCCCCTCGAATCCTGTCAAGGCAATGGCAGACGGCAACATGTTGCAGGTCATCGTATTTGCCATATTGGTTGGCATTGCGTTGACGAAGTGTGGCGACGCAGGACAGCGTGTCAAAGCTCATCTTGAAGATTGGAATGAAGTTGTGATGCGATTGGTCATGATGCTGATGGCGATCGCACCCTATGGTGTTTTCTGCCTGCTTGTGAGCTTATTCGCCAATATGGGATTCACCGCAATCGCTGACTTGTTCAAGTATTTCATCACCGTTGCGGGTGTGCTCGCGCTACATTTCTTGCTGACCTACGGCTCTATGGTTCATTTTCTTGCCCGTCTCAACCCGGTAGGGTTTTTCAAGCGGCTCGGCCCGCTGATGGCCTATGCTTTTAGTACGTCCAGTAGTAATGCCACCATCCCTGTCACGTTAGATACGGTAGAACGTAGGCTTGGTGTAAAGAACGAAGTGGCCTCATTTACCGTGCCGCTGGGCGCGACGATCAATATGGATGGCACCGCCATCATGCAAGGTGTCGCAACGGTATTTATCTCCCAGGCTTACAACATTGATATCGGTTTAATGGGCTATTTGATGGTGATTTTGACTGCCACTCTAGCGTCAGTCGGCACCGCTGGTGTTCCTGGCGTTGGTCTCATTACTTTGGCGCTAGTCCTTCAGCAGGTTGGATTGCCTGTCGAAGGTATAGCGTTGATTATTGGTGTCGACCGTTTGTTAGATATGATGCGAACGGCAGTGAATGTGACTGGCGATGCAACCGTTTCGACTATCGTCGCGAAAAGCGAAGGCAAGTTCGACACGGCGATCTACGAAGGCAAGACACAAGCTCAGCAGCCCGTGCTATAAAGTCCCTTTCTAAACTTGGCTAATGATTTCGGGCATGGTTAACCAGCGGTCCATAAGGGCCTCTGCTGTGTCGCTGTCATCTAGCAGTATCTTGTCGGCAAGGGATCTAATGTCATCAAGCATATGGCCGTCACGGACCAGGTCTGCGAGTCGGAATTGCAATTCGCCCGACTGACGGCTACCGAATATTTCGCCCGGCCCGCGGATTTTTAAATCCTGTTCAGCGATGAAAAAGCCGTCCTGACTCTCTCGCATAACGTTCAAGCGCTGTTTAGAAATAGCGCCAAGCGGGGGGTGGTAAAGCAGTAGACAAAAACTCTCTTTGCTGCCACGTCCGATCCTGCCTCGCAGTTGGTGTAACTGTGCGAGACCCAGTCTTTCGGGATTCTCGATGACCATCAGACTTGCATTCGGAACATCTACGCCAACTTCAATGACTGTGGTTGCGACGAGTAGATCAATTTCGCCTGCCTTAAACGCGCTCATTACATCCGACTTATCTTGGGCTTTCATCCTGCCGTGGATCAAACCTACTTTGAGTGATGTCAAAACTTCTGTTAGCAGTTGGGCGGTGACCTCAGCCGCCTGACACTGCAACACTTCTGACTCATCGATGAGCGTGCAGACCCAATAAGTTTGATTGCCTTCTTTACAGGCAGCCTCAACCCTTTGGATGACGTCGGAGCGTCGGCTATCCGGCAACACTGTGGTGGTAATGGGCATGCGGCCCGGGGGAAGCTCGTCAATAACACTGACATCCATGTCGGCATACAAGCTCATCGTTAGTGTCCGTGGTATCGGAGTCGCTGTCATGACCAACTGGTGCGGGAGCCTACCGTTATCTGCGCCCTTCTGTCGAAGCGCCAAGCGTTGATGAACACCGAAACGGTGTTGCTCGTCGATAATGACCAATCCAAGGTTCTTAAATCGGACCGATTCTTGAAATAGAGCGTGAGTACCAATGATGACTGATGCTGTTCCGTTCTCAAGTAAGGCGAGTGTTTCAGCTTGTTTCTTACCTTTGATTTTTCCCGTTAGCCACGCGACGTCAATGCCTAGTGGCGTCAGCCACTCGCTAAAATTGAGGAAGTGTTGTTCGCTCAAAATCTCTGTGGGCGCCATGATCACAGTTTGATAATCATTGTCGTGTGCTAACAGGCTAGCAAGCGCAGCAACAACCGTTTTACCGGAACCCACATCACCTTGTACCAGCCGTAACATAGGAACGGCACGATGAAGATCATTTTCGATTTCGCCAACGACTCGTAACTGAGCGCCTGTCAGGGAAAAACCTAGGTTGTGAAGAAATTGGACCTGGCTTGGTGATGCTTGGTGGAACGCCTTTCCTGCTAGCCGTTGTGCTTGCTGTTTGATCTTACGCATGCTGAGATGGTGTGATAACAGTTCTTCGAAGGCGAGGCGGGCTAACGCTGGGTGTGTTCCTGCAGCAAGCACTTCAAGGTCGACATCTGGGCTTGGCGCATGTGCTGTGATTAGCGCCTGATTGATATCCGGTGTTTGTAGTTCTACATATTGTTCGCCGATGCTGCTAATTACCCTGCCTTTGTCCATGAGTTCGAGCACCTGTGCAACGATCTTGCGAAATCGTTGCTGGGTCAAACCTTCTGTTGACGGGTATACCGGCGTAAGTGAGGTTTCGAGTGGCGCGTCTGAGTGGTCGTATTCCGGGTGATACATCTCGAGGCCTGCTGCGCCTCGGCGGACTTCGCCAAAACAACGGATGGCTGGGTGGTTCGAAAGGTTCGTTTGTTGCGCACGGGAAAAGTGGAAGAATCGAATCGTGAGCGTACCGGTCTCATCCTGAATCTTCGCCAGCAGACTTCTGCGTCGGCCAAACACGACATCGCAGGCGAGTACCTCACCCTCTATAAGAGCGGTGGTGCCGGGTTGCAATGCGCCGATCGGAGTAGTTTTTGTCCGATCCTCATAGCGCAGCGGCAGGTGAAAGAGAATATCTTGCAGGGTCTCGATGCCAAGTTTTGCTAGCTTTACCGCTAGGGCAGGACCGACCCCAGACAGGCTGGTCACATTAGCTTGGTCGAGTGTTGTTGGCATTAATCGGGAATGGCGACGATCGCATCAACCTCGACCCTTGAGCCTTTTGGCAACGCACTGACTTCAATTGCTGCGCGAGCGGGATAAGGTTCTTGCAACAAAGCGGCCATTGCAGTGTTTACCAATGGAAAGTGATCCAGGTTTGTCAGGTATACCGTGAACTTAAGTACTTGATTGAGATTGGTGCCAGCGGCATGACAAACTGCCGTCAGGTTCTTGAATACTTGCTGAATCTGCAGCTCGATATCGTCGCTGACGATGATCATGGACACAGGATCAAGTGGAATCTGCCCCGAAATATACAGCGTGTTCTGGTGAACGACGGCCTGTGAATAGGTACCAATTGCTGCTGGTGCATCGTCGGTCGAAATAAACTTTTTCATCTAGCTTTTTGTCCGTGTGATTTTGTTGATGCTACGGATAGTACGGAGTCGTTTGATCACAGCAGCCAAATGACTTCTGTCGCGAACACTCAATACGATGTTGACGGTGGACAAGGCTGCGTCGCGTTCTACCATGTTCATTCGTTGGATATTAGCGTCAGCATTGGTGATGGTGCTTGCTAACGAAGCGATCATGCTTTTGTCGTGCTCGAGTTCAACACGTAGTTCAACTGAATATTCGTCATCGACATTGGGGTCCCAACGGACCGGCATAATTTCTTCTGGCCGGTCGCGAAATTCATGCATATTGCGGCAGCCATCGACGTGAACGACCATGCCTTTACCTGCTGAAATATGGCCGATAATGGCATCGCCTGGAATCGGTTTGCAGCATTTTGCGTAGGTCACCACCATACCTTCAGTGCCTCTAATGGCTAGAGGTGCATGCTGCTCCGGTCCAGTAAAGGCTTCACCTTCCTCGGTCAGCAGCGCCTTGATAATGACAAAAGCCATCTGGTTGCCTAGGCCAATCGCTTCCAGTAGGCCGTTCATATCCGGTAAGTTTTTTTGCGTTAGTACGCGATCCCATTGTTCCTGGGTAATATCGTCAAAGGCTTTTGATTGGGTCTCGAGCGAGCGTTCAAGCAGTCGTCGCCCTAGCTCAATCGACTCACTGGATTGCTGGTTTTTGAGCGCATGGCGGATGCTGCCTCGGGCTTTTCCTGTGATCACAAAGCTTAGCCAGGCTGGATTTGGCTGAGCGCCCGGGGCTGTTATAATCTCGACCGTCTGGCCACTTTCTAGTGTTGCTGATAAGGGGCCTAGGCGTCGGTCTATGCGACACGCTACACATGTATTGCCGATATCGGTATGCACGGCATAAGCAAAATCAACCGGAGTTGCGCCCTGAGGTAGATCGTAAATTTGCCCTGCTGGTGTGAAGACATAAACCTCATCCGGAAACAGGTCGATCTTAACGTTCTCAATAAATTCGAGGGAGTTGCCGGCGCTTTGCTGAATTTCTAGCAAACCCTTCATCCACTCTCTGGCGCGTTTGTGACTGCCGGATGTCGATTCGTCGCTGGTCTTATATAGCCAATGACCAGCAATTCCGTTGTTAGCCACCATTTCCATTTCAAAGGTGCGGATTTGTATTTCGATCGGCAAACCATGCATGCCAAACAGAGTGGTGTGAAGTGACTGGTAGCCATTTGCTTTAGGTATTGCGATGTAGTCCTTAAAACGGCCGGCGACTGGCTTATATAGGTTATGGACCGCGCCTAATACGCGGTAACAGGTGTCAACATCATTGACGATAATGCGAAATGCATAGACGTCCATGATCTCGGAGAAAGATCGACGCTTGCTGCGCATCTTGTCGTAGATGCTATAGAGATGTTTCTCTCGACCAAACACTTCGGCTGGAATGTTTTCCCGCACTAGACAGGATTCTATGGAGGACAAAACTTTGCTGACGACTTCTTTACGGTTGCCCCTGGCTTTCAAAACAGCCTTCTCAATCATCCGAGATCTGAGTGGGTGCATAGCCCTAAAGCCGAGTTCTTCAAACTCTACACGTATCGTGTTCATACCTAAGCGATTTGCGATTGGTGCGTAAATCTCGAGGGTTTCTTTCGCGATACGTCGGCGTTTTTCAGAGTCGAGAGAGCCAAGCGTGCGCATGTTGTGAAGTCTGTCTGCAAGTTTGACCAGAATGACTCGTATGTCCTTAGCCATTGCTAAGGTCATTTTCTGAAAGTTTTCAGCCTGTGCTTCTGCGCGTGACTGAAACATGCTTTTCAATTTGCTCACCCCATCAACGAGGTTTGCGACATCTTCGTCAAATTCTTTGGAGAGGGTGTGTTTAGGTACGCCGGTATCTTCTATGACGTCGTGTAATAAGGCGGCCATCAGGCATTGATGATCCATGTGCATTTCTGCAAGGATTGCGGCAACAGCGAGGGGGTGGTGAATATAGTCCTCACCGGACTTTCGTTTCTGACCGGTGTGGGCAACTTCCGCGAAGTAATAGGCCTGTTTAACCTGTTCTATCTGGGTGGGTTCCAAATACTCCGCGAGATCGAGCGCAAAAGAGTCAATCGTTAGCAATGTGCGCCCCGATTGACTCGACTGTTCGAGTAAAAGTTAGAAGTCTGCGGGGGGTTGGTTGAGGTTAAGGCCATCTGTTTCCGTGTTAATCACCAGGTCATGTTCTTCTTGCTGGGGTTTTTCGCTGAGAATCGAGGCATCGACTAGACCCTCTGCAATCTCACGCAATGCCAGCACTGTTGGCTTATCATTTTCTATTGGCACAAGCGCATCTCTGCCACCAGTTGCGATTTGTCGTGCTCGCTTGCTGCTGACCATAACCAGTTCGAAGCGATTCTCGACATTTTCCAAACAATCTTCAACGGTCACTCTAGCCATTTTGTTCTCCAATTTTCGTGTGTTCGCCCCTGGTTCACAGGGCCGCGCAGTTTAACGAGAATTACAGGGTAAAAACAATAGCTTAGAGAGATGATGTAAGCAATTCAGATAACAGGCTTCTTTGCGCTTCAAGTTGGTGTTTCAGGTTGAATTCTGGTTCACCGGTTTCAATAATGCTGCAGATTTGGCGAACTGCCACATCAAAATCGTCATTCACGACTAAAAAATCAAATTCTTCGAAGTGAGAAATTTCATTCATGGCCTCTTGGGTTCTTCGCTCAATAGCTGCAGCGTCGTCCTGGCCGCGACTTTGGAGGCGCTGCTTGAGGGTTGCCAGTGATGGTGGCAGGATAAAAATCGAAATCGCACTGGGCACCTTTTCTCTAATTTGATTAGCGCCCTGCCAATCGATCTCAAGGACAAGATGCTTTCCCTGTTGGATGATTCTATTCATGGCATCTCGGCTGGTGCCGTATAGGTTGCCAAATACCTCAGCAGATTCAACAAACCCGTCTTCGGCCTGGAGTGTGCGAAAGTCCTCCACCCCGATGAAATGGTAATTGATGCCGTCCACCTCGTGTGGCCGCATGGATCGTGTGGTGTGCGACACCGCAACATCTATGTCAGGGCTCGATTCAATTAGAGCCTTTACGAGACTGGTCTTGCCAGCGCCCGAAGGGGCTGCAATGACCACAACTTTTCCGTTTTGGTTGGTCATTCTATGTTTTGCACCTGCTCGCGCATCTGTTCAATGATGACCTTTAGTTCGACAGCTGCAATGGTCGTATTGGCGGCAATTGCTTTCGAAGAGAGGGTATTGGCTTCACGGTTTAGCTCCTGCATGAGGAAGTCTAGGCGCCGCCCGGCAGGCTCTTTACTATCGAGAGTTGCTTGTACTTCGATCACATGTGTCTCTAGTCGATCCAATTCCTCTGCGACATCGCTTTTTTGGGCCTGATAGACGAGTTCCTGTTCAAGCCTGCCGACATCGACGGTGACCTTAAGCTCGTTTATGCGATCTCTGATTTTTTGCTGCTGCCGATCTTGAATGGTAGCTACTTCGCCGCGAACCGCATTGACGATGTCGGCAAGTTCGATAAGCTTCGCTCTAATAATGCGTTCAAGTTCAGCACCTTCTCGCTCTCTCATCTCGGCCAAGGCCTTCACGCCTGCCGAAAAGGCCGTGGTGATTTCCAGCCCAAGCGCATCACTATCTTGTTCTTTTTGTTCCAGCACGCCAGGCCAATTGAGTAGGTCCAACGTGGTGGGCTGGCGAGCATCAGGAAAGATTGTCGCTAAGTCTTGAGTCGCAGCAAGAAGCTTTTGCACTGCGCCCTGATTGACCTTTAGGTCGGTCGGGTCATCGACTTTGCGGTCAATTCTGAGTAAACATTCGACTTTTCCGCGCTGTATTTTGCTGCGCAGCAGGTTCCTCAGCGCGGGCTCCAGGAAACGCAGTGATTCAGGAATCTTAAAATTCACATCCAAGTAGCGCTGATTCACTGAGCGCACCTCCCATACAATACCGCCGGATTCTGCCCGGGCGAAGGCTGTCATACTTTTAGTCATATTATTTTCGCTTCTTAACGCCGTTCGTTGTTCGGCCCAAGTATAATGGAGTTTAATGTTCTGGTAGGAAATTCAATGTCATTTACTCGATCTGGCGCTCGCGCCCTCGATGAAGCACGTGCTGTCACCTTTGAAACAGCATTCACTAAACACGCTGAGGGCTCGGTTTTGGTCTCTTTTGGCGATACGCGAGTGATTTGTACGGCCAGTGTTGATAATGGTGTGCCTGGCTTTTTGCGTGGCAAAGGTCAGGGCTGGCTAACCTGCGAATATGGCATGTTACCGCGTTCAACCAATACGCGAATGGATCGGGAAGCGGCCCGCGGCAAGCAAGGCGGACGTACAGTTGAGATTCAGCGCCTTATCGGCCGCTCTCTGCGCAGCTGCATTGACATGAAAGCGCTCGGTGAATGTACTGTACGCATTGACTGCGATGTCATTCAAGCAGACGGGGGCACGCGGACGGCTTCCATCACGGGAGGTTGCGTTGCGCTCTACCTCGCTCTGCAGAAAACGGGGAAAACTGCGGCATTCAACCACTTTGTCGCGGCTATTTCGGTCGGCGTGGTGGAAAACACCCCGCTACTTGATTTGGAATATGTAGAAGATTCCTCTGCCGAAACAGATATGAACGTTGTTATGACCGAAGCGGGTACCTTTATCGAGGTGCAGGGCACCGCGGAAGGCGTACCTTTTGACCGTTCAGAACTTGATAGCATGCTCGGTCTTGCCGAGAAGGGTATCGCTGAACTGGTCATTGCTCAGAAGTCCGCCTGTGGATTGGCCGGATGAAACCGTATCAGGAACAATTTATCCGCTTTGCGATTGACCATGGCGTGCTGCAATTTGGTGAGTTTGTCCTAAAATCAGGGCGCGTGAGTCCCTACTTTTTCAACGCGGGCGGTTTTAATACCGGTGCGGCGTTGCATCTTCTGGGTCAGTTTTATGCCCAAGCGCTGTCGTCAGCCAATTTGGATTACGATATGTTGATGGGGCCAGCTTATAAGGGGATTCCGTTGGTCGCAGCGACGTCCATAGCACTGCAGGTCGACCACCAGCGCGATGTCCCTTTTGTGTTCAACCGCAAAGAAACCAAAGAACACGGCGAAGGCGGGAATTTGGTGGGCGCGCCGTTGGTCGGAAAAGTTGTCATAGTGGACGATGTGATTACTGCGGGCACGGCGATTCGCGAGGTGATGAGCTTGTTAGCCGAAACGCCGGCCACCGCCGTTGCGGTGGTCGTGGCGATAGATCGCGAAGAACGAGGGCAAGGCTCGATGTCAGCTATTCAGGAAGTCGAATTGGAATTTGGCGTCAAGGTTGTCAGTGTGGTGAAATTGAGCGATATTGTTGGCTTCCTTGAGGCATCTGGCAGCAAACAACTGGTCTTACAGAAGATGAGGACGTACCAAGAGACTTATGGCATTCAAGGCACGGCTAAAATCTAGCGGCATACGGGCAGTGGTTTTCGGCTTGGCACTGATTGCCCCGTCGGTCTCCGCAGAGCTTTATAAGTATGTGAATGAAGATGGGGTCACTGTGCTCGACAGCCACGTGCCTGCTCGTTATGTCAAAAATGGTTATTCGATTCTAAGTCTCGACGGCAGAATTATTGAAGTCGTGCAGAGAGCTTTGTCCGACGCTGAAATCCGCGATCGTGATTCGGAACTTGCTGAGCAGCGTGCCCGCGAGACAGCTGAGCGCGAACAGAAAATAGCGGATCAGAACTTGATGCGTATTTATGGCACCCCAGAAGATGTGGTCCGTGCTCGCGACACCAAGTTGGCGAGCATCGAAGGCTTTATTACCACCAGCCGCAGCAATCTCACCCGCCTAGAGACGCAAAAGCGGTCGCTAGAATCTCAATTGGCTGATATCGAACGAGCGGGCGGGACTATTGGCAAGGATCGTCTTTCGCAAGTCAGGTCGATTGAAAATCGAATCCGTAGCAACGAATCAGAGGTTCAAGAAAAGGAGGGCGAAATGGAGGAGCTGCGAGCGGACTTCAGCTCTGATCTCAAGCGAGTCCGTCAGTTATATCAATCTCCTTTAGACGACTAGCTGTCCGCGACTAGCCGTCCGCGACTAGCGTCTCTCAAATATCGCTCTCCGCAACACGCGCCATTGTGCTGGCCAGTCTTGGGTTGGCAATCTTTTAAAGTCACTTCGAACAAACTGGCTGATTCGACCTTCAGCGCTTGCGAGCATTAGGTTGGCTGCTGCCGAAATCTCAATTTCCCCCATCGTATCACCGCGCAATTCTGCTTCGCGAAGTATTTGTTTAAGTTGAATCTCAAACCGATCAAAGAATTGCGCGACCCTTGTCCTGAGTCGGTCGGTTTCTCCGGATAACGGGTCACCCGTCAGAATTCTCGTGATGCCCGGGTTACGTTCGGCGAACGTCAGCAGCAAGTTGAGTGCCTTGTCACAGCGACCATCAGTCGAGGGCTCATCATTCAAGATGACATTGATACGAGAAAAGATCGTATCTTCGATAAACTCTATCAAGCCATCAAACATTTTCGCCTTGCTGGGAAAATGTCGATACAGCGCTGCTTCTGAAACACCTACTTGTTTCGCGAGCCCCGCCGTTGTGATTCGGCCGCCGGGTGTGGCCTCGAGCATTTCGGCCAGTGATTGCAGTATTTGTTGCTTCCGTGAAACCTTTTCGTCGCCACTCATAAGGCTTCAGACTCCGTGAGACCGGTAGAAGAAATCATCGTGCCGACGCCTTCATCAGTGAGTAATTCAAGTAGTACCGCATGTGCAACACGGCCATCAATAATCTGCGCACTGTTGACGCCCTGGGTGACGGCATCAACCGCACATCGAATTTTAGGCAACATACCACCGCTTATCGTTCCATCTGCAATCAGCCTCTCGACATCAACCAGTGTCAGCGAAGAGAGTAATTTGCCAGACTTGTCCTGGATGCCGGCAACGTCGGTGAGTAGCATTAGCTTCTCGGCCTTTAGTTCGGCGGCGATCTTTCCCGCGACTAGATCAGCGTTAATGTTGTAAGTTGTACCATCTTCGCCAACGCCTATTGGCGCGATTACAGGGATGATATCGCTTTGTGTAAGCAAGTTTAATAGTGCCTGGTTGATTTTGACAACCTCTCCTACATGACCGATATCGACAATTTCTGGGGTCGTCAATTCTGGAGAGGCGCGCTCGATCATCATTTTTTTCGCGATGATGAGCTGCGCGTCTTTACCCGTTAGGCCAACCGCCTTGCCACCTGCTGTATTGATAAGGTTCACGATGTCTTGGTTGACGAGTCCACCGAGAACCATCTGAACAACGTCCATGGTCTTACTGTCAGTAACGCGCATGCCATCCACAAAGGAGCTCTTAATATTTAGTTCTGCCAAGAGTTTGCCGATTTGCGGGCCGCCACCATGCACCAACACGGGGTTTAGCCCGACCAATTTCATTAACACGATGTCCCTGGCAAACTGCTGCTTCAGGACGTCGTCTACCATCGCGTGTCCGCCATACTTAATGACGATTGTGCGATTAGTAAAACGTTGGATATAGGGTAGCGCCTCGGTCAAAACGTTGGCGATATTAATGGCTGATTCCCGGCTAAGCGTCATATCTGAGCTCTAAAATGTCAGGCTGGCTTGGACTTCTTTCAGCTTCTCGCGAAAGAGGTTCTGAATGTCTTCGAGACTTGCGTTGTCGTCGGCCTCGAATCGCAGCGTTAGGCATGCGGTGGTGTTAGACGCGCGCACCAGTCCCCAGCCTTCGGCGAAATCCACTCGCAGGCCATCGATATTCGTCATCGTCGCGTCACCAAAGTCAGCAGACTCGATCAGTTTAGCGACTATGTCGAACTTGTGGGATTCTGTAACGGGAATCTTAATTTCCGGTGTCGATATGCTTGCTGGGAACTGTTCTAGTAACTCGCTGAGACCTTCAGATTGAGAACCTACTATTTCTAACAATCGCGCCGTCGAATACAGCCCATCGTCGAACCCGAACCAACGCTCTTTAAAACAAATGTGGCCTGACATTTCACCACCAAGAATGGCATCAGTCTCTTTCATCTTGGCCTTAATATAAGAGTGACCTGAGCGGCACATGACTGGACGGCCACCGAAACCACTGATCACGCTGTTGAGATGGCGCGTACACTTGACGTCATAAACGACATCCGAGCCGGGATTGCGAGAGACAACGTCTTTGGCGAACAGCATTAATAATCTGTCTGGCCAAACGATTTCACCCTCAGCGGTGACCGCGACGAGGCGATCGCCATCGCCGTCCAACGCTATACCCAGGTCAGCTTCTTCAGATCTAACAGTAATGATGAGGTCTTCTAAGTTTGCTGGAACCGTAGGGTCTGGGTGATGATTTGGAAAATTCCCATCTACATCACAATACATCTCCACCACGTCACAGCCAAGATTGCCGAGCAGCGTGGGCAAGATGTCGCCGGCAATCCCGTTGCCACAGTCCACGACAACCTTGAGCGGTTGCGCCACAACCACGTCGTCAGTAATCGCATCCATATAGTCTTCTCGGATATCGATTTCTGTGACGTCACCATCCCCGGCGACAAAATCCTGGTCTTGATAACGAGTGAACAATTTTTGAATGCCATCTCCCATAAGAGCTTGCCCAGCTAGCACGATTTTCATGCCGTTGTGATCTGCTGGGTTGTGACTGCCCGTCACCATTACCCCGCTGGTCGCTTCAGAATTGTGGGTTGCATAATACAGAAGAGGTGTCGGGACGAAGCCGATATTGATGACTTCCCTGCCCGTGGAAATCAGGCCATCAATGAGCGCACCAACGATGTCCGGGCTCGAAAGGCGGCCATCAGCACCCACCACTAACTTAGTTTCGCCGAGGCTGTCGGCTTCAGAACCAATAGCTTGGCCGATGCGATAAGCAACTTCGTTGGTTAGAGTCTGGCCGACGACACCGCGAATATCGTACGCGCGGAAGATGCCTGAAACATCTATGGCCTCCTCCTTCGTCTCATTTTTGAATTCGTGTTCTTCTTCCTCAGAACCTTCTAGGTAGCCGCCGTCCTCATCTACTTCTACATCAATCGCGTCAGGCTGCACCACGGCTTTGGGCTTGGCGGTAACATTGAGCGGCTTAACCTCTTTTTTCTCGCCCTCTTTCTTACCAAGTCGGGCTAAAGTCAGGTCTAGTTCGACGAACTCGCTGAGTTCAAAGTTTTCACTAGGGCTAAAAGTGCCATTAATCGCATCGGCCATTTGATTCTGCAACAACGTTGTATCAGATTGCAGAGTGGCAATAATCTTTTTAATCCCAATGAACACTGCACCAAAAGCAATTAGTAAAAAGCCGACGAGAGGGATGCTGAACGTTACGACATTGCCAATGCTGGCATTGCTTAGCGCCTCAGACGGCTGAAACTGAAGTTTCCAGACCTTATTGATCAAGTCCCTCTCTAGAATGTCGCCAGTACCTTCGCCTGCTTGTAAAAACTCAGTTTGCTGGTTCGAGTTAAAAGCTTGAATAATGGTCACGCTGCCTTGTATTTCTTCACTAATCTCGTCCAGCAACGCGGCGGTATCTAGATAAACCATGAGCGTGCCGCGGATAGCATCGCTTGAGGGGGGCTTTATTGGGGCTGCAAGACCAATTACCCAACGTCCGTTGGCGTTGATCGCTTCCGGATAAACTGTTTCACCCTGTTCTGCTTTATTGACTAAATCCAAGGAAGTGTACGTAAAAGGAGGGTCTTCATCGCGATCAACCCTGGCCTCGCCAATGCGAATCATCCTAACCCTTACCGCGTTTGGAATGAGTTCTCGCAGTCTCGCTTCTTCCAATGATCTTGCTGACGCGTCGGCGTTCACGACAAGCTCCGTCAGACGGATGCTGGTCGCCATATTATTGGCTTGTTTGAGCAGTTTCGTTTGTGCTTGGTTCACCCTCGCTCTGGTGTTGTCGGCCGCTTGATTGATAAGGCTCTTGCGGTGTGCGTCGGTGACACTGCTCTGCAGAAAGAGCAAGGATATGATGATCGCAACAACGAAGCCGATCAGAATGCCACCCAAGGGAATCAAGCTGAAAGCCACCAGATGGCTGTTTGATTTTAAACTCACTCGCAGGCCCCTACTGTTTTCCGGTGGATCCGAAGCCTGATGCCCCGCGATCCGATTCATTGAAATCTTCGACAATTTCAAACTGTGCCTGTGCAACTGGCACAATCACCATTTGCGCAATTCGGTCCCCCGGCTCAATCTTGAAGGCGCTAGTCCCACGATTCCAGCACGACACCATGAGCTCACCTTGATAGTCAGAGTCGATTAAGCCAACGAGGTTTCCTAGGACAATTCCGTGCTTATGACCTAGGCCTGATCGCGGCAAAAGCATTGCGGCATAACCAGGGTCCGCGAGATAAATCGCAAGTCCGGTTGGAATCAGCGAGGTCTCGCCAGCCGCCAACTCTAAAGGTTCATTCAGACAAGCGCGGATATCTAGGCCGGCGCTACCCTCAGTTGCATGACTGGGTAGAGGAAAATCACGCCCTACTTTGGGGTTTAGGATTTTCATTTGAATGGCTTTCATTGAATCCGCTCGGCAATCAACGTGATGATTCTTTGGGACAAAGTACGTTTCGACATTATCGGTAGACCCAACTCGTCGCCGTCCCACAGGAGGGTTGTGGCATTGTTATCACTATTGAAACCGATCGATTGATTAGAAACGTCGTTCGCGACAATTAGATCCAATTTTTTTGCCACCAGCTTCTTGCGTGCATAGTCGACAAGGTTTTCAGTTTCTGCGGCAAACCCGACAGTAAATGGTTTGGGCGTCTGATTCGCGACCGCGGCCACGATGTCGGGGTTCTCGATGAGTTCGAGCGTTAACACGTTTTCCCCGTTTACTTTCTTAATTTTCTGCGCTGCGCTCGTTTTGGGCCGATAGTCGGCGACGGCGGCGACGCCGATGAATATATCGCAGTCGTGGACGTTCGCCATCACCGCGTTGTACATGTCATTGGCTGATGTCACGTGAATCATGTTTGCTCGGTCAACACTGCTCAGTTGGGTTGGGCCTGTTACTAGCGTGACCCTTGCGCCTGCTTCAATCGCGGCCTCTGCCAAAGCATAGCCTTGTTTGCCAGAGCTGTGATTAGAAATGTATCGCACGGGATCGATTGATTCTCGGGTAGGCCCTGCCGTGATCATGACATGCTTACCGTCCAGCAGGTTTGATGGAAACAAATTGCCTACGGCTTCGACCAGCAACGGGACATCCATCAGACGGCCTTGCCCAACTTCACCGCATGCTTGCATACCAGAATCTGGGCCGAGCATATGTACCTCACTCGCGTTCAGTTTCTCGATGTTCGCCTGCGTGTTGGCGTTGCCCCACATCGCTTGATTCATCGAGGGTGCTACCGCAATTGGGCATTCGGCGGCAAGGCACAGGGTGGTGAGAAGATCATCTCCCTGCCCGGAGACGAGACGGGCGATAAAGTTCGCGCTCGCCGGTGCGACCAAAACTATATCCGCCCAGCGGGCCAACTCAATGTGCCCCATGACAGACTCTGTTTCTGTATCCAGAATATCGACATGGACCGGGTGAGTAGAGAGTGCCTGCATCGTAAGCGGGGTAATGAACTCTGTTGCTGCTTTGGTCATCACCACCCGCACGTCGGCCCCCTGGTCTTGCAGGCGTCTTGTTAGCTCCGCTGCTTTGTATGCTGCGATGCCGCCGGTAACGCCTAACAAAATTCGTTTGTTTGTAAGGTTCATTGCAAAGGGTTCATTACTAAAGGCTCATTGCGCACAAGCGTCGATGGTATTAGATGGCAGACGAGTGCCATCGCGATGTCTAAAGATACCATTCAGGGATTGTGGGTGTAAGTGCTTAATTACACGAAGGATAAGAGTCCACAGAGGCGTCAACTAGGCAGCATGGTAAAAAAGGTGGAAAATGGTGAACTGGCCTGTATCGCAACGACCACGGGAAAAGCTTCTAGCAAATGGTGCTGGGTCCCTCACCGATGTTGAATTAGTTGCGATTTTTCTTCGTACGGGCACCCATTCTAAATCAGTACTGGTGCTGGCCGACGATCTCATTCGGCAGTGGGGCGGCATTCGAGGACTACTCGAAACCGATTATAAGAGCCTTTCCGGTTGCCACGGTATCGGCTTGGCTAAGTTTGTGCAGCTTCAGGCGGCTTTGGAATTAGGTGAGCGATATCTGTATGCCAGTTTAGATCGAGGCGATGGCTTGTTGGACCCGTCGACGACCCGTCGATTCTTGAAGAGCAAATTGCGCGGCTATGATCGGGAAGTCTTCGCCTGTCTATTTTTGGACAATCAACACCGGGTGATCAGTTACGAAGAACTATTTTTTGGTACTATTGACGGGGCAAGCGTGCATCCGAGGGAAGTCTTAAAGCGCGTGCTTCATCATAATGCCTCAGCGGTTATATTTGCTCATAATCATCCTTCGGGGGTAGCGGAGCCTAGCCAGGCTGACCGGCGTATCACAGACCGACTCAAGTCAGCGCTGTTGCTGGTTGATGTCAGGGTGCTGGACCATATGATCGTGGGCGATGCAGACGTCATGTCTTTTGCCGAAGCCGGGTTGATATAACGATGAATTGTTTGAATCAAGGCTGAGCTTCTGGTATAAAGCACGGCTCTTTGTATAGCTCCATCTAATGCCACCGGTCGTTAGGCTTAAGACTTGGCAAATGGGGTGCAAAAAATGCCGTTAAACGGCCACAGAATCCAAATTTAAGGCTTAGATCATGTCAAAGGTATGCCAGGTAACAGGCAAGCGCCCGGTCACCGGAAACAACGTTTCCCACGCTAACAACAAAACACGTCGTCGCTTTCTGCCGAATATTCACGATCACAAGTTCTGGCTTGAGAGCGAGAACCGGTTCGTCAAACTTCGGGTTTCTACCAAAGGAATGCGAATCATCGACAAACGCGGTATTGATACTGTCGTTGCAGACCTCCGGTCTCGCGGCGAAAAACTATAAGGGGTTAGATTCCATGAGAGATAAAATCAAGTTGGTATCTTCGGCCGGCACCGGTCATTTCTACACGACGACTAAGAACAAGCGTACGATGCCAGATAAGATGGAAATCAAAAAGTTTGATCCAGTGGTTCGTAAGCACGTTATGTATAAGGAAGCCAAGATCAAGTAAATCTGGATCTTGTGGTAGAGAAGGCCGGTTCATCCGGTCTTTTTTTTGCCTCAGATTTGGACTGAGAATGCCTTGTTTGAGTGGACATTTTTCGAGCGAATGACGGGAGAGCGTCGGGTGAACGGGTCCGGGTAAGTTCTTTCAGACATACTGAGTCATCACTTCTAGCTGTAAATTCCCGAGTTTATCCACAGTAAATTGCCACCCGGATTTGATGAAAGTGGTGGAGTGATCTTCGGTCACGATGGCTGGTCCGACACCGCGATCGCCAGGCTGGAGATTCTCTCGAGATAGCACCTGAACGGCTTTGCTTTCGACAGCGTCCCTCTTAACAGCAGGGAGGCTCAATGGCGGTAACTCCGGGGGTATTTGGGTTGCCTCCAAGTGCACTCGGCCATTGAGAATTTCGACTGAGCGCGACATTTCGTGGCCATACTGCCGTTTGTGCGCGTTGTGAAACTGGTTGGCCGTTGTGGTTAGATCTCCTTCAAAAGGCAGGTTTAGCGTGAATGTCTGACCCTGATAGCGGAGATCGAGGCTGTCCCGTCTATCGACTTCGGTGATGCCCTCATCTGCCAGTTCACGTTTGCCCTGATCTGCTAGGCTATCGAGTACCGAGGTTAGCTCGTTAAGTGAAATCTCAGTTGTTCCTTTTTGGAGTGTCCTTGCGAGTTCGCGACCAGGCTGAGCTGTTAGCATTCCTAGAGCGGACAGTACGCCTCCATGGATCGGAACGATTGCCGAAGTCATTTCCAGCGACTCAGCAAGGTCACAAAGGTGTAAACCTCCCGCCCCGCCAAAACACATTAGCGTGAAGGACCGCGGGTCATGACCGCGTTGGATGGAGATCACCCGCAGAGCTTGGCTCATGTGCTCATTAGCGATGTCGATAATGCCCTGTGCAACCAGTTTGATGGGTTGGTTTAGTACTTCGGCGAGTTTGCCTACTGCAGCCGTTGCGGCCTCGGTGTTTAGCTGAAGACCGTCCGCCAGAGGTCTTGCCGAGCTAAGTCGGTCTAAAATGAGGTTGGCATCTGTCACGGTAGGTTTTTCACCGCCGTTCCCATAGCAAGCCGGCCCTGGCGAGGCGCCTGCGGACTCGGGGCCTACTCTTAATAGACCGCCGACATCGATATAGGCAACCGAACCACCGCCGGCGCCAATGGTGTGTATGTCAGCCATCGGAACGCCAATCGGCATACCGGCAATCGTACCGGTATTGGTTAAGGTGAAATGCTGCTCGATAAGTGCGACGTCGGTTGATGTACCGCCCATGTCAAAGGTCATGAGTCGTGATTTACCGGTGCGTTTGCCAATATACTGGGCAGCTGCCAGGCCCCCGGCTGGCCCTGAAAGTAATAGGTTTACGGCTCGGTAGGCGGCTTGAGCCGCCGAAATAGTAAGCCCGTTTGACTGCATGATTGAGACCGGCGCGGGTGCCAAAGCCTCCTGCAGAGCATTCAGATAAGATCTAATCAGCGGTCCGATCCAACCATTAACCCAGGTGGTGACACCGCGCTCATATTCTCGGTACTCGGGTAAAATTTCTGAAGATCGAGAGACAAAATATCGATCTGCAAAACGCCGCTCGAGCTCAATTTCAGGCGCGGAGTTTTTGAACGAAAATAGCAGGTTAATTGCAATTGATTCTGGTTTGAGCTTGTCTACAAGTGCCTCGAGCGCTTCAAGTTCGCCTTCTTCGAAGTCGCTGACCGTCTCTCCGTTCGCGCCTATCCTGGCAGATACCTCCAACATGAGTTCCGGATCGATTGGGAAACGATTGAATTTTGGTGTCAGGTTGTACAACTCTGGGCGAGTTTGTCGTCCAATCAGCAAGACATCCTTTAGGCCGCGATTGGTGATATACGCGGTACGAACACCTTTCCCCTCAAGCGTCGCATTTGTGGCGACGGTGGTCCCGTGGATCAGAACGACGTTTCCCTGTTTGACCGCTTCAGTCAGGCCGAGGTCTTCGATGCCTTTCAGAATGGCTTGTTGGGGTTGCCCAGGTGTCGACAACACCTTGTGAACTCGCCACTCTTTTTGATGAGCAGACGCAGGAATACACACAAAATCGGTAAATGTACCGCCTGTATCAATACCTAGTAGGGTCTTTTTTGTCACGCAGGCACCCTATCTCAGAAGGATGAATAATGCCATGCTCCGGTCCCCACAAGAAAAGTCCAGAATGCAGTGCCAGAATTACCTGAAGTTGAGACGACCCGCCGAGGAATTCACCCGCATCTGGTGGGGCGAAAGATTACGAGTGTCATCGTTCGTGAGCCAAGGCTCCGATGGCCCGTCACCCCGGCATTAAGCCAATACCTTACCGGCCAAACGATTTCGGAAGTTAGTCGGCGGGCGAAATATTTGTTTCTCAAGACGAGCGCCGGGCGCGTCATGATCCATCTCGGCATGTCTGGCAGTCTCCGGGTATTGCCAGCGGAGACGTTTGTCGAAAAGCACGACCATATTGATTTGCGATTGGATAATGGCCAAGTTCTGCGTTATCGAGACCCGCGTCGATTCGGTTCATTTTTCTGGCTGGCGCACGATGAGAGCCACACTCTGATTAATAGTCTGGGCCCAGAACCTTTGAGCGAGCACTTTGATGGCGACCACCTATTTAACCAGTCGCGAAAAAAGTCGGTCGCGATCAAACAATTCGTGATGGACGGCAAAATAGTAGTGGGGGTCGGTAATATCTATGCCAACGAATCCCTCTTTATGTCAGGTATTCGCCCTGATCGGAAGGCGGGTTCAGTTTCCCGGAAACGATATCAGGACTTGGCAGTTCGAATTAAGAGCGTGTTGTCAGCGGCGATTGAGGCCGGCGGCACGACGTTGCGGGACTTTGTGAATGAGGATGGTAATCCCGGTTACTTTAAGCACGAGCTTAAGGTCTATGGGCGCGGAGGTGAGCCCTGCCTCAGCTGCAGCCTGACGCTAACGGAGACGCGGCTGGGGCAGAGGACGACCGTATTTTGTCGAAAGTGCCAGCGCTAGCGGATTTGTAATTCCCGCAATTTCGGCATAGTCTATTGATAGTCAAAAAATGGCTGTAGCCCAAGAGGTTACGCTGCATTTCCAGATTCAAGCTAAGGTATTGACCATGACAAACCTGATTAAAGTGGCGTTTCTGTCGATACTACTGGCGGGTCCGGTGACGGTTCAAGCAGCTCAGGTAGAAGAAAACCCCGATGGTATCACCATGATGGGTGATCTTCTGGTTGCCCGCCCTATTGGTCTTGTGTTGCTAGGCCTTGGCACCGTGACCTATATTGCAACCCTGCCATTTTCTCTGTTGGGTGGTAACGCGGGAGATGCAGGCAAGGCATTGGTGATTAAACCTGCCGAGGAAGTCTTGTTTCGTTGTTTAGGCTGTCGAACGCCAGGTCGAAAAGAAAAAATCTCGGACTAGAAAAGGCCGCTAGCCGATCTGGCCCGCAATAAGCGCCTCGTTAACCGATGGGTGCACAAACTTGCTGACGTCGCCACCGTACCCTGCAATCTGCCGAACAAGCGTCGACGAGATATAAGAAAATTCTTCTGAAGGTGCAAGAAAAACAGTTTCAAGCCCTGGCTGAAGGACACGATTCATATTGAGCATCTGAAATTCGTACTCAAAGTCCGTAACGGTGCGTATACCTTTCAAAATCACTTCAGCGCCAACTTCCTTCGCAAATTCAACCGTTAGGGTATTAAAGCCGACGACCTCCACGTTGTTGATGTGGGACAGCGCTTCTTTTGCAAGATTAACGCGTAATTCCAAGATGCCTGGACTCTTGTGCGGGCTAGTCGCGATACCTAGCACCACATGGTCGAAAATTCTGGCAGCTCGCTCCACTAAATCGGCATGGCCGTTGTGAATCGGGTTGAATGTTCCTGGATACAGTACTGTTGTCATGAGCAATTGTTGAAAACTGGAGTCAGCAGCATCATACATGACACGTTTGGGGTTACCACCCCGTCTTTAGGTTCTTGCAAAGTACATTTACTGACGCGCGACCAGTGCGTAGTGCACAGTGCCTGCCTTTTTTTGACGAGTAATAGCCGAGCGCTCTGGTAGTTGCACTATTTCTAGTGCCGCGTCAGTTTCAACATAGACCAGCCCCTCTTTAGCAAGCAGCGCTGGTGTCATTGCCAGCGCTAACAATTCTTTTGTATCTTTATCGGCAAAGGGCGGGTCGAGAAAAATGAGGTCAAAGGGCTCGCCGGTGTAATCTCTCAGCCAACTTCTGGCATCAGCTCTTTCGCAACGATATCGCGCTTCCGCGGCACCGAGCGTTTTCAAGTTGACGTTTAGGGCGGTTAGAGTCTCTGGCAGTAGGTCCAGCGCGTAGCAAAACGATGCGCCTCTGGACAAGGATTCGAGGCTGAGAGCACCGCTGCCGGCAAATGGTTCGAGGCAACGTGCGCCGTGAATGTGAGTTCGCAGCCAGTTGAATAAGGTTTCTCTGACGCGGTCTGGTGTTGGTCTCACCGCAGCGAGATTGGGAAACTGTACCTGTCTACTGCGCCATTCGCCGCCGATAATTCTCAGCTGTGGATGTTTGGGTGCTAAGTTCCCAGGCACTGGCTTCCTAGGCTGCGGTTTCTTAGGCGCCATTTTCCGGCCAGTGCTTGATATGTAAATCGTGCTGAGGGAATGGCACCTCAATATCGGCGCTCTTTAAGCCGTGCCAGATACCCATCAACACATCACTTCGTACATTGCTCAGCCCCTCTTTTGGGTCCCTTATCCAAAAACACAGGTCAAATTCGATTGCGCTTTCGCCCATAGCCGTCAGGTTACAGATTGGTGCCGGCTCGTCCACCACGCGCTCAACCGCTTGCGCGGCACTGATGGCCAATTGTTGGACGGCTTCTAAATCTTCAGTTTTGTAGGAAACGCCAAATGGCGCGTGAAGACGAACCACCCGGTCCGAGCGCGACCAGTTCACCACGCCCTCGTTCATAAAACGGTTATTCGGCACCAGAAGCTCTGTGCCCTCACGCGTGCGCAGCGCCACATACCGTGATTGCATTGCCGTGACCCAGCCCATTTCGCCTTCTATCTCGATGACGTCTCCTGGCTTGATTGAACGGTCTGCTAGCAGCGTAAACCCAGCGAGAAAGTTCGCGATAATGCCCTGTAGACCAAGACCTATGCCGATGCCCACGGCGCCGCTGAAGACAGCCAGGGTGGTAACATTAAAGCCGACGATCTGGAATGCGATTAACAGTGCAATTATCGGCAATATCACGTTCATGATCTTGCCCATCAGGGCTTTGACCGCAGGGCTCAGCTCTTCGATTTGTTCTATTTTCTGCTGGAGTAGTTTGCTAACGAGCTTTGCACCCGCAAACAATAGGGCGAAGTACACGAGTGTTTTTACAACATCTAACAGGCTGATGTCGATTTTCTGACCGGCATCGTTGGTCCCCAGGGGAATCGCCAGTGCTTGCATCTCTTCGATCACCGGGCCAAGTGCGCCGAACGCGTCTAAGGCCGCGATTGGCCAGGCAACGTAAAACGCAAAGCTTGACCAGAAGGGTGACTGAATGACGAGAGAAACCATGCGAATGACAATCCAAGCATTCATCAGAGCAATAGCAGCGCTGACCCACTCGGTTGGATGCCCGGCGCTCCCAAGCGCCAGTTTTATTAGGGCCAGCGTTAAATATAGGATCAATGGGACGCTGAGAATCGCGACCGCGTCGACCAAACGATTGACGAAGCCAATATCGACTCGGTTGCTGAGGCTGGCTCGGATGAAATCGCTAAAACTGCGACCAAACATGGCGCCAGGCACTATCGCGGCCACGATGAGGCCTAGTTGGATGGCGATATCAGCAGTCAGCAGCGTGTTTTGAATCCACAGCATTGCTTCTTGTACTAGAGAGCCGACGTTCTCGAATGGCACAAATTCATCGAAAACAGAATTATCTTTTTCTTCCATCGGTCAAGAATAACGGAAATCCCCGAGTATCGCTCCCTCGTCGCGATCTAATGGTGGCAAGAAAGCCTTTGCGGTGTGTTGGGAATCTCCGGATAATCCGTTATTCACGGGAGTAGCAGCTGCGACCGCGTGAAACTGTTCGTACAAGTGGAAAAAATCAATGACTGAGTTAAAGGCAGACCAAAAGCCGGGGTTCTTTTCCCGGGTCAAATCTGGTTTGTCAAAAACCCGATCTAAGTTTTCTGAGGGTATGGGTCGCCTGATATTAGGCGAAAAGTTGATCGACGATCAGTTGTTGGAAGACATCGAGACGCTTCTGTTAACCGCAGACGTCGGTGTCCAAGCGACTTCAGAAATAATTGGCGATCTGACTCGTTTGGTCGCGCGAAGAGAGTTGGC
>JBNMQM010000058.1:0-28008 GCA_051278195.1 Candidatus Azotimanducaceae bacterium
TCATCTCCAATGTAGCGATAGAGTGCTAGTTCCTTGGCTTTTTCGATGGCATCAGGCGACTTCTCTCGATCTCCCAATGCTGCTCGAGCACGGAGCAAGACCGTAGTCGCTTCATAAGCGATCATGCCAGTATCGAAAATCAGGTTCATCGCATAGGGTTCAACCTCCATGCGCTGAATCGCTCGTTCACTAAGCGTGACGGCTTCGTTGTAACGACCTAGTCCCTGCTCTACCTCAGCTTGCATGGCTTCAAACATCGCCGTTTTCATTGATGCTGTAAAGTACTCGGCAAGCTGGCCGTCACCTTCAGCGACCCGTTCCCTTAGTTCGGCCTCGCAAATATAGAAATCATCATACAATTCAACTATCGCAAGCGATTGGCAAATTTTCCACACACCATAGTCATCGATATCTTCGTACTGATTGGCTTACTGGATCACTTGCAGATAGTTCTGCTTGAGATACATGCCAGTCACGGCGACAGTCGTTCCACACCCGCCAAGTAGCAGCAATAGACTGATCAAAATGATATGTCTCATGATTGGCTCTCCCAGTTAGTTTATTTATTGTTTTTGATTGCCGAATCGGTCTCTGTGAAGCAAATACAACAGCAAAGGCTGCGCTCTATGAACCCATTACAGACCGCGATATGCAAGGTCCAGAATCGTCTGGATTTGCATACCGAGGGTTGTCGTGTTTTTTTGGAATGTGTAGCTGTTTAGAAAGTAGCTCTAGAGCCTGAAGGAGGGCGATTCTGAATCTTTGGCAAGTTGCCTATCATGCCATCAGGGCGAGCCTTTTTAAGCATGCGCTTATAGGCAGGTCGCGCCTCGATTTTCACTTTCCAGGCAGCGACGCTTGGAAACTGCGCCTCGTCAACCAGACCAAGTTTGGTGGCTACGTTGAGCGGGAACATCATTATGATATCAGCAGCAGAAAACTCTGCTCCGCCGAACCATGGGTTCTCACTTAGAAAGTTTTCTGCAAATTGCACAACAGCCTCGCTGTCCACCAAGGGTGAGCGTTTTTCTGGTGGATTGGTGCGCCACGCGCGGTAGTCACTGAACAAGCGGGCAGCTAAGGACCCTTCGGCATAGTGCATCCACATAAGGTACGTTGGGTACTGATCGCTCTCTAGCGCTGGCTTAAGCTTATCAGGGGCATGTCTATCTAGGATCAATTCCATGATGGCGCCAGACTCAACGATTATCTGATCGCCATAAACAACGGTGGGTGCCATGGGCATTTCGTGACCAAGGGCTTTGATGCTTGCCATGGATGCACGTAGATCACCGCGTGTGTATACCAGTTCATATGGGAGCTCTAATTCTTCCATCATCCAAACGATTCGCTCTGACCTGCGCCCTTCCAAATGATAGATAGTGATGTCAGGCAGTGGCATAGCGCCCGTTGACTCGTTTTGCGCCTGTGCTGTATTCATGAAGCAACATAACGCCGCGACAACAAAGATTTTTTTCAACATGCTTTTTCTCCGAGAGCATTTTTTGGATATAAACCTTAATTACTATAGGTTGTTCCTCATCAATGCGGAACCATTGGCGGAGCTGATTCAAGTTGGTGATGGCCGGCCCTTAGGTAGCCCCATGCAAGGATATACCGGAGTGATATGATCATTGTCATCCTCCCAAACGCTATTATGAGCAAGCACTTGAGCAAACTATGAAAGCAAACACCGTCTTAGGTTTCTGGTTCAATGAAATAGATAAGAAAAATTGGTTTTCCAAGAACAAGGTATTTGATCAACATTTGCTGGACCACTTCGGCGAACTCCATCAAGCAGCCGCAAAGGGAGAACTCTGTTCCTGGCGCGTAGATATAAGCGGTCGGCTGGCAGAGATTCTGGTTCTTGATCAATTCTCGAGAAATATTTACCGCGATAAGGCCCAAGCTTTTGCCAACGACACGGTGGCCCTATGCCTAGCTCAGGAATGTGTTGGCCAAAAACTTGATCAAGATCTTAACCCTACGCAACAAGCGTTTCTTTAAATGCCGTATATGCATTCCGAGTCTTCGGTCATACACGTAGACGCAATGCGGCTATTTGCAGTGCAGGGGCTCGAGGATAATTACCGCTTTGAAAAAAGGCATAAAGACGTCATCGACGAGTTTGGCCGATACCCTCATCGCAATGAAATACTTGGCAGAGAGTCGACGCCTGAGGAACTTAGTTTTCTTTCGACCCCAGGCTCTTCTTTTTAGGATTCAAGCGATTCTTGACGCGTCTAAGACTTGTTCACCTAGGTGGCTAGAACACTGCCGATGGTCCATTACAGTGATGTGATAAAGTCGCGGCAGTAGTCTCGTTCTTTACTGGCAGGAAACGGCCTAATCATGCGCTCAACCTCAGATATTCAACCGTCCTCATCTTCAATTGAGCCGCTGCAGATAAGCAAGGGAAGGGCACCTTTACTAAAACGAACGCTGAGGTGGTCGAAAGAAGTCGCCTTCATATGTTGGCATCTTCAATGCAACGGCGGTGAACCCTGAATCGGCATCGAGCACTTTTTTTTGGTTATCGGCTGTCAGGGTTCACGTTTGTGATTCTGACATGGCGGGCAAATCGATATGGAAAGTTGTGTTTTTCGCTTGCGGGTCAAAACAGAATTGCCCCAGATGGGATGAAATAATACCCTGAGAAATCGATAACCCCAGCCCTGTGCCCTCGCCGATATCTTTGGTGGTAAAGAATGGGTTCATCATCTTCGCGATGACATCAGCATCATTGAGTCGGCCACTGTCGGTAAAACTGATTCTCAGATAGCTCGGTATTTCATCAACATGAATTTTGATCCACCTGTCATCTAGCCCGCGTACAGCCTGGATAGCATTCGACAGGAGGTTCAAGAGTACTTGGCTCATCTGTATCTCATTGATCATCGCGGAGATACGCCGTTCACCCGTTACGGTAACTTGGATATCATCTTTTAGCAGTCGCTCACGGCTAAAGCTTAATGACGAATCAATTAGCTTGACCAGACTTACCTCCGCGCGGTTCTCTGCTGGTACATCACGAGAAATTGTCCCTAGCCCCTTAACGATCTTAGAGATCCTCGTGACGGTATCCTCAATACCACATAAGTCAGCAAGCACTTCATCACGGTTGAATTCTCCTGACTCAAGGCTCATCCGTAAGGCCCCAGCCAATCCCTGAATGATACACAATGGGTTATTTATCTCGTGAGCGACTCCGGCTGCCAACTCACCAATAGATGCCAACCTTGAGGATAACGCCAGCGCATGGTGTTGTTGTGCAAGTGTCACTTCAGCTTCAATTCTCTCGGTGACGTCGTTCGTGATGGCAATCTGTGCTGTTTCGCCGTTTTCGAGTTCATAGGGCGCGCCCCATGTCTCCATCCAGCGATGCTCACCCTTGAGGCTGATGAGTTCGAATAACAAGGATTCTGTAGCGCCTTGACAAACTCGTTGGTTGAATGCGATAAATTCATCACGATAAGCAGGCGCGACCAGTGAATACACATCAGCCATCAATACTGCATCCATGGATTCAGCGCCTATAATGTGCAGCCCGCGCTGATTCATGGTTAATAGGGCGCCTTTGCTATCGACAATCTTGTGACAGGAGGGGGTCGCGTCGATCATTTCGCCAAGGCGTGAATTTTTCACACCAATCAAATTTTCAATATCGTCGCGGTGCGTCATGATGTGCTCTGCTGTTAGGCCAGTCTGCAGCAGCATGGCAAGCGACGGCAGGTTTTAATATCGTTTCACTTTATTTTTCTTATTTATGATATTGAAGCTGTCACCATTGTGAGGCTTCCGCCGGCATCCAAATAGTCCGAAAAGATTTTGGTTGCCGTTGGGTAAGCTTAGCAGAAGTCACTGAAAGTGCCGATCTCAGAGAATGTGGTTTTGGTTAGTTAAGTAAAGAGCGCTTTAATGAGCACAAAAATCGAAACTCGGGCTCGAAAATGTCATGTGTAGAATAGCTGTTACACTCTGGCTTGCCGTTTAAATTATTCAGATACCCACACATGACCGATTCCTCTGCTCCTAAGCAAATTTCACCTGCCGCTGAAGTCTATGTTTGGGGATTCCCTTTGGTCTCAGTCCACCGTACCCGATCGTTACTCTGTTCAAAAACAGATACTGGCACCATGAATCATATTGAAGATCTGGCGACGCCTAGTGACCGCGCCATTGTCGTGCCAAATAACGACACCTTATACTCATCCGCTTGGTACCAAGAATTGGGGTCAGAGTCGTTACACTGACCCCAATTCTTGACCCCAATTCTTGGATAGCTGCCGCTCGTTTACGCGGAGGTGGTTGCGCTTCGATGTGATCGAGGATCTTTGTCACACTTCCCGATACTTTGCCTGCAAACGAACGTAATGCGTCCGGATTTACTTGTTCCAACGCCATGCCCTGCTCCCCTGTTAAACAACCGACGATGAGCATAGCGTGATTCAAAGTTGGATGGGAATGGGCAGCTTTTATCCTGCGATTCAACAGGTTGAAATCTCGCGCAAGAAATCATTGGCGGAAAAAGGCAGAGCCATCCCAGGTTCAGAGGTCACCATGTCAGAATCACTGACGCCATTGTTAAGACAAATTAACTTGATATCCGTCAAAAATGACTTATATTTCATAATCTTTACCGTTTCTTGTGAGCGTCTTAATGAAAGGCCTCAGCTCACACAAAGAATCTGTACTCGCCAACCCTTAAAAGCTTAGCGACACCATTCAGTGGAATTTTCAACCAGTCTCAGCGCTATTATCCGCTCGCACCAGGCGACTGATCATTTTGATCTACACCAACAAATCAAGTTCGACGCTAGCAGCGACGGTTTTTCACCAGAAAATGCCTGGTGGCTTGCCGAACTATCCCGCTGGATGTATTGCGGAAAGCGTCTAGAGGTTTCACAACGCAAGCCAGTCACCGACATGTTGTCTCGGGTTGGCCTGGAAGAGACCGCCTATTTTTCCTGTTTCGGTACCGACTGCTCCCTTGTAACCCGGAGTGATGTAAGCCGGAGCGATCAAAGCTTCTCCGTATTGGTTTTTAGAGGCACTTGTAATGCGCGAAACTGGTTAACGAACATCAATATTGGCCCGCTAAGTAATAATGCTCACAAGGGCTATGAACTGGCACTTGATCATCTTTGGTCTGAACTCGGACCAGTACTTGCTGAACGGAATGAACCACTATTTTTTACTGGTCACTCAATGGGTGGCGCACTCGCAACCCTCGCGGCTAGGAGACAAAAACCGCAAGCCGTTTATAGCTTTGGCGCCCCGCCTATAGGCAACCAGCGCCTGCAGGAAGATTTCAATAAATTGAATATCTACCGAGTGGTTAACTTTAAGGATGTCGTGAGCCGCATTCCGCTTACCTCTGGCCATGTCGGAACCCAGTATTACGTCACACAGGATCATGGCATTAAGGTAGACCCCACACTTGCAGAAGTCCGCAAAGATCGACGCGCGGGCCAAAGAGCCATCACCCGACAGCTCAATCGCAACCTGATTTTGTCAATTCCCGAGTGTCTTTGTGATCATGCCCCACAAAACTATACGGCACACTTTGAACGGCTGAGTTTAGGTCACCGCGATGAAGCGACAGAAGGCTTCACTTTGGAAGCGGCAGTTGGTTCATGAAACTGCTCTTTTAAATCATTATCTAAACTGCGATCTGCAGACTCATCGCAGTAGATCTCAAACAAACCCTCGAGCCTTTTTACCGTCGCCGCCCAACTTAGAGTTAGAGCATAGTCAAATGCTGCTGCACCAAGTTCGCGTGAGAGACCTGACTCCGTCACGAGACGAGTTGACTGCTGAATAAACGACTGCTCATCGCCAAAAGGCACCAATAAACCCGTTTGGTTGTGAGTGATATGCAATCGGCCTGCCGCATAACGATAAGATACCACTGCAAGACCGCTTGCCAGTGCCTCAAGCACCACATTACCGAACGTTTCAGTAACGCTAGACAACAAAAAGATGTCTCCAGAAGCATAGTGAGCAGCCAGATCATCCCCGGTTTGTATTCCAGCAAAAATCACTTCCGGATACGCAAATTGAATACGTTTCACAGCAGGTCCATCACCGACCATGACCAGTTTTAGTCGTGGGTTGAGGTCTCGCATCGCGGTGTAGGTGGCAAGCGTCAAATCGAGATTTTTCTCTTCGGCGATTCTGCCAACATAAACAATCACCGGGTCCTGCGCCTTACATCCCCAGCTATGCCGCAACGCTTCAGATCTCACAGACGGCCTAAACATTGAGGTATCAACGCCGCGACCAACGACAGCCACGCTATTGATACCCATTTCCATAACTCTCGTCAGTTGCTCTACGGTGGGCACGATCGTGCAGACCGTCCGATTATGCAGCGCGCGAAGATAACGCTCGATGAGCGATTGCAGAAAGCCCAACTTGTAGAACTGACTGTAGCTCTGAAAGTTGGTATGGAAACCGCTTACAACCGGTAGTTGAAGTTGATGAGCTAGCTTTATGGCAAACCAGCCGAGCATGCCCTCCGTTGCGACGTAAACAATATCTGGCGGTTGTGCTCGCCAGAGTTCTCGTAACACCTGGTTCGACGGCATACCGATTTTAACTTCACGATATCCCAGAACGCTCACAGCACTAATCGTTCGATAGATACAGGTATAGCCAACATGCATCCGGGTTCTGTCTCGATTTGGGGTCGTCACCAATTGCACGTCGTGACCCAACGCCGCGAGTCCAGAAAACCATTGATGAATGGACATAGCAACGCCGTTTATGTCCGGCCAGTAGGTGTCTGACACAACGCAGATTCGCATTCAATTCATTCCAATAAATCTGATCGAACTTTAGCGAAAGATTAACAAGCGCCACCCTCGAGCCATGTGAAATTTTGATAAATGAAAGTTTTGCAGATAATTCAAGACCTGACCCAGATTAACGGTCAATTAATGGTGCCTTAATCAATACCGGTAAAACCTTAATCCACCGGGACTAAGATAGGCTTCAGGCAGAACAAGAAACAAAACAAGGAACCAAGAGATGACAGCAGTCGCACATTACCGAAGCATCTTTATCTCAGACGTCCATCTAGGGACATCCGACTGTCAAACCGAACTACTATTAGAGTTTCTTCAGCATAATCATTGCGACTACCTTTATCTCGTCGGCGATATATTCGACCTCCTTAAACTAAAAAAGTCGGTGTTCTGGCCAAAGATTAAGAACGAGATTCTGGAAAACGTGTTTGAGAAAGCGTCATTAGGCACTCGAGTCATTTATGTCCCGGGCAATCACGATGAACAAATGCGCAATTATGTAGGCAATACAATAAACGGAATCGAAATCCACTACGAGTTTGAACACGTCACCGCCGACAATCGGAAATTGTTAGTGTTACATGGTGATTGTTTTGACGAGATGATTCGAAACATGGACTGGCTTGAAGCACTAGGTGACAACTTATACAGCCTGGTTATGCTGTTAAACCGTCTGTACAACCGAAGCCGAAATTGGCTCGGATATCCCTATTGGTCCCTCGCTGCTTTTATCAAACTACAGTTTAAAGAAGCAGTACGTTACATCGAAAAATATGAGGAAACCGTCACTCGCGAAGCAGAACGACGAGGATTTGACGGGATCGTCTGCGGACATATTCATCGCCCAAATCTCATTAGAGGTAAGGGTGTCACCTACTTTAATACCGGAGATTGGGTGGAACACTGCTCAGCACTCGTGGAAGAAGCCTCTGGTGAAATTCGGCTCTTGTACTGGTTAGAAGAACGAGAAGCATCAGTTACACCACAAAAGGTCGTGGTTAACTTTTAGCATGCTCAACATAGCTGACACAGCGGAACTCTCTCCTTAAAGAGCGGTAAAGGGGACAGATCTATTTTGGTGACGGATTTGATATTGCAGTTGCCGATAATAGATCTGTCCCCTTTAGGTCCGTGGCCGGTGCGGGCGCCGATGCGATGGAATCGAGCAGTTTCGTTGCCGCTCTCACCACTTTCGCTTGCGCGACCGTCTGCTGAGCAGACATAAGTGGCTGCCGCTGGATTGGTGAATACGGGGAGATAGTGTTTATGTTTTCGCCAGAGGCGAAAGCCATAAACCTGGTGGCCGGTGCGGGCGCCGATGCGATGGAATCGAACCACCGACACAGGGATTTTCAATCGGCTTTGTCGTACCAGTGGATTGATGTCCTACCACGAATACTGCGGTATTTACGGTTTGCTGGAAATTCCGAAAGTTAGAGTGACGAGATCTACACCGGCACTTAGGTTGCGTTATTTAGTACCGGCCTTTTTCTGAATTTCAGATATCAATGCTCTGTCAATTTGTTCTGTATCTGCCCATTCAAAGATCTCTTCCCAATCAATCTCTTGATGTTTGGCAATAAGAACGGCTTGTTCTTTAGATTGGAGGTCGTTTGCGTGGGCAACCCAAGCTAAACGATCCATAACCGATTGAGTTGGAGTGATGATACGAACTGGGCCGAACTCCGTTTCTAATGTGGCGGCTGCGGTGTTATCAATGTACTTACTGCCAAATGCCAGCGGCCCTGCTGGAAACTCGATGAAGAATTTTGAATGTGGGTGGTAAAAGTCTTTGCCTTCCGTAACTTCAAAGCCGAGTTTTTCAACGATGGGAACGATACGCTTTTTTCGCTCGGAAGTGATGAAATCTAAGTCTGTACTCATGTACTCGTTTTTGGAATAGAAAGTAACAGCACCGCCACCACTTAGTACTGCGTCAATACCCGCCTCTGAAAGTGCGCCTGAAACAAGTGCGGCGATTTCCTCTAAACTGGTCTCAGGATTGATCATGCTCTTTTAAGGGGCTTCCCTGATCGGCGAGGTCGTTGTCGATCTCGGAAGTATTTTTTTATCAGAGCCTCAGGCAACCCGTCCAACTCCGAAGAGAGAAACGTCCCAAGGTTCTTAGCTGTCGGGTTTCTGGGGTTGAATTCGAATACGCGGGTTCTACCTACTGTACGGCTCGTTAAAACGCCGGCAGTTTCAAACTTTTTGAGTTGGTCCTGTACCATGTTCACCGGGATCTCAAAAGTGTCAGAGATTCTTTTTGCATATCCCGAGTCGTAGTTTTCGATATACATCAAAACACGTGCTGCGGTGGGGTTGCCTAATATTGCGTCTAGAGCTGGAATCATGGTGAATAACAGTTTACCTGATTTAAAGGTTATATTACCTGTAATGCAGGTAATATCAACTGGCTTCGGTGCAAACTAACGATGGGTATTGGCAAGTTAACTATGGCTGGGTGTCCCTCGCAAATAATGATCCGCCGAAATTCAAGCAGCTTCACGGGTACTGCCAAGTTAAATGGTAATCAGCGATAATTGCTCGATGAATAATTCTAGAATGTACAAAAGATACCGATTCCCACCCGAAATCATTCAATATGCAGTGTGGCTCTATTTTCGATTCAACCTTAGCCACAGAGATATTGAAGATTTGTTGGCTCAACGCGGAATCATTGTGACGCATGAATCAATTCGATTGTGGTGTAACAAATTCGGATCGAAATATGCCGCAAGGTTGCGCAGGAAGCACCAAGGTTATGGCGACACATTTTTCATTGATGAGGTTTTCATCAAGATCGATGGCAAGCAGCGTTATCTCTGGCGAGCCGTTGATCAAGATGGTGAAGTGGTTGATGTCTTTCTTCAAAATAGACGAGATGCTAAGGCGGCGAAACGATTCTTCAAGCGGATGCTAAAGAAACACAAGGGTGAACCAAGGGAAATCTTGACCGATAAGTTAAGAAGTTATGGAGTGGCACATCGGGAGCTAATCCCGGAGACGATTCAGAACATGGAGAAGTACGCCAACAATCGAGCTGAGTTGTCGCATCAACCGACCAGGGTAAGGGAGCGGAGTATGCGGAGATTTAAATCTGTGAAGCAAGCTCAAAGGTTTCTGTACGGTCATGCCGCGGTCTACAATTTGTTCAATCTAGGCCGTCATTTAGTTTCAGCTGAAACTTATCGATATTTCAGATTACGTTCCTTGGCGTCTTGGAAAAATGCAGCGATGGTTTAGATTGGAATTATTACGATTACTTGTTGTTTGAGAAGTTAATTTGGCAGTACCCATCGAAGAACTATGTCGACTATTAGCTCGTGTCTTTTTGGAGGGCATTCCGATCGGCAGCAACGGCAATCCGTCGCTACCGATGGGTGCTATTTTTACTTACATGCCTTTTCTTTAGGGAAGGTCTTACCGTACATAAACTTGCCCAGAGGCGTCAGGTGCTTACAGGAGCCAGCATCTTTCCACACAATATATCTAATGCGGTACTCACTCGCCTCGTCGGAATCACCCGGACCGTTCAGGATAACTGATCTTAAATAGAAATCGTCATGAACGTATAGGGCTCCGGAGGTGTCAACGTCCAGATACGTTACGCCCTTTTTGGTTACTTTTTCGGCAGGTTTTTTTCTGGACATATGATCATAGGAGTAGATATGCAGGGTTCCCATATCATCATCTGCGCTCATGCTGTCCCATTCTGACAAATAAAGTGTCGCAATCGGTAAGTCTTCCTTCTTGCCTTGATCAGGGTTATCAATCGAATAGACTGCACGATGTGCACTGACCGTGATCAAGGAGCCTTCACCTACAGTGTGGTGAGCCTTTCTACCGTTATGGTATTGCAGATACTCACCTTTTATAAATCCATCAGAAGCTCCTGGTGAAAGGAATGCAATCAGATCATCATCAGAACCCCCGGTTGAATGAACAATCGTTGCTCCAAGGGCCAGGCCAAGTTCAGGCCCAGCTTCTGCTATTTCGGGTTGGTCCGTGGCAACAGCAGCAGCAGTCAGGATTGCCGTAATGCCTACAATGCTAGCTGCATTGATCGCTACAATCCCACCCAAATCAGTTGCAGAGTCAGTTCTCAAGACCTCCATATCAAGCACCTGGATTTTTGATATGCCTTTTTTGGCATTGGCATGCATCGAGAATGAAGCAATAACGGCAAAGCAAAGAATCGCACTTGTGATGACTCGTACTTTCATGTCAAATTCTCAAAAAAAATGAACACGAAGATTAACATCCACATCAGGCGTTTCCAACAAGAACGTTACTACTGAGCGGTCTCCCTGTACGTGTGTGCATTTGTATTCTTTGCATTTCATTTTCTGATTCAGTTTGCTCGAGATACTCCCCCCAGTTCGGAAACTTTTCCAACATCGGTCTGACTGAAACCAACCCGTCATCCTCCGCATTCAGGTGAGCGTGAACGCTAGACCAGCGCCAGCCCTGTGGGTTTTTACACAGCTTTGCCTTAACCGGATTTAATTCTACATATTTTACTGTCGCATCCAGGTGTGGTTCATCCATAACGAACGAGTGAAAGCGTTCCTGCCAGAGGTGCCCACGCCACTTTTCACGGAAGTTAACCCTACGTGTCTAACAACGATGAGCTTCCTTAAATAACAGCGCCAGGCTGTCTTTATGCTCGGGAACAATGACAAAGTGCACATGGTTTGGCATCAGGCAGTATGCCCAGATATCACACCCGGCGTTTGGTTTCGAAATCGCTATTAACTCTAGGTATGCCAGATAGTCTTCACTGTTAAAAAAAGTTTTCTGGCGCCGATTGCCACGTTGTGTAACGTGATGCGGGTAACCAGGAACAACCAGCCGGGGCATGCGAGCCATTTATGAGCCTCAGTACTAAGAGATGATCATTTTCAGCGTCAATCAAAGATAATGGTACCGAGAGAGTTGGCAATTAATGTGCGAATAAGTTGGTTCAGATTTTGGGGAATGAGTGTAATTACTGAGTTAGGTAAACTGTCCCCCGATTCCCCTGTCCCCCGATTCCCCTTAAGCCGTAAGCGGTATTTCAATTAACCAGTAAAGATGGTGTTTGTTCTTTTCATACTCAAGCGTCCGCTGGATAAATCAACTCGATAAGTTTTAGCGAGGGAGCTGTCGAGCCAAATTGATTCGTTGTTAGTTCAGGCGTCATCGTCGTCTGTATCCGCTTCTTCATCATTGCTGTCTGGTGTTGCTTGGCCACCTGATCCGATGCTGGCAGATGATGCACTGGTACCGTTCGGCTGGCTGTCCTGAGCAATGCGAGTGACGGCGTCCAGAAACAATTTGTAAATTTCGATTGATTCTGCGCGGTTAGAGTTGGTGTTTAGGCTAAGTTCACAAGCCCTAAACATCATTTCGCGAGTGATGAGCACCATAGCGGTTCTACCGCCGAAGCCCGCAACCCCATGATCATCTGTTAAGCCGACGTTTTCCTTACCACCAAAGCTAAAACCCTTGTTCGAATACGCAGCGAAATCTGAGCCAGTGCCTGCACATAGCTGATCTTTAGACGCTCCTTCTTTGATATAACTGACAGTTTGCGATGCATCGCTAGCGATAACATCTACACCCGATTTGTCATAGAGGATGTGGGATTCAGCACCAAACGCTGGTGTTGCGAACAACGCAATGGAGACTATCATTAGACAGATTTTCATTGTGCACCTGCTTGATCTTGTTCTCAACGATGTTATCGGAACAACGTCGCTTAAACAATCCGTTTCAGTCTGGCTTCGTGAGCTTGTTATCTTGGTCGAGTCGCTGTCCAGAGCAATACGTATTCTAGGTGCCAAGCCAGATCGCACTTACAGTGCTAGCGTTCTCTTTTTTAAATCGTGGGCAGATTAAGAATCATTGCCGATATCACTGAACCAAACGTCATGGCGAAAAATCTTGGCCACGTGGCCAGGGCGCGACCCGAAAAATCCAATATCACGACAAGACCTACAGTGAACAGCTAACGAACCATTCGTCAACATAGAGTCCCTTCCGCTAGAGGATAGGCAGTATAAACCCCATTTTTCAAAGAAGCGCCAAGTATGGTGATTGCTGATGATCATTCAATTTTAAGACAGTGTGACGTGGTGATACTTTTGATGGTCAATGACTGTCACGATGCTGATCTGCCGGATGATCACTGGATAGGTTTTTCCCATACCATTGATACCACAGTATTTCTTACCGATTCAAGAATACGAGACCACAGAACAATCTTCAACAGAAAATACCGCAGTACCCGTAGTATTTGCATCGTTCAACTATGCAGAGATTCCGTACGACGCTTCAATTTTTCCTAAACGCAGGCTACGTGGTTCTGACGGTGGACCATGGGACTATTACGACAATTCTGCCTAGCAGATATGCCCTTTAGGGTAGTTGAGATCTTGTGGAAGCCAGAGTTTCGGCATCTGTGCTTTCTATGCCGCTCTCACCACTTTCGCTTGCGCGACCGTCTGCTGCGCAGACATAAGTGGCTGCCGCTGGATTGGTGAATACGGGGAGATAGTGTTTATGTTTTCGCCAGAGGCGAAAGCCATAAACCTGGTGGCCGGTGCGGGCGCCGATGCGATGGAATCGAACCACCGACACAGGGATTTTCAAACTGATTGGCCTACCTTGACGAATCGTTAACACCCACAGATGATGCACGTTAGCTGTGATGGTGTGAATGACTGATGGCGGAGTTGTCGAGATTTACACCCACACGCATTCGGATATTTCGACATCGGATCAGCATGTAATGAGTTAAGTCATTAATTCATCGGCGATCTACCCATTGTTATGAGAGCCTGGTCTGGTTGAATTCCAAATTGCTCGATTGCAGACAGATAGGGGTCTGGTGCAGGATTTCCTCGCTCATAGTCACGCGGGTTAAGCACAAATTGAAAGTAACCTTTGATATTGCGATGCTCATAAATGAGATCAAAGTGTTCACGACTTGCCGGTAATGGGGTCAGATCTATCTAAGAGAAGCTAAATAGATCTGTTCCGTTTGTTTCGGTCCCGTTTGTTTCGCGTCATAGGCAGTGCTGAAGAAATTCAGGTTCCCCGTGCCATTTTTAATGGCGTTTTTTATGCAGGTATACCTTTAGCCGTTGTGGCCGACATTGCGCAGGATGTGTTTGTAGCTAGTCATTTCTGCATCGCTCAAATCTTTGAAAATTATGCCTTCGTGTGTATCTGCTAGTGCCCACAATTGTTCAGCTTTAATCTGTCCCTTGTCTGTTAGGGTGTAGCCATTGCCCGCCTGCGCGAGCCATCCACGATCACTAAGGTTTTTCAATATTTCAACTACTTCTGATTGCGGGGCATTCGCGAATTGTGGAATTCCGTCGGCAAATAGTTCAGGGTTATCACTGAGGAGAATAATCGCCCGCGCTTCGCTTATGCTAGTGCCGAGCGCTTCTTGCTTGGGCAGATAGGAGCTCTGATAAAGGTTCAAGGCTCTGAGCAGGAGAAAGTACACGTTTTCACGAAGCCGCCCCCCGGGCATGACCGAGGGAGAAATTTGATCCTCCTTTTTGTCCATTCCAGGGTGGGCTGAAACTATCGAATAAGAACCTTGGTGATAGCACAGCGGAGCGCGGCCCAAATCATCGAACGCAACCACCTTACCCAGAAATATCCAGTGATCACCAGCATCGATTCTTTCATAAGATTCACACTGGAATCGCCCGGCGCAGCCCGGCAGTAGTAGGCAATCACCGATACCGGCCTCCCAATTTACTGCTGCGAATTTGTCTTTCTGGTACCGTGAAAAATGATTGGAGAGTTCTATTTGATCCGATGCCAATATGTTGATGGCAAAGTGGCTGGCGGATTCAAATACATTGAAACTGCCTGAATCTTTTGCCAGGCTCCACAGCACAAGAGGCGGGTCCAGCGACACAGAATTAAAGCTGTTTGCCGTTATCCCAACTTTTTGTCCCTGGGGATTTTGTGCCGTAATAACGGTGACGCCGGTGGCAAAGTTGCCCAATGCACGTCTAAATGCTCTTGTATCAATATCATTATTCATACAACTCTCCCGACGGCGCCACTACCTTAAGCGGAAATACCCATCAAACTTTCGAAGTTACGTGTGTAGAAATGATCCAATTCATCCTCAGTGGCGGCTACCGCATCAAGGCTGCGCTCAAAGGCTCCAAACGGGTCACTGCCCCCTTCCGGGTGTGGATAGTCAGTATTAAACATCAGTATGTCTTTGCTAACATTGCGCAGGATCCAGCCTGTATTTTCGGTGTGTAGCGGAGTAACTCGTACTTGTCGCTCTACGAACTCAGAAGGCTTGAGCGAGAGATTCTTAAGCTCTAGGTCAAACTTGCCCAACAAGGCAACGCCCATATCAAGGTTTTGCAGCATCGCTGGCACCCAGTTGGCGCCCAGCTCGATCATGCCGATCTTCAGATTGGGAAAGCGATCCAGAACGCCATCGTAGATCATGCAGGTTAGCCAGCGTTCGGGAGAGTGGTGAACCACGTTGAGGTCTTTGGGCTTGGTAGTCTCAATGTTGGACAGTCGCAGGCTGCGATCTTTATCAACACCGGTGTTCATATATTCTTCGGTCATGTTCTTACCGCTACCGATATGCAGGGTAACCACTACGCCAGCTTCTTCAAGTACTGCCCAGATAGGGTCGTAGGCGATATGAGAAGGGGCCCTACCTTGTACCGATTCGCATGTAATCCACAGCGCCCTGATGCCCATCTTGACGGCGTCTTTGGCCAGTTGCACCGAGCGCTCAGGATCGTTTAGTACCATGAAGCCAACCGCGAGCATGCGTTTGTCAGCTTTGCAGAAATCGACCATGGCCCGGTTCAGCGCATCGCAACCACCATAGGCGATATCCACATCTTTATGGCGGGCAAATCTGGAGGCGGCAATGGTTGGAAATATTAACTGTGAACTCAGCCCCAAAATATCCAGCGACTCGCTCCGCTCCGCGCTATCAAACGCCCCATAAGCCATCCATTGCTTTAGCTTTTCCTTGTGCCCGCAAAGATTTGCTTTCAACTCTGCCGTCAGCTCAGGGTTTGCACCGGCGACCCGAGCCCTCGACGCTTCTATGAGCGGTACCAATGGAGGGAAATCCATGGGTATCAAACCCGGTAGTAGGTTTTTACTGACGTGCTCAGTGGCATAACTCTCTAACCACCCTGGACACTCGATTAAATGGGCGTCGGCATCATGAATAACTCGGTTTTTTCTATGGGACATAAGGCGTACTCCGTTTCAAAGTATTATCAGGAAGATTTTAATGTTTACTGTTATACAAATACTATAATTTCGAGGAGTCTGACCCCTTGGTCTTTGGATCTCCATTGGTCTCGTTTACGCGAATTTATTTGGCAGTACTCCCGCTAACGCTCCAGTTCAATCGCCAGGCGACGCATATTCGCTGCAAAGGGCAGAACGTCCGATATAGAACCCAAAGTTACCAACACGCCATAAGTGCCTGATTCTCGATCAATCCAGGGAAATGTGCCAAACGCACCCGCGCTGTTTATATGTGTGCAGCGCCCCTCAAGCGGGGATTCGCACCACAGGCCAAGCCCGTAGGACCAATCTCCCATTACGCCTGGCGCGCGAAATTCATGAACCAATGTAGAAGTCTGGTCGCTCTCCATTTGTCCGATGCTTTCTTCAGTCAGCAAGCGGCGCCCCATTTCACCGTGAGACAGCGCTGTTAGGAAATTGAAATAGTCCTGGCCGGAAGCATACAGACCACCTGCAAGATTCGGCGACTGAATCTCGATGCCTGGACTGTGCCAAAACGGGTGACCATAAGCACTCTGTTCCATTCCCGAGGGCGTTGCGACCAACTCGTCAAAGAGTTGCGACCAACGTTTACCGGATACCTGCTCCGCAACATAGCCCGCGATCTGCATTGAAATGCCGCCATAAGAAAACTCAACTCCTGGCTCATTACTGACCGGTTTTTGAATCAGTTGCTCAAAGTGTTCCCGATAGGGCATGTTTGGAGGATTTTCTATGGCATGGCCTCTGCCGGCTCCGCTAGAGTGGCTCAACAGCTGTCGCAGTGTTGTGTTCGCCCAGTGTCCGGTTAGTTCGGGAATATAACTTTTCAGCGGCGCATCCAAGGTGAGTACGCCCCGCTCAACCAAACGCATCAAAACGGCAGAGCTAACCCATTTGCTGGCTGATGCAACCGACACAACCGTATTGGCATCAAAATCACCAGACGTGACCCGAATCCGCTCAACACCATTTCTGCCGACTAGCATCACGGCACCAGGCAACTCGAGAACCTCCACCATTTCATCCAGCGCCGCCTGCAGAGACTCTCTCTGGACGTTATCGGGATATACAGGCAGCCCACGCGCGCGCCATTTGCGCAGTGTTAAGTTGAAGATCGAAACTCGTATATACGCTGCGATCTCGCTGCGACCCATACTACCGTCGCCGTCACTATCGAGCTCGCTGAATCGCAAGCGCATCAACGGCGAGGCTTCTTCAGTTTGAAGCATGCCGTTTTTATCGATATCCATCATCGCCATCATTTTATCGACCTGATCACTCTGCCATGATGTGACGAACCAGGTGGCTACCCCAAGAGCAATGGTGATGGTAAGTAATGTGAGTTTAGTGGAGGTCTTCATCGTGATAAATTTCCTTGCAGCTGGCTGCCCTGTACAAGAGTACGCCGACCATCACGCTGCGGTTGATCTCGAAAGGTACCTGGTTCGTGTACGGTTCGGTTGCTGTCTAACGTCGCCTATGTAGGAATCAAACCTTTAATATATAAAACATATAATAGTGGTTGAAGCATGGCACTGTCAATGGGGTGAATATGTAATTGATCATGGGGTGCAAAGCGGTTGTAAGCTCTAGGGTAACGGTAGTACGCTGTGTTTTGATTTGTACTAATCCTTTTTAGTGTATCGTCAGCTCGCAATGAATAAGGAAATGCGTTTATGAGTGGCAAGAAACGCACCCGCCTGTCGCCGGAAGGCCGCCGAAACCAACTTCTGGACAGTGCCAGAGATTTGATCCAGAGTCAGGGCATTTCTGGTTTTACCATGGAGATGCTGGCTACTGAAGCAGGCGTAAGCAATCCGTTAGTTTACAAATATTTTGATACGCGGCTGAAGATGTTGCAGGAACTCTGGGTTAGAGAGTATGAACGGTACACAAGTAATGTTTACGAGCAGATCTCTAAAGCAGAAAGTTTTGAGGATCTCGTGAGACTGTTCGTAGACCTCAATTTCACCGAGTTATCTCTGGGCGGAATTACCCACATTTTGGGCGCGCAGCCGGAAGTACGCGAAGTGACCAAAGATAAACAGAAAGCCAATTTACGCAACACTGGGCGGTTTTTGGTGAACTCTGTGGAAGAGATGTACCACCTGACACCCTCGCAGGCTGGTCTTCTTATCGCCCTGGCATCCGGCGCTTCTCAAGAAGCCGGCAGACACTTTGCCAGATATGGTGGTAGCCGGAAAAAGATGGTGGAGAATACGGTCAGCTTTATTTTGAAGGGTGTAGAGGCCTTCAAAAACTGACTGTGAATTCACGCGGCAACCACTCCCGGCTGGCCGCGCGATGGATTAGGCTGCACAAGTGCTACAAGCCCAGGTAATCCTCATAGTTCTTACTGTAGAAATTATCCAATTCCAAAGGAGTGGCATCTACGGCGTCAAGGCTGCGCTCAAAGTCACCGAAGGGGTCGCTGCCACCCTCGGGGTGCGGGTAGTCGGTGTTGAACATCAATATGTCCTTGCCAACATTACGTAATATCCAGCCGGCATCTTCAAAATGCAGGGGAGCGACGCGAACTTGTCGGTGAATATACTCTGATGGCTTTAGAGAGAGTTTGTCCAGACTGGCGTCAAACTTCCCAAGATGAATACGGCCAATGTCCAAATTGGCTAGAGTGGTGGGAAGCCAATTGGCGCCCAGTTCTATGATGCCGACCTTCAGGCACGGGAAGCGCTCCAGAACCCCATGGTAGATCATACAGGTTAGCCAGCGCTCTACGGCGTGGTGCAAAACAGGTATGTCATGTGCCTTGGTGCTTTCTATATTGAATGGGTTTCCTTTTAGGTCACGTTCTTCACCGGTATTCATGTACTTGGGTGGCATGTTTACGCCGCTACCGATGTGCAGCGTAACCGCCACGCCAGCTTCTTCCATAATTGCCCAGAGGGGGTCGTAGTCTATGTGAGCAGGGGAGCGGCCTTCGACGGAGTCTGCTATTACCCAGATTGTTCGAATGCCCAACTTCAGTGCATCTTTAAGGCACTCCTGCGCGCGTTTAGGGTCATTCAGGGGCACATGGCCCACTGCCAGTAAGCGAGGGTCGTCTGCGCAAAAGTCCGCCATACCGCGATTGAGTGCGTCAGCGCCGCCGTACATTACATCCATGTCAGGGGTGCGCGAAAAGCGGGCCATGGCGATGCTGGGAAAGACCAACTGCGAGCTAACGCCCATTATATCGAGCGATTCGCTTCTTTCTTCCTTCTTCGTCGCGCCGAACGCTGCCCACATATTGAGCTTTTCTCGCGCACCAAAGATGTTCGCTTTCAACGTTTCTGTCAGCTCCGGATCATTGCCTGCCAGACGCTTATCGGCCTGATCTATAATTCGCTTAAATATTGGATTGTCCACCGTTATTCTGCTGGGATTCAGGTTGGTTTTAACGTATTCGCTGCAATAGCTTTCCAGCCAGCCGGGATATTCGATGATGTGACTATCGGCGTCGTGGATGATTCTGCCTTCGCGGTGTGATTGCTGGGTACTCATTCTCTTTACTCCTTGCGGGTATATTTTGCTATTATATAAATACTAAACTAAAAGTAAAGATGCTGAAACGATTTTTCCTGGGGTCATTGCATATGCAGCTCTGTTGCCCCATTTTTATAAGTACATAATTTGAAATTTTGATAACGCGTGCCCACCGGCCAACACACCAAGAGGCAGCATGACTACTCCTTTAAATAATCAGCAAATTACTGAGCGTATCCTCAATCATATAGCCAACAAGACCACTGATCTTGGCGAGACAGTCGGGAGAGAACCTGTTTCCATTTACACATCTGATTCAAGAGTCCCTGTCCAGCAATGCTAACCAGCACCAGACTTTTGGCCATTTCGATAAGGTGATTGTGCATTTCCACCAAAACTTAGTGCTGTACTTCTAGGCAAAAAAGAGCCAATGGCTATTGCATGCTTCAAGTCACTATTATACATTTAGTTAATTAGTAGCTAATAGTGTAAACCTATAATAATAATTCATTGACCTCAGAGGTAACTGATGTATCAATTAAAGCCACGAAGATGGTTTGGTAGGGCAGCAATGTTCTTGTCAATAGCCAGTCTGCCTGTAACAACCCTTACAGCAGCCGAAGTGACACTGGAAGAAGTTGTCGTCACAGGATCATTTATTAGGGGAACACCTGAAGACTCGTCTTTGCCCGTTGATGTATTGACTCGTGAAGACCTGGAAGATGTTGGTAATCCAACAATACTCGAAATGGTCCGAAATCTTGGTGTCGCCTCAGGAAACCTTGGCGAGACCAACCAATTTCAGGCGGGCAACGAGGGCGTGAGTACTGTCAATCTTCGCGGATTGGGGGCGGCTAGAACGTTAGTCTTGCTCAATAGCAAACGCCATGTGGCAACAGAAGTTGTAGGTGTCGACATTAGTGTGATGCCTTCCATTGCCATCAGTCGAGTAGAAGTGCTCAAAGATGGCGCTGCTGCACTATACGGCTCAGATGCCATTGGTGGGGTGGTGAACTTCATTACTCGCGATAAATTTGAGGGAATTGAGTTCCGTGCATCCCATCAGAATATTTCTGATTCAGACGGTGATAATTCATTTGGCGTTATTTTTGGTCGCTCCATGGACAATGTACATTTTTCGATTTCTGCTGAATATGAAACACGGGATGAATTACCCATAAAAGAGCGTGATTGGGCGCTACAGAGTTATGCTGATAACCCGCAGGCGGGTTGGTCTGGCATCGGTAACCCTGGTTCAATTTTTCCTGCATTTGGCCCTGCTTTTCCCGGCAATTTGCTTGGTGGCAGCCAGGCTGACCCCAGCTGTAACTTGTTAGGTGGATTTCAGGATGGCGGTACTTGCCGATTTCAATATACCTTCTTCGATAATTTGATTGAAGAACAGGAAACCATCAAAATCTTTAGCGAAGTTAATGTTGATATTAGTGATACTTTGTCATTTCACTTTGAAGCCCTGTGGGCGGACATGGATATCCCGGCTTGGAAAACTTCGCCTTCTTATCCGCCGCAGTCATTATTTGGTCCTGATCGATATGTCTCTGCGTCACACCCCGGCTTAATTGACCTTAAAGCGCAAAATCCTGGTTTCTTTAACGATGTTGGGCCGTTCCCTGCAGCAGCTCAGGGCGCCTTTGTTAATTTCCGCATGTTGGGTGTTGCAGGACGAAATGGCCAACCCGAACAGGGCGTTCGACAAACGGAGACAAAACGTATCTCGGGCGGATTTGAAGGTGAGTTCGCAAATGGCATCAATTTTGATGCAAGCTTGAGCTGGTCAGAACGGGACCGGACATCAAGTGGCAGTGACATGCATATTGAACGTATGGCATTGGCATTGGATGGGCTTGGTGGACCAAACTGTGACGCGGCAGCAAACCTGGGGACGCGAGGTGCTAATGGATGTGAATATTACAATCCGTTCTCTAATGCAATTCAGACCTCAGCAGTATCCGGAGCAGTCAATCCACAGTACAACGCAGCGGTCGCAAATTCTGACTCTCTGATTAACTGGTTAACCGCTCGAACCCAGGCTGGTGCAGTGAATGAATTATTGGTTCTAGATCTGATATTCAACGGCGAATCGACTTTTGAACTTGGTGGCGGCAATATTGGCTGGGCGGCAGGGTTACAGACCCGCTCTGAAAGTTATGACTCATCATTGGCTGATATTGCTAACCGCGCGATTAACCCGTGCCCCTTTGTTGATCCGGTTTCGGTTACTCTTGGACATGTTGCCACATTAGATTGTGGTGCATCTGGTGCTGGCAGATTGGCATTTTTGGCCGCAACGGAACTAGAGAGCACCAGTCGTGATATTTATGGTGTGTTTGCAGAATTTGCTCTGCCAGTCACCGATAGTTTGAATGTCCAGTTAGCTCTACGTTATGAGGATTATGGTGATAATGGTGGAAGTACTGTTGATCCAAAAATTGCCTATAGCTGGGAGCTTAGCGAGACATTCAAGTTGAGGGGTTCTGCCTCTACAACGTTCCGTGGCCCTCCTCAGAGCTTCCTAGGGGGAACCAGCACAACGTTAACATTTATTCCCGCTGCTCTGGCGTTTAAGGCAGTTGATATCAATGGTAATTCAAACTTGGAAGCAGAGACGGCTGTTGCATTGAATTTTGGTGCCATATGGGCAACCGGAGATTTTTACAGCTCTATTGATTACTGGTCTTTTGACTTTGAAGATTCTTTCCAGACGGAAAGTGCGGCGCAGATTATTGGCGCTTATAGTGCCAATGGCTGTCAGGATGGGGGTGCAGGTGTTGGCACCAGCAACTGTGATTCTTTACGTGCTCGCATCACACCGGACGGTATTCCTGCGGCGGGCTTGCAGCGAGTTGATACCAATACAATCAATGGTTCTGACATTCAAACTTCAGGTGTTGATGTTGCGGCTAACTATACACTTAGTGATGTTGTTGGCGGTGATCTGAATCTTGGTTTGGAGGGTACTTATGTGCTCGAGTACAAGTCTGACGACTTCACCAGTCTGGAAGGTTTTACACTAGCTCCAGGTGGTGATTTTGTTGGCAAGCTAAACGATGGTGACCCGTTCACACCTAAGCCTGAGTTCAAGGGTAGTCTGTCAGCTAGATGGTCCAATGGCTCGCATCGAATTAACTACAACCTTCGATATGTGGATTCTTATGAGGATGTACGTCCCGGACTGCCGAAGTTCGCAGAGATTGATAACCAGGTGACACACGATGTGCATTATATAAATAGCATGATTGAGGATCTGACGCTGTCTCTATCTCTTATTAATATAACTGACGAAGACCCACCAGTAGCGTCAGTTGATCTGGGATACGATGCTTTCACGCATAATCCTTTTGGTCGAATGATTAAGCTTGGCATTGCTTATCAACTGTAAGAGATTGCTAAATAAGGGTTTGATATAGAAAAAAGCCGGTCCCTGTGGTCCGGTTTTTTTTTGGATTTTCTTCTGCATTGTTTTTCCTGAAGAATCTTAAGAAGTTGAAAATTTGAAAGGCCTTTATAGTGTTTGTGACGGAGAAATATACGGGCCTGGTACAACCGCAAAGGACGCCTCTAACTCGGCTATAAGTCCAGTTGGGCGTTATGATCGATTGCGCCACAAGTACTCAGACCACCAAATCAATCTTCAAGTAACCGTAGTCGGGATTTAGATGTCAAATAGTGAAAGTGTTAGCAGTAGTGCTTATCCAAATAAGGTTCCACTAAGTTTAAAATTCATCTACGGAATTGGCGCAGCGGCGGAGTCGATAATTGGCGTTGCCTTTAATGCATTTAACTTTTTCTTTTACACCAATATTATGGGCGTGCCAGGCACATTGGCTGGTCTTGCTATAACCATTGCCTTGTTTTTTGACGCAGTGACGGATCCGCTTGTAGGGTCAATATCCGACCGCTGGCGTGCAAAGCTTGGCCGGCGTCACCCTTTTATGTTCGCTGCCCCGTTGCCTGTCATGCTGTGTCTGTTCTTTATTTATTCGCCGCCTGAGAACCTGGAATCTTTTGGTTTGTTTCTCTGGTTAACGGTGCTGACAGTGTTGATGCGCTCAAGCATGACATTATTTCATGTGCCTCATCTTGCCTTGGGGGCGGAGCTTTCAGCCGATTTCACAGAGCGGACCCGTGTGATGAGTATCAATACTCTGCTTGGGGTAATCGGTGGATTTGGTTTTGCCTTTGTCGCTTATGGCTTTTTCTTTGCCGCCACACCTGAATTTGAAAACGGCATGTTGAATCGAGATGCCTATTATACCCTAGCCATCTCAGCCGCATTGGTTGGTGGCCTGATTATGGTCGCGTCAACTGTGTTTACCATGCAGGTTATCCCACGATTACCAGTGCCACCTATAGATCTGCCAAGAATTTCACTAAAGGCGCTGTTGAAGGACTGTCTGTCAGTTTTTTCAAATAGAAACTACCTGGCGTTATTGGGCGGATTGGTGCTACTAAGTGCCACAGTGGGTATCCGTGAAACCATTGGACTGCATATGAACACCTATTTTTGGGAGTTACTACCATCACAGATTCGTTATCTAGTACTGTTTGGTGTGCTGTCATCTATCGTTGGTTTTGTCGCCACAGCAAGGCTTCACGAACGATTTGATAAAAAACCGGTGTTAGTTGGTGCCCTGGTGGTAACAATAATTTCCGTGACGTCACCCGTGATCTTACGAATGCTTGGTCTGTTTCCGGAGAATGATTCCCCGCTATTGTTGCCCTGCCTGCTCGCCTTTCACGTGGTTAGCATCAGCGCTGTTCTCATTGGAATTATCAGTGCAATGTCTGCACTGGCCGATATTGCAGACGAGCAGGAGTTATCTACGGGTCTACGTCAGGAAGGGGTCTTTTATGCAGCAAGGTCATTTTTTGGAAAAGCGTCATCAGGCATCGGTCACCTGTTGGCAGGTATTGCCATAGATGTTATCAATTTCCCTGTCGGAGCAAAACCGGGCTCGGTCCCAGAGGAAACCATTTTCTATCTGGGTCTAGTCGAAGGCCCCATTGCAATAATCCCTGGCTGCATTGCCATTGTGTTCTATATGAAATACAACCTGACGCGGAAAAAGCATGCAGAAATTCAAGCGCTGCTGAAAGAAAAACATCAAAGCAAACAGAGTCTTGACCCACTTATGTCGGTTCAGGCGTAAACCAAACAATTTAGTTGCAGAGTTAAATGGCTGGAGAGTTATTACTGTTTTGGGCTAAACCCTAACAATTGGATGTTGTTGGGTGTAACCCGCAAAGGGCGAGCTAACTCCTCGAAGAAAAGATCTAATCTGGATCAGGTTGTTGAATAAGCCAAACATGTATTTGTTCAGCTAGCTCGAGACCATCATCATCAACAAGAACATGGAGTTCCTGGTGCCAGTGATGGTTGACAAGAAATATCACTGACTTTTCCATGGCAACAAGTTCTCGGCAAGCGAGCCAGAACAGCCTAATTAATAAAGTGGGCTAAAAGAGAAGACCCAGGGTTTTGTTACATCAACGCCTACTTTTACAGCCTTCGATTCTGGTGCGCCATAGACCTGCAACCGAGTGATATTGTTGTACTTTGGTCACTCTGCTTCACCCTGGCTAACGGAAAATGGCAAGTCGATAATGAACTCATGGAAGTCACCATTGATCGGCAGAACAGGCTTACTCTACTCGGCAGCAAGATCCCGCATTGCTAGTGCAATCCAGTAGTAAGGACCTTCTTCGTCTCCTCGTATTTTGTGATTTGAAAACTCACCACCACTGCCCTCTGTAAACAGTGATACGTGAATAGCCAACACCATAAAAATGGGTTCAGAGTAGGGGACCGGAGTAAAATGAGAATGGGAGATAGCTGCGTTCCTAGGTAATACTAATCCGTAACGATTCAACATGATGTTTTGCAAAACCGTCTCAAAGCCAAGCGCACGCGACGTGATGGGACATACTGAACTTCCTCCTCTCGACTATTTGCCTCCGTTATTATACCATGTCTATAATAGTCGCATTGTCGGAATCAGCTACTCAGCGCCTAGGGCACAGCCATTTTAAGCATCGAATTTGTGTCGCGTGGCAACTGAACTGGAGTAAAACGTGAAAAATCAACCAACTAACCTGAGATCAGCCTGGTCCATGGTCTGTATCGTAGTGGCCTGTGGTGTGGGGCAATACGTCGCAAGCGCTTCAGCTGCGCAACATCCGTTACCCGGCAGCATTGTTATTAGCGAACTGATGCCCAATGTGTCTGAGGCAGATGTCGATTGGATAGAGTTTTATAATAGTACCCAAGCCGCTGTGGATCTGAATGGTTGCACCCTGACCGACGATCAAAACGATGAACTAACATTCGATCGATCTTTAATCATCGAACCAAACAGCTATGCAGTTATAGGTAGCCGTAAGAGTGAAGAGGTCAATCACCCTGCAGCTTTAACCAATTTGGCTTATCAATTTTCAGCCGATGATTTTCAGTTATCCACTGGCCCCGATCAAGTAGCGTTGAATTGTAATGGTGTTTTAATCGATCGGGTAGTCTATCAAGCCTATCGCCCGGGGCCGGCCACCGATTTTCGTGGCTGGCAGCTTGAGCCTAACTCACTTAACAGTAGCGACAACGACCAACTATCGAACTGGTGTTACACCGGGTTGCCGATATTGTCAGATGAAAACCTGTATGGAAAAAATAAAGTGGCCTCGCCAGGGCGCGCTAACCCCGAATGCGCAACGAAGGCATTGCCTTATCTGCATATTAATAATCAACAGGCCGTACTTATTGACGGTATAGACTTCGACGAGACCTTAAAGATTGCAACGGAAGAATTAACTAGAGACATCGCCACAGCAGAGCTGACCATTTGGGCGCTGCGCGATCAAGTGATCACGCCAGATGTAGCGAGAACGATCGCCGGTTTATATCGAGATAATATCGACAAGCTTTACCAGGCCAAACCCTTCACTGCGATCGATTGGAATCATGCTGTTTGGCACTTTGCCTGGGCGATAGCCAACCTCTATCGCAATGGAGATAGTGCTGTTAAAGCCGAGCTGCAACAAGCATATGAAGATGCAATCACCCGTCCAAAAACCTTGGAAAGGTTTCAATTGGTGGCGACAGATAATGTGCTTGGCCATGAGATATTAATGGGTGATGCCCACGATGCAGGTCATGGATTTGCACAGGGGCACATCGTCGTGCCTGGAAATCCTGATTATGTGCAAAGTTATGAAGAGTATCTGGAGAATAGGCGCAGTGATTTCGCTACTAGTGTGATCAATGCATTGTTCGATGGGTATGTGTTTTTTAGAAAATTGTTTAGTTGAGTTTTACTGGGAAAATCTTAACCGATAACTAGAAAACAACGCAGCTCCATGCGTGAACAACACGGCTGATGGTACTAATGTAATGAACCATCCCAACCACTGCTAACGAGTTGCCATTACGACACATAGCGGTCAATTTTGATATTCCTTACTTTATCATCGGTGATTCATGTGTCTATTAGTGTACTGGGTATCGATCTAGCAAAAAACACTTACCAACTTCATGCCTTCGACAGTGCAGGTAGGGCTATATTCAAAAACCGAATATTAAGAAATGAGCTCGCTGCATATATTGCTGGATTACCAGCCTGTCGTATCGTGATGGAAGCCTGTGGTGGTGCAAACTTTCTCGGCTCGGTACTTCTCGAACAGGTCACTAATGGGTGAAGCTAAGTCTGGACTACGCTGGCTGTTGAACAGCGACAGTAGTTTCTTTTTGGAGTTCTCAGAAACCATAGATCCCTGCTTTGCTACAAATGACATAAGCCGCGACGATTCACAACATGGAGAATGTGCCAACAATCGAGCCGAGTTGTCGCATCAACCGACCAGGGTAAGGGAGAGGGGTATGCGTCGGTCCGACGTCTCGGGATGTAAATCGATGCTGCAAGCTCAGCGATTCTTGAATGTCCATGCTGCTGTTTCCACGCGCCTGTATACAATTTGTTCAATTTAGGACGTCATTTGGTATCTGCGGAGACTGCTCGATTTTTCAGGCTGCGTTCCTTTGCGTCTTGGAAAAATGCCCCGATGGTTTAAGTGAAAACCTGGATAGAAATTTGCTAGTCAGAAAAGTTAATTTGGCGATACCATCCCAGATAGCAAAATCCTAATAATTGGGGGAAGACCAGTGTAACGAGTCTGACCCCATTTCTTGACCCCATTTCTTGGTGTCACTAACGCTTTACTAATTCAAACACCAATACAACTTGTTGGTCGAGGTCATTATAATTAAGTGCCACGAAAGGCTAACGATCTCTTTTTTTGCTAGCCTTCACTAATTATCCAGTCGAACTTGCCGTTCGATCGAATTCAAAAGAACACCAAGGAATACCTATGGACCTAAGATTAAAAGGTAAACGCATCATCGTAACCGGTG
>JBNMQM010000059.1:0-27660 GCA_051278195.1 Candidatus Azotimanducaceae bacterium
GACAACGCCCAGCGTGATGTGACGCTAAATGTTCAAGCTGCAAGACATATAACTGAGTTCGGTCTCAAAGACTTTCCAACCAACATGCTGACTCAGTTGAATTTTTATCCAGAAGATGTAGCAAAACTCGAAGCCGAAGTTCCTTCTATCAAGGGCTGGGTCGAGACGCTAGGAGGCTAGATGCAGAGTTATGATTTTCTGGTGATCGGCAGCGGTCCGGCAGGACAAAAAGCCGCTATTCAAGGTGCAAAATGTGGGCTTCAAGTGTGCCTTGTGGAATCTGAGTCACAAGTTGGCGGGATGTGTGTTCACAAGGGCACCATTCCCTCGAAGTCACTCCGCGAATCGGCTTTGCGCTATCAAAACGCACATCGATTGTTGGCCACCGATCAACCCACTGAACTCGCGCCATTGATGCTTAACGTTGGGCGAGTTATTAGTGCCCATGATTCGTATATCTCCGCACAACTGACGCGCAACCACATTCACCGTATCCACGGCCGAGCAACGTTTATCGACCGAAATACCATTGAGATTGTCAGTCCCGGTGGGAACACTCAACGCATAAAAGCCAAAACGATTTTTATAGCGACCGGTTCAAAGCCAAGACAACCGGACAACATCGCGATCGATCATGAGCATGTTCTGGACAGTGATTCGATCCTATCCATGAACTATTTGCCGCACAGTATGTTGGTGTTGGGCGGGGGGGTGATCGCTTGTGAATACGCATCCGTGTTTGCCGGCCTCGGCACTAAAGTGACGCTGGTCGATAGATTTCCCAACCCCCTGGGTTTTCTGGATGCAGATTTGCCGCCTCGCTTCGTCGCTGAGTTTGAGGCAGCGGGCGGTCGGTTCTTGGGTAACCAGCGGGTTGAATCCGCAGCTTTTGACGGTGTGTCAGAGGTGGTACTGAAACTTGAAAATGGTGAGCAACTCATGGCGGAGAAGATGCTGGTTGCATTAGGACGAGTATCCAGCGTGAAAGGACTGCACTTAGATCGAGTTGGTGTTTCGATGAATGAAATGAATTTCGTCGAGGTCAACGAGTTTTGCCAGACGAATGTACCGAATATTTATGCGATTGGAGATGTTATTGGCCCGCCATCACTTGCCTCTAGTTCGATGGAGCAGGGACGTCGTGGCGCATGCCATGCGCTCGGTATTGATGAAAAGGGCCTTACTAACATGATTCCCGTCGGTATTTATGCGATCCCAGAGCTCTCTGCAGTAGGTTTGTCAGAATCTCAGGCCAGAGCACTGCATGGCAACATTATTGTAGGCTATGCAGAATTTTCTGAGGTCGCGCGAGGACTGATCACCGGTTCACTTAATGGCATGCTGAAAATGATCTCTGACCCTGATGGCGTCGAATTACTTGGGGTGCATATTGTTGGCGAGGGCGCCTCAGAACTGATTCATCTCGGCCAAATGGCCATGATAGAAGGTACGCCAGTGGACCGCTTTGTCGAACAAATTTTCAATTTCCCGACGCTTGCTGAGGCGTATCGAGTGGCAGCACTCAGTATTAGAGGCCAGGTTAAAAGTCGTCGTGACGATCAGCAAGCGGCGATGGTTGGCAGTTAGGGTTGGTTGAGTTATGAATTAGCTCTGCCAGATTTTGCGCCGTTGTAAATAGAACTCATGGCTGGCTTGCATGTCATCTAGAAAGCGCGATAACTCGCTCATTAAAAGCGCCTGAGGACCGTCTACCAGCGCTTTCGTTGGCTCTGGGTGGAAGTCCACCAGGACCATGTTCGCCCCAGCAACTAGCCCTTGCGATGCGGCATGGGCGACATCGAGTATATCGTCCGAAGAACAGTCGCGCGTGCCTACGGAATGGGAGGGATCTACGCAGACTGGCATGCGAGTCAGTCTTTTTACGACCGGCACTTGGCCAAAATCTACCATGTTGCGATGTGGCAGACCGCCCTCACTTTTCATGCCACGCAAGCAGAAGATCACATTAGAGGTACCTTCGCTGGCAAGATATTCTGCGGCATTCAACGATTCGTTTAAACTGACGCCGTAGCCTCGTTTAAACAATACGGGGTGGACTCGCTGTCGACCAACGGCTTTAAGTAACTCAAAGTTTTGAGTGTTACGAGTGCCGATTTGGAGCATGACTCCCGTTGGATTACCGGTCGCTTGCAATGCCTCATTAATTTCGTCAACTTGAGATTCGTGGGTGACTTCCATCGCGATTACTTTTATTCCGTACTTGCCTGCCAACTCAAAAACCCAGGGTAGGCAGTCTTTACCATGTCCCTGAAAAGAGTAGGGGTTAGTTCTTGGCTTGTAAGCCCCCATGCGTGTGCATACCTGGCCGTGGGACTGGAGCGCCTTCATCATGATCTCAACGTGTTCGGGTACATCAACCGCGCAAAGACCGGCAAACACATGGCAGTTCTCCTGGGTGAACTGGACACCGTTGTAGCTGAATCCAGAAACTCGTTTTTCATCCGAGTGACGGCCTAAGATTCTATAATCCTGAGAAATTCGAATGACTCGCTCAACCGCATCTAAGGCTTCAATTGGATCCTGGTCCAAGCGCTGGGTATCGCCAAGTAGGTATATTTCGGTGAGTTTCTGCTCGTCACCTTGAATCTCGTGAGTTCGAATTTGGATGTTCGGTAGGGCTTCCAGGTACTTCATGGTCTCTTTGTACGAGTCAGAGTTCTTGTCGACACCTGAATTTAGAATAAGAATCATATGTGGTCCCTGTGGAGTTAACTGCCCCGGTGTAATCGGGTTCGTCGATCTTCCGCCTGTCGGCTGATAATGTGGCGGCTGATGAGCCGCTGTGTACGATAGTCTGACTGGCTAAAGCTGGCGCCAATGCGGTATTCGCAATTTTCGAGCTGACAGTGCCTGACCTCGACGAAGCAAGCAAGCCCGAGATAGGATGGCTGGAACAATAGGCGCATCGCTAGGTACTGGCCGGGTTCGATCAACGTTTCATTAAGAAACGACAGGCCGCCTTCGCTAATTTCCGTTTGTCGTTCCTTAAAGCTGTGTTGTTGCGAATTCTGTTGCAAGACGCCGCGTGCTAGCAGTTCTATTCGCTTATCAAGATTGCTCAGAAAACTGCCTAGCTGACGACTTTGTTGATTGACAGCTCTGAGTAATTCACGTGATTCTAGCTGGAGCTCGTAAATATCGCGTAGTAAATGAAAGTTGGGGTCAGATGTGAAAAAATCACCGGCATCAGCCTTTTCACAGTCGCGCTCGGTAACATGCTGGAACTCGATCAGAATGGTATCGTTAAGACGGTAGTAGTCTCTTTTATCTCGATCTTCCATGGGTATTTTATAGTGGCGATTTTCTTCAAGTTTAGCTTAACGAGCACCACAGTGAATAGACTACAGGATAATACGTGACGCATTGGCCCGGTCTTACGGCTCTTCGATATGCAAAATCTAGATCTGGTGACGGATTAGTGTCCTCCATGACGGCCATTTCGGTGACTGGTCTGGTTTTAGGGGTGGCAGTCCTCGTGATCGTATTGTCGATTATGAATGGCTTTGAACAAGAACTGCGGCATCGTGTGCTGGGTGTTCTTGCTCACGGCGTGCTGTCCTCAGATCGGCCATTTGAAGATTGGCGCGATGTGGCCAAGCAAGTTGAACAACATCCAGAAGTCATTGGTACGGCACCGATTGAGGAGGGAAATGCACTCGTGGTTGCTAATGCGGTGGTCGCTGGGATACAGCTGGCAGGCATCGTGCCCGCCGCCGAACTCGCAGTTTCCAAAATCCCTGAGTATATGATCGATGGCGATTTCATCTCACTCGAAGGCGGACAGTTTCGAATGCTACTGGGCATTGACCTGGCGCAGCAGCTAGGAGTCGTTGTTGGTGATCGTGTGACCTTGGTTCTACCCGATGCACAAATGACATTGGCGGGGCCGCAACCGCGAATGCGACGATTTGAGGTTGGCGGTATATTTCAAATTGGCAGTGACGCTGACAAACAACAGATCTATATCCATATTGACGACGCTCTTAAGCTAGGTCGTAAGCGCGGCGTTTCATCGATTCGAATTTCTGTTAGCGATTTGTTCAATGCCCCTCGGATAATGCGCGAGATTGCATCAAGTTTGCCTCAGCAGGATTGGTATGGAACCAGCTGGTTGCGTCGACATGGCAATCTTTATGATGCGATCCAGACTCAGAAGACAACGTTATTCTTGTTGTTGCTTATGCTGGTAGCGGTCGCTGCATTTAACATTGTGTCGAATCTAATCTTGATCGTGAATGACAAGAAAGCGGACATTGCTATTTTGAGGACGATGGGTGCGTCCGGTCGCGAAGTATTGCAAATTTTTATGTATCAAGGCATTTTGATTGGTGCTGGTGGGATTTTGTTAGGCATCGGTATTGGCAGTCTTGTTGCGCAGTACATCACGCCCTTGTATCGGCTCATAGATCGTTCACTGGGCTTGGGTTTGATGGATGAGTACTTTATTCATTACCTGCCGTCGCAGATCTTAATCGGTGATTTGCTGCTGATTGGCTTTGTATCCTTGGGTATTTGCTTTCTTGCTACCTTGTACCCAGCTTTTATTGCTGGAAGAACGCTTCCCGCCGAGGCACTTCGCTATGAGTAAACCCGTCATTCAGGTCTCTGGGCTTTCTAAATCCTATCGTGAAGGCGAAAGCCAGTTAACCGTTTTGTCGAATCTGGACTTGGAAGTTCTCGCCGGTGAACGTGTTGCCATTGTGGGGTTCTCAGGTAGTGGCAAGAGCACGTTGTTACACTTGGTTGGTGGTTTGGATCGGCCAGACTCTGGAGATGTACTGATCGAAGGGCAATCAATTTTTGGGTTGTCAGAAAAGGCGCAATGTAAATTACGAAATCAATCGCTGGGCTTTGTTTATCAGTTCCATCACCTTCTTTCTGAGTTCAATGCAGAAGAGAATGTCGCTATGCCTCTGTTGATTAGGGGGCTCGCTAAGACCGAGGCACTGAGTCGCGCGAGGAAGATGCTAGAGCATGTCAGTATGTCTGCGCGTCTGACGCATCGGCCGGCGGAGTTATCTGGCGGAGAGCGTCAGAGAGTCGCCATAGCAAGAGCTTTAGTCGGTAACCCAGTCTGTGTTTTGGCCGACGAGCCAACCGGCAACCTTGATGAAACTTCAGCTGCAGAGGTCGATGCATTGATGGTCAATTTAAGCGCCGAACTTGGCACTAGTTTTGTGGTGGTGACTCATAATTCGGAACTAGCGAGTAGGCTTGACCGCACTTTACGGCTGCACAATGGCAAACTAGAACCATGAATACTGTGTTTTTCATTGGTTTGCGATTTTCTATGGGCCAAAAAAGTACGGCTTTTTTGTCCTTTATTACGCGTGTCTCAATCTTCGGCTTGATGCTTGGTGTGATGGCGTTAGTCATTGTCGTGTCGGTCATGAATGGTTTCGATAGTCAGCTGAAATATCGCATTCTAGGTGCGGTGCCGCATATGGTTGTTGCTGGCGAACCTAGGGATCACCCTTTGGTACTCGCGTCAGCACAGTTTATAAGCTACGAGGCGATGCTATTGTCTCCCGGCGAAAGTCGTCTGGTGTCAGTCTATGGCGTTGACCCGGAGCGCGAAGCAGATGTGTCAATCGTGCCCCAACACATGCAACAAGGGGAAGTGTCTGATCTCGTCGCTGGTCAGTATCGAGCGATTGTCGGCGGGGCGCTCGCTGCGCGGTTCGGGCTCTGGCCCGGTAGCCAAGGAACGCTACTAATACCGGTACCTTCTGCTAACGGTGAAACCGTAGTGCCGCGCATCAGACAAATCTCAATAGCAGGGACATTCCGGCTGGAATCCGAATTGGACTATGTTCTAGTATTGATGCACATCGATGATCTGCGCCAAATCACGGGCGATGAGAGCTTGCAGAGCAGGGTGACACTACACGACATCTTCTCGGTTAATGCCTTCAGACAGCAGAGTGATGCTGTTGTCTTGTCGAGCTGGTATGACGACTACGGAGATTTTTTCGAGACGGTTCGGATGGAAAAATTGATGATGTTTTTATTACTGACTCTGATCGTGATGATCGCAGCCTTCAATACCGTCTCGGGTCTCAGCATGATGGTGAAAGAAAAGCAGGCTGAAATTGCGGTGCTTAGGACAATGGGGCTGAGCCGTCATGAAGTGACGGGAATCTTCGTTGTCCAGGGCGCACTAATTGGCGTTATTGGCGTAATACTGGGCCTACTGCTGGGATTACCTTTGGCTTATCACGTGACGGAAATCGTCGGCTTTGTCGAAAATTTGTTGGGTGGCAGGATGCTAGCAGGGACCTATTTTGACCGAGTGCCCACAGACGTTCGATTGGCTGATGTGTTCGTCATCGGTTTGGTCTCACTTATCATTGGTTTGTTGTCAACGCTTTATCCGGCACTACGTGCTTCGAAGATAGACCCCGCTATTGTGCTTCGAGCGGAGTGACTGCTGAGGTACTGGCGCGATGGTATTAGGCTTTTTTCTAAAGCCCTCATTTTCTAAAGCAAGGCTATCAGCTATGGGTTAGCTTTTTGCGCAACCTTCTTAGCGACCAGTTACGCGAAACTTTCCAGCGCCAGTAGAGCCTGACAGCAATAAACCCAATCGTGCCTAAGACGATACCTGTTAGCAGAGATCCGAGCAGAAGTGGTTGCCAAACAATGGCGACCTGGTCAGCTAACCATTCAATAGAGACGTGTGCTTCCTCAACTCTGCTTGGTTCACCCAGAATCGTTGTGCCCAGACGATAACAAAAATACATGATGGGAGGCATCGTGACAGGGTTGCTGATCCAGACGTAGCCCAGCGCTAAAGGTAAGTTACAGCGTACCCAGGCAACCAAGAACACGCAGGGGACCATCTGAAAGGGGATGGGCAAGAAACAGCAGAAGATACCAATCAGTGTGGCGTACGAGACAGAGTGGCGATTAAAGTGCCATAAATTAGGTTCAAACATGATGTGGCTGAGGAACTTTAGCGTACGCGTGTTCTTCAACTGCTCCCGTGTGGGCAGGTATTTCTGGAACCACATGTTAAAGAATCCTGATTAAACCTCGTAAGCCGCGTGCATTATGCCCAAAGTCTGTTGAATTGCCAGCCGTTGCCTACAGATCAGAAGGCATTGAGCCCACAGCGGATGCTGGGGAAGGGTGGCAACTTTATCCGTTTGCCATGTATCTAATTCTAGTCCTTTTCTCCCTGGGTGTACTGATCTCGTGTCAGCTACCGATCCTGCCAGCTGCAGGCAGCAGCTATTGGCTTTGTTTTGCCGGTTTTTTAGCGTCGGCATTACGAATAACTAGGCCGGTGGCAGGCCTTCTTTTTGGCTTGGCGTACACCTTCTACCTTGCAAATGTCTGGTCAGATCACCGAGTTCCTCGTTCTCTTGAGGGAGAGCCCGTTCTGATTGAAGGCATAGTCAGTGGTTTGCCAGTACGTCGGTCTAATGGCTGGCGCTTTCAGTTTGTGGTGGAAAATGGTCCGTTGCATGGCCGTAAGCTTTCCCTAGGTTGGTATGAAGAAAACCCACCTTTCGCAGGTGAACGTTGGCAGTTGCAGGTAAAACTCAGCCGAAATCATGGTCGGGTGAATAGCGGTTTGTTTGATTACGAGGCCTGGCTGCTGAGCCAGGGGGTACATGGCACGGGCTATGTTACCCATCCTACCCAGAGTCGAAAGTTGTCGGAGGTTCGTCTGCTCGATGGCTATCAAAAATGGCGTTATCGCTTAGGCAATAGGGTTGGCGATCAAGTACTAGGTTCCCGAGCGAGAGGCATGGTGATTGCGCTGCTGTTGGGTGACAGCAATCAACTCACGCCGGCGGTCTGGAACACACTGTCTGCGACGGGGACCAATCACTTACTAATTGTTTCAGGGTTACATGTCAGTTTGGTGACAGCGCTGTTTTTTTGGTTTTGGCGGCGTGCGGTGCGCGTGTCGCCGCCAGTAGCCGTTTTCCTGACATCGTTGGGGGCCGTTGGATATAGTCTGGTGACAGGCTTCGGCTTGCCGGTCCAGCGAGCACTGGTCATGAGTTTGGTGGGCCTTCTGGTGTTGACCAGTCGGCGTGAAACGTCGGTCTGGCATGCGCTGGCGCTGGCTCTCGCTGCGGTTTTAGTGCTCAACCCATTTGCCAGCCTAACTGCAGGGTTTTGGTTGTCTTTTGCTGCCGTCACAGGTCTTCTAGCAGGCTTTGCGGGGGTCAACTGGTCTAACCAAGTGAAAGTGTTTGCGCTGGCAAAAACCCAATGGATGGCCTTTATTGCCACCATGCCATTGCTGCTCTGTTGGGTGTTTAAAGTTTCATTAATGTCGGTTGTGGGGAATCTGATCGCCATCCCCATTGTATCGCTGGCTATCGTGCCGCTGATCCTCTTGTTTATGATCGTGATGATGTTCGATGGCGTGCAAGGCATCTCAGTGGTCGCAGAAAGCTTGCTGTTGTTGGTAGCTTTTTTCCTGGAGCAATTACTCCAGATACTGGAATACTTAGAATCGTTCGGCTGGGTCTTCCATCACCCGGTGAGTAATGGTTGGGCCCTGTGGCTGGCGGTGCTGGGTAGTAGCACCTTGCTTTGCCCTCCAAGGACCTTGCCAAGATGGATGGGATTGATCTGCTGGCTGCCATTGCTAACCGTAAGCCCAATATCACGCGAAGATATCCCACTCAGAGTCGATATTTTAGACGTAGGTCAAGGCCTCAGCGTCATTGTTAGTTCACCCACAGCTGTTATTTTGTATGACGCAGGACCGGCTGGTGGACGGTTCGACGCTGGCGAGCAAATTGTCCTGCCGATGCTACGGCGGCTTGGCGCGCGCCAATTGGATCTGTTGGTGGTGAGTCATGGTGACAACGATCACGCGGGTGGTGTTGCTGCGGTTAGGCGTGGGTTGCCGGTATTGGAGACGGTATCCGAGGGGCTAGGGCTGCCGTGTCACCAACCACGCGCTTGGCATTTTCAGGATCTATCGGTTCGATTATTCGTGCCCGGTGCGAACCAAAATTTGAATCACCGTAACGATCTTTCCTGCGTAGTGTTAATTCAGGTTGGTGAAATAAGCGTTCTGTTGCCTGGCGACATAGAATCAGCGGCGGAGTATGCGCTTATTCGTGAAGGGATTGGTTCAGTTGATTTGGTGGTGGCTCCCCATCACGGTAGTATCAGTTCATCGACGCCGGCTTTCATTAATCAATTTGATCCAGCCTGGGTGGTACATTCAGCTGGCTACCTGAGTCGATTTGGCCATCCTGACCCGATTATCGTTAATCGATACCACAACCGCGGTATTCGTCAATTTAATGTGGCGCATAGTGGTGCGCTCACTTTTAACTTCTTTGAACAAGGATCAATTGAGGTGCAACAAGCCCGATTGGAAAATCCACGTTTCTGGTATGATCCGCCGCCTCCAAGAAGACAACTAGTAAGGAAACCATTTGACTGACCTTGATTCACTGGTAGATCAACTTGATCTCGAACAAATCGATATAAACCTGTTTCGAGGGCTTAGTACATCGATGGGGGGCCCGCGCGTTTTTGGCGGTCAGGTTTTGGGTCAGGCACTGATCGCGGCCTTGCGAACGGTGGAAGATCGCCCTTGCCACTCATTGCACGGATATTTTTTGCGCCCCGGCGACCCAGAAATCCCAATCATCTATGAAGTTGACCGCATTCGGGATGGCAAGAGTTTTGCGACGCGGCGCATTGTTGCGATCCAAAAAGGCGAGGCCATTTTTAGCATGGCTGCATCCTTTCATGTATCTGAGCCAGGCTTATCTCACCAATGTGAGATGCCAAATGTACCGCCGCCAGAAGATTGTTACAGCGAAGATGATTTACTATCGGAAAACTTGGCTGACAACCCGGAATTACAAGCTCGGATGGCGGCTATGAGAATGAATCGACCTATCGAGATGCGCCGTGTTGAGCCAATCAGTTTTGTCAATCCGGTCGCCGGTGAGCCCATCCAGCATACTTGGTTTCGATCGAAGCAACCGCTGCCAAACGAGTCCGCTATCCATCAATGTATTTTGGCCTACGCTTCAGATATGGGCTTGTTGTCCACTTGCGCCTTGCCTCACGGACAATCATTTTTTACTGGGTTACAAAGTGCTAGCCTCGATCATGCAATGTGGTTTCATCGTAATTTCAGAGCTGATGAGTGGGTACTGTTTGCGATGGATAGTCCTATCGCTGGTGCATCTAGGGGCTTTAATCGGGGCAAAATGTTCACAGCAGATGGAACGCTGATTGCTTCGGTGGCACAAGAGGGATTGATTCGAGAACCGCGCGGCTAGCGTACCGGAAGTAAGTATCTTAGCGCACCGGAGGTACGACTCGCTTGAGGTCAGCGATGAGCTGGGTTTTGTCTTCGCGATTAAGGAAACTGCCGAGCTCTAACTCTTTGCCGTGGGACACGATACTCACAACTTGTGCGTCCCATGGATGCTTTGCTGGTTTGACAAGAAATTTTGCCCAGAGTCGATGGAAGTCCCATGTTTCGCTGGGCTCTCGGATACCTTTTTCTACCCGTACTTCATGTTCTTTGACGGTGATGACTTCTTGTCTATTACATTTTTGCACGCACAAATAAATACAAAAGGCCAAGACAGAAAGTTCGAGAATAGAGTAGGGCAAGATCATCCAGGCGCCCATGATGGCAAATCCCAGACCTATCACGAGCGAAATGGCCATCAGCGTGTACAGCAGGAACAGGTTTGCCCGCCAGCTAAACGAAGCATTTGGTTTTAGAACAATCTGCCCTGTGTGCGAGCTATCGTCGATTTGTGAATCTACCATTAGATTGATTACGTTTCTTTGACGCTTTTAGACTCTAGCGGAAAGCAGAGCAGGCGTCGATATGGTTAAATCTGTCGATCGCTAAGGCGGTCCAGCGCGAGCAGTAAGGCCGCATTTTCAACGTCAGTTCCGATCGTAATTCTCAGTTTGTCGTTCATGCCCACAACATTAAAAAACCGAACCAAGACATTTTGCTCCTTTAGTCCTAGATAGAGCGCCTCCGCAGAGAGCCCAGTGTCCGGCGCGCTGGCAAGTAGGAAGTTGGACTCGCTTGGAAGTACGCCAAAACCCCGCTGTTCGAGCGCATCGTGTAGGTCGCGGCGTGAGGCGCGGACGCGAGCCCAGGTTTGCTTCGCATAACGTTGGTCCAATATTGCGGCAGTGGCTAACTGCTGACTGATGGCATCCAGGTTATAGCTATCTCGGGTCTTTGTAAGCATCGGCTCAACCAGAGTGGTATGACCAATTCCGTAACCGAAGCGCAGACCGGCGAGTCCATAGCCTTTGCTGAGTGAGCGAAGAAAGATAACGTTCTCGTGGCTACGGACGAGATCAATACAGCCGTAGTCCCGCCCAGGGTCAACGAAGTCGACGTAGGCTTCGTCCACGAGCAATATTGAATTCAGCTCTGTTGCAAGCCGGCGAATTGTCTCGGTCGTGATTAATGTCCCACTCGGCGCGTGTGGGTTGACCACGAAAGTCATCTTTGCACCAGCGCTGTTGGCAGTTGCAGCGAAATCTTCGGGTAACGCCCAGTTTGCTTTCAGAGGCACACTGAGGACCTTAGCGTCTTGAATTTGAGCCAGCACTGGGTATAAAGAGTAAGTAGGCTCAGTGACTGCGACAATGTCTCCTGGGTTAGCGAAAGTTGTAAACAATAATCTCAAAAGTTCATCTCCACCGCGCGTGGCTATGATGTTTTCGACCGCGACGTCGTGCAGTTTTGCAGCCGCAGTCCGAAACTCATTGGCAAGTGCGGGTGGATAGCGGCGGAGTGACTCTGTCTTAAAATTAGCCAACGCGGACTCAACGGCAGGCCCTGGTGGGTAGGGGTTTTCGTTAGTGTTGAGCTTGATAACGGCGTCACTGCTCGGTTGTTCACCGTAGCTATATCCAGCCATTTTATGGATATTATCTCGCTCAAAACTCATACTGATTGTCCATATTGTATTGCCACCAGTTCATAGTGCTCTAGGCCAGCTGGCGTCTCGATTGTCACCTCATCAAACAAGCGCTTGCCTAACAGTGCTTTTGCCATCGGTGAATTCAAACTGATCCAGCCCTTCGATAAGTCAAACTCATCTGAGCCGACTATACGTATGGTTTTTTCTTCTCCCGATGTGCTGGCAAGCGTCACCCAGGCTGCAAAAAAGACCCGCTCTTGGTCATCGGGAATACGGTCGACGATTTCAAGATTATCGAGCCGTTTGGTCAAATAGCGTATGCGTTTGTCTATTTCCCTTAGTGCTCTCTTACCGTAGATGTAGTCGGCGTTTTCAGAGCGGTCACCGAGTGCCGCGGCAGCCGAAACTTTAGAGGTGATTTCCGGACGCTTGACCTTCCATATATGGGTCAGCTCGTCTCTTAATGTCCGTGCACCACCTGGCGTAATGTAAACCTTATCGTTCACTGCGTAATATCTCCAAGGGCGTCTAGCAATTGGTCGCGAGATACAAATTTGAAATTCTGGTTCAATTCCAGCTCGCGCTGCTGATTTTGATCGTCATGCACAACGACCAATCCGTTAGGAAATTGGTCGCCTAAAGGACTGTTGAAAATTTCAATGCCATCAGTGTCAGTAACACGATCTATGTCATTCGTTGCACCTATGTGAAAAGTCGCGATATGAGACTTGTCATCAAGATCGTATATAGCGAATCGATTTTTATCTTGTACGGACGCAACAAGATAGCGGTTTGTCTCATGTGTCAGAATGGCGAGGCCTTCAATACCTTTTTTAAGCGGTCCAAACAGACGGATTTTGTCAAAGAGCATTGGTGTCGACTCTTTACCAGAGTCTATCCTAGGGTCGATGGGTACAGACCAGATGCCAGTATTTTCCTCGGCAATGTAGACACGCCCTCCAATGTCGTCGGCGACGCAGCCTTCCGCTTCGCTGTCGAGTTTCCAGCGCCTTTCTAGTACCACCTCGTCAAGGCTAACGACTCGATACTGCTCGACGTCACCTGTTCCTCCTACCGCGAAATAGTAAAACTGACCTCCCTGTTTGGCCATACACAAGCCCCTGAGTTTGTCGACGCCAGTATCAAAAAGTCTGATCAGAGAAATGTTTCTAGTGCCGGAATCAATATGGTACAAACCGACTTCGCCTGTGTACCAATGGCTGGCAACAATCAGTGAAATTGTCGAACCTAGCACCTCAAAACCCGGCCGTAGATCAATGTTATTGGGGGTGCCGCCGGGTAGAAATTGAAGCTGATTACCCTTGAGGTCGTAGGTCAATAGCCCTGTTGGAAGTACCGGCTTTTGATTGCTGGCTTTGAGCGTTGCAATGACCACAGACTTTTCAGGGCGGGCAGGATCGTACCAGATCGCGACATCATCTATCGAGTCACCCGGGTACGGCGACGGATCCGTTTCTAGGTCTGGCAATAAGACGAAGTTCATGCCCATCATGAGTAGTAGTAACTGAATCAAAGAAATGCCTGCTTTTCAGCCGGTGGGTGAGCCCATGCGGCGTTCGGTGCGCCTAGAGCAGTGATTATTCGGTTCGGTAGCTTCAAATGCGATCTACACTCTTCTTTACGTGCTGTGATTAAGGGCTTAGAAAAGGCCGTGAAGTTGCCACAGCTTGGTATCCAAAGCAAATAGTGGATCATCAATTGTCATTACGCTAGATCTTGAATCACAGACTATCAACCCCACAATATCTGTATTAGTCGTCAACATGGAACAACAGAAATGCGAATTGATCGCTTTACCAGCAAGTTACAGACCGCCGTCGCTGATGCCCAATCGATTGCGGTTGGAAAAGATCACAATTATGTAACCCCGGTTCACTTGCTTTTAGCGCTGCTGGATCAACAGGGTGGGTCAACCAAACCTCTGCTTGGCCAAATGGGGGTCGACATTGTTGCGTTCCGCGAGGGGCTTGGAGAAATACTTGAAGGGTTGGCCACGGTCAAGGATAACTATGGCGATGTTCAGCTTTCACCGGAGTTAGGGCGACTCTTCAATTTGGTGGACAAATACGCGCAACAACGCAGCGATCAATTCATTTCAAGCGAGCTTGTGCTGCTTGCCGCCGCTGAAGATCGTGGCGATCTCGGGCAACTTTTTCAAAAATTCGGCATCAAAAAGGATGCGCTTACAAGAGCGATAGACCAGTTTCGTGGCGGTGACAAAGTGGATGATGCCAGCTCCGAAGATACTCGCCAGGCGCTTGATAAATATACGGTCAATCTGACTGAGTTAGCAGAACAGGGCAAGTTAGATCCCGTGATTGGGCGCGATGAAGAAATTCGGCGGACGATTCAGGTATTACAGCGCCGAACCAAGAACAACCCGGTTTTGATTGGTGAGCCTGGCGTGGGTAAGACGGCTATCGTCGAGGGCCTCGCCCAGCGAATCATCAATGGTGAAGTACCAGAAGGATTACGTAACAAAAAAATTCTATCCCTTGATATGGGCTCGTTGATCGCAGGGGCTAAGTTCCGTGGTGAATTTGAGGAACGGCTAAAAGCGGTCCTGAATGAACTCTCGAAAGAGGAAGGCAACGTCATTCTGTTCATTGACGAATTACATACGATGGTGGGTGCTGGTAAAGCGGAAGGTTCGATGGACGCTGGCAACATGTTGAAACCAGCGCTTGCGCGCGGCGAGTTACATTGTGTTGGTGCAACAACTTTAGACGAATATCGGACCTACTTGGAATCTGATGCAGCGCTAGAGCGTCGGTTTCAGAAAGTTCAGGTGGATGAACCTACAGTAGACGATACCATCGCGATTTTGCGTGGCCTGAAAGAACGCTATGAAATCCACCACGGCGTCGACATTACTGATCCTGCGATTATTGCAGCGGCCAGGCTATCTCACCGGTATATCGCGGATCGTCAGCTACCAGATAAGGCCATTGATCTAATTGATGAAGCTGCCAGCTTGATTCGTATGGAAATCGATTCTAAGCCAGAAGAGATGGATCGCCTGGAACGGCGTCTCATCCAGTTTAAAATTGAGCGTGAAGCGTTGAAAAAGGAGACTGACGAGGCGACAAAAGCGCGTTTGGTTACCCTAGAAGAAAACATCGACAAGCTCGAAAAAGAATATGCCGATTTGGATGAGATTTGGAGCTCTGAAAAGGCTGCTCTAAGCGGTACGCAGCATATCAAGGAAGAATTGGAGCACGCTCGCGCCGCATTTGAGGTGGCGCGTCGGAGTGGTGATCTGACCAGAATGTCTGAGCTTCAATATGGTGATATCCCCGGTCTTGAGAAAAAGCTCGATATGGCGGCTCAAGCTGAAATGTTAGACATGAAATTGCTGCGTAATCGTGTGACGGAAGAAGAGATCGCTGACGTCGTCTCCAAGTGGACCGGCATTCCGATTTCCAAAATGCTTGAAGGTGAGAAAGCTAAGTTACTGCAGCTAGAGACTGAACTCCATCGTCAGGTGGTGGGACAGGAGGAAGCAGTTGCAGCCGTATCGAACGCAGTAAGGCGCTCTAAAGCGGGTATATCGGATCCTAACCGTCCTAATGGTTCTTTTCTGTTCTTGGGACCAACCGGCGTTGGTAAAACTGAATTATGCAAAGCCTTAGCTCGGTTTCTGTTTGATTCGGACGATGCTTTGATCCGTATCGATATGTCGGAGTTCATGGAGAAGCATTCGGTTGCTCGTCTTATCGGTGCACCTCCAGGCTACGTCGGTTATGAAGAAGGCGGTTATCTCACTGAACGGGTGCGGCGTAAGCCTTATTCGGTCATTCTCCTTGATGAGATCGAGAAAGCGCACGGTGATGTATTCAATATTCTATTGCAGGTGTTAGACGACGGTCGCCTCACTGACGGCCATGGCCGAACGGTCGACTTCAAGAATACTGTCCTTGTGATGACATCAAATCTCGGCTCGGATCTGATTCAGACCTTAGCCGGCAGTGGCACCTATGACGATATGAAAAATGCGGTGATGGGTGTTGTGTCACAGCATTTTCGGCCTGAATTTCTCAATCGTATCGATGACGCAGTTGTGTTTCGCCCACTCGAGAAACAACAGATCCTTGGTGTTGCGCGTATTCAGTTAGAAATCCTGCAGCAACGACTCAAGGAATCTGACCTTTGTTTACAGCTCAGTGAAGAGGCTATCGAATTTCTCGTGGATGTCGGCTATGACCCTGTTTTTGGTGCGCGTCCATTAAAGCGTGCCATACAACGATTCGTCGAAGATCCGCTTGCGCGGCAGATACTGGCGGGCACAGTGAGCCGTGGGCAATTGATTCATGGCGAGCGAGAAGGAGATGGATTGGTTTTTAGCAGTTAATCTCAATCTTTTGGAAAAGTACTGTACATAAAGCCAGTGTATTGATACTGTGTGGATGTACAGTAGTTGATTGGGAATGCAAGCGTCTTACTAGAAGCGTCTTACTAGAAAGGCTAAGTAAAGCCTCTTGCAAACTCACAGCCGATGGAACAGGGAGAATTGATCTATGGACAATTTACACTTAAGTCATTTATTGCAAAACTTGCAGATAGACACGTCACGTAAAGAGAGTAGCGCACGTGATCATTCGTTGCTGGCAATGCGTGCTGCGCGGCGAATGCGCAGTTCTAAAAGTAAGGTAAAGACTGGCCGTACGGTTTGTCAGCACCTTTTACTGATGATTAATGAGGCCGATAGCTGTCAGCCTGATCCAAGGGCGTCACGCAGATTTCAAAACAGCGTGGGTGAGCAAGGTACAGAGAGGTTGAGTGCGGGGCGATTGGTGGGTATCTCTGATTTTTTCTCCGCTCAGGCTGTCAATCAGACTGCAGCTAACGATCGGCAGTTTTCTCTGGCATTCTAATTCTGTCCCTTTAGTTTTGTCGCTTTAATTCTGGTACCAGACCGTAATATTGCCGAGCCAGGTAAATTCGCTGGCGGCCTGTTCCAATGTTGCTGGAACGATCGCTGGCGAATCTTTTTGTAGATACAGTTCTACGTCAACTTGATTGTTTAGATAGTGCAGGTCCATTTTAAGCACATGTTCGGATGCCAAGCAGTCTAGCCAGGCAGTCTGCAAGCGGTCGCGAACAACCTTTCTTAAGGGCGGCAGATCATCACTTTCCCTCGCTTCCTCAACCGCATCATCCTCGGGGTCAATGTGAATAATGATGTCATTCACTTCCTGAAACTGAAGCGCCAACTTGCGGCTAACCCATTCTCCAATATGATGGCCTTCAGAAACACTAATCGCAGGGTTTACTTGTAAGTGGACTTCGACGATTGCGTCACTACCCATGCGTCTTGTGCGGATACTGTGAGCCCGCTTGACGCCTTCGACATCTTCGGTACTCGCTCTAATTGCTTCCACATACCCCTCTGACAAGGCGGTATCCACCAACTCAGAAACACTCGTCTTGATGAGATCCCAACCGATGATGGCCACCATAATTGCAACACCGACGGCGGCGAGCAATTCAATCCAACTAATGCCAAACAGCGCACCGCCGATCCCAACCAAAACGATAATCGATGACAGCGAATCAGTGCGATGATGCCAAGCATTGGCTTGTAATAATCGCGAACCATGTCGTTTGCCGATCTCAAGGGTGACACGAAATAGCCACTCTTTAACGACAATCGATAGACCCGCCGCAAATAATGCGGGCCAGCCCGGAACCTCATAGCTCTCTAGGCTAAGCATTCGCTGGCTGGATTCAAATACGATGTAGGCGCCGACCAACATCAGTATTATGCCAAGAAAAAAAGTGCCGAATGTTTCAAAGCGCGCGTGACCGTAGGGATGTTCGTCGTCGGCGTCCTGACTGCCAACGGCATTGAAGCCCCATACCATTACGTCCGTGACCAGGTCTGACAGACTGTGGATGCCATCCACTACCAAGGCATAGGAATTGGCTAGCATACCCACTGCAATTTTGATTATTCCGAGCCCAAGGTCGATCATGCCACTGACGATGAGTAGGCGTTGGGTTTCTTTTTTAGATGTTGAATCAGCAGTCAAAGCGCTAGGCCATTTTATCGCGTGTGCTAAGAGTAACAAATTTCCGCCTTGAACCCGATATCAAGATAAATACGAATGCCGCATAATTCCGAAATGGATAGAGTACAAAATATTGTGATAGGTGGCGGGGTCGTTGGACTCGCTATTGCTGCAGAGCTTGCGGCCAATGGCCGTGAGGTACTGGTTTTAGAACGTGGTTCTGAAATCGGGCAGGGCATCAGTAGCCGCAATAGTGAGGTCATTCATGCAGGTATCTATTATGCAGAGGGTTCTCTGAAAGGACGGCTGTGTATGGCAGGTAAACAACGTCTTTATGAATATTGCCATGAGCGTAGCATTCCACATCGGCGATTAGGCAAACTGATTGTGGCATCCAGTCATGGCGAAACAGACATTCTGGAAGATATTGTCGATCGAGCACGGAGAAATGGTGTCAATGACCTGGAGCCTTTATCCCAGCTGCAAATTAAGCAATTAGAGCCTGCTGTGAGCGGCGTCGCCGGCTTGCTTTCACCTTCAACGGGCATCGTTAGCGCTCATGACTTGATGAATAGCCTAGCGGGAGATATCACTAATCTTGGCGGGCAGATTGCAAACCACTGTGACGTAAAGCGGGTCCTCAGAGGTGTTGACGGATTCGAAGTGATTTGTGATATCGAAGGAGAAAACTACCAGCTTGGCTGTGATCAATTGATTAACGCGGCTGGATTATCGGCTCAATCGGTGGCGCGCGCATGTGAGTTCCTGCCTCCCAGTGCTCAAGTTCCAGCCTTACACCTTTGTCGTGGTACCTACTTCAGTTACAGTGCGAAAAGTCCTTTTCAGCATCTAATTTATCCTGTTCCAGAGCAAAACAGTGTTGGTCTTGGTATCCATGCCACTCTAGATATTGGTTATCAGTTGAAGTTTGGTCCGGACACAGAGTATTTATCGGCAGAAGACTATCGGTTGCCGGATCAGGTTCCCGCCAGCTATATCGCGGCCATACAACGCTATTTTCCAGCGCTAGATGCATCCAAACTGTCACCGAGCTATGTCGGCATACGTCCCAAGCTTTCGGCAGCGGGTGAAGCGGCGGCTGATTTCTTGATCGAGGGGCAAGATCAGCATGGTATTGATGGGTATATCCAATTGTTCGGCATCGAATCCCCTGGCTTAACAGCAAGTCTCGCGATAGGGGAGTATGTAAGGAATCAACTTGATACAATGCGGGCTTGACCTTTGAGCAGCTTCAGCGTTTAGCCTCTTCATTATGCATAGCCAAAACCCCAACGATAATCAAGATCACACCCATTCAGGTCATCAAGACTCACATGGGCATGGACATTCGCACAGCCATTCACATAGCCATTCACATAGCCATGGCCCGGCGGATTTCAATAATGTGAATCTCAGTTTTGTCATTGCTGTGGGCGCCAACTTGGCATTTACAATTCTAGAAGCCGTATATGGCTACCTCACATCTTCAATGATTCTGCTCGCGGATGCGGGGCATAACCTCTCTGATGTTCTTGGTTTGCTGTTGGCATGGGGCGCGGCTTTTCTCGCGACTAAAAAGAGCAGTGACACGCATAGTTATGGTTATAAAAAGACGACGATCTTGGCTGCGCTGGTCAATGCAGTTGTGTTGGTACTCGCCGCAGGTTTTATCGCGTTTGAGTCGTTTGAAAAATTCTTCAAGCCCAATGAGATTGAAGCTGTGCCAGTGATGATTGTGGCGACCATCGGTATTGTGGTGAATGCCGGAACCGCCATGCTGTTTATGAAGGGTGGTAAAGACGATCTCAATTTGCGAGGAGCCTATTTGCACCTCGCCTATGATGCGCTGATTTCTGTTGGTGTTGTGATTGCGGCCGCCATTATCTACTTTACGGGTTTGCTTTGGATTGACCCTCTGGTCGGGTTGTTAATTGTGGCTGTGATCTTGGCTGGAACATGGGGGTTGTTGAAAGATTCCGTCAATCTCATTCTAGATGCTGTGCCAGCAAATATTGAAATACAAAACGTAAAGGAATATTTGCTCAACATTGACGGCGTAACGGAAGTACATGACCTACACATTTGGGGGATGAGTACGCGTGAAAATGGTTTAACGGCCCATCTCGTCATGCCGGATAATACGCTCTGGGATTCAGATGAGAGCTACGCGGCAATTGGACGTGACATGAAGCAGCAATTCAGTATTCATCACGTTACGCTGCAGGTAGAGAAAGACCCGGATTGCACCAATAATGATTGCGATTGAGGTAGACTCAGTCAGCGTTATTTAAGGTACATTGCGATGACAAGTTCGACCAATCTAAACCAGTTTATAGAGTCTACGGTAGAGAACCTCAATCTTTTGCCCATCAGCCTTGATGAGCCAGCATCAATAGATGACTTGCCAACCCCGGCGCTTATCATCGATCTGGATGTGTTTGAACGAAACCTCAAAAAAATGCAGTCGCATGTGGACACCCATGGCATGGGTTTGCGCTGCCATACCAAAATGCACAAGTCTCCGATCATCGCGAAACAGCAAATCGCGTTAGGTGCTATCGGTATTTGCTGCGCCACAGTCAGTGAAGCTGAAGTCATGGCCGCTGCGGGCATCGACAATATCCTCATTACATCGCCGGTCGTCACCGCTGACAAACTACGTCGGGTGGCTGCTATCGCGGACAAGATCAGTGGTCTTCAGATAGTGGTAGATCACCCCGATGGCGCGACAAAGCTGGATCAAATGGTTGGGGAGGCTGACATCCATGTGCTGATAGACCTTGACCCGGGGATGGGCCGGACCGGCGTTGAGCCAGGGCAACCAGCATTAGGGTTGGCGAAACATATTCACGAGAAATGTTCTCGATTGCACTTCGATGGCATTCAAATGTACATCGGCAACTGCATGCATGTGCAGGGATTTGAGGCGCGAAAGAGCAAATACCAGCACCTACTTCAAAAGGGGATAGAGACACGCAAACTGATCGAAGCTGAAGGGTACACGGTCACTGTTTTCTCAGGTGGTGGCACAGGCACCTATGATATGGAACCTGGCATCGGAGCTCTGACTGATATTCAAGCCGGTTCGTATGCTTTTATGGACGTGGAATATCGCGATATCGGCGGCCAGGATAATGCCGAAATATTTTCAGATTTTGAGCCGTCATTGTTTGTGCTCGCCACAGCCATTAGCCAACCTCAGTCACGAATGATCACAATGGACGCTGGGATTAAATGCCTGGCGACCGATACTGCTTATCCAGAGTTTAGGGATGTCGAAGGCGTCGTATATCACTTCGGCGGTGATGAGCACGGCATTGTGCAGCTCAATAATCCGTCTAAAGAAATCCGTTTGGGTGACCGGTTACCCATCATCACGCCGCACTGTGACCCGACCGTAAACTTGTTTGATTATTACTATCCTTATCGAAATGGTGTGGTCAGTGAGATTTGGCCGATTAGTGCCAGAGGTCGGTCGCAGTGATTCCTTGGTTCGAAGATTTTGCCGTCGGTGATGATTTCTCCAATGTACCATCCGTCACGATAACGGAAGGGTTTACGGCGATTCATCAGGCGATTTTTGGCGACCGGCTAAAATTACCGTTGAATTACGTATTGAGCGAAAAAGTCACTGGATCTAAGCGACCCCTAGTTAACCCTTCATTAGTTTGTAATCTCGCAATAGGCCAATCCACGATACCGTCCCAACGGGTAATGGGAAATTTGTTTTACCGTGGTTTGATTTTGCGCCAGCCAGTGTTTCTTGGTGACACGTTAACAACGACCACTCGAGTGGTTGCTCTACGTCAAAACAAGATCAAAGAAGGCAGGCCTGCTAGCGGTATGGTTGCGCTCGAAATACATACGAAGAACCAGAATGATGAGACCGTATTATTGTTCTGGCGCTGCCCCATGATCCCTTGTCGCGATGCAAATGCGAACACCGGTCATTTTGACGATTTTGACGTGATGCCTGAGCATATTCAGATGGAAGACTTGCTAGAAGCCGTGCCGGCATGGAAGTTCGAGCATGTGGCAACAGCGCCACTCTCAGTCACGATCGGTGAAAAAGTTGAAATCGAAGCGCGGGATACGGTGACGCTCGCGCCGGAGCTCGTTCGCTTGACGCAGAATCTAGCTATGACCCATACCGATGCTGGCCGAAGTGTGTACGGTAAGCGTTTGGTTTATGGTGGTCATACAATATCGATGGCAGCAGCACAACTTTCTAGAGCGATGCCTAACCTCATCACACTGCTGGGCTGGTATCACTGTGATCATACTTCGCCGGTATTTGAAGGCGATGTGCTGAGAGCTTCATATACGCTGCAAGAGCAAACACCCGTTAACGGCGCGAGTCTCCTAAAGCTGCATGTCGAAGTGTTTGCTAGCCGAGGCGAGCAAGCACCTAAACCAGACGATAATGTAAAGGTGCTTGATTGGAGCCTGGCTGCTTTAACAGCTTGATACAGCCTTTTATCTGACACAAAAAACGACGGAAGAATAAAATGGATGGTATTTTATCCGGCATGCGGATTGTCGAAGGGTCAGCCTTCATTGCCGCACCGCTAGGCGGTATGACATTGGCACAGCTCGGGGCAGACGTGATTCGTTTTGACCCTATCGGTGGTGGTCTCGACTATCGTCGTTGGCCGATTACCGAGCAGGGTACCAGCCTGTTTTGGCACGGTATGAACAAGGGTAAGCGGTCGATCCAGATTGATATCAGAAAGCCTGAAGGTCAGGATATTATCAAAGAACTTCTGGCGCGACCGGGTGACGATGGCGGGATGTTTCTAACCAACTTTCCTGCCAGGGGGTGGTTATCCGATGAATCGTTGCGATCTGCTCGCGAAGATTTAATTTATGTCAACGTCCTCGGTGATCGCAATGGTGGGTCTGCCGTTGACTATACGGTGAATTGTGCCGTGGGTTTCACCGATACCACTGGCGACCCGGACAGTGATAACCCAACCAATTATGTTCTGCCAGCTTGGGATAATATTACGGGCCAAATGGCAGCGGTTGCGCTGCTTGCGGCTGAGAGACATCGAAGGCGGGTCGGTAAGGGGCAATATTTGTCGATTGCGCTCAAGGATGTGGCGCTCGCCACAACCGGTCACCTTGGCAACATTGCTGAGGTTCAAATTAACAACGCCGATCGTGCGCGACACGGAAATTATTTGTTCGGCGGGTTTGGGCGCGATTTTGTTAGCCGTGATGGTAGGCGTTTGATGCTGGTTGGCCTTACCCTGCGGCAATGGCAGGGTATTGTTAAGGCCACGAAACTTGAAACAGAATTCAAGCGGCTAGAGCAAGAAATGGCTCTGGATTTCGATCAAGAAGGGGATCGGTTTATCGCACGCCTAGAATTGTCGAGCCTGGTTCAAGGCTGGTTTGATTTGCATGATCTGGCTTATATTCAGCCATTGCTCACCAGCAACGCGGTCTGTTTCGGACCTTATCAATCGTTTCGGGAAATGGTCGAGCAGGACATTGACTGCACGGAGCAAAACCCACTATTCCAGACGGTTGATCAACCGGGTATTGGTGAATATCTCGTGCCAGGATCTCCTATTCGGTTTGGTGATGCGCCGAACCTGCCGTCACTGAAGGCACCCACATTGGGCCAACATACAGACGAAATATTAGCCGAAGATCTTGGTCTCGGTTCTAACGCGATTGGCCGCCTGCACGATGCGGGTATCGTCGCCTGAATTAAGGTAGAGGGAAAACTATGTCTATTGAATGGCGAAACTGGTCCGGTAGCCAACAGCATCAGGCCAAGCAATTATCGCTACCAGAATCGGAAGCCGAACTACTGAGTCTGCTAGATCATGCTCGTAATGAAGATCTTGTCGTGCGGCCGATTGGTTCTGCGCATTCATTCGTACCATTTTGGACCGATGATATTTTGCTCTCTCTCGACAACATGAAGGGCATTCGCCACATTGATTCAGAGCGACAGCAGGTCACCATGTGGGCCGGTACAAAGCTTCATGAAATCGGGCAGCCTCTTTTTGAGGCAGGATTTGCGATGACGAACATGGGTGATATTGATCGCCAGTCAATCGCAGGGGCGATCGGTACGGGCACCCATGGCACCGGAAGAAATCTGCAAAATATTTCCAATCAATTGGCCTCGGTTCGGGTCATGCAGGCGAATGGTGAAATACTTAATCTGAGTGCTGAGGATGGCGATCTATTTCGTGCCGTGCAAGTGAGCATGGGCACATTGGGTGTCGTGACTGAAGTTACTCTGAATATTCTACCAGCGTATCACCTGGTCGAAAAGAACTGGGAAAGCAGCGTTGATGAATGTGGAGAGGTGCTGGAGCAGCTGATTAGTGGCAATCGCCACTTTGAGTTTTTCTGGGACCCCGCTAAGGACATCTGTGCCATGAAAACCTTAAATCCTGTAGAGGTTGGGTTTTCTGATGGGGCTAATCCTGTCGGTCCGGCACACGAAATTATTCCATCGACCCGCGAATTGGAATTCAATGAAATTGAGTTTTCAGTGCCTTATGAATCAGGATGGCGGTGCTTTCTTGAGTTGCGTAGTTTGATGCAGCGAAAACACCCGGATGTTCGATGGCCTTTGGAATACCGAACCCTCGCGTCAGACCAGAGCCTGCTCAGTACTGCCCACGGACGCGAGTCTGTAACGATATCGGCGCACCAGAGCAACAGGATCGATCATCGGCCATTTTTTCTCGAAGTTGAGAATCTGTTCGGAGGCTACGATGGTCGACCCCATTGGGGCAAGGTGCACACCCAACGTTTTGATGATTTCAGTGGTCGGCTACCGGGGTTTGAACGTTTTTGTGAAGTCAGACAGCGGCTCGATCCTGAGGGTCGGTTCTTGAATTCATTCCTCCATGGGATTTTCGGAACGGGCTGATTCTTATAGAAAAATCCCACTCCTCAGATGCTTAACAGCCGCGAGTTTTCAGCAAATTGTGGTAGAGTGAGAAAAAATTTCCTGGGAGTTACCTCAGTGTTTGAATTGGTACTGGCAGGGGGATGGTTGATGATCCCCATTCTGCTCTGCTCGGTAATTTCCGCAGCGATTTGTGTCGAACGATTTTGGACCCTTCGGTCCAATGTGATTGTGCCCAAAAACCTCTTGGCGCAGGTTTGGAATTGGATCAAAAATAACGAGATGGACAATCGAAAGTTGCGAGAGCTTCGAGCAGGGTCACCGCTTGGACAAATTCTTGCCGCTGGTATCGCTAACCACCGCCGTGGTCGTGAATATATGAAAGAGTCCATCGAAGAGGCTGCGAATCAAGTTGTGCATGAAATGGAGCGTTATTTGAACACGCTTGGCACCGTGGCGGCGATAACACCGCTGCTGGGTTTGCTCGGTACGGTGATTGGTATGATTAAGGTTTTCACCGCTATTCGACTAGAAGGCACTGGTAATGCAGCCGTTCTCGCAGGCGGCATATCAGAAGCGCTGATCACCACAGCGGCAGGGTTAACCGTGGCGATACCCAGTCTGTTCTTCTACCGGTTTTTTCAGAGGAAGGTCGATGAACTTGTTATTAGCATGGAGCAAGAAGCGCTGAAGCTGGTGGAAGTGTTGAATACAGACCGGTCTGATAAGACTGCTTCTAAGTCTGATATTGCTCAGGTAGTGTCCTAGTGAGCGTGACATGAAATTTGCTCGAAGGACCCGAGCTGAAGTTGAGGTAAACCTCACGCCACTGATCGATGTGGTTTTCCTGCTGCTCATATTCTTTATGGTCTCAACTACTTTTAGCAAAGATACTCAGCTCTCAATTGATCTACCAGAGGCAAGCGGTGATCCCGCTCGTGTTGCAGAGAAGCTAGTAGAAGTGTTGGTCACCAGAAGCGGGGACTATGCGGTAAACGACGTATCCCTGGTCAACAATCAACTCGAGACACTGAAGCGTGCAATCGAAAAGGTCAGCAATGGTGACACAACGATCCCACTTGTCATTACAGCAGATTCAGCGACGCCCCATCAAGCGGTCGTGACCGCGATGGATGCAGCAGGACAATTAGGCTTTACTCAACTTAGCATTACAACCAGAGATGCCGGTGATGGAGAAGGCTAAACACCAGACTGATATGCAAATCTATGGGCGCTTGCTCACGTACGTGACGCCTTATTGGGCGGCATTCGTACTCAGCATATTTGGCTATATGATTTATGCGGTGGCCAATGTCTCTTTCCTCACTTTGCTTGGTTATATTGTTGATTCTCTCGGCGGCACCGATCCCCTGGCAGGTTCACAGTCAGCCTTATATATCCGTGACCTTTTTGGCGGTGACGGAGAGCTTAATCGAACGATAATTCCCATCGCAATTGTGTTGATTGTCTTTGGCCGCGGTATCGGGACCTTTATCGGTAACTATTTTATAAGCTATGTCGGGACTAACTTGGTTCACGGACTGCGAGTTGAGTTGTTCGACCGACTGCTGCTGCTGCCCAGTAAGTTTTATGACAAGAATGCTATGGGGCATCTTGTTGCTAAGGTGACATTTCACGTCTCACAGGTTACGGGAGCAGCGACTGACGCCGTTAAAGTTCTCATTCGTGAAGGCTTAACCGTCATTTTCTACATGGGTCTTTTATTTTTGCTCAACTGGAAGCTAACCCTAATTTTCATCTGTGTTGCGCCATTTATCGGCTTGTTGGTTAACTTTGCAGGCAAACGCTTTCGTCGTATCAGTGGGCGAATTCAGGATTCCATGGGTGACGTCACACACGTTGCCTCTGAAGCGGTTCAGGGCTATCGAGAGGTACGAACTTTCGGCGGGCTCGATTATGAGCGAGAACGATTTCTCAAGGTGAGTCATAACAACCGTCGCCAGTCGATGAAGATGGTCATTACTGCCTCTATCGCAACGCCCGCCGTGCAATTGGTCGTGTCTGGTGCATTGGCTGGCCTGGTCTGGTTAGCTCTAGATCCCATGCTGCTGGCCAATATGAGTTCTGGTGATGTTGTCCAGTTTATTGGCACTGGTGGGCTCCTTGCGAAACCGATACGGCAGCTGACAGAAATCAATTCAACCATTCAACGCGGTTTGGCCGCTGCAGAAGATATCTTCGCTTTGTTTGACGAAGAAATCGAGAAAGACGAGGGTACAAAGGTGCTGTCGAAAGTGAAAGGCAAACTGGAATTTCGCGATGTCAGTTTTTCCTATGACGATGACGAACCCGTTGTTACGAATATCAGTTTTGTTGCTCAGCCAGGTGAGACCATCGCGCTAGTCGGCAAATCTGGTAGCGGCAAAAGTACGCTTGCTAGCCTGATACCCCGTTTCTATTCGCCTCAGGCAGGACAGATCCTGCTCGATGATGTGCCAGTGGAAGACATTAAGCTCAGCAATCTTCGCGAGCATATGGCTATCGTGACCCAGGATGTCACGCTGTTTAACGACACTATTGCGCGCAATATTGCCTATGGATCCCTGCATGGTAAGGATGAGGCGAGGATTCAATCAGCAGCGGAAAAAGCCTACGCATGGGATTTCATTTGTGACCTTGAAAATGGATTAGATACCGAGGTCGGTGATGACGGTGTATTACTTTCGGGTGGTCAGCGCCAACGACTTGCAATTGCTAGAGCCTTTTTAAAGGATGCACCGATTCTCATTCTGGATGAAGCGACATCGGCGTTAGATTCAGAATCAGAGCGATATATTCAATCAGCTTTAGAAGCAGTTTCAGC
>JBNMQM010000060.1:0-27434 GCA_051278195.1 Candidatus Azotimanducaceae bacterium
CGTCCCTGAATTACCTAGACTACTGACCTGAGGTATCGAAATAAATAGCCAAGTCCGATAACTTTCATGATGGATGCTCAAGGTCTCCCAGCTGGTCCCCGTCTATGACTAGGAGTTTAAGAAATATGCACTAACAGTCATACGGGTTACCGAAGTGAGATGTTAGAGCCGCACAGTCGAAGATGGTCAATATGATGTGGTAATTGTTAGCAGCCTCCTCCCCCATCTTGACTTGGAGGTCGCACTTACCGAGATAAGACGAGCGCTCATTCACTCATGGCGATCTAAAATTGATGAATGAAAAGTTCTTACCGACAACCGTCGTATTCTTTGGACTGACGTCGGTACTAACGGCATTTATTCAGTCAACAAGGCTTCGGTATCTATTGACGAGGTTTGAAGAATTGCTGGCTAAAACACCGATTAAGTATTTGTGCTGGCAATTTTGGGGCGTCTACCAAAAGGTAAGTACTTAAAGTTTAAACGGGAGGCAGTGAGGCAGAAAACCCAATTTTTCAAAGTGCGTTTAAGTTCCATAATTGCTAATGGTCTTTTGGCTTACTTATAGTCGATATCTACCGCCTGCAGAAGTTAAGTTGCCACTATCAATATCCTATTTGTATATGGCTCACTACATTACTCAAGCCTTGCACCACCAGACCACTCGTATGACCGGAAAGTTTTAGCAGCGGCGTGTCTGCGCATCAGTGGTTCGGCATGACCTTGATGTCTGAGAACCAGGCTTCGGTACCAGGCCCAATCCAGAATCCAACCCGGCCGGCCTTCGGTTCGGCGAGCAGATCGGTCACCACAAAACTGGGATGCTCAGATTTGTCCAGAAACAACCTCGCCGTATCTCCGTCGAGTTCGAGCCGGAAATGAATCCAGGTGTCCGGTGCTATGTCTGCATAGGTTTCATATTTGCCGGGAGACTCCGCCCGGAGTCGATGCCAGGGATACTCCGGAAACACGAAATACTGGACGGTGTGGTTGCGTCGCAACTGGTTGTCAGCACGGCCGTTTGTCGGCCGCAAATAGACGGCCTCAAAAGCACTAACATCTTCGTTGATGCGAAAGGCGAGGCCAATAAACCCTCGGGCTCCGGCAGCCGCATCAGACCGCTTGGATCCGTTAACCCAGCCTTCGATGGTACCGTCGACAAACCCGGCAGTGGGTAAGATTGCAAGCTTGTCTTCGTTGAGTGTCGGTGAACCGGGCTCAACAATCCGGATACCCGCGCGACCTTGATGGGTACCCACCGTGGCAGTGACCTTGTGCAGCGTGAGTTGCGCAATGTTCAGGGCCGACTCCGCCGCTAGCGGCACTGCCCAGCCCATTATCGAGATAGCAACAATGGCGCTACAGGCGAGTTGACGGTAATTTCTCAACAAAATAAGTTCCTTTTCTGTGGGATAAAAGCTGACTTGGCAGACTCTCGCCGAAGCGACGAGATAGAGACTATGGCCCACATTTCTCGAACAACAGCGAAGTATAAGACTATAGGTAATTGTAGATCTTCATTGGACTTTTGAGACGCTGTGACATGGCGACGCGTTGGACGGTGAATGGCGGTAGAGGTAATCGCAGGGAAAGCTCTCTTAAACTTTTTGATCAGAGACTATCGATCGTACAGCTCTTCGGGCTAACCCTCTTATCGGGAGGTTTCCGAACAGTCTTCGGTAGTCATACCGTGGTATGTGCAGTATTTCTCTAGCCAAACTCCAATTTTAACGATGCAGAGATTCCGTAAGACAGTGGTGTTGGCGATTCATGTTGATCCCATGGACGCTAGATTATCGATTTTTGCACCCAATTGAATTCTTTACCGACGGGTAAGCCATCGAGGATTTCCTGAACATGCGAGCGGCTAAAATCTTCCATCTTGGCAAGATTAGGTGGAGCAACGACAGGCGACACGGCTGTCCGAATGATAACGCACAGGATCTTCCTGCCGTAGTCGCTCAAACAATGGCCACCGGGCCTCTGCAATAAATAGCCATAGGAGCCGTGAATTTTGTGCACCTCGATCTCTTCAGCTTATGTTAATACTCGGGTGGCTAAACTCACCTCCAAGCTAAAAATATCGAGCGACAGATGAATAAATTGTACTTTCCTGACTATGCGGGCCATAGAGCCTACGTTAGCCTGTTTATGATTGTTATTTTCTTGAGTGGTTGCGCGCACACCAATATATTGAAGCAGGGAGATACTTACGCATTGCAAGGCCGTTACGAGCTAGCAATGGTTCAGTATGATCAAGCCTTGCAACTAAAGCCCGGTCGCGATGACACTCGCGATAAATTCAATCAGGCCCAAATGGGTTTCCAAAACTGGTTAAAAACTATTAGTGATGCTGCGGACGTAGCGTATGACCGCAACCGACAAGGCCGGGCACTTATTCTTTATGCGAAAGTTCTGGCGGCACAAAGTCCAAGAGAAAACCACCAGGCAGAAGCCAGGTTTCAGGCATTGCATATGGCATTGTCAGATCAGAGTCTTTTAAAGGTTAAAGCGTCCTATCCGGTACCTGTATTCGGTCATAACATTGAAGCGGATATAGCAGACATCATGCCGTTACTAAACGACTACACTGGGTTGCCCAATCAGCGTAAATACAGCTTTGCACTCGAGGAATTCGACGAGAAGATTGTTGAACAGGACGAAGAACTTATTGGCGAGTATATTTCCGGCACTCAAATAGTGAGAAATCCGAAAATCGATCACCTGCAAAACCAAATTCATCACATCAATCTCGAGATGAAGGAATTGCGGCACGACAGGAAAAAATACAAACGTCGGATCAAAGACGCCGAGCATACGATCGTCCAGATAGAAGATGACCATGATGACAATACAGCACCCTTTACAGAACAGGGAAGTAAGGAATTGAAACAGGCCAAGGCGCAACTTCATCGCGCCAGGCGCAAGTTCCATAAAACAATTAACAAATTGGAGGCTGAGGAAGACCGGCTCTACAACACAATTCATCACCTGGATGAGACACCAGTGACAATTGATGTTGATGTCTATTCACCGCATTCATATTTTGTAACGCACAGCGCCTATATACTGCAAGGTGAGGTCCTCATTACGACGGCCGGCCGCACCATGGCTTACGCGTTGGAGGTGGCAGACAATGACAGCTATCACGACGCACAGCCGTTACTTGATTTGAATGCAGACCCTCTTGTCCAAATATCAGTAGAGGCTTTAAGTGCTGAACTGCATGCCAGCGCCAGAACAGTTGCGCTGAACTTTATTCGCAACGAAATTCAGGAATATCGTGCAGGGTTATTAACATCAGCAAAGGGGGCAATCGGCACGAATTCAAGGTTTGAAAAACTGGTCCATTATGGGCTGAGCGGACGCAATGGTGTTAGTAAGCGAATTTCTAATCAGATGGAAGAAGAGCTTCAGGCGGACTATGGTATTGCAGGCGAATTCCCAATTAACAGGCTTTTGTACGGCTTCTAGGCCGTTGCTTACAAAGCTCTCGTTCCGCGAGCAAGTGTAAGACGGCGAGTGAATAAGTGGGGCCGGAGCCGAATTTATAAACAGCTCGAATTTCGCTGCTAACTTCGTCGACACCACAATATTGCAGAGCGAATTGAACAATTCGAATTTCCGACACGATTCCAAACGAGAAGTACCGTTGTAGCCGTCGCAATTGCGATCGCGGAGCTAGGCGGATATTTCGAACGACTGGGCGTGCCCACCTTCAATTTTTCGGCCGCAGGCTAAGTGCTTACGGACTCTCGTTGTTTCACTGCATGAAAAACTTGACGTCTCTGGGTATTGCGGATGTCTCTGGAGATTCCCCCCTGGGGTGCGGGCCGTCAAGAAAACACTGCCGTCCTAGGGGTTTTTGCCGAAAGTAAAAGCCGCAAACCTGGTGGCCGGGACGGGCGGCGATCCGATTGAATAGTAAGGGGCCACCTAGGCCAAAGACACAGGGCTTTCAATCCGATTAGCCTACCTGCGGGTTCCTTTCGGTAACGCGAAAACTGAGGTATTGAAGGCTTTTGTTGACTAAAAATAGGCGGCTAAAGTGACTCGCACAAAGGGCTGGCTGGGGGCGTCTGGGCTTACATGCAACTTACAAACTGATTACAAACTGATTACATGGTAGACATGTTGCCTATGTTTTAGCCAAAACATTCGGATTATAGTCTGAACCTCGAAAAAAGTAAAGAAGTGGTACTAGATGCAGCGATGAGAAATACGTACCAAACGTTTTCTTAGAAAAAATCTGAATACATTAGGGGTTCAAATGAAAAAGTTCACTCAAAACTGCCCTGCGAACATTGGGCGCGTGGCTCTACTTGCCGCCGGACTGATGTTCGGCACGGCACACAACGCAATGGCAGCAGGCACCGCGTCTGGGACCAGTGTAGGTAACATCGCGACAATCAACTATTCGGTGGACGGCACAGCGCAGCCTGAAATTGGTTCGACTGAGGGCGGCAACACCTCTGGACCAGGTTCGGAGACAACATTTTTAGTGGGTACAACAATCAATCTGACCTTGGTGGAAGACAACACCACTTTTACTGAGGTAGCCGCCGGTTCGTTACTACAAGCAACCTCGTTTACCTTGACCAATCTTGGTAACGATAGTCAGGGCTACAACCTGACGGCCGCCAACAGTGTCCTTGCGCTTTTTGGCCAGGCTGACGGTTATGACGTGGGAACCTTCGCGTACTATATCGATGTTAACAATGACGGTTTGCTAGATGGTGCGGATACGCTGATAACTTCAGTCACTTCGCTGGCACCGGATGCCTCTATTGACTTGCTGGTCACGGCAACTATTCCGGTAGTTGTGGCAGACGCTTCACAATCGACCATCAGCCTGACAGCGGTGACTACGACGAACAATACGACAACCGCAGTGCTAGAGACGACTGGGGCATATGACTCTACTGTTGTGCAAATCGTGTTTTCCGATCCTTCGACCATTGCTGCTGGCACGGATCCGGGTCAGACAGAGGGCGATGCTAGTGCGGTTGCATTGGATGCATATCGCGTCTTAACAGCAGCGTTGACGGTCAGTAAGACAACAGCGGTATATTCCGATCCGGCTAACGGAACGGTCGATCCCAAGGCTATCCCTGGTGCTATTCTCACGTATACGATAACCATCGTAAATAACGGTACCGGAGCAGCTACCGGTATCAGCATCACTGATATCGTGGATGAGATAACCACAGGTACAGTGGCATTCAATACGCAGTACGGCGATGGCACGACGACATGTGCCGCGGCCCAAGGTGTCGCGGTTAAAGACGGTGCTGACTCTGTTCCTGCGTGTAAAACCAATCTTGCCGATGGAGACAGCGCTGATTTTACTACGATCACAGCGACGGCCGCCGGTTTGACCCTAGCAGGTGGTGAAACTGCAACCATGGCGTTCCAGGTCACTATCCAGTAATCGGACCCGACCTGGTCAAAAGCCAGCAAATGGTTTGAAGCTTGTTGTCCCGGTTTGCCGGGGCAGCAAACTTTTTTAGGATAGATTTTTCATAATATTTGTTTCGTGGTCGAACGCTCCACAGTTCAAAACTTGGAGGAAGTCCAAATAGTCAAATTGATGGTGACTAAAATGCAGCTAAAGTTGGCATTTACTACAAAAACAATTTCGAAGCAGAATAAGAAATTTCGAGTTTCAGATTTTCATAAAAAAATAGTTGGTATACATGCATAGTAGCCCCCTTGCGAGGGCGGATGCGGATGGCAGCGCATACCTAATTTTTTCCAAGCAACGGCTATTCAACATTGCCCTATGCAGTCTTTCTTTGCTTGTGCCAGCACTTTCTGCCCACGCGGTTGGCACAGCGTCTGGTACGCTCATCAGCAACTTCGCCACAATAACCTATACCGTTGACGATGTTGATCAAGATCCTATCACTTCCGACATCGCTGCATTTTTGGTTGATAACATGGTCAATCTCACCGTGGCTGAGACCAGCGGAACATTGACTACTGACGATGTCGTCGGCGGCGCTGTTGGTGTGATTACCACCTTTACTGTGACTAACAACGGCAACACATTGCAGGACTACGTGCTAACGGTCGGTCAGGGCGTCGGCGGCCAGAGCTTGTTTAACAATACCGACAACTTCGATGCCTTAACCTGTAGTAGCTTAATTGAAAGCAACGCCAACGTGGGTTACCAGCCACTGCAAGACACCGCCACCTTTATCGACGAACTAGCGCCCGACATAACCCAAACGGTGTATGTGCTTTGTAGCGTGCCCACCCAACAGGTCAACGGTGACGTGTCTATTGTTAGCCTGCTTGCCACGACCCACACTGGCAGTGCGGCAGGAAAAGGCCAGTTGACGTTGGAAGACGCGGGCGCCGACGCTGCGGGCGCCGTGCAGGTCGTATTTATAGATGTCAGCGCAGGCGATGCCCAGGGCGACAATACCGCGAGAAACGGCCAGCATTCTGCCCGCGATGGTTACTGGCTCGACACCCAGGTGGACTGTCAGATTGACCCTAACAACCCGACTGCAGGAGATTTAACACTCGTCCTGACACCAGCAGGTGCGGTTGATTCAGGGAATGAAAACAATACGCCGGCTATCCTGTCGGCCGTTTCCGGATGGCTCGGAACTGACACCGAAGTTTACAAAGATGACCAGGAAGGAAGTGAAAGCGGTGCTGCTCAGGGCTGGTATTCGACGACCTACAATAGTGATTTGTCGGGTGCAGACATTATCTGGGACGGGGCAGCGGATCCGTATATTACGGGCCCAAGGTATCTTTTGGTAAAAGATGGCAAGCATCAACCAGCATGGTATCTGTTTGATATTTCCAACTGGGATGGCACGAAAACCATTTCTCTCTCGGGGTTTTGGCCGGGCAGAGGCTCCATTTCTCATGTGGCGATTTTTAATGCCCTAGCCTGCAATGCTTTGCAGCCGCGCGAAATCAGATTCGATTGGCCCATCCAAGACAACAACCCAGCGACGTTTGTCGAGGCCGCCGCCAACGACGGCAGTATCCCCTTCTTCTCGACGCTGACCCTTACAGGTGCCACCTTCACGGGGACTAATGGCGCAGCCTTGACCAGTGGCGCGGTAAGTAACGTTCCACCCGGGTTGACGGCAGTGCTGACCAAAACCGGCACCACCACCGCGACATTAAGCTTGACCGGCCAAGCCACGGCGCACGCCAGCACTAACGATATTGCAAATCTGACGGTAAGCTTGAGCGATGCTACCTTCACCCTTGGCAACGCCGCCGGCGTGACCGGTGCGCTGAAGGACGATCTGGTCGTCGACTTTATTGATTGGGCCGTCATCGACTTGACCCCAACCATCATCCACATTCAGCATCCATCCGGCTGCATTGACATCCACGACCCCAGCAACAACGAGCACGGCTGCGAAATCATCTCTGGCTCCATCCTCACCTACCAAATCGACCTGCCCGTCACCGGCAATATAGATGGCCTCGTCCTCACTAACCCGATTCCCGCCGATATGACCTACGTTGCTGAGAGCATCTTTGTCGACGGCGTGGCGAAGACCGATGCCACCGACGGCGACAAAGCTGAGTTCAGCAACAACACCATCATCGTTACGGCAGGAATTATTACCGGCACGACGATCTTTAGCTTCACCTTTCGCACGATTATTAACTAACCGGTAGAGATCAGCATGTTCAATCGCACTATGTCTAATCAAGGTTTCATCAAAGTCCTTTACACCGCAGCGCTGTTAACGGTGTTTCATCTGCCCGCGCACGCGGCGCCCGCTCTCGGTGCGATAAGAATCAGCAGCATTGCCGAACAGGAAATCCAGGTTGTTAATAAAAACGGGCAGAAGGAGGTCTCGCGCGTTCCCGTAGAAACCGCCGTCCCAGGGGATGAGATCATCTACACCACCACTTTCGAAAACATCATCAATAAGCCCACTGGCAATATCGTGATCACTAACCCCGTGCCTAATGACACGACTTTTCAGGACGCCAGCGGCGCCAACACCGATATCACCTTTTCCGTTGACGGTGGTAAGCAATACGCCACGCCCGACAAGCTCGTCGTTAAAACCCAAAATGACGAGACGCGTGCCGCGGTGCCCGCTGATTACACCCACGTGCGCTGGGTCTATAAAGGTGAACTCGGTGTCGGCAAAATCAGTGAAATATCCTTTCGCACGGTCATTAAATAAGGTGATGCGGTAACCACCTCCAACTAGTAACTACTACTAACAGCAGGCACGTATAATTGGATGGCGTACAAGACTAACTCCATGTACCCCTTTAGCCCCGGCTGTTTGGATCACCGGGTAGGTGGAATAGTTTTGCGCGCATTGGCTGGGCTTGTCGGCGCAGCCCGTTTTTTTGTCGGAGGTCTGCAAAAAAAGTGGGGCGCCACCAAAAAACTGTTGTTTGCTTCAGCCCTCTGTTTAATGTCTTCTGCTGCTTGGACTGCCGCGCTCCCTGGGGCCACGCTTATCAACACGACGACGGCGAAGTACACGATCGACGGTGCGAATTACACTGAAACGGCGGCGGTCGCACTAATCACCGATGCGACTATCCAGTTTATGGCAGCGACATCGGGCGGGACGCCTAGGCCCGTTGGGACGTCAATGTGTGCTTCGTCCGGTGCCATCGGCGCGCCGTTTGATCTGTCCGGAGGACTTGTGGCAGGAAGCGTGGCGCTCACGCCTACAAAGAGCTACGACAGAGGGCAGGCACTCTATATAGAAGCCACTGATCACTCGATCAATCAGAATCCGGCGCTGGCTGAAACAGTGGTTGTGACGATCACCAGTGGTACTGGCACTGGCACCGTGCCGGAGGACCATGAAACCCTGCTGCTGACAGAAACCGGGACGGACACGGGCGTGTTCATGGCAGCGATTAAAACCACCTCGACGTCGGCTTCAGATTACAACTGTATGCTTTCGTTCGATGTCTTCAATGCCGTCTATACCTATGAGCGTTCTGGGAGCTCGGTAAGGAGTGTTACCGCAGCGGCGCTGGTTGATCCTTACAACGTAGTGTTTGATGGCGTCAGCGGGTTGCCAGTGGATGGCGCCATCGTGACACTGGTCAACGCCGATACCGGCCTGCTCGCCGTGGTGGCTTGCTATGACGGCATTAATGCCTCACCCAACCCAATAGTCACCGGTTCGAGCTTTGCCCAATGCGGCGACGTAATGCTGCCATCGGGGGGCTATACCTTCCCCATGCTTTTGCCAGGTAATTATGCGTTGCGGGTAGAGCTACCTAGCGGTTATAGCTTCCCCTCCCTTGTGCCGCCAGGCAGCCTGCCGACGGGCTTTAACATCGTCGGCTCGCCTGGCGCGGGCGCGTCCTACGGCACTACGTTTCTGATTACACCGGGCGCCCTGCCACAACGTATAGACATTCCGGTTGATCAGTTAGGCGGCGATCTGCAAATCACCAAGAGCGCTGGAAAGTCCGTGGTGGGCGAGGGAGAATACGCGCCTTATACGCTTACTATCGGCAACATTGCTACCGTCAACGCGGCGCAGAATGTACGAATCGCCGACCGCCTGCCGCATGGTTTCCGTTACCAGGCCAGTTCAGCTCGCCTGAATGCCGAGTTGCATCCCGACCCGATGATTTCTGCGGATGGCCGCACGCTCACCTTTGCGCTCGGCGATATTCCAGCGGCGGACTCAATCATGCTCAAATATGTGGCGCAGGTCACAGCTGGTGCGCAAGCCGGCAAAGCCGAGAACATCGCTGTCTCTGTCGGTGTGCACACATCCAACACCGCCCGCGCCAGCGTGATCGTGCGCGAAGACCTGATGCGCAGCCGAGCCATACTCATGGGACGTGTCATCATCGGATCGTGCGACGAGCGCGTCGACAACGATAAAGAGGGTCTGCAAAATGCCCTGATCATGCTGGAAGACGGCACGTCTATCCTCACCGACAGGGATGGCCGCTGGCACGCCGACAACATCCGCCCTGGCACGCACGTGGTGCAACTGGACCTAGATTCGCTGCCCGTCAATTATGAAGTAGTCACCTGTGAGGAAAATTCACGCTTTGCCGGCCGCAATTATTCACAGTTCGTCAATGTGCGCGGTGGCAGCCTCTGGCGCGCCGATTTCCACGTGCAGGAAAAAGTACCCAAGGAAATACGTTTCACCCAGCGTCTGGCGGCGCAGCGTGACGACGACGTGGTGCAGGTCAAACTGGAGTTACGCGGCGCAGGCGATGTGGGGCTGACCTCGTCCACCCTGCTGCTGCCGGATGGCGTCAAGCTAGTGGATGGTAGCCCGCGACTCGACGGCAAGGCGAGCGATGCGTTGAAAAGTAGCGACGGTTTCCTGACGTTACGTTTGCCGCAAGAGCAAGGCGTGTGGGCGCGCACGCTTACCCTGGATCTCCAGCCAGCAGACCAAAAACCGCTCAAGCTGGTGGTGATGACGCGCTTCGTCGCGCCCTCCACCAACAAGAACGTGACCCTACCGCAGGCTGAAGTTCAGGTGCAGGTGGATGCTGAGCCTGCCGTAGTGGAAAATTTTTCCCTCATCCCGCGTCCCGTGAGACTTGCAAACGATACGAAGGCGCAAGCAGCAGACACCGACGACATCAAACTCGTTGAGCAACTGCCATACGACGCGGACTGGCTGGCGAGCGCCCGCCCTGGCACCGAATGGCTGCACCCCCAGGAAACTTTCCTGCCCGCTTTGCCCGCTATCAAGGCTGCTGTGAAGCTCGGGGCCGGACAGCGGGCCACGCTAAAGCTGAACGGTAAGGAAGTCGACCCGCTGTATTACGATGGCTCGGCATCCAATGCCAAGCGCAGTGTGATGCTAGCCACCTGGCGTGGCATCCACATTAAGGCCGGCGACAACCTGATGGAGCTGGTCGTGAGAGATGCTGCCGGCAAAGAGGTTTTACACCAGAGCCGCAACATCCACTATACACTTAGTCCGGATAGGTTCGAGTTCCTTCCCGAGTACTCACGCCTGATCGCCGATGGTAAAACGCGCCCGATTATCGCACTTCGCTTTCTAGATAAAGATGGCCACAAAATGCGGCGCGGCGTCAACGGCGAATACCAGTTGAACAGTCCCTACCAGTCCGCGGAACGGCTCGATGCCATCTTGCGCGACCCTCTAGCCGGTAATATCGGCGGCCAACCGCGCTTTGAAATCGGCCAAGAAGGCATCGCCCTGCTCGAGCTTGAACCTACCACGCAATCCGGCGAGGTCGTGCTGAATGTTAACTTCAACAATGGGCGCGAACAGGAGCTGCGCGCCTGGCTAGAAGCCGGTCAGCGTGACTGGATTCTGGTGGGATTTGCCGAGGGCGCACTCGGCCACGAACAACTTTCCGGCAATCTGTCCGCGGTGGACGAGCAAGGGACGGACGCGCAACTGTTTGAGGGCAATCGTCTCGCGTTCTACGCTAAAGGCACGGTCAAGGGCGAGTACCTAATGACCATTGCGTATGACTCGGCCAAGCACCGGGGCGCTGCTGGGTCAAAGCTCGCTAATCTGAATCAAGCCATAGATCCAAACCTATACTACACCTTGTATGCGGACGCCAACCAGCCCACTTTCGACGCGGCCAGCACAAGCAAGCTGTATCTGAAAATAGAGCGTAAGCAATTCTATGCGCTGTTCGGTGATTACGATACGGGGCTGATCGCCACTGAGTTCTCTCGTTACAGCCGCACCGTCACCGGCTTGAAATCCGAATACAAAGGCAAGGTTGTTGGTTACACAGCTTTCGCCACGATGACCGCGCAGGCCTACGTAAGAGATGAAATTCCGGGCGATGGTACGTCCGGCCTGTACCGGCTTACGCGCAATAACATTCTTGATAATTCAGATAAGATACGCATAGAGGTGCGCGAGCGCTTCCAGTCGCAAAACATTGTTTCCACACAGATTCTAACGCGCTATCTGGATTACGATATTGATTACATCAATGGCACGCTGTTCTTCAAACAGCCGATCAACGCGCGTGATCCCGCCTTCAACCCGGTGCTCATTGTTGCCGAATATGAATCCGGCGATCCAAGCGACGAAAGCCTCACCGCCGGTGGACGCGTCAACTTTACACTCGGCGACAAGCTGGAAGTCGGTGCTACGCTGGTGCGTGACGGCACCCAAGGCGGAAGCGGCAATTTGCAAGGCCTCGATGCCACCTGGCAGGTAAACGATGCAATCAAAATCGAGGCCGAATTCGCGCGCAGTGAGCGCGAGATTTCCAGTCTCGATCTGGATGGCGATGCCTGGAAGGTTGAACTCATCCACCGGGATGCCAAGGTCTATATCCGTGAACAGCAAGGCGGCTTCGGCATCGGTCAGCAGGCGGGTAGCGAGAGTGATACGCGCAAGGCCGGCGCCGAACTACGGATGAATGTTTCCGATACCTTCCAGGTGCAAGGGGAGATCTACCGTGATCAAACCCTGGGCGTTGTCGAAGCCCAGCGCGATGTGCTGGAGGCGCGCTTTAATCACTTCCTGGGCAGCCTGACCGCCTATTACGGTGCGCGCTTGGCCTCCGATGATGATGGTCTAGGAGGCACCCGCGAAAGCAAGCAGGCCCTGGCAGGCGCTGGCTATACTTTACCCGGGCAGAAAGTCACCTTGCGCGCCGATACCGAAATAAGCTTCGGAGAAGCGGGGAGCGTGGATTTCCCAGACCGCGTCCAACTCGGTGCAGATTACAATCTCAGCGCCCAGACGAAGCTGTTTGTCGAACAGGAATTCGCGCGCGGTGAAAACATCACCGCCGACATGACCAGTGCCGGGGTGCGCACGCAACTGTGGAACGGTGGCGAAATGTCGACCTCGCTAGGCAAGCAGAACTCGCTCGACAGCGGCCGTATTTATAGCAACCTTGGCCTAGTGCAGAAGTGGCAGGTCAACGAATTCTGGAATACAGATTTTGGGATCAACCGCGCTCAGGAGTTGAGCAACACCGGCGCGCTGCCGCTTAATCCCAATGTACCGCTCGCCTCGGGCGCTGCGCGCGGCGACTACACCGCCGTTAGCGTGGGCGCGAACTACAACCATCCCGTATGGGGCGCCAACAGCGGCCTCGAATTGCGCACCTCTGACACCGACGACAAGATCAATTTCCGCGCCGGCCTGCGGCGCACCCTCGATGCAGGCCGCGTCCTCGCGTCCAGTATCATCTACACTGGCTGTCGCTCCGCCGTCAGCCAGTCGCGCAAGGTCAACGCCCGTTTTTCCTACGCCCACCGCCCGTGGGACAGCACATGGATCTGGCTAGACCGCCTCGACTACATTGACGAGAGCAGCAGCGACGCCAGCGCCAGCAGCCATGCCCGGAAGTTGGTCAACAACTTCAATGCCAACTGGATGGCTAAACGTGGCACTCAGGTGGCGCTGCAATACGGCTCGAAATACGTCCTCGACGATAACGATGGGGTAAGCAACCGCGGCTACACTGATCTAGCCGGTCTGGAACTGCGCCATGATCTGAACCCGGATTGGGATATCGGCGCCCATGCCTCCATGCTGCGTACCTGGAGCGGGGGCGAGAAGAGCTACGGCCTCGGTGTCTCGCTCGGTTACAAGCTCATGGACAACACCTGGATCGCCACCGGTTACAACTTGCTCGGTTTCGACGACGCCGATTTCAGCGGCGCCGCATACCGCAACCAGGGCCTCTATATCGCCCTGCGCATTAAATTCGACCAGGACACAATGAAGCAACTGAAGGACAACTGGCTGCTAACGAGCGCGCCTTGAGGTTAAGGAATGAAAACCATACTTAAGAGAACCGCCGACAATCCGCAGGGTAGTTCCCGCGCATGAGGGAACCCAAAAGAGGAGATAAAATAGACCTTGTCCCCGTTTTTCGCAATGTGATACTCCAAACAATGCGCCGCGATGGCATCGCGTCAAACGCAACATTCACCCGTTGGGGGCTGTTGCGTTTAGTCGCGCTGTTGTCGTTGTTGCTAAGCGGGCTTCCAGCGCAGGCGGTTAGCTATACTTTTTCAGCGACGTCAACAACCTTTCCTACGAGCTGCTCCTACGTCAGTGCAGGTAACTACACTTGTGCAAACTTGACGCTTGTGGCGGGCGATACGGTCACTATGGAACCTATCGCGCCGGCTACTCCCGCCACCATTAATGTGATGGGAACTTTTACAATGACCGACGCTACAATCAATATTAGCGGGCTTGCCTCGGATCTGAATATTTCGGTGGTTGGTACGGTAGGGGTCGGCACACCGCTGCTGATCACCAACACCCAAGTGAACGCGAATGTGAGTTCGGTGGCGACCATCGGCATTTATCTGAACAGCATAATCGGGGGTAATCTTTCCGCCAGCACACCTACCGGCGTCATCACGCTGGAAGCGAATACCACCGTCGTCGGTAACCTGTACACCGACGCAGGCGCGATCACCATCGGTATTGCGGGTGCGGTTGGCGGCAACGTCTTCAGCACTGGAGCGGGCGTGCTCTCCCTCGGGGCGGACGTCACTGTGGGCGGCGACGCCTACACCGCCGCGGGCGCCATCACTATCGGTATCGCCGGTGCGGTTGGTGGCAACGTTTATAGCGCGGGTGCTGGTGTGCTTTCTCTGGGGGCAGACGTCACCGTGGTCGGCGACGTCTACACCGCTGCAGGTGCCATCACCGTCGGCATCGGGGGTGCGGTTGGCGGTGAAGTTTTCAGCACTGGTGCGGGCGTGCTCACCCTCGCAGCGGATACCAGCGTTGGCGGCAGCCTTACCTCCTTTGATGGCGCTATTAACATCGGTATCGGAGCTGTCGTTGACGGCGGCGTTAGCAGCACCGGACAGGGCGTCCTCAGTCTGGGGGCGAACGTCATCGTCGGCTTCGACGTTCTCTCCGCCGTGGGCGCCATCGCCGTTGGTAATGGCAGCACGATTGGTGGTGACGCCGGCTCCACGGGCGCGGGTGTGGTCACCTTGGGGTCAAACATCACTGTGGCGGGCGAGGTATTCACGGTAGCAGGCGCCATTAATATTGGTGACAGTACCACGGTTGTCGGTGGTGTGAGCTCTTCGGGCGCGGGCGTCCTCACGCTGACGACGAACGTTGTCGTGGGGGGGAACGTCATCTCGACAGTGGGTGCTGTTGACATTGGTGCTGGCAGCACAGTTTGCGGTGATGTGGGTTCTACAGGCGATGGCGTCATCACACTGACCACCAATGTGGGCGTAGGTGGCGGCGTCTTTTCCGTTGCCGGCGCCATCACTATCGGCGCCGGCAGCACGGTGCAGCTGAGCGTGCGCATCACTGGCGCTGGGGTCATGACGATTACGAGTGTCGAGGTGGGTGGAGACCTCTACACCTTGGTGGGTGCCATCACAGGAACAACCTCACTGGTGCGTGGCCACGTCACGGCGAGTGACGTCCATATTGATCCCGCGTGGTCACATCAAATAAACCTTGTGGTGGCGCCACCGACTGCCTGCGTTGCACTCTTCCCGCCCACCATTCGCCCCGACATCCTCATACTCAAATCTGTGCAGGTCTACTCCGACCCCATAAACCTGCAAGACAACCCAAAGGCGATACCCGGTGCTGTGATGCTCTACACTGTTCTAGTCACCAACCGAGGGGGCGTGGTTGACACCGGTACTGTGGTTATAACTGATCCCATGCCCGCCAACACCGAAGTTTTCGTAAACGACATCAGCGGGGTCGGCTCAGGTCCATTAGTGTTCGCGGATGGCACCCAGTTAAGCGGGCTCAGCTACGCCTTCATGAGTCTTGCCAGCACAACGGACAACATTTCCTTCTCCAACGACAACGGACTTTCATACAACTATACCCCGATACCGAATGTTGACGGGTACGACAGCGCTGCAACGGATATAAAGGTATTTTTGAGCGGCCCGTTTCACGCTTCAAGCGGGGCCCCTCACCCTAGCTTCAGCATCACTTTCTGGGTGAGGGTGCAATAAGGTATTGCCAAACTGGCTATTCAAGGACCCAATAATTCAACCTGATTTGATCTAAACCATCCCTGCATTAATTGAATACACTATATACAGCAGCGTCAGTATCCAAGAACCGATACGCTTGCTTCATAGATTTAAATCGCTGCATGCCCCACTCCCTTACCCTCGTCGGCTGATGCAATAACTCGGCACGATTGTTGGCATACTTCTCCATGTTGTGAATTGAAACAGTCGAAAATTTCTTTGCGAAAGAAAGCCTGAACTGAAGCTTCAACTTTCTCAACTAATAAATAGAAACCAAGCACTTTCTGATGAATCAATCATCAAGGAAGCCAAAGAGTCATACAGCCAGAAGTAAGTAAAAAATTTGAGGACGAGAACGACAAATCCAAATGTTTTTTTAAGTAATAGTCCTTTAGTGCAAGCAACCCACGCTGACATAGAAAAGCTGAAGCAAAACATTATCGACATCACTGTGAATGACACGATCGAGAAAAAAGAGCTTAGGATTAAAGTTGTTGAAGGAATTATCTCGAAGTTTATAGGAGCTACAGGTTCGGCTTTCGCGAAAACCAATGACGACTAATATCGAAAATGTAGGTAGTGGTTCAAACGTAAGCGCCTAATTATCCGTACCTTCACCTAACTGTAGAACCATAGTGGTGTGACTGCCAAGAGAGATTGGTTGCTTTCTAAGCAATCACCTAAGTGTCGCCCGTTTTCATTTATGCAGGCTTCACGATAAACAAATCTCGCCCGGTCAGGTTATTGTCTATGGCCGTTACATAATCTACTCGGGACTGGATAATATTGTCTGTTTCATCTCCCCATACTTTCAATAGATCTTCTCTGTTTGCTTCTTCCAGTTCTTTGAGATGAAGAGCGGTTTTACGGAATTGATCCTTGAGACTGGCCCGGTGTGTGATGGTCCATCCGGTTTGCGCCAACATGTCTTCATAGGGCGCCGGGGCTTCGACCAGTCCGGGGGCACCCTTTTTGGCCAATTCCATTTCTGCATCGCTTAATCCAGCATTCAAATAAATGACCGAGAAAGCCATCTTGCCCGTTGGTTTGATGACACGGCGACAGGCTTCAAGGGCTTCAATTTTTGGCGCAAGGCAGCAAAGAACATCTGAATGCGTAATGGCGTCAAAGCCCGCTCCGCCAAAAGGAAGTTCTGCCGCACTGGCGACGGCAGCTCTCACGCGCGCGCGCATGCCATCCTTGTGGGCACGAGTTCGAGCTATCGAAAGCCCGTCATAAGGAAGATCGGTCAAGGTCGCATCACATCCTGATTGATCCGCGAAATACAGCGCGGGCCAACCGGCCCCGGAGCCAATATCCAACAGATGTGTTTCTGGCCCCATGTTCAGATGACGGAGCATTTCGTCAGCTTCACCTTGCGTGGTCCAGCTGGTCGCCCCATAACCGCACCCGCAAATCTGTTTCTCAATGGAAAGGAATGTTGGATTGGTCGCACGCGCCTTGTAGGCGTCATTAAAGCGTTCTGTCTGTTCGCTCATTGTTGAACCTGATTGTTACAGCTTTCTGCCATTCTCTTTTCTCGTGTGTGCAGATAACGTCCACCTAAGAGTAGCATTATGCATGATCCACTCTACTGCTAGACAGCCCGTGATGGGTTTGACAAATTAACTTCTTGGCGTCACAGAAGTCTTTTTAAGTTCAGATCTTAGCTAAACGTTTAGCTTATAATTTACAAATATGAGCCGGCTTACCGTTAAGCAAGTTATTGGCACAGACATCGCAAACGCGACGGGAACCAAACTCAACTAACTCATGCTTGACTAAATCATGCATCAACGTCTGGAGTCCACTGAGGAAAAGGATCATTGAATAGCCGCCAATCCCTTGCTCCAGCTGCTAACTCCGCATCGGTGAGTAAGCACGCGTTTAGTGCCTGAGTCGCATTGTCTGCATCCAGTTCTTGCCCAATAAAAACAAGTTCCTGTCGTCGATCTCCATAAGGACCTTCAAATTTTTCTTCAATTGCAGCAAGATCTTCAGGATGATCTGGCCACTGACTTCGGTCCAAGCTAGCCCAGAACGTACCAGCAAAGCCGTGATTCATGATGCCGCCCGCTTGTGACCAAGCACCCGCTGAGTCGAACCGAGTGGCTAACCAGAAATACCCTTTTGAACGAACCAAATTCCCATATTGCCAACCGCCAACTAAAAATTGGTAAAGGCGTTCTGGATGAAACGGCCGACGCGCACGGTAGACGAAGCTACCAATGCCATATTCTTCGGTTTCAGGTATGTGTTCTCCGCGCAATTCAGCTAGCCATCCAGGCGCATCGGACGCTGCTTCCATATCGAATTTTCCGGTTCCTAGGATGACTTTTGGGCTGACCTTGCCATGTTCTGCGAGCACTAGCTCAGCTTTTGGATTTAGTCGCTTAAGCGTGTGTAGAAGCTCGGAACACTCTGTCTTAGAAAGTAGATCTGTTTTCGTCACGATTATGACATTGCAAAATTCTACTTGGTCGATCAGCAAATCGGCAACATTACGCTCGTCTTCTTCGGCAATTTCGATGCCTTTCTCTTTGAGTGTTTCCGCTTCATCAAGTTGGCGCGGAAAATTGTAGGCATCTACAACCGTAACTAAAGTATCTAACTGCGCTAGCGTTGAAAGGGATCGTCCCTGTTCATCCTCAAAGGTAAAAGTTTCTGCAACCGGCATAGGTTCGGAGACACCAGTGGATTCAATTAACAGATAATCAAATCTATTTTCGTCCGCGAGCCTTGCAACCTCGATAAGCAAGTCTTCACGTAAAGTACAGCAAATGCAGCCGTTGGTCATCTCTACAAGCTTTTCATCCACGTGTTGGAGAGAGACTTCTTCTCGAAGTAAGTCTGCGTCAATATTAACTTCACCCATATCATTGACGATGACGGCAACTCGAAGACCATCTCGATTGTTGAGCACATGATTCATAAGTGTGGTCTTACCAGCACCTAAAAAACCTGACAACACGGTTACGGGCAAAGTATTCATTAAGCGAATCCTAAAGCAAAAGATAATCAAATATTATGTTACAACATATCATTTATTGCTAGTGGTCTGGCGACTACTCAAATTTAGGAATAAGCTTTCTACATCCTGCGCTCCAATGTTTACGCCAAAAAACTTAAGAACCCTCGTGTACATCGAGGGCACGTCGATGTCGTTACCTATTGGGAGCAACCAGTACTTGCTGCTTCATCAACACAGCTTTTCATTACATTAAGAACGAGTTGCAAAAATGATACGTTATAACATATATTACCGAAACCTATTCGATGCTCACGCGTACGCGCATTATCTAAAGGACTTCACTCATGGATAGTATTGGAACAACCAGCACAGCTGCACTCATTGCAGAGGTCAACGCCTCAGACCTAACTAGAGCGCGAGCAGCTATTGCTATCGGCATTAAATCTGCGAATGAACAGTGGATTCCGACGGAATTGGTTGTCTATGCCTTAGCTTTAGAAATGCAATCGCAAGTCGCGGAAGGAATGCCTTCATTAGAGCTCGCCAGTTATTTACGGCGAGTTGCAGATTTCGTAAGTGCGGTATCTACATCAGCAGACAGACATTGAGACCAAAACAGCTATGACTCGACAAATCACCGGTAATCAACTCTCTGACTTTTCTGAAATCTATAAGCCAGATGTGGAACTCGTGAGTGTTTCTCGACCTGAATCGGCAGAGATCGGCGCTAAGGCAGGTAACTTTATGAAGTCAAAACAAAAAATTGAGGCTCGCTGGGAGCAACTCACCTGTAGCGATAACACTCTACTTGAGAAATTCGCGCCTAGCTTGAACTGCGATTTGCTAGAGGCTATCAATACAGAAGTTAAGCTCGCCTGTGAAATGCTGGATATGTTGCTTGGTTGTAAAAGTGTCGGCATTCGCGTCGCGACTTTGAGGGGACCAATGTGTCCACGATTTCATGTTGATCAGGTGCCTTGCAGAATGCTTATCACCTTTACTGGATGCGGCACGGAATGGATCGCGAGCGATGAAGTAGACCGATCACTCTTCGCCAAGAGGAACGACGAAAAGCCGCCCGTTACCTCTAGTGGCTCAGTCAAGAGCATGGCGGCGGGTAGCTGGAATCTGCTCAAAGGGTCTACGTGGGATGATGAGTTCTTTGGTGTGGTACATCGATCTCCGCACAAGACCAAAGACCGCTTATTTATATCGTTAGATCCAGTGTTTCAAGACAACGCATAGGAAACCTTAAGGTAATGGGCGCAGCTTCACTACGCATTGAAAACAAGGTTCAAGATCGGCACTTGATAGGCGATCAGATGGACATCCTGCATGGTATCCAGTCTCCGGAGATTGATCTTAGCCTTTGGCGTCGACCAATTCAGAGATCAATCGCAAATGAAGTGTCGAAACTCACTTCCAGTTCTCTGCCCGGCAGGAAATTTTTAACGTCCTTGAACAACATTGATGCAGACATATCGAGTTTGATGGAGCATCAAGGGTTGAACCCAGATAAATTTATTCATCTTCGCTACGATCTTTATCGCCTGGCCAAAACCTTTTCTGCTATAACTCGAAAAACAGACCTCGTGTCTCGTCTCTTTACGACGAATGATAACGGTTGCAGCCGATTCCATGTTGATAGGATGAATAAACGCCTCATTTGCTCCTACCAAGGTCCTGGGATGATGTGGTTAACCGAATCGCAGCTGGACCGCGAAGCCCAACACGGCTATGGCACTAATGAAGAAATTGTACGGTTTGGTGAACCTCGACCGATTGAGTGTTCTTGGGTTGGAGTTATGAAGGGTGACCCTAATAATATAGGAAAAGGTTTGGTTCATCGTTCGCCGTCTATTGATGATGCCAGCTTAACTAGGATCGTGTTTTGCTTAGACGGCTGAAATGTCTCATTCCAAATTTTTTGTAAAAATAAAAGGACACTATCGTGGCGAGTTTTAGCTTGGAAGGTATTAAAAAGGTTTTTAGTAACTCGGAAGCTTCTCCAGAAGAGCTCGTTGAGCTGAATAAAGAAGTGATGTTTATGACGCTCGCGCGTGCGACCTCTGCTGATACCAACATCAAGAACGTAGAAGTCGAGCGGGTTCAAGAAGTGCTAAAAGCCCGAACTGGCGATCAATTTTCTGCTGCAGATGTTCGAGTTGCGGCACAATCGGCCATTTTCGAAAGTGCTCCACTCACGCGTTACCTTAATGCTGCAGCAAAGAAGCTCAGCGTCGCTGATCGTGTCAGTGTGATTCACGCCCTTACGGACGTTATTGAATCAGACGGACATACCAGCGATTTCGAAATCGCCTTTTTTAACGATGTCGCTGCAGCCCTACAACTAACGCCAGCACAACTCGTAGGTTTGGATTCTTAGATAACAACTAAGAACAGGAGCTTAAGCGAACATCAGAAACTGATTCGAATCTATCTGCCAGCAATTGTTTAACTTACTCTGCAAACGTCGCTGAAAGAAGATACCATCGAATTTCTTTTTAAAAAAAACATCGACTTAAAGGAGCCTAAATTGCTTTCCAATGAGAGTTTTACCGCCCGCCCTCTACCGACTTTGGTTTTCAGTAGAGGTGCAAGCCAACAACTAAGTAATCATATCCAATCGCTTGGTTTGAGCTCAGCGCTCATAGTGACCGATAAAAACCTTGCAGCGAGCGGTGTACTTGAACCTATCATTGCAGCCCTGAAAGCGGCCAACCTTAAGGTTGAAGTGTTCGATGGCGTAGAACCAAACCCAACGGACCTTAATGTTGAAGCAGGAGCTGCGAAACTTCGCGAACTTGGCGAGGCATGTGTTATTCCCATCGGCGGCGGGTCATCAATGGACTGCGGTAAGTCAGTTGCGCTCTTGGCAGCGAACGGCGATAGCGTTGAAGAAATGCAGGCATCAACTCCGAAACCAGCAACGGCGCCTATCATTGCTGTGCCAACAACCGCAGGTACGGGCTCAGAAACCAACAATGCTTGCGTCATCACAAATTCACGAATGGGTCGTAAGACTTATGTCATACACCCTAGCATCACTCCGGCGTTTGCCGTCTTAGACCCAGATTTGACGGTTGGTTTACCCACCTACCCAACAGCAACTTGCGGCTTTGATGTTCTCACTCATGCCGTGGAAGCATTTGTTGCAGCAGGCGCCAATGCTTATTCAGACGCGTTAGCACTTGATGCAATTCGAAAGGTTGCTGGTAACGTGCGTAAGGTTGTTGAAGACGGACAAGATATAGAAGCACGCTCGCAAATGCTACTAGCCTCTGCGATGGCAGCGATGGCATTTAACGTAGCAGGTTTGGGTACGGTTCACGGAACGGGACACGCTCTCTCTGCCAGACTCAAAGCAGCACATGGACAAACCCTTGCTACCATGATGCCTCATGTTATGGATTACAACATGTCAGCATGCGAAGAGAAGTACATTGAAGTGGCAAAGATTCTTGCTCCTTCCGGTCCTGCAACTGGCACGGGTGCAATCGATGCTGTAATCCAAATACGTAGTGATATCGGTATTGAAAAATCTATCAGAGATTTGGGCGGTGACGATGATCTGTTTGCAGTTCTAGTTGAGGATGCAGTTGCAGATCCAGTTAACTTTTCAAACCCTGTACCAGTTAATCCGGAAGCAATCGAAAAGCTTTACCGAGCAGCCTGGTAACGAACTGCGTATCGAATCCCCTACGGTAACGTAGGGGAATGAAATGAAAGAAAAGTACACAAATTCGTCGTTAGTTTTTTTGCCCGCGAATCAATCGGCCTAGCAACGCTTGCGTAGGTTGTCCTTCTCTATAGGTGACCTGCCCATGGCAAATAGTTGCCAGATAGCCTTGGGCTTTTTGCTCAAGGCGCTTTCCACCGGCGGGTAGGTCATTCATCCCTCGTTCTATCTCTGCCCCAATGTGTGAGTAAGTGAGTCACGAAACTGGCGTCACAAATAGTGCCGACATGAGCGCCGCCGTCACCTAAACCCACGACGGTGTTTCCTTCTAGGATCATCTCTCGGCAACAATCCAGGTTGTTTTCTGCATAGTTTGCAAAGGGTGTGTAGAGCATTTGTTCGCCATCATTCAGCAACATGGCATCTAGAGCCAAAGAGGCGGGTGAAACGCCTTCTCGCCGCGCCCTCGCAGCCAAACTGTCTTCTGGAGCTGGCTCAAAATTGGGCGGGTCACCCAATACCCAAATCTTTTCATAGTTGGTCAGTAGTAGAGCCGGACCGCCTTCTGGGGATTGCTCCGAGAGTAGTTGATCTCTAAATGTCTGGTCTTTAAGTTGTTCAACTTTCTGCGCTAATGGTATTGAGGCAATTTCGCGGAATGACGCAAGCTGTGGGAAAGGATTCAACGTGCAATTGAGTCCCATCAAAAGTAAGCGCCTAATTATCCGTACCTTCTCAGCCCATCTCTAATCTGTAACGGTTCCGCTTCCAATCAAAGGAGGCAATCATGTCCCGAGCAGAAGTGAAACAGAAGTGGCAAGTGATCTTTGCCGATTATCAGCGCAGTCATTTATCCATCGCCGCTTACTGCCGTGATCAGTCAATTAGCCCCTCATCGTTTTATCTATGGCGCAAGAAACTAGGCGATCATCAATCTGGGCGGTTTTTGCCGGTCGTGGTTGAGGTTAATGCAGCACCCGTGCGCGTGTGCTTTGCCAATGGTGCTATCATTGAGGTCCATGACGATAGTAACCCCGCGGCACTGCGGCTTGCAGTCTCGGCGTTGTCATGATCAGACCGGCAAACACGATTGAGCGGGTACTCGTCTACTCCAAGCCCGTCGACTTCCGAAAAGCCGTCGATGGCCTGTCTGTTATTGTTGAAGAAGCGCTTGATGAGAACCCGTACTCGGGTACTTTGTTTGTCTTTACCAATCGGCAGAGGGATAAGATCAAGATCCTCTGCTGGGAGCGCAATGGGTTTATCATGTGGTACAAACGCCTGGAGAAGGAACGGTTTTTGTGGCCCGACAAACAAGGCGATATCGTCACCTTGAACGGCCAACAATTGAACTGGTTACTAGATGGTTACGATATCCGACGGTTACATCCGCATCAAAAAATATCGCCATTGTCCGCCTTATAAAGGCTGATCTTGCCGCATGGTATTGCTATACTATGCGGCATTCCACAATCGTTAGATCAACTCGTCTCCGAGCTCAAAGCGCTCAAAAAAAACATCTCAACCCAAGATGAAACCATCGAGGCTATCCGTACAGAAAAAGATAATCGCATTGAGGTTTTACGTTCAGAAAACAATGAGCTTTTGGTCGAACGTAACAGCCTACTAGAACAACTCAGACTGGCATTGAAGCGCGAGTTTGGTCGCTCCTGCGAGGCGTCACCCGGACAACATGATTTGTTTGATGAAGCGGAGGCTGAACAAGACCCGGACCACGGCACGGGCGCCATAGATGAAGTCGCAACGAGTGCGGCGGTAGCTGATAACGCAGCGGCCAGAAAGAAGCCTGGTCGCAAACCTTTACCAGCCCATTTGCCTCGCATTGAATTGGTTTTTGAACTGGATGATGCTTCAGCGCACTGCGCTGAAGATGGCAGTGCTCTGAAGGTGATTGGCCAGGACATCACGGAACAGCTGGACATTATCCCAGCCAAAATCAGGGTGATACGCAAGATCCGTAAGACCTACGCTTGCCCAACCTGTGAGTCGGTTCAGTGTGCGCCAAAGCCCGCGGATCTTCTGCCCAAAAGTCGGGCCAGCGCTGAGTTATTGGCACATATAGCGATCCACAAATATCAGGATGCGTTGCCGCTGTATCGGCAGCAAAAGATGTTTGAGCGATTGGGCGTCACGCTTGATCGAACCACCATGGCTAGCTGGATGGTGTCGGTTGGTCAAAAGCTCAAACCCTTGGTTGATCAGATGCGACTCGACGCCTTAACCGCCGAGGTTTTGCATGCAGATGAGACCTCGGTCCAGGTGCTGAAAGAACCGGATAGACGCCCAGACCAAAAGTCTTACATGTGGGTGCAGAGTACCGGCACAGGTCCGCCGATGGTGATTTATCACTATGCGCCGGGTCGATCCGGGAAAGTGGTAGACCACTTGTTTGGAGATTACTGTGGCACACTCGTGACAAACGGCTACGCCGCCTATCAAGGGTTGGCTCACGCCACCCATGCGGGTTGCTGGGCGCATGCGCGCCGCAAGTTCAACGATGCTTTGAAGGTGCAGAAAGGTAAACGAACGGGCAAGGCGCAGGTCGGGTTCAACTACATTCAGCGGTTGTTTGCCCTGGAGAAACAATGGGCCGTCTTATCAGCTGAGCAACGCCATGAGCAACGTCAGCTTACTGCTCAACCAATCATAGACGATCTCGCCCAGTGGCTTGAGAAATCGTTACCGACAATTACGCCAAAGTCTCAATTAGGCCGAGCGATGTTTTACCTGCACAAGCAGTGGGACAAGCTCACGGTGTTTTTGCAATCAGGCGACGTGCCGATCCACAACAATCAAGCAGAGAACAAAATCCGCCCCTTTGTGATTGGCCGCAAGAACTGGATGTTCAATGACTCTGTCAATGGCGCAGAGTCGAGCGCAGCGATCTACAGTTTAATCGAAACAGCCAAGGCGAACGACCTGGCGCCGGATATGTACCTGAGGTGGTTGTTCAATACATTGCCTAACGCCGACACCACAAGCCCTAAAGCGCTCCGCGCTTTACTGCCTTACGGTATTGATCCGGATATGATTGTACAATCGTTAGCGGATAAAGCGCTGGGTGGCTAGGTACTGATAATTAGCCGCTTACGCAGATACCGGCAGTGCAGAATTTATCGGCGGCTGGCTTGTTTGTCAGTTACTGGACTAAGGGGACAGACTAAAGGGTCGACTAAAGGGTCGACTAAAGGGGACAGATCTAGATCTGTCCCCTTTACCCTTAAAAACTAAACAATAGAAGTTTGAATCAATTCAACGTACCGTGAAAGCGCAAGATTTGTAGGCGAATTAGCTATGTCAGAAAGCGAAGAAACCAAACTCGATGCGCTGGTCAAGAAAGTCCTGGGTGTGACGTTACTGGTTGGTATTGGCGCATTTTTTCTTCTTAAGCCCGGTGATGTTGTGCTCGCTGGTGGTAGGTGGGATTTGACATTTCCCACTTTCTCGAAGGTCCCAATTGGGGTTGGAGTGCTGATGGTAGCCGCTTCAATCTACTCGGATGGAAGGCGGCCAAACTTAGAGAAAATCCTATCAAGGATTGGTGAAGTTCTGGTGGGCTTAGGATTCATTCTCAGCTTTATCTTGTAGTTGCCATTCATCGATTAGCTTTTCTGCAATCTGCTCGATTTCTAACGCTTCTGATGCAGATTTCTGTCCCAGTCTTTGGTCTAGGTAGAAACAGGCTCTTGTTTCTGGGATGAATTGTGTTGGCTGCATAGTCCGAGAAGCCAGAAGGATAGCTAAGCCTTTATTTTCTTCCTCGGAGTACTCCAAAAGTGGGTCTGTTAGCTGAGCGTAGTGGACTTCCCACGCTAACAAGGACACTCTGCCTGTTCATTTTGAGGCGTTCTCAAACGCCTCTGGGCTGACGCCACCAAGATGACTATGTCGTCGAGATGGATTGTAAAACATCTCGACGTAATCAAATATATCTGCACGGGCCAAATCTCTTGTTTTGTAGATTCTTTTTTTAATTCGCTCTTTCTTTAAACTACTGAAGAACGATTCCGCAACTGCATTATCCCAGCAATTGCCTCGTCGACTCATGCTGGGCACTAGGTTGTGTGAGCGACAAAAACGTAGCCAGTCATCGCTTCCATATTGAGAACCCTGGTCAGAGTGGATGATGACTTTTGAAGTCGGCTTGCGTCGCCACACAGCCATCATAAGTGCGTCCACAACAATTTCTCGTGCCAGTGTGGGCTTCATTGACCACCCCACAATCATCCTTGAGTAAAGATCGACGACAACTGCCAGGTAAAGCCAACCTTGCCAAGTTCGGATATAGGTAATATCGGTCACCCACGCAGCATCAGGTTGCGCGACAGTGAATTCCCGATTGAGGATGTTGGGGGCAACAATGCTGGGTCGCCCACTTAGGCTTCTTGGTGTCTTGTAGCCTCGCAATGCCTTGATGCCATTCACTCTCATGATTTTAGCGACGCGATGTTTACCACAGATTTCGCCCAATTCCCTAAGATCAAGAAACACTCTAGGTGAGCCGTAGATTCCATGACTGGCCGCATAGGAGGTTTTAATAATGGTCAAAAGCCTTTGATCCTCAAGAGCTCTATCGGAAAGAGGCTTGTGAACCCAGGCGTAGAAACCACTTCTTTGCACCTCCAACATACGACACATGGTCTTTGTTCGAAACTGCGCCCTAAAACTATTGATGAATTGGTACTTTACTCGGGTAGGCTTGCAAAGTACCTTGCGGCCTTTTTTAGAATGTCTCGCTCCTCTTCTGTTCTTCGCAACTCTGCGCGAAGATTTAAGATTTCACGTTTTGCATCCAGTAGATCTTTTTCAGCTTG
>JBNMQM010000061.1:0-26265 GCA_051278195.1 Candidatus Azotimanducaceae bacterium
CCGACCTCAATCTCCAAGTCGTCAAACCGATCTCCAGCACCGGCCTTTATCCATTCGATCTTTTTATGGGTCTCAGTGGCGGTAGAACTGTTCACGCCAGTGGGCCCGATCATGCCCGAGGCGTTGTTGAAGTTCAGGCTCACGATGTTTGCGGTTCTGCCGGCCAATCCAAGGATTTTCCTGGCGCCACCACCGATCATGATAGGTGGGTGAGGTTTTTGAATGGGTTTTGGAGAGCCCGTAAATTCACTCCAATTTATCGTATTGTTTTGCAGTTGAATGGGTTCGTCTGAGGCATAGGCTTTGACGCCTTCGATCACATCTGCGAGTCGATCGATTCTCGTGCCGGGCGAATCCATGGTTAAGCCTAAGGCGGCATATTCGTCTTTCAGCCAACCAGCGCCTAGCCCTAATTCGAGCCGCCCACCCGATAGAACATCTATCGTCATGGCTTCCTTTATTAGGACCGCAGGATCATGGTAGTCCACACAAAACACTCGACAACCAATCTTAATGGTACTTGTGACAGCAGCGGCGTAAGCCATTGCTGGGATTGCCGCGAGGGTCTGTAAGGGGTGGTTGCTTCTTTCTAGTGCTGGCCCTTCACCAATGATGTGGTCGGCCAGGTGAAAAGCGGAATAGCCCAACTTCTCTGCTTTTTGGGCTCGTTCAGCCCACTCTTTGCCAGATTCCGCGCTAAAACTTTGAACGCCAAAACGAAACGGTCTCACCACGTCTATAATCCCCCACAGTATTTAATACCGCGCCTTAATAGTTCATAAAATTGGGGTTTATCCCAGGAACCTTTTTCGATCACCGGGTAGTAGTCAGCAGCGGGTTTCATGTCCCAGTGGCCACGGCAATGGCCCAGGTTCAAATACAGAACCTCACCCTTGCCCACTTTGTTTATGTAGTAAACGGGTCTGGGTTCGTTGTCAGGCCAGTCACTCTCAATGAACCCAGTGGCTTCGCCCGTGAACTCTGTATAGAGCAACGTTTCAAGGTCGCCTAGGATTCGACACAGATAAAGCTCGTCATCAGTTTCAAACTCGCCGATATCTTTAACCAATGGATGGTTATTGTCGGCGGTCTTGACCGTGAAGGGCTGAATAGGGGGGTGGGCGCTGAATTGGGTCCCGAGCGTCTCCATAAAAATCGGCGCAGAGTTAGGTGTCGCAACGCCATCTGCAGTAAATTCTAGTATTGAATTTGTACCGTGCAGAGCGAACCACTTGCCACCGTTTGAGACAAAATCCCGAAGCGCCTTTTGTTGATCTTCCGTTGGAATCAGATTGCAGGTATAGGTGATCAGAAAGTCGCTTTGGGCGATTTTCTCTGTATCACTAAAGTCCGCAGCCACGATTGTACGTATTCGTGGCTCTTCTGATAACAGTTTTAGTAGTTCTAGGCGCGCATGGTCAATGTCGTGATATTGACCTGCTGCAACCAGATAAACGGAAATAGACGCTTCAGGCATATTTGACTCCAGCTTAGTATTGGATGCGCTTGGTTAGGCCCCCGTCAATTACCACGTTGGTGCCCGTGGTAAATCCGGCACGTGGGCTGGCAAGTAGAGTGACCTGCGCAGCAACTTCTTCTGCGGTACCCATTCGGCCGGCAGGGATTTGCGCTAGGGTTGAGTCATATAGAGCCGTCATGTGCTCTTTGATCATGCTCCATGAACCACCTTCGATGTAGATTGGGCCTGGGCTTACTGAATTAACGCGGATACCTTTGGGACCAAGTTCTTGTGATAGTGCACCGGCATAGTTGAGTAGGCCTGCTTTCATTGCATTGTAGGGTCCAGCACTCATGAAGTGTTCCAATGCGGCAGTGGTTGAGATCATCACGATATTGCCATTCGAGGACTTTTCTAGGTAAGGCATGCTGGCTTCAACACCGTGTACGGCGGACAAGACATTGAGATTGAATTGGTTAATCCAGCCCTCGTCGCCCGCTGCGTTGGAGCCGCTGACGTTTGACACAAAAATATCCAAACCGCCCATTTCTTCGGCTGCTTCGGCAATCCAGCTTTTGAAGGCATCGCCATCAGATATGTCGAGCGCTTTACCGGTAGCCTTCACGCCTTTTGCGGCTAGACTTTCAACGGCGGCTGCTACTTCCTCGGCATTACGGGCGCAAATCGCAACGTTACAGCCTTCATCTGCAAGCGTTTCAGCGATTGCTCGACCGATACCCTTGGTTCCGCCGGTAATGACAGCACTTTGGCCTTTTAGTTTAAGATCCATTTTTTTCTCCTGATGTTTTGAAAGGCATTAATCGGCTAACCGAAAAGGAAACCAAGACTAGGCTTGCGAAAAGAGTCAGTCAAGACTGTTTTTTATGTTTGAGCTTTTTTTGTTGCGCACTTTCTGTTGCTGACTATTTATTTCCGCCATTTTATTTCTGGCTTTTCGTTCTTATTCTTTTTCTCGCTGAGAACGAGCCCATTGCATTGCACCATCGCTCGCCGCCCAAGATATGGCGTTTTTTAATAGTTGTTGATAGTTCTTTGACTGCCACGCCACTGGATCATCACCACCTTGTATATAAGCAATGGGGCTGTTCAGGTAATGCTTTACCCAAGCAACGAGGTTAGCGCCGTTTGGATGTTGCCAATTCTCGTTATCGAACATTCTTCCTTCCAGCACGACCTTTGCAGCGGAATAGAAATTTTCCGAAGAAAACCCATAATCACTGGTCAGGAGTGGTATGACGGAATCTTCGAAGACTTCATGTAGATACAACTCATCGGTCATTGGAAATTTATCGGGTAGGCCCGCGGTCACTTCATGGTCAGAAACCTTACTGAGCTGGTGGCGTACCTCGTGGCGATAACCACTATCCAAACGTGATAGCCCCCTCAACTCAGCCGGTAGGTACAAAAAACGACCGCCGATGATTTCAGCGTATTCCGGCCAAGCAGGCCAACCGGCAATGGCGTGATGCATGAAGACGAGCCCCTTACCTGATTCGAGTAGGTCTAAAAAACCACGTTTATAAGCCTCGGAAGGTGTTTCGAGTTCTACGCCATCGGGTCCAAATTTAATGCCCGGCATGTCATATAGGGCGATGACGTCATAATCGACAGCCATATCTGGCGTGAAAAAAGCACGAGCAGCGGGTTGCTCGACATGGGTCCAATTAAATCCAAGTTCGTCAAACAGATCGAAAAATTGGCCACGATCAAAAGGATGTCCTTTTGTGACCACGAGTACATTTAGCTGAGTCATGAGTGCGGGTGTCCATCTTCTGTAAAGTGACTGGATGAATCAAAACGAGTAAGATCTGCGGTTAGCGAAACATTATGGACGAAGCAATGGTAGCCGGCAAAGCCGCTAAAAAAGATAATACTTGGCAAAAAACCAAAAGTGAAAAGACCCGCTCCATCATTTTGGATGCTGCCTTAAGGTGTTTTTACGAGCGAGGTTATAACAACACTACTACGGAAAAAGTCGCCCACGAAGCGGGTGTTTCTAGAGGGGCGATGCTGCATCATTTCCCATCTCGTTTCGATCTAATCAAAGCGACAGTGCATTATCTTCACGGTCAGCGGCTTGAATTGTTCGAGGAGCAAGAACTTGAGATTCATCAGAATGCAGAACACAGCCTCATTAATGAAGGTATTGATGCCTACTGGAAACAACTCCATTCGCCGCTATTTACTGTTTGGAATGAGTTGCGAGTGGCTGCCCGAACCGATAAAGAGCTGCACAACATATTGAAACCTGCGTCTCGAAGCTTCGAGAAAAGTTTACAAAAAGTTTCAGCATCGGTGTTTCCGGATCTTGCATTGTCTGAAGAGTTTGAGAAAGCGAATATGCTGACCACCTATTTGTTAGAGGGTATGGCTGTTAATGGTGTGTCTAACGGTGCTCAGGCTGACGCCATGGTTTCGTGGTTAAAAACCCAGCTGCGAGCCATGTTTTCCGATGTGACGAACATCAACCGAACGACGGCTTCGATGGACAAAACGAAAGTCACGGTTAAGAATGTGACCGCTAAACGGGCGACGGTCAAAAAGGCTGTTACGAAAAGCACAATTGTTAAAAAAACACCCGCGATAAAGACCGCGGCCAAAAAGGCGACCGCCAAGAGTGCGACTCCGAAAAAGGCGCCCGCTAAAAAGGCCACCGCCAAAAAGAAACCGATTCAGAGAGGTAAGAAATTATGATCATTATTTCCGGGACTGTAGATCTTGACCCAGCACAGATGACTGCTGCCATGGCTGCTGCTAAGCCACTAATTGAGGGAGCCCTGACTCAAGAAGGCTGTATGGACTACGACTGGTGCCCTGATCCATTGACCGTAGGTCGTCTCAGGGTATTTGAACGTTGGGAAAGCGAAGCTGCTCTCGTGACTCATTTCCAAAACAACTGGTATAACGATATGAGAGCGGCTCTCGCTCAGTTTGGAATTCGGGGCGCCGATGTCTTGAAGTACCGTATCGATTTGGCTGAGCCAGTTTACGATGAAACGATGACGCCCCGCGCTGATTTTTTTACCGATAAAAGCTAACTTCCATCCTTAAACAGTCAGGCTTGACTGTTTCTCGGTGACCCCGCATTATCTCGGACCCGGATTCATTCGCTAAGGCGAATATCCTGAATCGAGATTAGTGAAGGCAAGAGGGCACAGGGTGGCAAAGAAGATATCAAACCAAGTACTAACGGACCTCCATTTACGCATGTTGCGTATCCGCCGCTTCGAGGAAGAAGCGGGGAAACTGATGGAGGATGGCAAGATCCCCGGCGCTTTGCACTTGTATGTAGGCCAAGAGGCGGTTGCGTCGGGTGTTATGCAACACCTCAGCAATGACGATCAAATTACCAGTACCCACCGTGGCCACGGTCACATTATCGCCAAAGGCGGTGAGTTTAAGCAGATGTTTGCCGAGCTCTTTGGCCGCTCCACCGGTTATTGCAAAGGTAAGGGCGGCAGCATGCATATTTCTAATATGGCGCTCGGCGTTCTAGGTGCAAATGGCATTGTCGGCGGTGGCTTAACCATTGCCGTCGGCGCTGCTTTCTCGAACAAATTCCGCAAGACAAAAGATGTTGCCGTTGCCTTTTTTGGTGACGGTGCCTCTAATGAGGGCAGCTTTCACGAAGCGGCTAATATGGCAGCGTTGTTTAAGTTACCCTGTGTTTTTGTCTGCGAAAACAATGGCTATGGCGAGTACACACCGCAAGCCAACCATCAGGCCATTGTTGACGTAGCCGATCGAGCAGCCGGTTACGGAATGCCGGGCGTTATTGTAGACGGCATGGATGTTATCGCTGTGCACGAGGCCGCAGGCGAAGCGATTGCGCGGGCTCGAAGTGGCAAAGGGCCGACCTTGCTTGAGTGTAAAACCTACCGATTCTATGACCACGTAGGGGTCAGAGGCATGGGACTTACTTATCGGACCGATGAGGAGTTGGAAGCGTGGCAAAAAAGAGATGCCATATCTAATTTCGAAGACCAGCTGGTCAAAATGAAAGTGACGACGAGGAAAAAAATTGCGAATGCGTTGGAGAAGGTTAATGAAGAAATCAACGCTGGTATTCAGTTCGCGGCAGATTCGCCTTTTCCAGCCCCAGAAGATTTGTTGCAAGATGTTTACCATGTAGGGAGCGAGTCATGAGTGAAGCCGTAAAGATAGAACCCAGAAAACTCACGTACGTCGCGGCGATCACCGAAGGTGTGCGCCAGGTATTGCTAGAGCAGGATAACGCTTTTGTTGCCGGTGAAGATGTAGGGCAGGCGGGTAGTGTGTTTGGTTATTATCAGGGCCTGTACAAAGAATTTGGTCCTGAACGAATTTACGATACACCGATCAGCGAGAAAGCGATTATCGGTTTGGGAGTCGGCGCATCTGCTACGGGTTGCCGGCCGATTCTTGATTTGATGTTTATGGACTTCCTCGGTGAGTGCATGGACGAAGTGGCTAACCAAATGGCTAAGATGCGATTTATGTTTGGCGGCGGTGCAACGCTGCCCGTAACAGTGCTCACCATGGCCGGAGCGGGTATGAACTTAGCCGCCCAACACTCGCAGCACTTAGAAGCTTGGCTCGCACACTTGCCGGGTGTGAAGGTTGTCATGCCTTCTAATGCCTACGATGCCAAAGGTCTGATTATTGCTGCAGCAAGAGATGATAATCCCGTATTTGTCGTGCTCAATAAGGCGAGCTTAGCTATGGCGTGCGAGGTTCCAGAAGAACCTTATGAAGTCCCAATTGGTAAGGCGGCGGTCGTAAAAGAAGGTAAAGATCTCACCATTATTGCTGTGAGTCGGATGGTTCACGAAGCGATGAAAGCTGTGAAACCGCTGGCGGAGTTGGGGCTGGATGTTGAAGTCATCGACGTCAGGAGTATTCAACCGCTCGACACCGACACCATAGTCACGTCATTGAAAAAGACCCACCGGGCTCTCGTTGTCCATGAAGCGGTTCGTTTCGGTGGGTTTGGCGGTGAGATTGTGGCGCAATTGCAGGAACTCGCGTTTGACTATTTAGATGCGCCCATCGCAAGAGTCGGTGCGCCGTTCTCGCCCGTACCATTCAGCCCGGCGCTAGAAAAAATATACGTGCCGAACGCTGATTCAATCGTTGCAGAAGTTAAGAAGACCATCGGGGTCTAACGTGCTTCCAATCGGCATAGTGGTGAACCCTTCCTCAGGGAAGGATATCCGCCGCTTAACGGCAAAGGCTTCGGTATTTGATAATCGCGAGAAGGCCGCGATTGTGACGCGTGCCGTTGCCGGTGCGATTGCAGCGGGCGCCACCGACATCAGGTATATGGACGACTCCCATGGCCTGGCGGCAAGCGCATTTGACGATCTTGATATTGGTACCCCTGTTCCCTGCCCACGCTCTGCAACCGCATTGGATACGCTCGAGGCGGCGGCGAATCTGAAGGAAATGGGTTGCTGTGCGGTGATGGTTTTAGGTGGAGATGGCACTAATCGAGCTTTCGTTAAAGGCTGGCAAGATGCAGTTTTATTGCCTCTGTCTACTGGGACTAACAATGTGTTCCCGGTTTTCGCCGAAGCAACCGTTGCCGGATCTGTGCTCGGATTACTGGGAGCAGAGAAATTAGATCCGATCGAGGTGAGTCATACCACAAAGATTATTTACATAGAGATTGAGGGTGAGGAACCCGATGTTGCACTTATTGATGCTGTCATCACGACCGATGATTTTGTTGGTGCCCGTGCGCTGCTGGATGCGGAAGCGATCAAGGTTGCTGTGCTGACAAGGGCTGAACCGGCTGCCGTGGGTATTACGAGCCTTGGTGGCTTGCTACAACCAGTATCCGATGCAGATGAGCATGGTTTGTTGCTGGAGCTAGGAGCAGGGAAGTTGAAGTATGCAGCGCCTCTCGCACCGGGCCTTTATGCAGAAATCAAAGTGAAGAAGGTGAAACAGCAACCCTTGGATGTGAGTTTCTCATATTCAGGACCAGGCATACTCGCTTTGGATGGTGAAAGAGAGCGAGTCATTGGGCCCGGCCAAAAATTAACGTTCCGGATATCAAGACAAGGTCCGCGCGTTTTAAATATAGATAAGGCAATGAAGCTGGCAGCATGCCGCGGCCTTTTTAAAAGATAGTGGAGACAGAGTAATGCCAAGAGAAATCTACCTGGTTAAGGTTGGAATGACGATGACCGAGGGCATGGTGTCTGAGTGGTTCATTGCCGACGGCGCGGAAGTTAAGAAGGGCGATATGTTATATGCCCTCGAGACAGAAAAGGTCAATCTCGATGTCGATGCAGAAGCTGATGGCATTGTTAAGCACGTGGTTGAAGCCGGTATCAGTAAGGAACCGGGTGATGTCGTTGGGTATATCTTTGAGCCAGGAGAAACGGTAGAGGAGGTATTACCTAACGCAGGCGCTCCAGCGTCGACGCCAGAAAGCGTGAGCGAAGTCAATCAAGCAGAGGAGACACAAGCAGAAGCTGCTACGCAGATAGAAGCGCAGCCTGTTGCTAGCAGTACTCCGGGAGCCACTAAGTCATCCCCAGCAGCCCGACGATTAGCCCGAGAACTCGGGGTCGCCATATCTGAGTTATCAGGTAGTGGACCGGGCGGTCGCATTATCGAAAGAGATGTCGCTGCGGCAAGTAACAATCCAGCGGCGGCAACCAATCTCGCCGCAAGAGAAATAAAAGCCTCACCGCTGGCGAAAAGAATCGCAGCGGAGAAAGGCATTGATCTTGGCCGTATTCAAGGCTCAGGCCCCGGTGGTCGCATTGTACAAGCCGATTTAGATCAACCACTGGCCTCTCACGCAGCACCAAATGTCGCAAATGTCGCCGCCGGTCCTAAGGCGGGTGAGATTATTCCTCTGAAAGGCATGCGAAAAACCATTGCGCAACGGATGCATCAAAGTTTAACGGACTCAGCGCAACTGACCATGGATATGTCGGCCAGCATGGACGATACCGTTAAGCTGCGTGGTCAGCTAATCAATGAATGGGAAGGTGTTTCTCGGCCCTCATTTACGGACCTGGTGGTAAAAGCCACGGCGAAGGCGCTGAAGCTTCACCCGAGCATGAACAGTCAAATGAAATCAGATGGGATTCATCTCATCACCGAGGTTCACATCGGAATTGCGGTCGCGTTACCAGAAGGCCTGGTTGTGCCGGTGATCCGAAATGCCGATCAGTTAGGTCTAAAAGAGCTGGCCATTGAAAGTGCTCGACTGGCAAAGGCTGCCAAAGAGGGTACGCTCGGCTTAGACGATTATTCCGGTGGTACGTTTACTATCTCGGCTCTCGGTATGTATGGCGTGGACTCGTTCACACCCATCATCAATCAACCCCAATCTGGTATTTTGGGTGTTAACCAGATTTTTGACGGTCTGGCTTGGGACGGGGAGACACCGGTTAAACAAAAACAAATGAACTTGTCTCTAACCTGGGACCACAGAGTGTTGGATGGTGCACCTGCAGCTGAATTCCTTCAGTCCGTTGTTAAGTTCCTTGAGGAACCTTACAGGCTACTGTTATGAAAGAATTCGACCTGCTAGTCATTGGTGGTGGTCCGGGCGGTTACACCTCGGCCATTAGAGCATCTCAGCTGGGTTTAAAAGTAGCCGTGGCAGAGCGGGCTGATCTTGGCGGCACCTGCCTGAACTGGGGCTGCATACCCACCAAATCATTACTGCATTCAGCAGACGTACTGAGAGAGATTCGCGCTGCCGATCAGTTCGGTATTAGCACGGGTAAAGTTGCGTTTGATCTCGAAAAGATGGTCGGTGCGTCTAGGAACGCAGCGGCAACCTTGAGTCAAGGTGTCGCGCATTTAATGCGTAAGAACAAAATCGAAGTCATCGTTGGCGATGCTGCCATTCAAGAGCCTGGCCTAATTAGGGTAGGTAGCGAGGAGTTGCTCGCGGACAACGTACTGATTGCCACTGGTGCTAAAGCAAAAACATTGCAGGGTATCGAACCGGACGGAAAGCTCATCTGGAGTGCGTCGGATGCAATGACGCAGACCACATTGCCGAACAAGTTACTCATCGTTGGCGCCGGCGCGATCGGCGTTGAGTTCGCAAGTTTTTATCAAACCCTCGGTACAAAAGTAACCTTGGTAGAAGCGCTCGGTCAGATACTGCCCGCAGAAGATCATGAGATTGCAGCGATGGCTCGAACAGGGTTTGAGCAGTCAGGCATAGAAGTATTGACGGGTGTAGAAGTTGGAGAAATCAAACGCGGCAAAAAATTGAGCGTTGTTCTGAACGGCGAGAAACGAATCTTTGATGCAGCTATTTTATCAGTGGGTGTTGCGGGTATTACCGATGGACTCGGTGTTGATGCCGCGTGTATTGACCGTGGCTTCCTTAAGGTCGACGAATTTCAGCGTGTTAGCAAAGGCTTATATGCGATTGGCGATGTCGCCGGGCCTCCTTGCTTAGCTCACAAAGCGACCCACGAAGGCGTCATTGCTGCAGAAGTCATCGCGGGTGAACAGCCCCATGGGTTGCAGAGAATGCAGATACCTGCTTGTACTTATAGTTATCCGCAGATTGCGAGTATTGGTTTGAACGAACAAAGTCTTGGCGCAAGGGAAGTGAAAATCGGCCGTTATCCATTTTATGCAAATGGCAAGGCAGTGGCGACCGGGGCAACTGAAGGGATGATCAAAACCATATTTGCAGCTGATACAGGTGAGTTGTTAGGTGCGCACATGGTGGGTGAGGGTGTATCAGAAATGATCCAAGGATTTGCCATCGCCATGCAACTAGAAACGACGGAAGCAGAACTGATGAATACCATTTTTCCACATCCCACTATCTCGGAGAGTATGCAGGAATCTGTGTTGTCGGCTTATGGTCGCGCACTCAACCTTTGATTAGAAAGACTTTGACATAAAAAGAGGAGAACACTGTGTCTGTAGCAGAAGAACGAGAATTTAGTAGCCCTTATCTAACCGGTAATTTCAAACCTACCTACGATGAAATTACTGCTAAAGACCTTGAAGTCATTGGAACAATCCCGGATGACCTGCAAGGCAACTTTTTGCGAATAGGACCAAACCCGTATTACGTGCCAGACGAAGAGAAATACCACATATTCGATGGCGATGGCATGGTACATGGCGTTCACTTTGAGAATGGAAAAGCAGATTATCGGAATCGTTTCATCGATTCAGACGGTTTAAGAGAGGAGCGTGAGAAAGGCGGTTGGATCTATCCGGGTTTGAACATGTACGGGGATCTGATAGCAAAAGGTGAAATACCAAGCGGTAAAAACACAGGTAATACCGCCATGGTCTATCACCAAGGTCAACTATTCGCACTTATGGAAGGGGCAAAGCCCTATAAGCTATCGCTACCAGAACTTGCGACCCAAGGTGTGACGGATTTTGATGGCACGCTAACGCATAATTTTACAGCTCATCCCAAGGTGGATACTGAGACTGGGGAAATGCTGACATTTGGTTATTCTCCCATGCCCCCTTTCCTGACCTACAGCGTCATTAATCCAGAAGGTAAGGCGGTTCACACCAAAGAAATTACCATTCCGAAAGGCATCATGATGCATGACTTTGCCATTACGGAAAATTATTCGATCTTTCCAGACCTGCCACTGACTTTTGATTTTGAAAAGTTAGTAAAGGGCGAGAGCATGATCGGTTGGTCACCAGAAAATGGCTGCCGAATTGGCATCATGCCTCGTATGGGTGATGACTCGAGCATTAAGTGGTTCGAAATCGAAGAGAGCTTTCTATTCCACGTCTCTAATTCCTGGGAAGAGGGCGATGAAGTCGTCTTTCAGGCGTGTCGTTCAAATCGAGGTGGTATTGAGTCCACAGAAGGCGTTGCCATGGAGGATCAGTTTGGGCAACTGCATGAATGGCGCTTCAATATGAAAACTGGCGGCGTGATCTCAAAAGCCTTAGATCGTGAATACTACTGCGACTTCCCGCGGATACACGACGACCTGATCGGTAAGAAAAATCGGTACCTCTATGCAGCGCGATTCAGAATGGGTGATGCCGCGGTGTTTGATGGGGAAATGAAGTACGACAATGAAACCGGTGATCTACAGGTTCATGACTTTGGCGCGGATAAAGAATCTGGTGAAGCGATTTTTGCGCCTAAGGTTGGTGGGATAGATGAGGATGATGGGTACGTCATCTGTTTTGTCTATGACAAGGTTTCTGAAACCAGTGAATGTCATGTAATAGATGCTAAGAAGTTTACCGACGAACCTGTAGCGCGAATTAAAATACCGCAGCGAGTTCCTCACGGCTTTCATGCAAGTTGGGTACCGGCGTAGCTGGATCCAACTGTTGGGTACCGGCGTAGCTGGATCCAACTGTTGGGTACCGGCGTAGCTGGATCCAACTGTTGGGTACTAGGCTTGGCCGTTAGGTCACCACCTAACGACCAAGCCGCAAATCAAAATTGGAGAAGCATTTATGAGCGACATTTTAGCAGAAATTTCCACTTGTCCGGTGCACAACATCAACCCTATGCATCCAGAATTGTTGAAATCACCTTATATGATGAATCAACGACTTCGAGACGAAGCACCTGTTTATCGGGATCCAAACAGCGGCATATTTTTTATTTCCCGGTATGAAGATGTGACAAAAATGGCCATGGACCATAAAACCTTCTCAAGCAAAATGCGCTCATCTAATCGCGCTGTGAGTGCGAATGTAGATCCAGAGATTGCTGAGATTATGAAGTCTGGTTATACCCCGGTAGACACCATGCTGACTGAAGACCCTCCTCTTCAAAGGCACTATCGAAAATTCGTAGACCGGGCATTTTCCCCCGCAAGTCTAAAAGCTCTAGAACCCTTTATTGAAACTACTGCGAATACGCTGATCGACCAATTTATTGATGATGGTAAGTGCGAGTTCCTAGATGAGTTCGGCGTCCTGCTTCCCCTCACTGTCATCATCAATCAGTTAGGTGCACCGGCCAGTGACATGGATCTATTCCGCAAGTGGACCAGCGCGTTTATTGGCAACCTGAGCCAACAATTAGATCGAGACGGGCTCATCCAAGCGGCAAAAGATATGGTTGAGTTTCAGCATTATTTTGTGAAACGAGTGGAGGAGACCCGCGCGAATCCAAGGGAGGACATTCTCTCTAAGATCATGAGTGCCAGCATGGACGGAGAGAAAGCTCTATCGCACAGTGAGTGTCTGTCGATGATCTCGCAAATTCTCGTAGCAGGAAATGAGACAACCTCGGCCTCTCTTACCGAAGGTATCTGGTTGTTGATACAAAATCCTGACCAGTATCAATTATTAAAAAATGACCCTTCTCCCGAAATGATTTCGAACCTGGTCGAAGAGACTTTACGTATCTCTAGCCCATCGTCCAACATGTTTCGCCGAACAAACGAAGATGTAGAAATGCACGGTGTGACGATTCCTAAAGACTCTGTTTGTTTTGCCAGATTCCTATCCGCCAATCATGACGAGCGCAAATTTCCGGATCCTTTCAAATTCGATTTGACCAGAACCAACCTAAAAGAACAGGTGGCGTTTGGCAAAGGCGTTCATCATTGTCTCGGCGCTGCTTTGAGTCGACGAGAAATGAACATTGGTTTCAAAGTAATCCTCAGCCGAATGGAAAATTTCCGTCTCGCCGACGGTTCAGCTGACCCAGAGTTCTCTGCAAACGCATTACTACATGGACTTAATGGACTCAATCTCGCATTTGACAAGAGGTAGCTTATGGACGCGAATAATAGATTTGCCATCGCAGATGTTATGACTCGCTATGCATCAGGCGTAGACGATTTCGATATGGCGCGCTACAAAAGTTGCTTTGCAGATGATGTTGAAGTGGTGGGAATGGGACCTAGTACCGTTCAAGGCATAGAGCCTTGGCTCGAATTTGTTGAGGCCGCGCTCAAACCTTATGCGGCGACTCAGCACATGCTCGGCCCACAACTAATTGAAATGGAGGGAGAAATTGCTCATGTGCGCACTGATGTACAAGCGATCCATTTCTTCAAAGAAGGACCCGACACCTCTTTCACGCTATGGGCAACTTATTTTTCTGACATGGTTCTCAGCGGCGATGACTGGAAAATTAAACGTCATGAACTAGTGCGTCGAGGCATGAGTAAAAGTTAGTCCTAGTCGACTACGCTCACGTCGCTCCTATCTCAACAGGATATGCCACATGAAGAATACGCAGGTTGTTTTAGCTCGCCGTCCAAATGGATATCCAGTTCCTGAAGATTTTCGTGTTGAAGATGTTGAGCTTTTAGAGCCAGATGTCGGGCAGGCACTGGTCCAAAATTTGTATATATCGCTGGATGCTGGTTTTAGAAATTGGATGGATGAGGGTGCTGGTGATGCAGTACTGCCGGCCATGCCTCTAGACGAGCCTGTGATGGGTTTGGTCGTTGGAAGGGTGCACAAATCGAATAATGCTCAATTGCCTGAAGGGCAATTGGTGATGGCGAGATTGGCCTGGCAAGCCTGGTCGATTGCCAACCCTGACGACTTTGTTGTGCCCTTGGATGACATTGGCGATCTACCTCTGAGTTATCACCTGGGCGTATTAGGCGACACCGGTATGTCAGGTTATTTCGGGTTGAAAGACATCGGACAGCCAAAGCCAACAGATACGGTATTGATATCTGCAGCCGGGGGCGCTGTGGGTATCGTGGCTGGGCAGGTAGCAAGAATTCTTGGCGCTAAAACAGTCGTTGGTTTTGCGAGCAACGATGAGAAGTGCGCGCGACTCGAAGCTGAAGTTGGTTACGATAAAGTGATTAACTATCGAGCCGGAAATGTATCGGAGCAACTAGGCCTGGCCTGTCCAAACGGCGTGGACGTGTATTTCGATAATGTTGGCGGCAATTTGCTAGAAGTGGTGTTAGATCACATCACCCATGGTGCTCGAATCCCATTTTGCGGTGCTGTCGCCGATTATAATCAAGATAGCCAGGGTCCGAGAAATCTTTTTAATATCGTCACCAATAGTGCGTCGCTGGTGGGCTTTATGACACACGAAAGAGTTGATCGATATGGGGAGGCCCGTGACCAACTAACAACTTGGCTCAAGTCTGGCGAGCTAAAAGCCTTTGAACAAGTGTATGAAGGTGTTGAGCAAACCGGGTTAGCCTTTTGTGATCTTTTTGCAGGCAACAATTTTGGAAAAACCGTCGTCAGGGTCGCTTGATAGAAGAACGGGCCAACGATATTTAGGGATAATGATTTAACAAAAAGAGGGTTAAGAAATGGCTGCACATGATCATGAAATTGTCTCGATTTACGGGCACAGTGATGAACACCGCGATAAACTAATGGACCTCGCGCCTGAGTGTGTATTGATGTGGGCGACCAGCGATGGATGGCCCGTTGGCGTCGTCCATTCCTTTCTCTGGCATGAGGGTAATGTGTGGTTAACCTTTACGGTCAATCGGCATCGCGCGAGAGCGATCAAGCGCGACAATCGCGTATCCGTGACGGTTAGCGGTGCAACGTCCAGAAACCCTGAGTGTCCGCTGGGTGCAGTGACACTCAAGGGCCGTGCGACATTTCACGATGACGAGGAAACTAAACTGTGGTTTTACCGTGCCCTTTCAAAAAAGGTTTCACCAACAAATAAAGAGGGTGAAGATGCATTCAATGACATGCTTAATTCACCACTTCGAACTGTATTGCAGATTGCACCAGAAAAGTGGATATCGTTCGATGCGGCTAAGTCCGCTAAAGATCGTGCTGGCATGTTAGATGAGAGCGATAAAACCCCGCGCATGAGTTCCGACGGCGACCGAATGAATGCCGAACGTAAAAAGCGCGGGCTTGATCCTCGCTAGGACCCTGGCTAGAGTTTCAAGAGCTGTTTACCTCTGTTTTCTCCTGTAAAGATTCTGAGGAGGGTTTGAGGAATGTTTTCAAACCCTTCTTGGAGATCTTCTTGGTAGATGATCTTGCCGGTCCTGATCCAATCTGTGATGCGCGCTATAGCGATATCGTTTTCTCGTTCGTAGCCGCTTAACAGAAAGCCTTCCATGGTGGCCTGGCGAAACACGATATTAAAATAGTTAGATGGGCCTGCAGGTAGTGCTTCCTGCTCGTACCGAGAAATACCACCGCAAATAACAATTCTGGCAAACGGTGCAATTCGAGCCAGTGCATGATCTAAAGCGATCCCACCGACATTGTCGAAAAAGACGTTTACGCCGCTTGGACAGATTTCTCGCAGCCTCGCTTTGATGTTCTCACTTTTATAATCGATGGCAGAGTCATATCCGACTTCGTCTACTAGCCATTGGCATTTCTCCTCACCGCCTGCGATTCCGATTGTTGTGCAACCCATCAGTTTTGCGATCTGTCCAGTGATAGACCCAACTGACCCTGCGGCACCGGATACGACAACGTTGTCTCCTGGCTCAGGTTTACCAACACGCAACAGACCGAAATAGGCCGTCAAGCCACTGGTGCCGAGGGGTCCTAATCGAGCGGTGAGTAGGTCGTCATTGGGAACGACTTCAAGTTCGTTGGCTTTGTTGATGCTGATCTCTTGCCAGCCTAGTCTCCCTGTCACTTTGTCACCGACTTTAAAGCGCAAGTTTTTAGATTCAATCACTTCGCCTATACCTCGAGCGGGCATGACGTTACCCAGGTCATTGCCGGCGGCGTAGCCGGAAACGTTTTCAAGCTGACCCTTTTGTGATGGATCGAAGCTTAAGTATTCAACTTTCGTCCGGATCTGGCCTTCTTCTAGGGGGTGCGAAGGTTCCTCGTGGTAAAGAAAGTCTTCTACGGTTATGGCGCGCCCACGGGGGTTACCATTGATGAGCCACTGCTTATTAGTCGTCATTCGTTTTCCCAATAGGGGGCTTTTAGCTTTCGCTTATTGATCTTACCCATGGTGTTCCTTCCCAGATCTGTGACGAAGTCGAGGCTTCTGGGGCATTTGTAATGAGAGAGTTGATCTCGGCACCAGGCGATGAGGACCTCGGGGGTTGGCGGAGTAGCATCCGCTTTGAGGATAACGAGCGCTTTAAGCTCTTCTCCCATTTCCTTATGAGGAATGCCGATACAAGCAACGTCTAGCACTGCTGGATGTTTGATGAGAATTTGTTCTGCTTCCGCTGGGTAGAGGTTAACACCACCGGAAACGACCATGTCACTGAACCGGTCGGTGATATAGACGTAACCTTCTTCGTCCATATAGGCAATTTCGCCGAGTGTGAAGACGCCGGGTGCAACGTGTGCTGCCGCCGATTTTTCTGGGTCGTTGTGATAGACCACACCACGGCCCGTTGCGTCTCTAAAATAGAGTTTTCCCTCCGTATTAGCGGGCAGTTCATTGTCATCATCGTCAAGTATAAGGGCTGTGAAGGGCGGCACAGCCTTGCCAACGGAGCCGGGGTGGGTAAGCCACTCTTCCGACAAGATCATGCAGGTGGTACCTACCTCGCTTGCACCGTAGGCATCAAGGAATACTGGGCCGAACCACTCGATCATGCCTCGTTTAATGTCGACAGGGCATTTAGCGCCGGTGTGGCTCACGCTCTGAATTGAACTCAGATCGTATTTTTTCTTGATGTCATCTGGCAATGCCAACAAGCGAACGAAGTGTGTTGGCACCATAAGGGTTGATTGGATTTTGTACTTCTCTATTGTTGCCAGGGTGAGCTCTGCATCGAAGCGTCCCAAAATAACGGATGGCACGCCAGCGATCAGTTGTCTCGTCGCACTCAAGGGGCCTGTATGGTACATAGGCCCAACGACCAGCTGAGGACCGACCTCGCCTGTGGTGCGCGACAAGGTGCGTTCTCTAAAATTTGCAAGGTGCTCCTCGACGGTGTCGCCACCTGCAAACATAGTAGGTGGTAGCTCCGTGCCTTTAGGCCTACCGGTGGTGCCAGACGTGTAGAGCAAATTAGGCTTTGGGGGGATTGAATGATCAGGGTTATCGGGAGAACTTGCTGTGAGCCACATCTGCCAACCTGTTAGTCGGATTCCATCGGCAGGCTCATCGCTTATATCGTCATCCGGCCACGCGACAATGGTGTGAACTTTAGACTGTTTAGCTGCTTCAATGCCTCGCTCACGGGTAACTGCATCGACGAACAGCACGCGGGCACCAGAGTCGCTAAGAATGTAAGCCACTTCTTCTGCCGTAAGATGGAAGTTGACCGGGACGACCGATGCGCCTGCGACAAGCCCGCCTAGATTGCTGAGTGCCGTTTCAATTGAGTTCTCAGCGAATACGGCAATTCTCCTGTCGGGTCCTAAATCTAATTCGTGTAACCCGTTCGCGCACCGATTCAAAATATCATCAACTGCCAGCCAAGAAAGTTCACTCCTCTCGTCTTGGATGGCGATTTCGTTAGGTTTTAGTTTTGAGAATTCAGCGGCGAATGTCATGATTTTCTAGTCCTTTTATAAGAACGTTAAGTAAGGGTGTGCTAGCCTACCACGATACGATGTAATCTCAGATAATCCAATCAAGCAGGCCTGAATTATGATTGTTGGTGTTCACCATATTGCCATTGGCGTAAGCGATCTAGATGCGGCGGTTCAGTTCTATACTGAGGCGTTTGGATTCGTTGTTGTGCAAACTCAGGCATTCGACTCGAATCCAATGGTCGACTCCGCCATCAACTTGAAAAATGCCAAAGCGCGGATGGCGATGTTGAAAACACCCAACAATTTCATCGAGCTTTGGGAGTATCAAAACCCATCACCAAATGATCGCCGCTCTGAGCCAAGTGACCTGGGCTATCCTCATTTTGCGCTGCAAGTCAGGGGAATAGACGAAGAGTACAAACGACTAAAAGCTTGCGGGATGACGTTTGGCGGTGCGCCGGTGCACTTTAGTCCGGAAACTGCTGCTATTTATGGCAAAGACCCATTCGGTAATATTATTGAGCTGTATCAAATTGAATCGCCAGACATCCCACGTTTGGAAGAGGAGTAATTATGTCTGAAGCAAAATCCGGTGGCACTTCTAATAGCACTTCTGATAACCCTTCTGTCAGGACTATGGATGAGAGCTATCACAAGCTGCTCGACATCGACACAAACGCGGCTTTTATTTCTGATGCATTGAAAATAAATTCGCCTCTTCCCCCAGGACCGACGTTAGTCCCAGTTGCGCGATATATAGAACGAAAATACCATGAGTTAGAAAAAGAACGCCTTTGGAGTAAGACTTGGCAGGTGGCGGCTCATGAAGACGACTTTGCGAACGTGGGTGATGTTGTCCCCTACGACATTACGACTATGTCGTTCCTCATTGTTCGTTGTGGGGAGAATGAATATAAAGCCTATTACAATGCCTGCTTGCACCGCGCAAGGAAGTTACGAGAGGTTAGGGGGACCGGCCTTGATGAACTGCGTTGTCCATTTCATGGCTGGTCATGGAATCTAGACGGATCAATTAAGCAGATACCCTGTGCTTATGATTTCGCGGGTCTGAACAAAGAAGAAGAAAGTCTGCCTGAAGTTAAGTTGGAACGATGGGGCAGATTTATCTTTATTAATCCAGATCCCGATTGCGCGCCGCTCGCAGATCACCTTGGCGATCTGGGCTCTCAGTTCGAAATCTTTCCCTATGAAAACCGCTATAAAATGGCCCACGTGGGGAAAGTCATTCGTGCCAATTGGAAAACAGTACAGGATGCTTTTATGGAGTCCTACCATGTACTCATGACTCACCCGCAAATACTGACTGGCGGTGCTCATGATATGTGTACTAAATATGATGCGTTTGAAAACTATTCCCGCGCAATTCGCTGCGGCGCGCTCGAAAGTTCTGGGATGCCAGCCTGGGAGCCCGTCGGCGATCTCGATGGCACTCGCAAGTTACGACACCCCTTAAATGGTTGGCTCTACGAGGATCTTGGTCATGAAGAAGTATTGGTCACAAATCCAAAAGGAGAAACCGGTAAATTCACTGTGGATGCCGGTTGGATCGAAGGCGAAATAACTGATGCAAACCCCCATCTTTGTCTTTGGGTAGGGGGCCGCCAACTTAGCAATGCATCCATGAGCACGATGAATGATCCTGCAGTGGCAGCGAAAATTAGAGAGAAGCTAGGCGAGAATGCATCCGCGCGCGCGGTTGGCGCTGAAATGCAACGTCAGGCATTGAAAGCGATATTGCCCTCAATGGCAGAAAATATACCTGATATTGAACTGACCTCAGCGATATTTATGACAGTTTTTCCAAACTGGCACCCGTGGGGGTCGTTTAACCAAATCAATTATCGTTTCAGGCCGAATGGCGATAATCATGATGAATGCATTATGGAATGTATGTACCTCGCGCCCATCCCAGAGAATGGTAATTACAAACCAGTGCGAGAGATCCACATGTTAGGTGTGGATGAAGATTGGACCGAGGCGCCTGAGCTAGGAATGCTGGCTAAGATCTTCAACCAAGATTTACGTAATTTGCCCTTTGTATACGCAGGCATGAAAGCGACCGCCCGGGAACATTTACGTTTAGCCGATTACAACGAGTTAAAACTAAGACACTTCCACGATATGTATACCAAACGCGTCGCATACGATCAGTAGGTGTACTTATAGTCAAAAAGTATGGTGAACAAATATGGTGAGTAAATATGGTGAGTAAAGCGTCAGCGTGGATTGATCTTTCAGGCAAAGTTGCCCACGTAACAGGTGGTGCCAAAGGGATTGGTGAAGCCATTGCTCGTGCCCTCGCAATGGCAGGCGCCAAGGTGATGGTTTCTGATGTCAATTATGACGGCGCAAAGGCCGTTGCAGATGACATTGGTGGTAGCGCCCTGATGTTGGACGTTAGTGATCGGCAGGCAGTTGATCAGGCTATGGAAGGTACTGCAGAGGAATTGGGCTCTCTTGATATTCTCGTCAATAACGCCGGTGTCTATATTGGTTTTGGTGGACCGGTGGAGTCGATCACTGATGAAATGTGGCGCACCCTTTGGTCGGTGAACGTTGATGGCGTTTTTTATTGCTGTCGTGCCGCTGCAACCATCATGAAGCGCCAAGGAAATGGTGGGCGAATCATCAATCTTGCCTCTACCCAGGCTGTATCGCCTGGCGTGGGCGTTACCTACGATGGGTCCAAAGCCGCAGTTGCGCAAATGACTCGAGCATTGGCCCTAGAGCTTGGGCCCCATAAGATCAACGTCAATGCTTTGGCGCCGGGACCGACCTGGGTTAATGGGGGCGAGCCTCCTCCAGTTGACGGCCAGGGGCCTGCCAAAACCGGAGACCCTTTAGCCGACACCGTTGCCAACAGGATTGCGCGTTTGCCACTGGGTCATTGGGGTGATCCGATGGAGCAAGGCAAAGCTGCCGTTTTCTTAGCCTCTGAGATGAGTAGTTTCGTTACCGGCGCTTATTTGCCCGTTGATGGCGGCTGGCTAACCCTGTAGTTACCGAAAGTTACCGAAAGTTATTGAAAGCTGTTGGAGAAATCATTGCCCTATACCCATGATCAATTAGTCGATATCGAGTGTATTCGTCAAGTCGCAATGCGCTATTCACAAGGCGTTGATCGGCTAGATGAAGCGGTACTGAAGTCAGCCTATTGGGAAGATGCGATCGACGAGCACGGTAGTTTTGTCGGTAATGCCCATGTTTTTGCTGAGTTTTGTATGACAGGCCATCTGAAATGGCGGGCAACTCAGCATTGTATTTTCAACCATAACATCGAGCTTAGTTTAGGTGGCGCAGGTGCAACCGGTGAGGTTTACAATATTGCTTATCTGTTTCGCAAGGACGAAGCGGTGATGGACACGTGGCACGGTCGCTACCTCGACGAATATGAAAAACGGGGTGGGGAATGGAAAATATCGAAACGGGTTTGCGTTCATGAAGGCACTAAAACCGAGGCCATATCGCCGATGGATATTGACTCGTCAACTTTTACCCAAGGCCATCAAGATAGAAATACGGAGTAAGTTTAATGTCAGGATTTCCAACTAGACCAGAAGCCCTTACTAACGAATGGTTGGCGGGCAAACTTGGCGTAAGTGTCAACGGATTCGATGTTAGCCCGCTTGGTGAGGGGGTAGGCGTTATTGGTTTAGTCTGCCGGGTTACCTTAGATTCAACCGATGGACCTGCCACTGTCATCGTAAAATTCGCCGCGACGGCGGAAGAAAATCGTCAAATCGCGAATACCTACAGCATGTATCTGCGTGAATACCGCTTTTATTCTCAGTTAGCAGAGAATATTCCCATAAATTCTCCTCGTTGTTATTACTCCGAATACAACCACTCTACTAACGAATTTGTGTTGCTGTTGGAAGAAATTCAAGGCTATCGGCTCGGTGATCAAGTCACTGGCTGTAGCATTGACGAAGCTCAGTTGGTAATTGAAAGTCTTGCTGCATTACACAGAAGTACGTGGCTCGCGGGGGACGAAATAGAAATTGATCGCCATAACTCTCCAGCGCAAATTGCAGGTATGAGTATGGGCTTCGATATGGGTTGGCCCGCGGTGCGAGAGAAATTTCCAGATATTGTCACGGCAGAAATATTTAACGATGGAGTGTCTCTCGGCACAAAAGTTGAACCGTTACTCGCAAAGGTTTGTTCGGCGCCTCATTGCTTGGCACATGGAGATTTGCGACTCGACAATGTGTTTTTTGGTGAAAATGAAATTGTCTTGGTCGATTTCCAGGCCATTTGTAAATCAGCGCCTGAGCACGACTTGGCCTACTTTGTGACGCAGAGTCTTAAACCCGACGTCAGAAACGCGCGAGATTGGGTCGCGATTTATCACGAATTGTTGACCTCGGAAGGTATCGAATACCCGCTCGACCAATGTCGTGCTCGCTATCAGCAGTGTGCGTTGTACTTCCTTTGTTACGCCGCCGTAATTTGCAGCGCATTAGATTTAGGTAACGAACGTGGCAGGATGATGGGTGAAACGTTGCTCGGCAATGCCATTGACTCAATTAAAGAACTGAAAGCATTCGAACTATTGGAGACATTATGAAACTTGAGAATAGAGTGGCCGCCATCACAGGTGGTACTGCGGGTATTGGCCGCGGAATTGCAGAAGCCTACCTGGCTGAGGGCGCTAAGGTGACTATCATGGCGCGAAATGCAGAGAAAGCTGCAGCCATGTTAAAGGAAATTGGCGCGGGTGATCGTCTTGTTTTTTGTCAGGGTGATGCGACTTCCCAGGCTGACCTGGAGGCTTTTGTCGACAAAACCGTCGAGACCTTCGGCCAGGTTGATGTCCTAGTGAATAATGCCGGTGGTGCTGGAGACCTGCAGCCGATTGTCGATCTATCTGATGAGGCCTTTGATCTGGCGATGAAGTGGAATGTTTATTCCACTTTTTGGGCCACTCGCCGCGCGTTAAAAAACATGTTGCCGAACAAATGGGGCAGGGTGATTAACATTTCTTCCGTCGAGGGCAAGAATGGAACGCCTGTTTTGACCGCTTATGTGGCAGCCAAACATGCGGTCAACGGCATGACAAAATCTATTGCTCGAGAAGTTGGTACCGAAGGTGTGACGGTGAATGCCATTTGTCCTGGGTTGATCATTACTGACATCGTCAGAGACTCAGGCCCTGCCACTGCAGCAGCGATGGGTATGTCGTTCGACGAGATGGTAGAAATGTTTTCCAGCGGTTCAGCGATCAAACGGCCCAATAAAGTTGAAGAAGTGGCTGCAGTTGCCGTACTTCTTGCCAGCGAAGCCGGCGCTGGAATTACCGGTGCACTGATCAGCGTCGATGGTGGTACTGCCCACTATTAACAATAACCGTCAGGCTTGACGGTTTTATTCGAAACCGAGACAATGGCGTACTTTTATGTTTTAGGATTAGTCAATGTCAGCCAACGAAATGTCTCTTAAGGGAAAAGTTTGCGTGGTCACCGGAGCCACCCGTGGCATTGGTCGCGGAACGGCCGTCGCTTTGGCGGAGCAGGGCGCGATTGTTTATGTCTCTGGTCGAACGGTTGGCAGTGTCGATGACTTAACCATTGAAGGTAGCATTGCCGCTATTAACGCTGCTGGCGGTGAAGGCCATGGTATGCAAGTGGATCACGCCAACGATGATGAAATAGAAGCGCTTTTTGATCTTGTCGGTAAAGAGCAGGGCAAGATCGACATACTGGTTAACAATGTTTACAAGATCCCTAGTCCGCCTGCCTGGGGTGGAGGATTCTGGGATCACCCCATTCAAGTCTGGGATGATCAGGTTGGTATTGGCTTACGTGCACACTATGTTGCCAGTTGGCACGCAGCCAAATGGTTGTTCAATGCTGGCGCCGGTAGCATGATTGTTAATGTATCGTCACCAGGCGGCCAGTCTTACCACTTTTCATCCTCCTATGGTGCAGGTAAAGCAGGCCTCGATCGGTTGACTGCAGATATGGCTGTCGAATTGAAAGACAAAGAGATTGCGGCGATTACGCTCTATCCTGGTTCGGTTGCGACAGAATTCATTGTGGCAAGCGGCAGGGATTCATCGGGTGCACAAACGCCTCTCGGCGTAGGTAGAACTGTCGTTGCACTTGCGACAACGCCTGACCTGATGGCCCGAACGGGTACCATCCAATGGGTCGAAGACCTTAGTAAAGAATTTGATGTGCGGGATGAGAACGGTAATCTCGCAGTCACCTATCAAGAACGAGTTAGCTAACAGGAGAAGAATTATGGCTGCGTTTTTTATCGCTCAGTACCAAGTGAACGATGCAAGTCTGTATCAAGAATATTCAGCGGGTGCAGGTCCAACACTTGCTGCCCACGGTGCAGAATTGGTGGCGTTTGATGTCGCTGCCGAAACAATTGAAGGTAAGCCTCCCGGCGCTCAGACGGTGATCATTAAGTTTGAGACAGCAGAAAAAGCCAAGGCTTGGTACAACTCTGATGACTACCAGGCGGTGGTGGGTAAGCGCCTGGCAGCAACAGAGGGCTACGCTGTCATTTCAGAGTCTATGAATGCAGGCGGCTAGCTTTCTTCTTCAGCGAAGCTAGCGTAAGCCGCAGCAGTACCCAGGGCCATCTTATCCCCGTCAAAGGGGATAGATAGCTCAGAGGTAAATTCCAATACAATTCGCTCGGGCGTGTCCAAGAACTTGACGAACAGTTCTGGCTTCAGATTCTTGGAGAATTCGTTACCATCATCGGGGCGGCGTGCCATTCCATTTGCCAAGAGATTGTAGAACCATAGTTTGGTTTCTTGGTCATCATGGATCACCGTGTGGCCTTTGTAGGTCACGGTTTTACCGCCACCCATATGAGTGCCTTTACTGGTAAACACACAAGAAGAACGACCGTCCCGCGCAATGGCCTTAATCCGCACCCGCTCCTTTGTCGCCGTCATCCAGATTTTGCCTTTAACCGGCACATAGGCGGTAATGACCCCAATGGGGTGACCCGCCTTGTTAGCCCAGATAAACACGCATTCGCCAGCAGAGTTGACAAGTTCCTGTTCTCGTTCGGGATCTAGTCGATACTGTTTAACGTCATCGTAGTTGGTTGATTGGTCGCTCATAAGGTTTCCTTCCAGGGTGGGATAATCATGTGTTGTTCAGCAATCATTAGATCGACACTTTCTAGGTCGACAAAGTTTCTAGCATCGGCAGATTGGTTTTCAATCATTTGTCTCGAGCCAATAGCCTGAAGTGCGCTCGGCACATCTGGCCAATAAAGTTCAGTAACACCGTCGAAATCAGGGCTTCCATTTTTATAGGCACTCTTTAGGACATGGCTTTGGACATAGCATGTGGCACTTTCCGTCAACGCAGCGATGGGTCCATGGTTCTGCCACCAATAAAACTGAAAGTCATCGACTGACATATCCGATTTGCGACGGAACGCGTAAAGGCCTTTGACGCCACGGTTTTGGTAGAAGTCTGGTCTGCGCATCACGACTCTCTCGATGCCAACAGCTTTACCCGTCACTTCAATAGGTTGGGTAAATATTGCGGTCGGCAGGACCTGACTTGCGGCATTGGCCTCGTCCGCATCGTCGAACCAAAGTTCAAGAGCGCCGCTCATGTTAAGTGGTCGCCCGGGAATTGCGTCTACGATGGCAACGGAGAGTACTGCAGCTTTTGTGCTTGGATATAGAGTTTTGATAAGCTCTGCGGCGTTTTCCTGTAGTGCTAATATAGGTTGTGACTCAGGCTCTGTTTCAGGTGTGGCCTCAGGATTCGGTTGGATTAAGAGGATTAAAAAATAGAGTTTGATCATATCTTTGCGCCGCCTGCTGACTGTTTATCGATACATATTATCTTTGTCATGCCACAGTAGCTCATGTTAAATGTGGCTTTTTTAAGTACACTTCTAGTGAAATCTGTCTTTGAATAAAGAAGGAGCGATACGTATGGAAAAAATAGAACAACCACAAACGCCTTATGAAATTTTGGGCGACGCAGGCATCAAGAAACTCGCTGCGGCGTTCTATGACGTGATGGATGAAATGGAAGAAGCGCAAGAAGTTAGAGCGATGCATGCTGAAAGCCTTGACCATATTAAGCGCATGTTGGCTGCCTATCTGACTGGCTGGATGGGTGGCCCGCCGGTTTATCAAGCAATAAAAGGCACTGTATGTTTGACCGATCCACACGAGCCCTTCCGGATTGGTCCGAAAGAGAGAGATCAGTGGCTGCGATGTATGGATGCTGCACTCCTTCGTATTGAAGCCGGTGAGGAACTCATAGAAATGCTCAAAAAACCTATGTACCAGGTGGCAGAAACAATTCGCAATTGCGATGACTCCACACCGAAAAATCAGGGTGCGAACATCATCGCCGTATCCTGACCCTGGTTATTTCGCTCAGGGCTCTTTGTTCGCTGAGGGCTCTTTATTCGCT
>JBNMQM010000062.1:0-25294 GCA_051278195.1 Candidatus Azotimanducaceae bacterium
ACCGCTTGCCAAAAGCAGACGGATACTACTAGAAGGCGCATAGTCGATTGTCGCCGAGAGCATCTCAAACCACAACGGTGTTTCATAACCTAAGATGCAGAATTCAGTGTCTCCTGAATTTCTAACAAACCCCCGTTGTCTTGAAACGTCGGATAACCTCACGATCAAACCCAAGGGAAATTAATATTTCCTCTGTGTGTTGACCGAGTAGGGGAGCGACAGACCGAACTTGCGGACCGTCTTGATCTAGCAGGTAGCCCGCCTTAACGACGGTAAACGACTCTCCGTTGTCTAACGGGGAGTCATGAGTCGTGAATACACCACGCTCGTGCAGCGATGAGTCTACGGAAACCTCCGGTACAGACTTGATCTCAGCGACGGGTATACCTTGGCTGGCAAGGGTTGTGATCCATTCCTTGGTGGTTCGTTTTAGCATGGCTTGCGCCACCACAGCGTGCACGTCGATATGATTTTCAATGCGGGCCGCAGGCGTTGCAAAACCCAGCTCCTCTAAACGCGCAACCTCGCCAATCGCTTTAAAAAACGTTTCCACTTGTTGTTGGCGTATTGCCGTGACCTGAATGCTGCCGTCGCTGGTTTCAAATACGTTTGCCGTAGGTTGCCGGGTGGGCGATGCATTGCCCAACAAGCCCACAAGGTTGCCCTGGTTTAAGTAATTACTGAATTGAGCCGCTTGCATAACCACTGCAGTATCGAGCATGGCGACATCAATTCGTTGACCTAGCCCGGTGCTCAATTTTCGATACAGTGCTGCGGAAATGGCAAATGCGGTATTGAGTGCCGTCGCCATATCGACAGGCATATAACCTGTTCTGGTGGGCCCCGTAGATTTATGACCGTTTTGCGACATCATGCCTGATGCAGCCTGAATGGCACCATCATACGCGGCTTCACCGGCTCTTGGCCCGGTTTGACCATAGCCTGTGACGGAGCAAAAAATTAAATCTGGCTTCCATTCGGCCATCACATCGTAGCCAAGCCCCAACTGCTCCATGGTGCCTGCTTTAAAGTTTTCAACGACAACATCGGCGCTTTCGATCATCTTTTTAATGATCGCAACTCCATCGGAGGATTTCAGGTTTACCGTGATGCTTTTTTTGTTCAGGTTCATACCCAGGAACGAGGGCGCCATCCCGTGGTCTGCGCCGGTATTCATTAAGCCGCGCGTTTGGTCACCGCCGACAGGATGTTCAACCTTAATGACTTCGGCGCCGAGCAACGCCAGCTGCATCACCGCAAACGGTGCCGCTAACACTTGAGAGAAATCTACAATACGAATACCTTCAAACGCTTGCGACACGGCATGTCTCCCTTTTTTTTTGACTAAAGTTTTTTGATTAAAGCTTTTTAGTTTCAGTCTTCTATTTCAGCCTTCTATTTCAGGCGGGAGTAAGGTGATTGATTCTAGCTTCTGTTAATACCTTACCGTTTTTTACGAGGCCGAGTGCGGACCAGGGGTTTGCCGCTACGGTGAACGCATCATCCCAAAAAATGGGCCGTCTAAAAAAGATGGAGAGATCCCAAGCTGTGGGTTGGCACTCTTGCCATAACGTGTGAACCAAATAATGTACGCCCATACCGCCACCAATAATGGGTGCACGAAAACCCGCCTTATTCGCGGCATCCATCTCATAGTGAATGCTATTACCTTCAGACGAATACGCTTTCACTCGCTCTGGTGTGAGTTGGTAGCGCTGGTATTGTTTCATCGCATCCACATCTTCAATGACCGTTGCGGGCCGATTACCTGCACCGCTCGTTTTAACGTCGTTTTTGGGTCGTAAGGATTTTCTCGGCGCACTGATTGCGCGCTGACCATTAGCATCCTCGAACCACACATCGGTCTCGATGGCTTGGCCGCGAGGTACGTCTGTAACACCGGTGATTTTGCCGCGCACGGTGAGTGGCTCATCGAGCCGTACCAGGCGATGTTGGATTAAGCTGGTGAGCATGTTCACATTGCCTTCCGCGCTAATGCCGCTCGCGATGCCTGCTTGAATCCCCAGACCAATATAAAAGGACGCATCGACCCAGCCATCTAAGACATCACTGTTTAAACCACAGGCACCCAGTTTCTCGGATTGAACATCACTGGTGACAATAATTTCTTGAGGTTCAAGTTCAAAGCCGACAACGGGCTCGTGCCAGGTAATTCGGTGCATGGTGTGTAGTCTGAGTTGTTTTGGTGGGCTAAGTGTAAAGGGTTTTTTACGAAGGTTTTAGGCTTTATCGCAGCAGAAATTGCGTCAGGTGGGGTTAGATTGTTTGCGACGATAATAGAAACCCGATCTATGAATGAGAAATTTAATGGGTCATTTTTAAAACTGGAAGCTGCTGTTAAGTCATTATGGGATCAGTGTCCCCTTAAATTCATCGCGAATAAACCCTACCTTCCGTGCAGTCAACGAGTTAACTTGGGAGTATCCTAAAAACTTCTTATTCTCGAACAATTCATTAGGACAATAGTTTATCCAACAGCGATGAAAATAGACTACAAAATGCTCGGGAGAAATTTTCAAGCTGGCACAACCACGGCCATCTTTTTGATACCTCAAAGTATGGCATACGCATTGGTGGCAGGAGTACCGCCAGTTTACGGTCTCTATGCGTCTTTGCTGCCCTTGATAGTGTATGCAATTATCGGTCGATCACGGGAGTTGGCGCTAGGTCCGGGCGCTTTGGATACTTTACTAATTGGCGTGACGATCAGTAGCTTGTCAATTGCCAACCAACCAAGCGCAGCGACACTGGCTGCCACTATCGCATTGCAAGTCGCCATCATACAGATGGCGCTGGGGGTTCTGCGGGGTGGGTTTTTAATCAATTTTTTGTCAAAGCCAGTCGTTAGTGGGTTTACCTCCGCCGCTGCCTTGGCAATAGCCCTCAGCCAAGTCAAACATTTACTGGGACTGAGTACAGACGCAGGTTTACATTTCTACCAAGAAATATGGCAAACCATTATTCACTTTGACGAGATACATTTAATGACCGCTGTGCTTGGGCTTGGCTCGCTGACTTTTATTCTTGTGGCGAAGAAAATTAACAAAGCCTTTCCCAATGCTCTTGCGGTGGTGATTCTGGCGACTATCTTAGGAACAATATTGCAAGTGGATCAAAGCCAGGTAGCAGTACTCGGCGCCATACCGCAGGGGCTTCCGCAATTCGGGTTTGTCGAAGTCACTCAGGAGGTATTTTTCGCAGTGTTACCAAGCTCGGTTGCGATAGCAGCCGTCGGCTATCTAACGACTATTTCGATCGCGAGGACTTTTGCCGACCGCAATCGATACGATATTGCGCCGAACCGAGAGTTAATCGCGCTAGGAGCCTCCAATTTCGCAGCTAGCTTTTCTCAGGGCTTTCCCGTCAGTGCGAGTTTTTCCCGATCCGCCGTTCATGCAGAAGCGGGTGCAACAACGCCTTATTCCCTCATGATCGTTGCAGCCTGGATATTTCTAACTTTACTTTTCTTAACTGAATATCTGTACTATTTGCCGATCGCAACACTGGCAGCGATTATCATACCTGCCGTGCTTGGCCTGATTGATCTGAATCTAGTCAAAAGTTTACGGACAACCAAACCATCCGACATGTGGCTTTTACTTCTAACATTTGCATCAACCCTGATGGTTGGCATCGTCGAAGGCATACTCATCGGCGTTATAGCGTCGTTAGGGCTGTTTATTTATCGTACCACCAGACCGCATACAGCGATTCTCGGTCGAATTGGCCAGTCTATGGATTTTCGTAACCTCAAGCACTATCCAGATGCCATAACTTATGACGGCGTGATTATTATTCGTATTGATGCACAGTTTTATTTTGGCAATGTCAGTTTTTTAAAATCACTGCTCAAAAAATTGGAAGCAGAGTCGCCAATTCCATTGAAGACGATCATTATAGAGGCCTGCAGCATTGCACAAATAGATAGCAGTGCTGACTCGGCTTTACATGATATTGCCGATGATTTTGGAGAACGTAACATTGAACTTAAATTCGCCAGCGTTAAGGTTCCGGTATTAAGGGTTATGAAAGCTTCGGGCTTTTACGAGAAAATCCAAGCAGGTAATTTTTTCATGAACATTGATGATGCTTTGCGAGACGAATTTAATCATTAGGTCATGTGTTGTAAAAGATTGGATTAGAGGACTGTCATCGATCTAAAAGATACGTGCTGCTAATGCCCAGGTCGTTTAGGAGTTCGTTTCTCCAAAAAGAACTATTGAGTTCCGGACTCTTTTGAGTGGTGGTGGCATTTCAACGTCACTATTTTGGGAACCAATAGCTTAGATACTCTGCATAGAGCGCATGTCCCTGCTGCCCTTCAACTTCAACCTGATGGCAGGTTGTCATAAGTTGCTGCCCTTGACCCTTGTCTACTGACTCTAGAAGGCTTACATGTGACCTGAGCCGGACGCCGTCATTGATCACAACAGGCTGTAGCACTCGAACCTTGTTCAATCCATAGTTCAGCGAATAGTCACCATCTTCCGGGCGAAGTCCTGCACTCTCAAAAAAATAGGAGCAAAGTGCAACCATATGAAACCCGTGGATTAAGGTCCCACCGTACGGCGTCTTTTTTCCATAATCCGGATCAACGTGACCGGGCTTTTCCCAGTGAGTAACCTTGCCAAAAATATTGACCTGCGCCTGATCTATGTCTACCCATTCACTAACACCCAGGGATTTACCAACGAACTCATTGGCATTGGCGAGAAGAAACTGTTTCGGGTTTTTCATAGACTCACCTTCTGGAGACCTGTTGTTCTGATGCAATAAACTAACATGAATAATCTGGCTTATTGTTGGATTCAGCCAAACAATGAAGTTAGAACCACACTCGAAAACATTCGTTCCAAACCCCTATGATAGATATGCAAACTTAAGGTTGTCAGTGACTTGCAGCTCTGATACCGAGACCCAGGGCCAATTTGGACCGCTATCACAGAGCCTACGCAGCCAATTTTCAAGTAGGCATAAGCAGTATTGAGTGGACTCGGCTGAACGTCTGGTTCTGGACAGTCAGTTAGAATTCTCAGCCATGTTCCATCATCGTTAAAAATTAGCGCAATCTTTGCAACTCTTAGCTACTCTTTAGGGGCACTTAGAGGCTACCAGTCACTCTTTTGGTGATTTAGGTAAGAACCGTTACTAATTTCGCGAGTCTTTCGCTATGGTAGTTAACTATAAAAACAATAGGGTGGATTAATGCCCGCTAGCATTGGAAGAGGCGATTATGACAAAAGCATCAGATCTATTTATTGAATGTCTTGAGGCCGAAGGATGTGAATATGTTTTCGGCATTCCCGGAGAAGAAAATCTCGATTTCCTCGACAGCCTCAGCCGTTCGAAAAAAATTAAACTAGTACTGACGCGCCACGAACAGGGAGCTGGTTTTATGGCCTCTGTATACGGCCGCCTGACGGGCAAGACCGGCGTCTGTGTTTCGACGCTCGGCCCTGGTGCGACAAACTTCACTACTGCGGCAGCTTATGCTCAGCTGGGCGGTATGCCTATGATGATGATCACTGGTCAAAAACCTGTGAAAAAATCAAAACAGGGCCGTTTCCAAATCCTCGACGTTGTCGAGATGATGAAGCCGATCACGAAATACGCGGTCACTTTGGTTGCTGGCGATAACATTCCGTCGCGTGTCCGCGAAGCTTACCGGCTTGCTGAGGAAGAAAAGCCGGGCGCTGTTCATATCGAGTTGCCGGAAGATATCGCTGACGAACAAACAGACGAGCGCCCGATTCCAAAATCAGCGGCACGTCGGCCTGTGCCAGAGCATAAGTCCATCACCATGGCGCTGGACAAGTTGCATGCCGCAAAATCGCCAATCATCATTATCGGTGCTGGCGGCAACCGTAAAATGACGTCCAAGATGCTGACAGAGTTTATCGACAAAACCGGAATCCCATTCGTAACCACCCAGCTTGGTAAAGGCGTAGTTGACGAACGTCATCCGTTGTTCATGGGCTGTGCTGCTCTGTCTGCAGGCGACTACGTTCACCGCGCAATCGAAGCCGCCGATCTGATTCTCAATGTCGGCCACGACGTAATCGAGAAGCCGCCGTTCTTCATGAAGAGAGATGGCACCGAGGTCATCCACATTTCATATAACACTGCCGAGGTTGATCCTGTTTACTTCCCTCAAATTGAGGTTATCGGCGACGTTGGCAACGCAATTTGGGAGATGAAGAACGGCGTTAAGACCGGCGCCGAAGCCGGCTGGGACTTTACTCGCATGATGGCAGTTCGCGAACATCACGACGCCAACGTCCTTGCAGGAGCAGACGACGCGCGCTTTCCTTGCTATCCACAGCATGTCGTTAAATTAGTCCGCGAAGCACTGCCGGACGACGGCATGATCTGTCTAGACAACGGCGTCTACAAAATCTGGTTTGCTCGGAACTACCGCGCTCATCAGCCCAACACTGTGCTACTGGATAATGCGTTGGCAACAATGGGCGCAGGCCTGCCATCGGCGATGGCGGCACATATGGTCTATCCAGATCGCAAGGTGCTGGCGATCTGCGGCGATGGCGGATTCATGATGAACTCGCAAGAGCTGGAAACAGCGGTCCGTGAGAAGATGAACATCGCTGTATTGATTCTTAACGACAACTCATTTGGCATGATTCGCTGGAAGCAAGCCAACATGGGCTTTGATGATTGGGGCCTGCAGTACGGCAACCCTGATTTCGTCAAGTATGTAGAAGCTTATGGTGGTATTGGTCATCGAGTTGAATCGGCCGAAGCGCTGCCTGGGATCCTGCAGACAGCACTTTCTACACCCGGTGTGCATCTGATCGATTGTCCTGTGGATTATGTCGACAACGACCAGATCCTCAACATCGACATCAAGAAGCACTCAGCGTCTATCTAGTCCTGCTGAGAACCACGAGGGGCTTTTGTAAGCCCCTCGTCATTTCTAACACCTGATCTAACATTTAACACACCGAGGAGACTGTCCATGTCGACGCTTCAGGCTAAATACCCCTACTACTTGAACAACAAAGCGGTTTACGCCAACGAGGACCTTGAAGTCACTGACAAATATACCGGTGAAGTTGCCACGCGCTGCGCTCTGGCTGACCCAAAGGCCATCGACGAAGGCATCGCAGGTGCTGTTCGAGCCGCTGAACCCATGGCGAAAATGCCATCTTATGAAAAAAAGGCAGTGCTAGAGCATTGCGTCACCCGTTTTAAGGAACGATTTGACGAGCTGGCCATGGCGTTATGCATCGAAGCCGGCAAGCCGATCAATGATGCCGAGGGCGAGGTGACGCGTTTGATCGACACATTTCAGATCGCAGCCGAGGAATCCACGCGTATGCACGGTGAATTGCAGGCATTGGATATCTCGCCCCGTGCAAAAGGCTATCAGGGCATGTGGAAGCGTGTGCCAATCGGCCCTTGCTCTTTCATTTCGCCGTTTAATTTTCCTCTGAATCTTGCTGCGCACAAAATTGCGCCCGCACTGGCCGTCGGCTGCCCATTTGTGATGAAACCTGCGTCCCGCACACCGCTGGGCGCGATCATCATGGGCGAAGTTTTGGCCGAGACGGACCTGCCGGAAGGTGCATTCTCAATCCTCGCCTGTTCGCGCGACGGTGCCGATCTGTTTACCGTCGATGACCGGCTTAAGCTGTTGTCGTTTACCGGCTCACCTAGCGTTGGCTGGGATCTAAAGGCACGTTGCGGTAAGAAGAAGGTTGTATTGGAATTAGGCGGTAACGCCGCTGTTGTCGTTGATGCTGACACGAAAAACCTCGACGACGCGGTCGACCGCATTATCTTTGGCGCTTTTTACCAGTCCGGCCAATCGTGCATCGGCGTTCAACGCATCATGATCCATGAAGATATTTATGATGTGATGAAAGCCAAGTTGGTTGCCAAAACAGCGACTTTGATCAAAGGCGACCCGAAACTGCGTGAGACCTTTATCGGGCCAATGATCTCGGAAAAAGAGGCTGCTCGCCTACATAGCTGGATAGAATCCGCAGCAGCCGCTGGCGGTAAGATTCTCTGCGGCGGCACGCGCAACGGCGCGATGCTAGATGCGACCCTAATGGAAAATGTTCCGCTGGATCAGGATCTATGTGTGGAAGAGGCATTTGGACCTGCTGCCGTGCTCCAAAAGTTCTCGACTTGGGGCGATGCTATCTCGATGGTAAATGACAGCAAATTTGGTTTGCAGGCAGGCATATTTACCCGCGACTTCTACAAAGTGCAGCAGGCATGGGACGAGATGGAAGTTGGCGGCGTCGTCGTCGGCGATGTGCCTTCCTACCGTGTTGACAACATGCCTTATGGCGGCGTGAAAGATTCAGGGATTGGCAGGGAAGGGATTCAATTTGCTATGGAAGACATGACTGAAATCCGCAACCTGGTCATCCGCACACCGCCAGAATAGTCTGCCGGGACTTTCATACCATTAAACTTTTCATTAAAGATTGCCGGGCTATGCTCGGCGTTCTTCTATTTGGTTTTGCGAAAAAATCCTGGTAGGCGCTCTCACCTCTGTAAAAGGTCTGAGGAAAGAAACTCAGGACACCCGCCATAAAACCAATATCCCAACACCGGTTCGAGATCATAGGTGTGCTAGATTAACTTTTGTTTTAGGTAGGATACTTTTGCAGCCAAGAGAAAATGCACTTTAGAATTCTTATTCTCAACAAGTCTGCGGAGCAGCGGCTAAGGCATTCAGCGAGGAACCTTCGTAACTAACGAATAGGTGTAGTGGTTAAAAAGTTCATCCACCAATCCCAACACAGAGATAACCCATGAAAATCGCAATGAATATAGTTGTCGTCCTGATTGGCCTGCTTGCAACGCTGGGGTGGTTTGGGTTGGTAATTAATCCGGTTTCTGTACAGGATTCTTTCCTGCTGGTACCTGAGGGCCTTGGTGGTTTGAGTAACGCTCGGTCCGATATTGGTGCTCTATTCCTGGCCTCCGCGCTGGGCTGTTTCCTAGCGCTGCGACCCCAGGGGCGCGATTTTTTGTGGGTACCTATTCTGCTAATGGGCAGTGCCGCGGTGGGGCGACTTATCAGTCTAGCTGCAGATGGCTCGTCTGATACTTCCATACGTGGCTTGATTGTAGAAGTCATTATTATGGTGGTGCTTGGCTTAATCTGGCGTGCTCGAGGCAAAGCCTCTAGCGATTGAGTATGTCTCTACAAACCTGCAATCCTGATCTAAACGCCTTGTAGATCCCCTCTATATGCAGCTGGTACCCTAGAGCACACATAACTTAGGGACTATAGACATGCCACGATATGTTCTCATTGGCCTTTGCGAGCCGGAAGGCAAAGAAAACCAGGAAGCCTTCGACGAGTGGTTCGTCGATCAGCATATAGAAGATACTGCCCACTGCCCGCATATGATTCGCGGCAGCGTTTTCAAGCTTAGCGGCCCACACTTAGACATCGAAACTCCATCGGGTTATCTATCATTGTATGAGGTCGAGGCGCCAAGCTATGAAGAAGCCGAACGAATCCTCAACGAATGGCAAGCGGATCCAGATGCCTGGGAGGGGCGGCGGCAACATTTGGAGACCGGCAAGAAACTGGGAGGCTTGCCCATGAATATTAGAGGCTCTGGATGGTTTGAGTTAATCAAATCCTATCAAGGTCCAAAGGGAAACCTTTGAGCTTTATGTCCAGACCTTACATAGGTAATGTTGGTTTGGCGATTCGCTAGGCCGAGTCCGATCGAGGTAAGTTCAATAACCGATTATCTTCAGCTCTCAAAATTAGTTAGACAAGTTTAACATTGAGCATCAGCTAGCTGAAATAACAATTTCTTGCGCTTACGCCCATAACTTTTGTTTATTGCTGCAACTTTAGTTTTGAAAGCCAGAAACAACACGTTGTAACCTGGCCCGGAATTCTTTCAATTCCAGTTCCGGGCGGGTCATACATTCCAGCTCGTAGGCACGGACGAGGTTTATCACGATACGGGCACAGCGTTTCGAATCTTTTATGCCAAAGTTTTTTAGTTCAGTAGCGATGTTAATTGCTAAAACATTTTCCCAATCCCTGAAAATTTTGGCCAATGTGGGTTGTCTCGCTGCATAAAGAATAAGTTCGTAATCTGCGCGAACCAGGTGTGGTGTCGCCTGGTCTCGCTTAACAAATTCCACTGTTGCATCTATAAAGTCGGATACCTTTTCGCTCGGTTTGAGTCTAGTGATGTCCTCGCTAAGCTGTTCAAGTTGTCGCAGGTGAAACAAAAAAGTCTCGTTGACCAGATCTTCGCGGGTGGGGAAGTGATAGCTCACCACTCCATTGGAGAGATTTGACTGCTTGCCGACCCGCCGGTGTGTAATAGCATCAACGCCTTCTAATGCGATGACTTCAAGCGCGGCGTTGAGGATTTTGTCGCGGCTTTTTACTTTTCGCTCTGGCTTAGGTTTGATTTGTTTTAACTCCATAGTAATAATCTTGACATATGTCCAAATAAAATGACAATATAAAAAATAAATTTCCCCGTAAATGGAACGGTAACCACGCCTTAATGTGTGCCACTAATCCCTATATGTGAAGGACCATCTCATGACATTACATCCATTAGAATCGCTCTCAGCCGATGAAGTGACAACAGCAGTGAAGCTCTTTCGAGAAAATCATGCGGACGAGAAAGCCTACTTCTCCTCTATAGGCCTAAACGAACCGAATAAGGTCGAGGTGCTAGGAGGCAACAGGATAGCTAGAGTCGTCACGCTATCCGGGGTTGATCAGCAAGCTGACGGCGGCTTCGTTTCCTTGGTTGATGTCACAGCGCAGCAGGTTATTAGTACCACCCGCCTTGGTCTGGAAGCACAGGTTGCCTACAACTACTTGGATTTCGGCACTGCAGTAGTGCTCACCAAATCCAATGCGGAGTGGCTAGCGGCCGTAGCAGCAAGAGGGGTTGATGTTTCGACGGAAGAAGCCATAGCGCTGATCCAGATTGATCCCTGGCCAGCTGGTGGTTATGCCCACGAGAGTGTTCCACAGGGTCATCGCGCCATGCGGTGCATTGCCTTTCTCCGTGAAGATGCGACAGATAACGGCTATGCGAGGCCTATCCATGGCCTCATCGCTCATGTCGATATCACCACTGGAAGCGTTACGCACATCGAAGATAGTGGCGTTATCCCCATGCCAACTGCATCTGGGCGATTTGATAGTGAAAGCCAGGGCTCGGTTCGGTCAGACCTTAAGCCGATAAGTATTACCCAGCCTGAAGGCCCGAGCTTTCAGGTCTCCGGAAATAAAATCACCTGGCAGGGTTTTGAGGTGCGCGCCTCAGTGCATCCTGTTCATGGTCTTGTGTTACATGAACTTTCGCTTCAGGAACGACCAATCCTCTATCGAGCAGCTTTGTCAGAAATGGTCGTGCCCTACGGCGACAGCGATTCAATGCATAGTTGGAAACATGTGCTTGATGCGAGCGAATACAACATGGGGACTATGATCAATAGCTTGAAACTTGGATGTGATTGTCTCGGTGAGATTCATTACCTGGATAGTCACCAGGTGACTTTTGATGGCAATCTAAAGACGATCGAAAATGCTATTTGCATCCATGAAGAAGACTACGGTATTCAATGGAAGCACTATGATTCATCGTCACAGACGACCGAGGTAAGGCGATCACGAAGATTGGTTATCAGCTCTGTGTTCACCATCGGAAATTACGACTATGGTTTCTATTGGTATCTTTATCTTGATGGCAATATTCAAATGGAGGTGAAGCTGACGGGTATTGTTGGCGTTACTGCTTTTACGGAGAAAACATTTAACCCGGCACAGTCGCCGGTCATTGGGGAGAACCTCTCGTCACCCGTACATCAGCACCTGTTCTGTTTTCGGCTCGACTGGAATTTGGATGGTGGTACCAATTCGTTGTTTGAAAGTCAGATCGAAGTTATGCCTATTTCTGCTCAAAACCCGGAAGGTACTCAGTTTCAATCTGTTTCTCGCCTGTTAACGACAGAGTCCGACGCTATCAGGGACAACGCACCACATATCAGTAGAACCTGGAAGGTTGTTAACCGAGCATCAAAGAACAAGTGGGGCGTTCCTGTCGCGTACAAACTGCTACCTGCTGCTTCACCGACACTATTTGCGCGACCGGGTTCTCAGGTCGCGTTGCGTGCTGCGTTCGCCAGTCACAACCTGTGGGCGACGCCATACACCGAGGGTGAGCTGAGCGCTGCCGGTCCCCATACGGTGATGCATTCGGGACAAGGTGGGCTTGCGGAGCTGACCGCTGGAAACCGTGATATTGAAGACTGTGATCTCGTGATGTGGCATACAGTAGCTCTAACCCACGTGCCACGGCCAGAAGACTGGCCAGTTATGCCGGTTGAATATACGGGCTTTAACCTGATTCCAGTTGGTTTTTTTAATCGGAACCCGACACTCGATTTGCCGCGCAAGTGTGAAGGCTAAATCGATGGGTAGTTTGGGCCGAGAGTCTCTTGGCACAAACTCCAAGCGATCCCGCAGGTTTATTCTATTGCGGACTTATGTGGTTCATTATGTTTGAGTGGGCTATTGCTCTCATTGCCTTGAAACCATCCTGAAATAATGGTCCGGCGGGAATGGATTTGGCATGTTTGCTAAGTGCCACTGTTGCTGCAGACGCAGATGAAGGCGAAATAGAGGCGCTGATTTCGTTCTACCATCAACAACCAAAAGCAAATGGTGTAGAAATTTCATCGGCCAAGCTGCGCTGGCAATACGAAGTTGGCATGCTAGCGATGGTGTGTCGAATTCTGCCTACATTGCATCCAAACAGGATGGACCTGGGCTCAGAGCGTGGTGTAAAAATGATGGAGGCATGGATGGAGAAAATATTCCGCAAGGTTGAGCACATTCAATTCGAAACAATTCTTGAAAGTGTGCCTGCTTAAGCCGGTGGAGCAAGACGTTGTAAAGTCGCGACGTATAAAGTGGCTCAGAATATCTCTGGGTCAAACATCGGCGTCCAGTTACCCATATACTGAGCGCCGTCTGCGACGATGGTAGAGCCATTGATATATCTTGCGGCGGGCGAGCTTAAGAAAACCACTAGCGCGGCAACCTCATCGACAGAACCCAAGCGCTGGGCTGGTATGTCAGCGATCGCAGCGGCTTCATAATTTTCTGTTTCAGCGGCGGCGAATTCTTCCTCGCGAACGCCTGTCGTATCTATGGTGCCGGGCGCTATCGCATTGATCGTAACGCCATGGCGAGCGAGGTAGTAGGCCAGAGACTTAGTCATACTAATCACACCTGCTCTTGCAGCGCCCGAATGTATGAAAGGTGGTGCGCCTCTGCCCATGGAATAGACATGTACCATGTTGATGATGCTGCCGCTTTTCTGTTGCACCATAATTTTACTGACTCGGTTGCACATATTCCATGTGCCGTTCAAGTTCAGGTCTACAACCGATCGCCAACCGCCATCGGAAATCTCTGACGGCCTGGCAGGGAATTGGCCTCCGGCGTTATTAACTAGTACGTCGACGCCACCCATTTCTTTCAAGGTTGCGTCGATAAGTGCATCCACTTCCTCCGGTACGCGAATGCTCATGGTGACCGACAGGCACTTTCGCCCGAGCGCTCGTATTTGGTCTTCTGTTGGCTTGCGGTTTGCTTCGTTGCGGCTTGCAATAACGACGTTGGCGCCGAGTTTTGCAAATGCAATTGCAATACTCCCGCCGATACCCCGACCACCTCCGGTAACCAGCACGGTTTTGTCCAGCATGATCTGATCTTTGAATATTTCAAGAGGTTCCATGGCAACTCCGCTAGTCGGTCTAAAGTTCATTGAGGCATAGGTGATATCAATCTACTACATTAAGCACATGGAGAAAATTGCGTGATCAGAATACCTTTGCTGAAGTGTGGCTGAGTACGGAAATTGCAAATGTTTATTCAAATTCAGGATACCGTAACGTGGAGATCCTTTTGTTGTGCAATGATGTGAGGGCCGTAATGCTGCATCCATTAGCGGTGTGGCTTCAGAATCAGAATTCGCAATAGAAATTCGACCAAGTTTCGCCCGACCTATTTCGTGAGGTGCTTGCCCTTCATTCCATTCAGGATCGTCGAGACCCATGTAACAATATGCATAGCCGTGGGGGATTCGGTTGACGGTGATGCCGAAGATATCAGTCTCGTGGTTGAAGCCGTCCTGGCCGAGCAAGGCTTGCAGCTGTTCACGAATATCTTTCTCGTACTGCTCGAAGGTTGCCGAATAGATTTTGTGCCGTCCGATACGAAACAGATCATGAGCGGTTCCTTTCTCTTCTGTCGCCGGGGTTGGTGTGCTTATCATTAGCACCGCCATCGGGTCATCAGCATTGCGCGGCGGCTAGTAACCCCCTGACGTCAACCGCCGGTCTGTTCGGTTTTACATTTCATGGCGTACTGGCTGCACTGCTAATGGATGCGTTGGGGTCTCCTGACATTGAATCGTCATTTGCGGGCGTGTTTATTCTTCTGTTAATTTTGGTTGTCGCGATGCTGCTGCGATTTCGGGATAGGTCGAAGCCTCAACAATGAATGGAACAAATGGAACAAATGGAACAAATGGAATAAAGGGTGGCGCAGCAGGATTTACCAACAGCTCGTATTTCGCCGGTAACTCCGTAGGCACCACAATAGGCCGGGCACCTAGTACACCGATACAGGGGTTTTCAAAAAGATTCAGCATCTAAGAAGTTCGATGCTGAATCAAATCACTTTTACTCTGGCACTGTTACCCCGGCACTCTTACTCCGGCACTCTTACTCCGGCACTCTGCACTCACACCAACGGATGCAGTACTACCGGTAGGTGTGAGTAACCTTTGACGAAGTTGGATACTACTCGCTGTGTCTCGCCGACAACTTCTACTTTGTGAAAGCGTTTGCTGATCTCCTCCCACAGTACACGTAATTGCATCTCTGCTAGGCGGTTACCCATGCAGCGGTGAATCCCAAAGCCAAAGGAGACATGTTGACGTGAATTTTCTCGGTCGATAATCAGTTTGTCGGGGTTCTCGAAAACGCTCGCGTCCCGATTTCCAGAGACGTACCACATGACGACTTTTTCTCCTTTTTTGATTGTCTTACCATGTAACTGCACGTCTTCCAATGCCGTTCTGCGCATGTGTGCTAAAGGCGTTTGCCAACGAATAATTTCTGCGACCATGTTTGGAATAAGACCTAGGTTGCCACGTAGTTTGTCGTATTGATCCGGGAACTGGTTTAACGCGAGTACACCGCCTGAAATAGAATTACGAGTTGTGTCGTTACCGCCAATAATAAGCAACATCAAGTTGCCAAGGAATTCACCCGGTGGCATGTCACGGGTTTCAGGGTTATGTGCCAGCATTGTCAACAGATCGAATCCTCCATGGTTCGGATCCCGTCTTTGCTGAAACAGTTCCTGGAAATACTTAAGGCAGTTCTGCATTTCGACGCCGGCTTCTTCCCAGGTAGAAATAAACCCGGACCTGGGCCCAATAGTGCCGATGTCGGACCATCGAGTCAGTTTGCTGCGGTCCTCAAATGGGAAATCGAACAATGTGGCCAGCATTCGCGTGGTGAGTTCGATTGACACATGTTCTACCCAGTTAAATTCCTTCCCGACGGGTAAGCCATCGAGGATTTCCTCAACATGCGAGCGGATCAGGCCTTCCATCTTGGCAAGGTTAGGTGGTGCGACGACAGGAGACACGGCCGCCCGCTGCGTATCGTGCTTTGGTGGGTCCATGGAAATAAAGGATGAGGACTCTGCGCCCGGGCTATCGACAATACCGATGCCTTTTGCGCTGGAAAACCGTTTGTGGTCAGAATCAATTTCCTTGATGGCAGCGTGACTTGTGATCGACCAAAAAGGACCGTAGCGGCTGTCCGAATGATAATGCACAGGGTCTTCCTGACGTAGACGCTCAAACAATGGCCAGTGAGCATCTTGCTGGAACAGAAAGTGGTTGGAAACATCAAGTTGGTCGAGGCCAGCCGAGTCTGCAAATTCCTGCGCACTCTCTCTAGTGGCATTACGATAGTCGAACATCAGCATCTCATTTGTATATTAAAGTGAATACTCTAGACCTATCTCAAACGCCCCTCAAGTCAAAGAATGGCGATCGGATGGAATCGTCCGAAACACGCAGTCCAGCACGCCTTGTGCACCGACAGATTTCCAATCCGACTAGGCGTCCCCGACTAGGCGTCCCCGACTACGCTATCTGTTGATTTCTTTAGATATCGTGAAGACTGACGTGTTGAAGCGTGGTGTTGTTTTAGTGGGCGCTAGATTAATGACTTTTACGCTGGCGCTTTGCATTGGACCGACCCTGTTTCTTCATGATTCGGTTGGCGGGTCGGCGCTAAAAAGTCATCAGCTCAGCCAGCGGTTGGCACCTAAGGACGCTGTTATAGCGTTCTATGCCGAGCCTATATTTTTGGGTAATACCGTCGTTAAAGAAGGATAGAGCCGCTGGCTAAATCGAGATTAGCCAACGGCAAGGTGCGATTAATATTCCATCAACACGACGTGCCACGAACGAGAACGGTTTCATCGCAGGTGCTAGTGCCGACGCTGGCTGAACCAGTGAAATCGTACTGTCGATGAGGAAAATACCAAAATTGCTGTTAGAAATTGTCACTGCAGTGTTTTCGTTAATGTAGTCATTGCCATCCAAATCTATCGCGGCGTTACTCGACGAGTTTAATGATGAGGCGCGCAGGCTGATCCCCTGCTGATTGTGAGAAGCGGTTATGCTGCCTCGTGCCTCCAGGTCGCCTTGGACGGCACAGTTTATCAACTCTAGAACGCTACATAGAGACACAAAAATTCCAGCGTCGGGTCCATTGGTAATAGTGAGTCCAATCAGCGCAATATTGGTCGAACCCTCCACCGTCACTAGACCTGCGAATGTGCCTGCCGTGGGGTCGGGCAACAGGCCATTGCCGTCGTCAATAAGAGCAACCGCGGCGCTAAGGCTGTCGTCCGCATCACAGACCACATCGAGGTGAGCGACAGGTGCGATTAGATTCAAGTTATCCAGCATATCCTGGATGTCGTTCACCGTGTTGGTCAACGTATGCACGGCCGCTGCAATAATCGGAAGCCCTCGTTTTACCTTTTTACTGTTCTTGGCTTACAGATGGCGGGGTTAATGACTGAGAGGATTTTTAGCTCAGTCAGCCAGTTACGAGGAAAATGCGGGCAAGTCAGAAGTGACAGCAGACACGGCGTGTCAACTAAAAAGAATGCCATCGCCTTTAGACGCCGGGCGATGCACTTTTAGCGCAACAAAAAGCAGTGTGGATCAATATCAAATATCGCCGGGCCTATTCATTTTGGGCGCAGCTTCCGGGAACCACTGGATTAGCTGGTTAGAATCTATCAAAGCGAACCGCCTTTTAATCAGACGCCCAGATGGATCGAAAAGTAATAGCTCTGGAGGCTCAGCACCTTGTTCAGCGATCAGTTGGTTGCCCTCCGGAGTGCCGATTTTAGCGATTAGAAAGAAAACCTGATCACCAAGCAGATCGCGAACGATATTCATTTGCTCAGTCTGGCTTGCGCTAACGACCAGGTTTGGATCGAGGACAAACACCAAGGCTGGCTTGCCGGTGCCTATTTGCTCGTGGGTCGTTCTGAAACCCTTAGGCAAGATCGATACCATTACCCCTAGAAGAATCGATATGGCTGTGATGGATCCAATAAAAACCAAAATCTTTCGGCGGGCGGGTTTGGCATTATCTCTCTCGTTAATATCAAGAACCTTCTTTTTTGAAACTTAGTCGCGATATTGAATTGCGGTACTTCAATTCGCGAGGGTAAGCTAGCCATTAGCTAGGCAGTTTTTATCTGATGCGCCAACCAATTATAGGATGAGTTAGAGCCGTATGGACATAAAATCAAGCTCGACGGTGATCGGTGAGTTTTTACAAGCCGCTCAGCTCACTGTTAGTGACACCAATACTTATATCCAATTGCTTTTCATTGCAGTTATCTACGTAGTGTCGTTCGCCGGTGCTCATAAGTTAAGGCAAAGCAGCAGCCTGACTAAGAATGAACCATTAGGCAGCGCCTATCCGCTGCACAAACTTGCTTTTAGAATTGGTGAAATACTATTTCCACTATTTGCAATTATTCTGCTTCAGATATCAACAAAAGTAAGTGAAAGTCTAGCGTTCGCACCTTGGCTAATCGAAACAGCTTTAGCCATAGCAGTATTACTGTTTTTTAGCTCATTAATACGCGTCTTTGTTCAGCACAAATTCGTTGCATCTTTGTTTAGATGGGTTGGACTACCCATATTGTTTTTGCACTTGATAGATTTCTTGCCGGCTGTCATTAGCGCTCTCGAAGAAATATCGCTAGAGGCCGGTAACTTCAGCATCTCCGCTTACGGTGTAACCAGAGTCTTCATTTTTGGCAGTTTCCTATTTTGGTTAGGTCGTGCCTCAAGCACCTTTGGTAAAGCGGTGATAAAAAAACAGGATTCTCTTGATGTGCCAACCAAGGAAGTACTCAGCAAGCTATTTGAGGTAGGTCTTTTTTGTATAGTGATGCTGTTGTTGCTAAATGTTATGGGGGTCAATTTGACCACACTAGCAGTGTTTGGGGGAGCTGTCGGTGTAGGGCTGGGGTTCGGCCTACAATCTATAGCTGCAAACTTTATCTCGGGTATCATTATTCTGCTCGACCGGTCACTGACAGTGGGCGATTTTGTAGAACTAGATGATGGACAAAGTGGTTTTGTCCGTGAGTTTAGAATGCGCTATGCAGTGTTAGAAACTTACGACGGCAAAGATATATTAGTTCCCAACGAGAAATTCATTTCTTCCTTGATTGTTAACTACACTCACAAAGATCCTAAACAGCGATACCGCGTCGATTTTTCTGTGCCTTACACCACAGACGTACGCAGTATGGTCGAATTTATAAAAGTGGCGGTAGCCGAACACGAGCAAGTCATAAGCGGTCTAGATGCACCACTTGAAGAGCGACCTGACTGTGAGATAGACAGTTTTGGTGATTCAGGTATCAACATGTTTGTTGAGTTTTGGATGATTGGTATCGACGATGGTAAAAACAGAGTAGGCGGAGACCTAATGCTGATTATTTTGGAAACCTTGCGAGAAAACGGTATCGAAATACCTTTTCCTCAGCGTGAAGTTAAAATTCTTGATCGTGAGCAAGCCACGAAAAAATAGTAAGCCATGTTGCAGAGTAACAAGATAGTAAATTGAGGCAGCACTTGCTCCAGAGATGACGTCTCGATTCGTGCTGACAAAAGTAAAGTGATAGCCTCAGCGTTTTCGCCGAAGCCCTTTGGAGTTGCCGTTTATGCAAGAATTGATCTATTCTCAAATCTTCCTTCCTGCCATTGAGCAACACGGCGAGTCTGATGCCATTATCGACGGTGACTATCGATCGAACTGGCGTGAACACTCAGAGCGAGTGAGCCTTTTATGTCATGGGCTGGCGCACCAGCTGGGCGTTGTACCCTCAGACCGCTTCGCCGTGCTGGCTCTCAATAGTCATGAGTATTTGGAGTTATGGCACAGCGCTTTTATGGGTGCGGGTATTATCAATCCGTTGAACCTGCGTCTGGCGCCGAAAGAACTGGCCTACATCATTGAAGACTCTGGTACCTCAATCGTCTTTGTTGACGCCACGTTTGCGCCGCTCGTGGCCGCGGCGCGGCAGCACATGTCTGCCGACCCGATTCGCCAAGTGGTCTTGATCGGCGAAGGTGATGCGCCTTGCGATCTCAGTTACGAGGCCTTGTTGAGCGCCGCCTCGCCGATATTCCCAGAGGCACCCCAGGAACAAGACCCCGTGGTATTGATGTACACCGGCGGTACCACCGGCCTGCCCAAGGGTGTGTTGATTGAACACCGAGCCCAGATGCTTAATCTGTACCATGGTGTGATGACAATCCCCGGTCTTGAGATTGAGACCTTCCTGCTGCAAACACCGATGTTTCATGCTGCGTCGATGATCGGCATCCTCGGTATTCCCATGTATGGTGGGCGGGTGGTGTTTATTCCAATGTTTGTCCCCGACGGCGTGTTGCAATTGTGTGAGGCGCACAGTGTCACGCATACCATGATGGTGCCCACCATGGTCGGCTTGTGCATGGCGTGCGAAAGTTATGCGCCAGAACGCCTGGCCTCTTTAAAGCAGTTGATTTATGGCGCCTCACCGATGCCAACGGCCACGCTAACACGCCTCCTCAAAGATTTACCCGGCATCGAACTTGTGCAGGGTTACGGTATGACCGAAGCCTGCTCTACGGTCAGCCTGTTGCTGGCTGAAGATCACAAGCCCGGTTCGACCTATCTGGGGTCGGTGGGTAAGCCGAGTCTTGGCACGCGTATCAGCATTCAAGACAGCGATGACAATGAATTACCCCGTGGTGAGATTGGTGAGGTCTGTATCAAGGGCGGGCAGATTATGCGCGAATACTGGAACAAGCCAGATGCGACTGCCGAAGCCCTGCGCGGTGGTTGGTATCATTCAGGAGACGCCGGTTATGTTGACCCCCAGGGCTATCTGTTTCTAGTCGACCGGGTCAAAGACATGATTGTCACCGGCGGAGAGAATGTGTATTCCGCAGAAGTGGAATCAGCCATCTCAACCCACCCAGATGTCGCTCAGGTGGCTGTGATAGGCATTCCTGATGAGAAGTGGGGCGAAGCGGTGCATGCCGTTGTGGTGCCCATGCCCGGCGTTGTCATCACCATAGATGCAATTATCGAGCACGCGCGTGATTCGATTGCCGGTTACAAGATACCCAAGTCCGTTGAGTTTCGTATCGAAGCGTTGCCTTTGTCTGGCGCCATGAAGGTGTTGAAGAAAGAGCTGCGTGAACCTTACTGGAAAGGTAAGGACAAAGGCATCGGCTGATGCTCAGGGCATCTTGTTGGGAGTAGCTGTTAAGTCACTATGGGATCAGTGTTCCCTAGACCTCAAGTCAGCGCTTTGGAACAGCTACGCTGACTCTGTTTGTGAATCAGTCAGCAAAGCCTAAAAAGCGAGCAGCTTCTTCAACGCTCTTACGCTCTGAAACTACGACATTGGCTGGAAAGCTCTCATCCGGCCAGCCCAGTGCAACGGCTTTCATAATCACCTGGTCGTCAGCGATATTCGCATGCTCACGCACCACCGGCGACTGCATAATGCCTTGGCTGTTAATCACCGCACCTAAGCCACGTGACCAAGCCGCGTTTACTAGCGCTGTGGTTACTGCGCCGCAGTCAAAAGCCGTGTCATCACTGTCTGCCAGCACGCGGTCATAAGTAATAATCACACAAACTGGAGCATCAAACTGGCGAAAGCCGCGCAGCACCCAATCCATGCGTCCTTCTTTGTCTTCTCGCTCGATACCCATGGCACCGAACAATTGCTTGGCAACGCCCACTTGGCGATCGCGATGCTCCCCTGCAAAAGCCTGTCCGATGCGAAACTCACGGGAATGAGGCACACCAGCGAGATTGCGTTCGGTGTTACCGGCGCGAATCCGGTTCAATGGTTCGCCTGCGACAACGGTAAAATTCCACGGCTGTGTGTTCATCGAAGATGGTGAACGCATTGCCAATTTTAAAATTTCTTCAATGAGTGCTTTTGGCACTGGATCGGGTTTGTAGCCGCGAGTGCTGCGGCGTCCGAGGATGACATCATCAAATTGCACGTTAAATCTCTCCGTATGGATTTTGCGACAGTGTACGGGGTTAATGAGCTACAAGGGGTAAAATTAGTCTGGCGAATATTAAGCCCACTATTAAACCTACTATTAAACAAGGATGACTGAAATGATCTGGTGCGATAGGCTTCAACTTAGTTGACTAGAAACGAGTACTGTAAAAATGAGCATTGAAAACTTTCATCAGGAAGCGCGCAGCTGGATCGCAGACAACTGTCCTGACTCCATGCGCAACCGCAGCGTCCACTTTGAAGACGCTCACGAAACCTATTCAACGGAAGACGCAAAGCTCTGGCTGGATCGGGCTGCCGAACGCGGTTGGACCGCACCTACCTGGCCAGCTGAATATGGCGGTGGCGGTCTTTCTTATGACGAGAACAAGGCACTGCAAGAGGAAATGGCCACAGCTAAGGCTCTGCCACCACTCGCTGGCATGGGTACATCGATGATCGGGCCAACGTTGCTGGAGTTTGGTACTGAAGAGCAAAAAAAGCAGCATTTACCCAAGATTGTTACCGGTGAAATTCGCTGGTGTCAGGGTTACAGTGAGCCAGGTTCCGGGTCTGACCTTGCGAGCCTGCAAACCAAAGCCGTCCTCGATGGTGATCACTTTGTCATTAACGGCCAGAAAATATGGACCTCTGGTGCACAGCACGCTCAATGGATGTTTTGTCTGGTAAGAACCGATTCCAAGGCGGCCAAGCACGATGGCATCAGCTTTGTACTTTTACCCATGGACCAGGATGGGGTTAGCGTAAAACCTATTCAGCTGATATCTGGCTCGTCACCCTTCTGCGAAACCTTCTTCGACAACGCCATTGCAAGCCGGGATGACCTAGTTGGTGAGCTAAACAAAGGTTGGACCGTTGGCAAACGGCTGCTGCAATACGAGCGTTCTGCGACGTCAGTAAAGTCCAAGAAAAAGGAAAAATACGTTAACCCTTACGCAAAAATAGCGCAGCAGTATTATTCAATCGAAGGTGGCAAACTGCAGGACAGAGATGCCCGAGACAAAATTGCACGACAAACCATGAGCGAGAAATCACTGGCCCTGACTATCCAGCGAGTAACAGAGGAATCCCGCTCTGGAAAGGCGCCTGGGGCTGCCACCTCAATTTTTAAGTTGGTTGGGTCCACGCTTTCGAAGGAAGCCTCATCCCTGAAATCTGAATTGCGAGGCACAGCCGGTGTTGTCTGGGAAGGAGACGACGTGACCTTTGACGAGCTTGAATCGACACGTTCCTGGCTTCGTGATCGCGCTGTCACGATTTACGGTGGCACCAATGAAGTACAGATGAACATTATTGCTAAGCGAGTGCTGGGGTTGCCTGATTAACCCTCAGGTTCGAGCCCGTAAGACTCTACTGGCATAGATTGACTAGTCTAGTTGCAGCGGGTCCAGTTCTGTACCTTGCGGGTAGTCGTCGGCAATCTGGTACATGCCATCGAATGTGATCTTCGAGCCTATGGTCATGGCACCATCCGTGCCGACTTCAACTGGTCCTAGCTGAGCGATCGCGCAGCGACCTTTGTTGCCTGGCGCTTCCAGTGTGGTCAGAACCAGCCCCTCTGGCCCAGACTCCACGCCCAGTTCGCTGAGCGTAGATTTGAGCATCCCGCCGTGGGCATTGAACGCGACTGAGCCCTGAAAACGCATTGCTCCCGTGGCGCTGCCGTCCGACGTGATAGTTAGGTCTCCGCCGGGCGCGGCCATGAAGATGAAGGTCCCATCTTCAGCACGTGTCGCCCCATCACTTAAGGTGATTGACCCACCTGCTGCCTCGACATAGTTCCTAAAGCTGGTCTTCACGCCCCAGGTTAATCTGTTGAAATTCATCGCCGCTCCAATTTGCTACACAGCGCTAAGAATGGCGCAATCGGCGACAAATTGCATCATCGCCGCGGCTTTTAGCTTTGATTAATAATGGGGTTTGCCAGCCTAGGAGAGTGGGGCAATGAGTCAGTCTTGAGTCACAGTTCATGCAGTTATTTTTTTGTGTTTTTTGTCATCGCCTTTGTCCTCAATTTTCTTCGCGAGTCTCTTGTTACTCTTTGGCACAATGAGATTCTTAATCTTTGCATTAGGCCGGCTTTCTATAGGGCTGCCCTGAAGCCCCTCCATTGTCTCGTTTGCAAATACTGTGCGTAACCCCTGCACGCAACCCCTGCACGCAACCCCTGCAGGTTCAGGGTTCTAGTGGTCGGCTCTATGGTGGTCACTTTGTCGCTCAAGCATTATCTGCCGCGTTTGCAGCAACGCTCGTTGAGAAACTTGCTCACTTCTTGTCTGCCTACTTTCACAAGGCAGGTAATGACCTTGCGAGACCGGCGTACTTTTTCGACCCGATATGCCTGAATCGCTATCGCCGCAAGCGACTATCGCGCGACGGTCCCTTACCATTTTGTTCGGCAATCCAGCCTGGTGATGCATTTGGTACCCACTAAACTATGAGCCTGGATCACAGCGTCTGGTTTCACTGGCTAAGCGACACTCGCGGATGGTTGCTGTTCGCTGTTGATGCTGGAGTATTCAACCAGGCAGGTGGCCTGCTGGTGAGCATTCGACAGGAATCTCTGCTACGGCCGATGGCTAACAATTACAATTTAAATAGATCTGTTCCGCTTCATTCTGAGTCCTCACCCCATGACATGCTAAACACCAACGGGTATGTGCGATCGCCTAAACTCGGCATGGCCAGATTTTTTTGGAGGGTGTTGTCTCTATTGAAGCGTCGTTACAGATTCATTTTGCTGGGAGTAGCTGTTAAGTCACTATGGGATCAGTGTCCCCTCTAATCCAGCCACACCTGCGAGCTTCTGTTCAATCCAAGCGTCAGCCTCTTTGCGAGTTTTGAATACGTGAACTCTGTCTGAATTACCCTCCGCATGGGCTGCCCATAGCCTTCCCATGCCAAACATAAAACCGTCAGAGGCGACCACGACCATAAAACCAGAAACGTTCTCAGACAGTACTTTTTTGGACTCAAATGCATTGAGCTTTAATGCCTCAGTGGATACGTCAAATCCTGTTAGCGCAGTCAAATCGCTAATGGAATACAGATAAGACTTTGTTATTTCGCGCTGGCTAAATTTCTTCGCGGCACACTCTCTAAACTCTTCATCAGTCAATACGCCGGAATAGTTAGTGATCAACACGCCTTTGGAATTTTGGTAGATTATTTCGTACGGCATGGGTGAATTCCGAGTGGCTGTTCAAACGCGGCGTGAATAGAGCTCCCATTGATTAAATATAATTGTAGATGGGCAAAACAAGGGAGGCAAAGCACGGCCTGTCTCACGATTACATCACGCTATCTTAAATCAATCTGCAAGGGGTAAGCCGATAGGAACTGAGCGTAAGGCAAATAAAGCAGATTTCCGACAAACGGTGAAGTAGTGGCTAGGGGATCAGTGTCCCCAGAACGTTCCGCTCGAGGTCCGAAGTGCCTGATAGCTGCTAGGGCAATCCAATCGTCATGCCTCCGTCAACCACCATTTCCGCGCCAGTAATGTAGATGCTTTCATCCGCAGCCAGGAAAACAGCCATATTTCCAATATCCCTGGCGGGGTCACCCATG
>JBNMQM010000063.1:0-24771 GCA_051278195.1 Candidatus Azotimanducaceae bacterium
ACCTGAGTTTAGATATAACGTACTTACATTGCTTAAGACAAAAAGGACTTTTTTGCGTGTATATGTATAAAGCCTTCCTTGAAATAGGGGTTTTGATGGTGAAATTTTCTGGTGACTATTTCAAAGATGAGGCCAACGAAGGTCTCTTGAACATCGCCAGATCAATGAACATGGATGAAAAATTTGCAATAACCACGGTGATCCTAGATCTGAATGACGTTACTTCTATGACACTGGCCAATACTGATAGAGCTCGGGTGTACTATTGGGAGCGCGAAATCTTCGCAACATTCGATCACCCCGAAAAAGATGCTGCTGCGCATCTGCAGGCAATAAAATACTTCAATGTCTTACCTGAAAACAGGGCATTAAAAGAACGATACCTTGCAAGGCTTCTGAAGGTTCATAGCGGGATGATCGGCGTCCCAGTTATCGACAATCACTTTAACGATTTAGCTGACTTGCTGCAGTCTCTCGACTTATTGGAACTCCTGCCTTTACTTGCCGATGGATGGCGAGAAATCTAGCTTCCGGAAGCAGAGAGGCGCATCCATGACTCAGTGACTGAAAAGTCTATTATCTAGGTTCGATACCATTGCGACACCTCCTACCTTCAAAACATCGCATTTTGTCTTTTAAAACATTACTTATTGAATAGGTGACTAATCCTTGTTGACCGCAAAATAAGTTGAGCTGAAATTTATCAATAGCCTAGGCTACATTGTTTAATGATTATCAGATCATTGCTGGAAGGTTACAGCAGTGGTGAATTTGTAGCCGGCGCCTCGAATAGTCTTGATCAGAGAGGGTTTCGTTGCGTCAGGTTCAATTTTACTTCGCAGCTTTCCAACCAACACATCCACACTACGATCAAGCGGTGACCAGTCCTTTCCAACAATTTCATCCATAATCTGATCTCTCGAAAGGACTCTATTGGCATTATGAACCAGGTAAGAAAGAAGCTTGTACTGATGGGTAGTAAGTTCAATGATATCGTCATTATCTTTGAAGAGTGTATGCGCTAGGAAATCCAGTTTGTAGTTTGAAAAAGTGGCAGTTAGGGTGTCGTCATGAGTGTCTTCGACTGCCATGGTTCGACGCAATACACTTCGAATCCTTGCCAGCAACTCACGCTCTTCGAACGGCTTGGCAACATAGTCATCCGCCCCGACCTCGAGGCCCACGACCATATCGACGACCTCCGAACTGCCCGTCAATATGATTATGCCTATCTGCTCGTACTGGGCTTTTATCTCTCCTGCGAGTTGAAGACCATGAGAGCCCGGCAATTTTAGATCGAGCAGGACCAAATTCACTTTCTCGCTCTGCAGGCATTCATGCATTTCAGTGCCATTTCCTGCACTCAAAACGACGTACCCTGCTTCGGCAAGATAGCGCGTCAACATGCGCTGAATCCTCGGATCATCATCTACGATCAGTATGCTAGTTTTGTCCATCTCACTCTCTTAGGGCGCCGAAACAGTGCTATAGCTTACCAATTCCCAAAGAAAAAAAGTCAAATGATCACGTAGGTTCTCAAATAGTTCGCGGCGTTACATAACTCACAAAAAATTACACTTCGATCGTAGGTCTTTTACAAATCAAAGTGATAATGAAACCGTTAAATGTAGTCCCGCCTGCCAGAAGCAGGTACAAAAACAAGGAGAGAGGCATGCAAGAGAATACAATTGAGATGGAGGGATTCAATGAGCCTAGTGCGGTTAGCGAAATTATTAGCCAGGAAAGGTTTTCTGAGTATGGCGTACTGTTGGTCGATGATGACGAGAGGTGGATAAAAATACTGACTCGTTGGTTTCAAGGTACGCCTTACAAATGCCATTTCGCGGCAGATGGAATGGAGGCATTGGAAATACTGGAAAAGGGAGAGATTAATATCGTCATCTCAGACATGAGCATGCCGCGATTGTCGGGTGGTGAACTGATGAAGATCATTCGGGAGAGATACCCAGACATCAGCAGAGTAATAATGTCGGGAAAGTTTGAAGTGATGTCAACAATAGATGCGATTAACCAGGGCAATATTCATCAATATATTGTCAAACCCTGCGAGAATAAGGATCTGAAACTGGTCGTGTATAAGATCTTGCAAACTCTTGAGCTGAAGGAGAAACAAGAAATACGAAATATTGAAATTAGGCAGAGTGCTGTAGAGCGCATAAAAACTATGGGGAAATTAGTAGGTCAAATGAACTCAGAGCTCGGAATGGTTCACGAGGGAATTATGCAACTTACGCAAACAGTAGGGGACCCTGGTCAGCTGCAATTAGAGCAACACATACAATTTATGGTGATCCTTACAGAAATTTGCAACAGGTTGAAGCTAAACGATTGCCCCACCAGGCAACTGGAACTGGCAGCGGTATTCTTAAGACTATCGTCTATCTCACCTGGGAGCATTCAGTTTGATGAGGATGGACAGGTGAGTTTCAACACGTTGACAATGGAACCTAAAACAATGGCAGTCCAGTCGTCTGAAGTCATTCTTGAAAAATTAGGCTCTTCTATTGCGAGTCAGATCGTGAAGCAGTTTGCTTCATTTCACGGTGATTCCAACCTGACCATGGATGATGATGGCGTAACTGTTGGTAGCGCCCTACTCGTGCTGGCTCTGGATTTGTATGTTCTCAAGGCCGAGTTTGATATTAACGTATTCGAGGGGTTGAAGGTCTTGGAGCCTCATGCTGGAAGATATGGAACCGACATATATCACGAGGTTCTATTGAATTTTGGTAGTGACGCATCTTGATGTAATTTCATGCTGCCTGTTTCACCTCCTCGCCGCGGTAATTGTTAGGGTTTAGTGTTACGTTCTTCAACCGGTGCCACTTCGCTGGTGTTGCCAGACCAGCGAAATGAATGCCGCGTGCCAACTAACAACCCGCTCCGGATACAAGCCTTTTTCACGGCAGCACTCGAACAGCTCTAACGCATTCAATGCTTTCGTCTCTGTGACGGCGGCAAACTTATCCTGAGCTGACCCGCTATCACGACAACTATTATCACCCGGCACATAGTGCATCCACCCTACGACCAATCGATCCCCAGCTTTTCCAACAATTTATCCATGATCCGATCTCTCAAAAGTACTCTATTTGCATTGTGAGCCCTTTACAAATAGTCACGGAACATTACGCGCTGAGCATTTCAGCTATACATTCAGAGTCGATAATTCTCCTTAACTTAAGCACAAAAGAGATCTTCATGAATCACTCAAAATTACCCATCTGGATTTTTATCCCCTTTATTATTATGTTAGCTGTGCCTGCTTTTTCGAGCAGCCTTGAGGCAGAAGACTATCAACTAATTCTGGATCAGAATAATCAAAGCGCTATGATTTCGTCGGGGCATGGTCACAATTGCGTTGTTTTGGAAGGTTCGATTGAATGTTGGGGCAGCAATGAATTTTCTGAAATAGATGTCCCATCTACTCTTCAGGGGACTTTCCAAGTCAGTGTTGGAGGAACAAATACTTGCGCCCTGGACCTGTTTTATGTCACGTGTTGGGGCTCGGATGGCTTTCACATAATACCTGTTCATCAAGCAACGCACTTATCGAAAAACGCTGATCACACCTGCGTCATCGATGCCTTCGGTGTTTTTTGTTTCGGCGGCAGAAACGAATTTGGTGAGCTAGATGTGCCTTCGAATTTAAGTAACCCTCGACAGATCGCTTCAGGAAGTGAACATTCCTGCGTTCTAGATGATGATGGCGTGAAGTGCTGGGGCAGCAACAACTATGGGGAATTAGACGTACCAAATCTCAGCAATCCACGGCAATTAGTTGCGGGTTCTGGTTTTTCCTGCGCAATTGACGATTTAGGCTTGAGTTGTTGGGGCATAAACAACGCCGGACAACTGGAGATCCCGTACATGATTGACCCACAGTCAGTCTCTGCCGGCTACGATCACATTTGTGCCATAGATCAAATCGGGGTTCAATGTTGGGGGAAAGACGCATTTGGAAAAACTCATGTTCCGGTGTTGTTGAATCCAACTCAGGTCTCAGCAGGTACTCATCATAGTTGCGCGATTGATGATGGAGAAATATTCTGCTGGGGTTACAACGGATGGGGTCAAACTGAACCGGGTACTAAAGGAAATTCTTCAAATATAATAGCTGATGTCGAGTCCAATCAGGTCTCAAATAATGAGAACACTGATGAAAACGTGGGCGGCGCATATAGTGCTCAGCTTCCGGTGGCAGAAGCGGGAACAACCCTAACGCCCAGTTTGAACACCTTAGCCAGTCCTACCGCCGCGGTCGAACGAGCCGAAAAGACGGATCCGGGTCCACTAGCTAATTCCCCTGCCTCGACAGACTCAACCGAACTGACTTACGCAAATCAGCAGAGCAGCACGACAACGCAGCCAATTTCAGCACAGCTGCCTTCAGTAGCTTCGGCTCAAGCGCCAGTGCCAGTGCCAGTGCCAGCTTCTGAGCAAGCATCTGCAAATTCCAGTGGCGGGGGGGGTGGTGCCTTTAATTTCTTCGTCCTCATCTTCATGACACTCATTGTGCTCAACCGCACGTGGATGAAATGATAGCCGTCTCTGTTTCGAGACCAACTAACCATTGGTTACTGCCTTTCGCACTGGCTAGCGCCACCCTCTTCTTTTCCCAGAGAGACGCTTTGCCAATATTACGTTTTACGCGTTCTGCAATGGAAGACCAGGAGGTCTGGCGCCTGATATCGGGGCACCTTGTCCATCTGGGACACGGTCACCTAATATCTAACCTTGTGGCCATGTTTGGTATCTGGTTACTCGTTGGTCAACAATTCAATCTACAACGATGGCTCTGGATTTCCATATTCTGCCTCCTCGGTATCGATCTCGGAATCTTGTATCTGGACCCGGCTGTCCATTGGTACGCAGGGCTATCCGGTTTATTACACGGCTATTTGATGGCTGGTGTTACCCAGCATATTTTGCAGAATCCCCTTTCTTCTAGCCATGAAGCTTTATTAATCAGCGGGGCCGTCCTTATTAAGCTCACCTATGAGCAGTTCATTGGATCGCTGCCAAGTTCTAGCGAAATGATTGGCGGTGCTGTGCTAGTCAATGCACACCTATATGGCGCTGCATCTGGAACGTTTGCTGCGCTTTTGCTTTGGTCACTGGGTCCATTGCTATATGTTCCCCGCACCCCAAATACCTAACCTGTAACCGATGTGTCGCTATTCACAAAGGCTGTGATCAACCCCATTCCGTAAAAACCCTGGCACTTTGAAACGAGGTGGCTGACGAGTAGAAATTGAGAACAATGTTAACTAAGTACCTGACTGCCGATCGCAGAATAGCGATCATGAGTATCCTCATCAGTTGTGGCAAGGCCCTCTACACCAAGCAAAAGACCGTTTAAAACTAAGTCGTCTATGTTCCAAAGCGAGCAACAGTATTGGAATAGGTTTTTTGGCTGAACCTTGGAAACACTGATTCGTTAGTCGATAAGTTCCGTCTCTTCAAGTTGGTAAATGATACCGGTCTTGCTACTTCCCACTAGTTTGAGTCGTCCGCTCAGTATCACCGGGGACCAGGTGGCTTCCACACCTTCTTTTGAAAATACTTCGATAACCCCGGCGGGTCCGCCTGGGAAGTGATAGAAGCAGCTCGGAGGAGCTGATACCAATAGAAAGTGACGCTGCTTAGTATCCGCGTCGAGCGGCAGCATGAAACCCGCAACATCAACTTTCTCACCATCTTGTTGCATCACTTTCGAGGTAAAACTCGCCACTAGCTTTTCTTCTTGGTAGTCGAGTTGAGCGCTCATTAGATCGTCCCAGCTTAGGCCCGTTTCCAATTCTGGCAGACTAGGGAATTGACTAATGTCGAGGCTGATAGTATTGAAATGTAGATCAATGGAGTTATTGCTGTAGGAAATATTGAGTCGATCCAAACCTTTGACGCCGGCAAGCACACCAAACTCCATAATGCCGCTTTCATCGGTGCCTTGAAGTGGCGCTGCTGCGCTCGACGCCATAATGACCGAGGAGCCCTCGATGGAAAACTTTGGCTCAAGCCCGACTATTGGTTTCCCATCATTTGTTTTTACTAAAAGAGCAAGGAAGTTCTCGGATCCTTCAAGTACATCCAACATCACTCTACCTCTTTCATCAATGTAACTCGCGTTTGCCAGGACTTTCATGTCATACACAGCGTGCTTGTCTGCGATGACGGGCTTGCCGAGATCAAAGTTTGATTCAGCGACCACAAACAGTGGCCAACACAAAGTGATCAGTAAAGCGGGTTTGATCTTCATAGTCTCATGAACCTGTAGATAGGGTTTTTGCGACATCGGTTGAAAACGCTTGCCACGCCGGAATCAAGGCAGTCAAAAAACCTGCTATTAGTAGGGCCACAACCAATAGGAATTCTGTCGGCGCCCAGACCCATCCAGTTAGGGAGATTTGCTGGCTATTTGCGAGCCAATTGCCAACTAGCTCCAGCCCACCGTGAGCGACAATGAGCCCGCCGAATATGCCCACCGTTGTGAGGACGACACCTTCTACGAATATGAGGTAAAACAATTCCGAGCGGCTAGCACCCAAGCAACGTAATACTGCTAGATCATGGCGGCGCGCCTTTAAAGATGCGTACAAGGCAGCAAAAATTGATACGGCAGCACTGGCAAGAAGAATCCCAGCGAAAGCTTGAAGCCAGCCTATTCCGATGCCAACGATTTGGAGCAAACGCGTGATTTCAAATGCCGGGGAAGCCGCTTGTAAAGCAGACTCGGCATTGATATCTCGGGGCAAACTTATGGCTGCAAGTGGCGATGCGTATTTGACCAGCAGGACTGTAATGTCTTTTCCATTGTGATCGGCATTGTCTTCTTGATGCGGTTCATGCTCGTCGTACTCGTTGGTGGCGTGCTCAAGACCGTCATCAAAATTGTGTTCTGCTTCATCATGGTGATGGTCTTTGTCCTCAGGAATCGTTGTTAGATTTTCTTGTGGCATGTGTTCATCGTCGGATTCAGATCCATAACTGTGAATGTTATGGCTGCCGTGTAAAGCCCAAACGCTTTCCATAGAGGTTATCAATAAGCGATCGAGTACTGTGCCGGTTTCTTCTAGAACCCCGACTATGCGATACCTTTCTTCATCGTGCATGTGGCCACCATCGTTGAGACCATGTACACCGGAGAAAGTTGAATCGAGGCCTAGACCGGTCACTTTGGCCACTTGAGATCCGGCTACGATTTCCAAGGGTGCACCCCATAGCTCACCAATGTTGATACGGCCACCGTAGATTTTCAAATAGTCCTGTGTCGTTCCGACGATGCGAAACCCTTCAAAGCTGTCACCTAGCGCCAATGGAATTGCCGACTCAACCAAAGGATGTTTCATCCATGGTTTAGCCGAGCTCAAAGGAATGTTTCCTGGTGGCACATCTGCATGGTAAACCCCAGATAGAATGAGCTGAAGGGGGCTACCTTTGGCACCGATAACAAGATCAATATCAGCAGCATCGCGGGTCAATGTTGTGGTTAGCTGATGGGCCGCTATTAATAAAATCGCAATGCTCGCTGTGCCAAGCGTCAACAACAGTATGTTGACGGCGGTGGTGAGCGGAGCCATAGCAAGGTTAGCTAGACTCAACCTCAGCAGCCTCATGATATAACTCCAAGACGAATGACTCTGTCCATTTCGTCTCGTACGCGTTCATCATGTGTGACTATCATCAGCGAAAAACCCACAGTTTCAGAAAGCTCGGTCAGTAGTTGAATGGCTTCCCGGGTATTGCCATCATCTAATGCAGATGTTGGCTCGTCACCGATAACTAGAGCCGGTTTATGTACGATCGCTCTGGCAATGGCAGCGCGTTGAGCTTGACCCTGACTGAGCTTATGAGGCAAAGCACTCGAAAATTCAGCAATACCCAGCCGCTCCAACAATTGCATGGCGAGGTCACTGTCGATATTTGCACGTGCCAGCCTCTGGGCGAGAAGCAAATTGTCCAGAATGCTAATAGACGGCATGAGATAAAGGCGCTGAAAAACGATACCGATTTCACGACCTCGGATGCGATCTACTTCCCATTCTTTGAGCTTGGTGATTTCGCGGCTTAGAATCCTGATGCTGCCCGATTGCGGTCGGATTAGGCCGGCAACCAGATGTATGAAAGTTGTTTTACCACATCCAGAAGGGCCGATAATCGCCACTCTTTCCCTTGCGCGGATTCTCATTTTTTCAATTTTAATCAATGGCTTATCACCATATCCGAACGCTAAGTTGTCTATTGCGAGCGTGTATTCATTCATGCCTGTAGCTCATTTATCTGTTGCTTAATGATATGTTATAACATTACTATTCGCGGCGAAATCAAAACGTTACTTAATGAGACACGCTAATGAGTAGAAAATTTTCCCAGACCAAAGCCTTTTTGATGCCAGCAATGCTTATCTTGCCGATACTTCCCGTTAATTTGCTGGCCAGTGACGGTGAATCGCACCGCGAAGCCCATCAACACTTCATTGAAGAGGTGATCGTAAGCGCACCTTTTTCAAAATCGACTGCGGAAACCTCTCAGCCGATTAATGTCTTGGCAGGTGAAGCGCTGCTAGAAGAGGTCGCCAATAGCCTTGGGGCAACACTCGCTGGAGAAATTGGCATTAACAGTGCGTCTTATGGCCCGAGTGTAGGCCATCCCGTGATCCGAGGTCATACGGGCAATAGGGTTGGTATTCTTCAGAATGGCGTCGGCACAACCGATGTTGCGAATCAAAGTCCAGATCACGCAGAAGGCGTTGATGTCAGTCTCGCAGAGCGAATAGAAATCATTCGAGGACCAGCAAGCTTGCTCTACGGTAGTGGTGCCATTGGTGGTGTCGTGAATGTGATCGACGGAAAAATTCCAGAACGAGTCCCGGAGTCGCTAGAAGTATTTCTTGAACAGACTCACAACTTCAATTACTCGGAGAATCGTTCAGTTTTCAGCCTGGATGCTGGATCTGGGAACTTCGCGTTTCATGTAGAAGGGTTTTCTCGCTCGAATGATAATGTCGAGATCCCCGGTTTTGCCATCGACGAAGCTGCTGTTGAAGCTTTAGAGGAGCTTCTGCATGGCAATGAAGAAGAAGAGGAAGAAGAAGAGCTTGAAAATACGCGAGGATTTATTGGCAACTCTGATTCTGACTCAAAGGGTGGGGCAGTTGGACTTTCACTAGTCAACAATTCTGGATTTATTGGGCTGTCGGTTTCCCGACTAGAGAATGCGTATGGATTGCCGCCCGGCACTCATGCTCATGCTCATGGTCATGAAGAAGGTGAAGATCCAGCAGCAGCGGCAGAAGAAGAGGAAGAAGTTGAGTTCGTGCGTCTTGAGATGGAGAAGACGCGGGTTGATCTACGAGCTGGCTATGAGCTCGAAGGCAGTATCATTGACTCACTAAGATTTTCTTTTGCACAAACCGATTATGAGCACGATGAGGTTGAATTCTTTGATACGGGAGAGAAAGAGGTAGGTACGACCTATACTAACGAAGGCTATGAGGGCCGTTTTGTCCTCACCCATCGCGCATTTGGTCCATGGTCGGGTGTGGCGGGTGTTCAAATGACAAATAACGATTTTGAGGCGACCGGTGAAGAAGGGTTTATTCCTCGTTCAGAAATAAAGAACCTTGGCTTTTTTGCATTCGAACAGTATCAAGGAGATCAGTTCAACGTAGAGTTAGGGCTACGCTATGATTCTAACCAGGTACAGGCTGGCCGTTGTGAAAGCGATGAACAAGAGGTGAGTCTTAGCGGTAGCGTCCTCTATAGTATTAACGATTCATCCAATGTGTTCTTCGGCCTCACCGATGCAGCACGCACACCCTCAGTCGAAGAGCTCTTTGCCAATGTGGACGGCGACACCTGTGCGAGGCAGGCCGACAATGAAGACCTTGTTCTTCACGCCGCGACTAACCTGCTTGAAATCGGTGATCCGAATCTGGACCCTGAACGCTCTCAAAATTTTGAAGTAGGCTATCGCTACCACACCGGCAGAATCACCGGAGAAATCAGTGCCTATGTGAACGATATAGAAGACTACATTTTCCTCAACGTCACGGGAGCCGAATTTGAAGAACAGCGTCTGGCACAGTTCATCGCTCGTGATGCGGAGTTTAGAGGTATTGAAGCGCAGCTCAATTTCTCTATCTATGAGTCTGAATTGTTTGGGGTAACCGGTGCAGTATTTGCTGACACGGTTCAAGCAGAGTTTGCTGCTGGTGGAAACGTGCCATTAATACCAGCCGCTAAGTACGGCGCGGAAGTTGAGTTTTATGGTGAAAGTTGGACCGTGCACTTCCACGCAATTAGGGTCCTAGAACAAGATGATTTCGGGCAGTTTGAGTTGCCTACTGATGGTTACAATCTACTGTCCATGTATGCTGACTACCACTGGGATGTGGGAACCGACGGTGAACTCAAGTTGTTCCTTCGAGGAGACAATCTTGGGGATGAAGAGGTTCGTAATCACGCGTCGCGATTGAAGAACTTTGCACCGGACGCTGGCCGAAGCATTCAGCTAGGCCTTCGCTATACGCTTTAGCGAGAGCAAGTCTTTAAGAGATTTTCTTCAAAGGCGTCTGCGTCAAAGCCAGTACTCGATATTATCTCGATTCGACTATCCGGTAGATCTCGAAGGGTTAACTCTTCGAGATCATCGCCGGCATAATTGAAGCCTATATTCACGGTTGAAGTTATGAATAGCGCTTTTAATCGGTCAACTTTGGTCTGCTCAAGGAGTGCCGAAACCTCGTTTGATTCAAACGTGAAGGTTGATTCAAACAGCCAGCCATAGGATTCAAATCCTTCGCCGTGATTACTCATACGAATAAACCCTTCTGCTGGGAATTCGATTTCTGGTTCCGGGGCGTCTAGTGCCAGCTCAGTGGAAGTATGAAGCTTGTTTTTATTCAGCCGCCAGGCTGTCGCCGGACCGTCAAGCCATTCAAGCTCTAGATTGCCTCTGCTAGCTGCTACGAGTTTACGCTCAGGCAGAAGCGCACTCGAGGATAAATATGAGTGCAGATTTGAGAAGTCAGAGCTGTCATACAGGTCATTTTTACTGGCGATGATTAAATCTGCGATTTCGAGTTGTTGGTTGAAAGTGTCATGTTTGGTGTATCTAGAATCTTTAACTTTGCGGGCATCAACCATTGCTATCGTGGTGCGCAGATCTAAAAGCTCTCGGTAGTGGTCGGCGGCAAGAACGCTCATCACCTCAAACGGGTGGCCAAGCCCGGTCGGTTCAATAATCAACCTCTGCGGTTTTGCTCGGGCTAACAACATATTCATCGCGATTTGCATCGGAAGACCCGCGGCGCAGCACATGCAACCTCCGGGTACCTCGCGAATAAAAACTCCTGACTCAACATTGTTGGAGAGCAAGCCACCATCAATGCCGATCTCGCCAAACTCGTTTACCAGTATGGCCCAGGATTCAGAACTGGGCTTTTGTTGCATTAGATTGAGTATCGCGGTCGATTTCCCAGCGCCTAGAAAACCAGTAACGATGTTGGTTTTGATGTTTGAGAGTCTATCTACCATGGGGGATTTAGTCCGAACATTCCTTTTGCCTGCAAAGGCGAAAGTTTTGAATATGACTCGCAGCAACCAGCAACGCGCCTAAAACAGTGCTCAGCCTCTCGAGATCTTCACCTAATAAGTCATGAGCGAACAGAGCGGTTAAGATCAAAATCGCCAGCCCTGCTGTTCCCAAAGCGAGTACTTGCCAGCTGCGATGTCGCCTGCAGCCTAAGGTCAAAGCGATAATGCTGGTCGGCATGATTAGAGCGACCAACAGTAGATGGAATGTTTCATCACCTAGCGTCGCGAGGAGCGCCATGGAGGGTAAAAGCGCGAGTGCAATCGGTATAAGCAAGCAATGGACGAGGCAGAGTGCCGAGATTCCGATGGCAGCTTTGTCGAAATTGGTCGAGAGCGTTGTCATTTAGTGACTCGCTTGATCAGATTGTGGACCACAGTCGTTGCAATAGCACTCAAACTCAAGTTGTGGTCTAGCGAGGTGGAATCCTGCATCAACCACAGCATCTTTTAATGAGCGAATAACCGAACGATTAATGCTGATCTCTTCGACCGCGTTGCAACTATTACAAACAAGAAATTGCGGAATTTCGTGAGCGTGGTCACAAGAAATGTGCGAACAAGCGACATACTTTTTAGCTAGGTTTAGCCGGTGCACGAGATCTTCTTCTTCGAGAAATTCGAGAATTCTGTAAACGCTCATCGCGGGTAACTGCTGGCCCAGCTTATCTCGGCAGTAGTCGATAAGTTCGTAAGCTGAGAGCGCTTTTTTCGATTGGACCAAGCCGGTTAGTACTTGGCGCCGTTTTTCAGTGAGCTTGGTGCCGCGTTGCTTGCATTGTTGCTCGGCGTGATTGATCACGCTACGTAAGGAAGTTTTTTTTGCCATGGGGTTGAGCCTTGGAAACTAACAATGTTATAACATATCATTAATTTGATAGCCACTCGTTCACATCATTTTTCGGTGTGAGCAACGCTACGGTGCTCCACTGATCATCATTGATTCAACACCCATCGCAGGCTCATAGAATTCTTGAGATCACACCTTTCGCCGTCAAGTAGATAGTGATTACTAAGGTTTACCCCTTGCACATTCGTTAGCGGGAGAATTGGGGTCAGTATAATATTACTTAATCTTACAGCTAGATTAAGCTGAGGGCCCATTCTCTTAATCAGTCATCAAAGCCCAAAAAACGTGCCGCTTCATCAACGCTCTTACGTTCTGAAATGACTGCATTGGCTGGAAAATCTTCATCCGGAAAGCCCAGTGCAACGGCCTTCATGATCAACTGGTCGTCGGCAATACCCGCATGCTCGCGCACCACTGGAGATTGCATAATGCCTTGGCTAAGTATAAGTAGAATTATCCACCTTTTTTCTAATGGTCAATGGTTCAGAAGTTGGCTAGCACGTTTGTTGAATACGAATTAGCTGATTTTCTTTCCCGCAATGCCCGTATTTTATGCTGAATCAGACTGAAAATCGTCAATCTCTGTTTTGATAATCCCCGGTTCTTCAATACTTGCGATGACCTTCAAGTTGCCGCCACACTGATCACATTTCTTAATTTCTATGCGGATGGCCGCCCCGTTAAAACTCGTTTCAACCGCTGTGCCCAGGACATGCCATATCCTTTCGGCTTAGGCACTAGTGACACCAACCTGCCAATGAATTCCATTGGGCTCAGAATAACGTGACCAGCAAGCGAAAGACGCTGTGCTGCAATAGCAGGACGGGTAATATATCTGCACAATCGCTCAAGCTTCTTGCGCTGAGCGGCTTTGCAAAATAGAAAACAGCACGCTTGTTTTACACACCATCAAGGTAAAGCATGTGGTCGTGCAAGTTCAAATTCAAAGCACTTCCAAAGCGATAGCGGATGCGCAATATCTTTGCACTAGAATAAGACGCTACAAAAAGTGAAATGTGATCAATAGATTTAGGGGGATATAAGCAGCCCCTAAACCTGCTTTTTTCTATCCTTCCCAGTAAAAAGGATAATCTAAGTACAATCGGAACGCTGAACAACTCATCACGCGGCCAACACCGGCCTCTACGTTCGCCATGTCACCATTCTGATACGCCATCGAAGAATTGCCCCAAGCTTCAACGCTTGGAAACCATCGAGTTATTAAAAATGAATCTTCCATCGAAGGCGCGGCGCCAGGCCCTGGATTCCAAACGTAAGTTCCACCCTTAGATCCACCAGCTTTCAATTCTTCAGACATTGCCAGCATCGCTTTTTTGGCATCGCCCATCGTTTGCTTAGCGTCTAATTTACACGTTCTGAACGGTGCGAATCCAGTTTGGCTCATAGGCGCCAGCCGCCACTAAAAATGGTTTCCCCACCTGAAAGATTGGTACCTACATTAGTTCTCACAGCGTCAAAATCTGAATTAAATGCATCGCCAACACTTTAAGTAGTAACTTAAAGTGTTGGCGTAGTCTTTTGTGTTTGGAGAAAAGCCCACCCAAAGCGCATCCCAAAATTGAAAATTTGTATTTTTCGTTTTGCGTTTTGCGTTTTGCATTTTGCGTCTTTCGATTCGGCATGCATAACCTCTAAACACTCAAGTACTCGACTGAGAGAAACCAAAATAAAGATATTTAACCCTTTATTATCAACCCTTTACTATCCCAACAATATGACCCCGTATCTTTTTCTAAAGAGTTGGCATGGGAAATGTACTGACCTGTCCTGTAAGCAAAAAATCCGCCAACCAGTCATAAGGTAGAAAATTATGAAACTCAGAAACAAAATGGTGTTACCCGCAGTTACTTTACTCGCTTTTGCGACCTCTTCGATCGCATTCGGCGCAACCCAAGGCAGCCTCGACGGCCTGGCAAACGGCAGCACTGGATCATCAGATATTTCGATAGAAGTTCTCGATGCAGTAAAAATTACAGACATGGACGATGTCGATTTTGGCACCTATGGCGCCGACGATACGGGCGCAATGAATCAGGGTGATGCCTTCTGCGTTTATGTAAATGGTGGTGACGCTTACAGCATCGTCGCTAGCAATCCGAATGGCAGCGCATTTACGCTCATTGGTGATACCTTTGCGGATACGTTAGAGTACACAGTAGCCTTGGATGAAGATGCAGATGCCTCCGATGCGACTGTTGTGGCTACTCATGGTCAGGCACAGGATTTCGTCTCTGGTAGCGTGAAAGTCGATTGCGACTCGGTGAATAACACATCCTTTGACATCCGTATCACCGAGCAGGAACTTCGGGATATGACTACTGACACCTATGCAGGTACTCTCCAACTTCTACTCAAGCCTATCTAAATAGACGGAACGAAGTACAAGCACAGCCTCGCTGACTCAGCGGGGCTAGTTGGAGGGTGGTCTGATAAAGGGGGGGAGTACAATGGAGATTCAGGTTTATCGTAACCATATGTGTTCGTTGCCCTTATCTTCTCCAGCGCTCCCCCGCCCAGCTCTGGAATCATCGACTGCTATAGTCAACGGCGTAACTCGAGCGCCATCGTTTCAGAAACCCGGACTCAAGGTTTTGCCAAGACGCACCCGCGACTTGACTATGTTAAGTGTCTTTTTAATAGCCTCAGGACTTTCGCTTTTTGCGCCATCGGCGCTAGCTTTCGACCACTTTGATATAGAACCATTGATGTCGTTCATACTGAGTGATTGGAATGATAGTGGTGATGTCTCCGACTCGACAATAAGTTGCATCTCCTCGGCCGATACCAACAGCAAGAACCCAAATAGAAGAGATCTAGCCTACCCCTACACTATTAAAATCAGTTCTTTAGACGGTAGTGATTATTCCCTGTATCTGAACGGCAATAACTCAGCGGCAAGTAACGCAGTTATTGCCATCAGTTTATCGCACAAGGATGTCTTGGTGCCTACGAGTGACGAGACGCTCAGTCACGATACCTACGATTCTCATACCCACCTGGGTCAGTTCAGAGAGTGTGAAACCGCAGGTAACAATTCACAGATAGGGATAAACATCAGCGCCTCAGAACTCGAAACAAAGGTGCCAGGTGATTACATCGGACACTTCAGGATCAGCGGCATAGGTGGCGAAAGTGGATCAGCTACCGATTTCGAAGATTTTATCGTTACCATCACGCTAGGCATGGCTGCCCCGATGGTACGGATCACCGGGATGGACGATGTGAGCCTTGGCTCATTCAATGGCTCTGGCGATTTGGTGGCCGACGAAAACTTTTGCGTCTATGCTTCAGAAACGACTTACCGCATTAGCATCAACAGCAATTCGCAGGATGCGGGTGGAAACTTTTTTATCAACGGGGTCACGAGTGGCGATAGCATCCCTGTCAGCCTCTATTTTGCTGATAATGGACTTGGGCCAGGCATTACAGCGGTGTTGAACACCCCTGTCGTCGGGTCGGGGGATTCTAGTTACGAGTTCTGTCAGGGCGGATCAAATGCTACCATGACATTTATTGTTCAGGAGCAGGACATGCGGGAAGCATCAACTGGCGACTACCTGGAAACATTTACCTTCCTGGTCCAGCCAGAATGACTGCCCGAAAATTACCAACGAAAGGTCCGCACATACGAAAGATCGTACTCTGCTTGTTGTTTGTATCGCCTTGTTACGCCTTGATTGATGGGGAACTGGATAACCGTTCCGAAGGCAAGGTCAGTATTCAACTGACGATCTTAAGGGGTGCAACCGTAGACAGTCCTATTGGTCTTACACGCGGGAACGGAAAAGGACCGCCGGAACATTCGCCCGCGAAACCACGATGGCTGGTACAGAATGCAGATCCTGGAGAGCAAACTCAATTTTCTGTGTGTCTACCTTCGATTTATGAAGGGGGTGAAATAGTACTCGTCTCAGCCCCAAACGATAAAAAATTAACTGCCTCAAATAATAAGCAAGCGGGCGCACCGCCAAAAGAATCGACAAACAATGGCAACTCTTCGTTCACTGTAGATACGGCCAGCTCGACAGAAGGCGAGAACTATTGCCGTGGTAATGGGAAGAAACTGGATATTGCGATGCCGAGTCAGGATTTGAACACTTTAGTACCAGGGTCAACAGAAGTTTCAGTTATCACCATGCTGATCACACCGGAATAAAAGGAAGGAAAGAATGAACCTGAAATTACATATCGCTACATTTTTATTCTTTCTAACCTCTCTGGTGTGCGAATTTGCCAGTGCAGGCCTAATCGTTGACAGAGCAATCATCATATTTAACGATAGAAACGACACCAAGAACGACGTGGTCGTTATCAATGATAGCGGCGTTGACAAATTGTTTGTTAATGTCGAAGCATTCGAAGTCATGAACCCTGGTTCACCTGACGAAGAACTCGTGACAATTGACAGGTCTTCATCACCGGATTTTATCGCTTCACCCACCAAACTCATTGTTGCACCAGGGAGTAAAAGCATTGTCCGCCTGCTTAATGTGGCTGGCCGCAGCAATATTGAAAGAATCTACAGAGTGAACTTCCTTCCCATATCCGCTCCTCTGGAACTTGAGAGCGATGATGAGGCTGATAGCAGTGTCCGACCGATGGTTGAGGTAGTTATCGCTTATCAGGTACTCGCAATTGTTCTGCCAATTGATCCTACCGTGGTGCCGGTCATTTCCAGGACGGGCATGGAAGCTGTTTTCAAAAATGAGGGTACAGCCAATTATCTGCTGTCTTCTGGGCAACAGTGCGATCCACTGGATCTTAGCGATTGTCGGGAACTAGCCAATCGACGTATTTATGCAGGCAATGTCTGGAAACTGACACTTCCCTTCGACGGGCCATTTTCCTACACCATCCGCTCTCATGAAGGCAACTCTGTGAGGGTAGTCAACTAAATTAGTAGATGCGGGCCCTCCGTCATCGTGATGCACTTGCTTACATTTTTCTCGACGCGCAAGCAGCCCCCTCAGTCCGCATGCCAGCTGATTCTGAGTGTGATGGTATTGGTTTTACTCATCGAACCCATCTCAGTAGAGGGTCAGGGTAAACAATCTACTGAATCGGGACACTTTGTACTTGCCAGTTTCAGTATCAGGGAAAACGCACAAACACTCATTGCTACGCTGCAGCGGGAAATGCCAGATATTTCAGGCGAAATCCACGTGCTTACCGTCACCGTCAGTGGCGCTCCAGCCGGTGGACTCCTGCATAGGGTTGTCCTACCAATTACTGGACCTGATCAGCGGCAGACAATGACTAACAGACTTCAGCAGCTCGGATTCAATGACACCTGGTGGCTTGCTACGTCTGGCGCAGCAGGCAAAGTATTGGTCGAATCAGCTGCGAACAACGTACCAGCGAACGACCCTGAAGCGCCCGTCGAAAAGCTGACAAAGAAATCGCCTGATAGTTGGGACGAAAGCAGCAAGCCAACTGAGCTACTTACCTCAACCCCTGAACCAAAAAGTCGAAAACGAAAACCTGTTCATAAGGACTGGGTTCCTCCAGGCTTTGAAGATCTTAATGCCCCACAAAAGAATGCGGTCGATGTGTTCTATGGTGGCTATTTTCTCACCTCTGTCAAAGCCACTTTCACCACGACTGAGATCACACTCGAGGAAGTCAGCAAGTTGATACAACGAATCAGTGATCTCAATGACCCAGATGCGGTTAGCCTGATTCTCGAGGCGCCGTTATACACCAATCCTGCGCAAGTCTGCCGCAAGAAAAAAGCAGATTCCTGCGGCCAGCTGTCGCCCTCATCAGTAGGTGTGATCTTCGATCAGTCGCAACTGAAGCTTGACCTCTTTATTTCCCCAACGCTTTTGAAAACAAGAACGGTGCAACAACTCGCTTTTCTTCCACCTTCCGATGCAGGCTTTTCAGTTCTCGAAGACATATCGATTTTTACCAGCGGTTCTAGAGGAGGCGAAAGCACATATAATGCGGCCAGCACAACAATCTTCTCCTACGCTGAAAACCGCCTGTTACTGAGAAGCAACTTTACAAGTAGCGATGACTTCTCTATTGAAACAATGGTCTTACAACGAGAGTTTCAAGGCAGGGACTATCAGGCAGGTATATTCCGGGGTAACGCAGGCAATTTTGTGTTCATGAAAGACACCCTATTTGCAGGCCTGACCCTTGAAAGCTCCCTGATCACACGCGAAGATCTCAACATCTCACTAGGTAGTGATGTTGAGGTTTTTCTGGACTCCAGAAGCAGGGTCGAAATTTATAAAGACGGCAAACTGCTCAGCACGCAATACTATGATATCGGCAACCAGCTAATCAGCACTGCAAGCCTGCCGGGCGGCTCATATGACATTGAACTCAGGATTATCAACAACGCAGGCGTGACTCGGACAGAAACTCGCTTCTTCTCAAAGACCTCAAGGTTGCCACCCAAAGATCAGGCGCTTTTCTTTGTTCAGCTTGGCGAGGAAATGACGGAGGAATCAAATCGTGTATTGCCTAAAGGTAACAACAAACGCTTCTTCCGCGCAGGTATTTCCCAACGTTTGACAGACAGTTTTGGAGGGCGCCTTGGTCTTTCGATCAACGAAGATTCAACATTAATCGAAGCAAATCTCTTCAAGCAGGGTACAAAATATGAGCTTGAAGCGATTTTGGCGCGTGATGACCTCAACGTTTCAGCAGTTGACCTGCGCTTGAGGTATCGATTCGATAAAGGCAGCCTCAATGTGACCTCCAGAAAGATCTGGAACGATCGCGATCCTGCAATCAGCAACTCTCAGATCGGGCCAAAAGCTTTGCAAGCTTCTGTTTCGGGTTCATGGAGAACATCCTTTGGTGTTGGCAATCTCTTTTTCCGAGTTACCGAGGGTGCGAACGACGAAAGAAAAAAGAGCTACGGCGTTCGCTGGAACAATAACCAGCTCTTTTCTGTGCGCAACCTGAGCAACAGCCTGGAATTATCTCGAAATGATGGAGCTAACCTGTTGCTGCTCTCCGCGAGCTACAGGCTTAACAATGGCAGTTGGTCAAATACAGTTTCTAGCCGTTACAAAAAACAGGACAGCAGCTCAAGCTCAGCGAAAGACAGATTTTCGGGTAATACTTCGAGTAACTGGAAAACGCCGAGCGGCTCACGAAACCAGTACAACGTCGCGATCAGAGCGGATTCGCAGGATACGGGGTCGCTGGAGACAAGATTGCAGGCGAAATCCAACCTTGGTGAAGCTTCATTGGTTGTTGACTATGCTAACGAAAATAGCAAGCTCAACTACTCTTCTTCTATGAAAACAAGTTTTGCAGCAACCAGCAAAAAAGTTGGAATCGGTGGTGCACGAAGAGAGCGTTCGGGGTTTCTCGTCAGCGCAAAGGGAAACTCCGAAGACGACGCTTCCATTTCAGTGTTGATTGATGGATCCAACCGCGCAACGATTGACATTAACTCAACTCGATTTGTTCCGGTGAGCGAGTACGATATCCATGAAATATCCTTCTTGCCTAATGGCAATAAGTTACTGAACGTGGATACAAAAATATACCGAAAGAGTATGTATCCAGGTAACGTGGTCTACTTGGAAGTAGAGGTAAAAGAGATTGTTGTCGCTCTGGGCAGGGTTATTGATGGTCAGGGAAACCCTATCCCTAACGCGCTTCTAAAGAACATCGAAGGTCTGGCTACTACCGACGAATTAGGCTATTTCCAAGCTGAGATGGTGGCCGGTAACCGAGAAATCGGTGTCAAGAAGGGCTCGCTGACATGTACTATTTCGCTACCGAACTATGTAGCAAAAAAGCAGATCACCTACCTCGGCGACCTCACCTGCCAATAACTGCTCAGAAACAGATCCAGCGCTTTACAAAAACAATGGGGTCAGGTTCGATTTCCAGCATGCGATGTCAAAGATCACCGGCCTTGCATGGGCCAATCCCAGCACGGGTCAGACCGACACGATGTTCCTGAGGATAATAGACTGAGTATCCCAACAATTACCCTTACGCGACATACTTTGAGGCACGCTAATCGACATCAAACGCTGACGGTATGCCGTCGCAGCATATGGCCGCTCTTGATCAGAGTGATGGATGCGGCCCGGTTGCGGATTACGATTCGCTATTGTCATGTTCAGTGCCGCCATAATCATGGGTACATCATTGCACCAGGCAGCATTTCGCCTACTAGTAAAGCACAAACCGTAGACACCGGCCCCACCGCCACCCACTCAAATACCATCGTGTTCATTTCAGTACGTTTGTCAGGCGTCTTTTGTCCGAGGCCCTGCCCAAGGCGCGACATTTGATACTGCATACGGTGAGATTTATCTTCATCTGGCGTTAGCCGATCGCTCAATATTTCGGCACGAATACATAGCGTTTTTAACGCCTGCTCATTCTCTTCCTGCATTGCATCGCCAGCCCCTTCCGCCATTTTCTGTTCAAGTGACGCCAATCCATTTTTAGGCCATTGATCAACTGTAGAGATATAGTCCCTGGACTCTCTCTGGCTTCGGCGATCTGTCTTACACGAGTTAAAGTTTCGTCATCTAATCTCACTGAGATAGCTTTTAAGGGCATAGTGATTCTCCGAGGTTCTCTTAGAAACTCAAGCAAAGGTGATCTAGCTCTCAATGTCTTCCTTGTCTTCTTCAGCTGGTTTTCTCAGCATCTCTGCGCCAGTCTGGTCCAACAAACTACCTGTCATCGTCAGCCTTCTCCTACTCGCCCTATCAGCTCTGCTCTGCTGCTATACATCGACACCAAACATCCAACTATCGCCTTATCGAAGGCGGTGCTTACTTTTCATTTTCAACAGCCCGCGCCAAAGCGGTGGGCTTTGCGACGATGTCGGAAAATTTGAACGTTTCCCGAAATCTCTTACCGCTGATGTTGAATGGAATTGTAAGATCCAAACCGCTCAAACGACGTGCAAAAGGATTATCGGTATCATCCGTCATCTCGACGGCTCCTTTCCAATCTAAAGACAGCGCAAATTTTTCCGCACACCCCAATTGGCTAGTTGGTTTTTCTTCGGCGATGTTGAAGATCCGGTTTTCAGCTCTCGGGTCACCTAAGGTTAGAGCAATCGCAGCCCCAACGTTCTAGATGTACTAGTAGGTCGACTGCCAATTGCCCCAGATTCTAGGTATGACCAGTTTGTCGTGCCCCTTCGACATTGTGGTGATAGCACAACGGAACCTTTTTTGCTTATCTCCGGGACCATAGACCATTGGCAGGCGCAGAATTGTCCACCAAACTCCCCTGCCAGGGACCACCGTGGGTTCGCTTATGAAGCAGTTCGTAGTTTGCGTAGACGTCATTCGAACTGATCATCACATACTGGGCGACCTCTTCCATCGACTCGAAGAACAATTGTTCACAGGCAGGACTTACTAGATTCAAACCAAGCAGGCCAGCACGCGGGAGGCGATGCTGGCCACTGGCTTATCCCCAGTTGAAGTCACCCCAGGTGGATTGACCCCAGGTACCAGTCGGGATGGTTTGAATCGAATCCGATACATCACCGTTAACCAGCTCTGGGTTTTCAGTCGCAAACGTCACAATCTGCGTTTGAACCGTGCTCACATCACCGGTGTCGGAAACGACATCTGCGCTGTTCACCGTTCCGTCAGATAAACCTTGTAAGGTCTCGGCTGTGATCGGCGTTGCTGTCACTGTAGTGGTGACAAAACTTGTGACCAGATCACTCACGTCGGCAGAGTTTTCATCAAAATCAAAACCACTCACCACTTCGCTTGCTTCTTCGGCAATGGAAGACGTGACACTCACAACCGTTGCCAGCAAGGCATCCACATCAGTTGAACCATTTGCTGCATCAAGAATCGGTCCAATCGCTGCCGCCACGACTTTAGTGGTGGTCGACTGAAAGCTCGGTGAATTCAGCAAATTGTTAACGTCTTCCGGTGTTGCATCAAACCGATCGATTTTTTTGCTAATGGTACTGCTAACCACTTTTACCGTGGCGTCGATTGCTGCATTAACCAGATTCTGGTTGCCTGAAACAGACGCCGCATTGGTTCGAGTGGTTTCGATCACGGCTGGGACCACACTAATGATGGTACGAAAAACATCCACACTCCCATCGGTGGGTGCATCGTTGATTGCACCAATACCAGAAAGCCCTGCTTCCAAATCCGCTGCATCGGTACCTGCTTTGATCAGCTCACTGACAAGTTCAACCTGGAAGGTTGGGTCTTCTAATAGTGAAGGAGGGTCTATGGCTTCATTAAACAGCATCAGCGCTTCTTCAACGGTAGTACCCGCACCTGCTGCTCTTCTGGCAACCGTATCCAAAACCGCATCTGCAGCAGAACCTGGTCCAGATCCATCGTTCGCAACAAAGTTTGGATCGGTCGCAAAAGTATCGTAATCAACACTCGCACCAAACACCTTTTGAATAATCGCATCACCACTGGCATCAATGGTGGTTGGATCGACTGTCGCTAGAGCACCGGCAATATCACCGTTGCTACTGCCACTACCGGTGCCTAACACGGAACTGCTGACAAGATTGGTGACCGGGTTAATGTTCGCCACAACATCGGTACTGCCATCTGCCGGAGCTTGGACAATACTTAAGAGCGGCGTGCCGCCGGGAGGTGTTGCACGAATCACAACAGGTAATACTGTGTCTGCAGGTAAGGCGACACTGTAGGAACCATCGGTACCCGTGGCTGAATCACCGATATCAACAAGGTTACCTGCCGCATCGATCACTTCAATAACAGCACCATCGAGCGCCGCACCAACGGCCGCAACACCGGTTAGCACCAGTTGAGGTGGTGCAGGTGCAGGTGTAGGCGGTGGAGGGGTTGATGTCACGCCAGTGCCACTGCTGCTGGAACCACCGCCACCACAGGCAGCTAAGAGCACAACCAAACTAACAAGGTAGATCTTTTTGAGAATTGTCATCTCTAATATCTCCTTAGTTTGTTATTGTGCCGCCGGTTAGCACCTGGGACGTTGAGGTTCCATCTAGATTCAGTGTATCTAGCACGGAGCCCGTACCTCTGACCGTTACACGACTGTGGAAGTTCGCGTTGATTGTGCCAGCAAAATTAGTACCCCTAGTAATAGTGACGTTGGCATTATTCACATTTAGGACGTTCGTGGCGCTAAGCTGCTGCCCCTCACCGGCGATAAAACCGCCGCCGAAGATTGTGACGGCTTCATCGATAGCATCCGCCTGGTAAGCAAGCCTGCTATCGAAGAGTACTGTTTCATAAACACCTGTACTCCCATCCGGATGAACCATGTTTGCGAAAACCGCTGATGTGGACCAGAACTCAATGTCACCGATAATTTCAATCCGTTGACCGGTCGCTTCCAACACTGAAAACGCACTATCGTGATTGGAATATATGGCGAAACTTTCACCACCACCAATGGCTTCAAACTTTGTCGTGCCAACCTTCTCTCCGGAAACAAAAGAACCATTGAATAGCTGGAGGGCGAAAGCATCATTCGTGGCAGTAGCCTTAACAGTCATCCCACCCAAATTGAATTGAGGGGCGGTAATGTTGACCACTTGTGCCCCGATCTGGGACATGATGCCAGTGCAGTCTGCCGCACTTTCACAGGTTATGTTAGAAAACCAGCCGATCGAGAGGCCGGAGTTTCGAACATCGACTGCCTTCATATCGATGCTAGCGTCTGTGCTCGTCGCATTAATATTTGTGAGGATCACCACAACTGACGAATTTTCAGTAACAGTAAGCGCTATCTTGTCAGCTGAGCTAATAATGATGCCTTGAATGAGAGCTTCCGTCGCACCTTTGTAGGTTAACGATCCGTTGATCGTGCTTTGAGTATTGTCACCTTGTACGGCACCCACAATTTGTATGCCATTTCGGCGCACAAGGTAGTCTCCGTTGCAGTTACCAGACAAGAGAATTTTGATGACGCCAGGCTTCGCCGAATCAAGCTCTTCTTGGAGGTCGTCGATACTACAGTCATGATTGACGACAAATGGGTCCGATGGTTGCTGAGCAGTAAAGAAGTTATCCACATCGGACTGGAACGACTCAAGATTAGTGATTCGAGTGTCTAGCGCGGTAATGTTAGAGGTGTTTGTATCAACCGCGGCCGTATCTGCAGCAGCACCCGCTGGACCGGTAGCACCAGTAGCGCCGGTGGCACCAGTAGCACCAGTAGCACCAGCCGCGCCGGTAGCACCAGCCGCGCCGATAGCACCCGCAAGACCCGTTGCACCAGCTTCACCTTGAGCACCTGTCGTTCCCTGCGGGCCGGCAGCGCCTCCCGGCCCGGGTGTTAGCGCGATTTGAGTAATCGCGG
>JBNMQM010000064.1:0-24445 GCA_051278195.1 Candidatus Azotimanducaceae bacterium
AACTGAGTAAAGATGATCTGGCATTTGAGGCGCAGGTAAGAGAATTTCTCGCAGAGAATGCTTACCAGCATGGAGAAGACCCCAACAAATGGCGTATGGACTGGTTTGAAACCGCACGCGCAAAAGGCGGTTGGGATGTGCCCAAATGGCCTGCAAAATTCGGTGGTCCTGGTTGGACGCCTAATCAACACTATATCTGGCAGAAAGAAACCGCTCGGGCGGGTACTCCTTGGGATATGCCGTTTGGTTTAAGCATGTTGGCGCCGGTCCTCATGGCCTACGGCTCGCAAGAGCAGCAGGAACGCTTTATGCCCGATATTCGAGCAAGAAAAGTTAACTGGTGTCAGGGATACTCCGAGCCCGGTGCTGGGTCTGACCTTGCGAGTTTAACGACTAAGGCTGTGCTTTCTGAAGACGGCAAGCACTACATCGTTAACGGCACAAAGATCTGGACCACCATGGCACACATTGCCGATTGGATATTCTGCCTAACCCGAACCAGTGATGCCGGCGTCAAACAGGAAGGTATTACTTTTCTGCTCTTTCCAATGAAGCAGGAAGGCATTGAAGTGAAACCGATCATTACGCTGGGTGGGTCGCACACTGTGAATACGGTGTTCTTTACCGATGTCAAAGTTCCCGTGGAAAATCGGGTGGGTGAGGAGGGCAAAGGCTGGACTTACGCCAAGGGCTTGTTAGAACACGAGCGAACAGGTATCGCGGGTATCTCCAATTCTATTGTTGCGCTGGAAGGACTCAAAGAGAAGGCGAGTACGGTTAAACGCGGTAACGGCAGCCTAATGGATGTGCCGAGCTTCCGTGCTAAGGTCGCTGAGCTCGAGATAGATCTTATGGCGGTGGAATACACTGAGCTGCGAAGCCTTGCGACAGCGAGTGCGGGTGTGGCTCCGGGACCAGAATCTTCGATCCTAAAATTAAAAGGTACAGACATCCAGCAGCGTATTCAAAAGCTGACCATGGAAGCGGGTGGTCAGTTCTCCGCGGCCTGGGGTGGAACCAACGCAGGGCCTGACTTTGCCCGCGGTGGCATGAGCGGATATATGTCCAGCCGTGTTTACACGATATATGGTGGTGCCAGTGAAGTTCAGAAAGATATTGTCACCAAGAAAGTACTCGGTATCAAGTCGGCTAAGAAATAGGAATAATTGCAATGAATTTTGAATTAACCGAAGAGCAACAACTCGTTTCAAATTCTATTGAGCGATTTGTTAAAGAAAATTACGACTTAGAGAGCCGGGTCAAGATTGCTCAGCAGGCGCCAGGCTTTAGTCTTGATTACTGGAAAACAATGTCCGATCTCGGTTGGCTTGCGTTGCCATTTAGTGAAGAGCAGGGCGGCCTAGGTGGCGATCAACTCGACACGATGGTTCTTATGGAGCAGTTTGGTAAGGGGCTCGTTTTAGAGCCTTATCTTGCCAGCGTCATACTCGGTGGCGGTGTACTGAAACGCTGTGCAACGGACGCGCAATCTAAAGCTTGGCTTGAAGGTGTGATTGATGGGTCAAAGCAACTTGCGCTTGCGTATGCGGAACCTGAATCCGGCTATGAGCCTGAGAATGTAGCGCTTGCAGGCACGAAGACAGATTCAGGCTATACACTTACCGGCACTAAATGTATGGTTCTACATGGCAAGACAGCGGATGCTTTTGTTGTTTCATTCCGAACCAGTGGTGGTGTAGTCGATCAGTCAGGTATCACGCTGGCCCTCATTCCAGCTGATCGTGAGGGGCTAGGTGTGCAAGGTTTTCCGACCGTTGATGGCCTACAGTCATCAGAACTCACCTTTGACCAAGTGGCGGTTACCGCTGATGATTTGCTGGGTGGCGTCGATGCTGGATTTGAGGCGCTGAACGCGACCATCAACGATGGTATTTTGGCTATCGCTGCCGAGGCCTTGGGCGCCATGGAAATCCTTTACAAAGATACCGTTGCCTACACACAGGAAAGAGAGCAGTTCGGTCATCCGCTTGCTGAATTCCAAGTGCTTCAGCATCGAATGGTTGAGATGTTCATGGAGTATGAGCAGTGTAAGTCGCTACTCTTTAGAGCAACGATGGAAGTCGCGTCCGGCGGTGATGGTGCCCAACGCTGCGTCCATGCGCTAAAACATCTCATCGGAAAAGCAGCCTTTTTTATCGGTGAAAATGCTGTGCAGACCCATGGCGGCATGGGTGTCACCGAAGAGCTTCGCCTTGGTCACTATTTTAAACGGCTGCTCGTCATTGAGGCTCAATTTGGTAATACTGACTACCATCTGGATCAGTTCGCGGCCTGAGAAGTCATTAGTACTCGCGCCTAATTTGTCCTGGCCTTATAAAACCACATCAGTTTTTCGGCGCTGGTGTGGTGCATCTAGGATAATTCCATTGTTATCTATCGACCGGCTGTTCAGCCAACAGCGTTAGTCTTTTTTTTCAGGAGAGTATCACCGCATGTCAAAAAGTTATGAAATTCAGGGGGTTGTCCATTCCATTGGCGATACCGCTGAGTTTGGAAGTAATGGTTTTACCAAACGCGAGTTCGTCGTCAAACTGACAGGCGATGACGAGAACCCGCGCTATCCTAATTACGTTGCGCTAGAGCTGATTAAAGACAAATGCGCAATGTTGGATGGCTATGCTATTGGCGATGAAATTCAGGCGCATTTCAACCTTTCTGGTAGATTGTGGTCTGGTAACGGTCAGAACGAAAAGTGCTTTACAAGTTTGCAAGCTTGGCGTGTATCATCGCCTGCAGGTGATTCGACGAGTTCGCGAGACAATGACGGCAGCTACGGCGACGGCAGCTACGACAATATGTCTGCGCCACTCACTGAACCCCCACCGGCGCCACCGAATGACAACTACGACGATATTCCATTCTGATACTATGCGCCGAGCGCACCACCCACTGGCGATTTGTTGGTGTCGAGTCGTTAACTGGGTGGGCCCCTGGGCGGCTCTTGTTCACTCTTTTGGTGATATTGAAAAGAACGGTTACTAATTTAATGAGACTTTCGTTATGGTATGCGGCTAGACCATTAATAGGGCCGATATGTGCCCGTTAGCACTAGAAGAGGCCACTATGACAAAAGCATCAGATCTATTTATTGAATGTCTCGAAGCAGAAGGATGCGAATACGTTTTCGGCATTCCCGGAGAAGAGAATCTCGATTTCCTCGATAGTCTCAGCCGATCGAAAAAAATCAAACTAATATTGACCCGTCACGAGCAGGGTGCTGGCTTTATGGCCTCGGTGTACGGCCGCCTGACTGGCAAGACCGGCGTCTGTGTCTCGACACTCGGCCCCGGCGCGACAAACTTTACCACGGCAGCTGCTTATGCTCAGCTGGGCGGCATGCCTATGATGATGATCACCGGTCAAAAACCGGTGAAAAAGTCAAAACAGGGCCGGTTCCAAATCCTCGATATTGTGGAGATGATGAAACCGATCACGAAGTACGCCGTCACGTTGGTCGCTGGCGATAGCATTCCGTCGCGTATCCGCGAGGCTTACCGGCTTGCTGAGGAAGAAAAACCGGGTGCTGTTCATATCGAGCTGCCGGAAGATATCGCTGACGAGCAAACAGACGAGCGTCCGATTCCAAAATCGGCGGTGCGTCGGCCTGTGGCTGAGGGTAAGTCCATCGCTATGGCGCTGGCAAAGTTGCACGGCGCAAAGTCGCCAATCATTATCATCGGTGCTGGCGGCAACCGCAAAATGACGTCGAAGATGCTGACGGAGTTTATCGACAAAACCGGAATTCCATTCGCAACCACCCAGCTTGGTAAAGGCGTGGTTGACGAACGTCATCCGTTGTTCATGGGTTGTGCTGCCCTGTCTGCAGGTGACTATGTTCACCGCGCGATTGAGGCCGCTGATCTGATCCTCAATATTGGCCATGACGTAATCGAAAAGCCACCCTTCTTTATGAGGAGAGGGGGCACCGAGGTCATCCATATTTCATACAATACGGCCGAGGTTGATCCTGTTTACTTCCCTCAAATTGAGGTGATAGGCGACGTTGGCAACACAGTTTGGCAGATGAAGAACGACGTTAAGACGCGCGCCGAAGCCGGCTGGGACTTTACCCGCATGATGGCAGTTCGCGAACATCACGACGCCAACATCCTTGCAGGCTCAGACGACGCGCGCTTCCCTTGCTATCCACAGCATGTTGTCAAGCTGGTCCGCGACGCGCTGCCAGACGACGGTATGATCTGCTTAGACAACGGCGTCTACAAAATTTGGTTCGCCCGAAACTACCGCGCCCATCAGCGCAACACTGTGTTGCTGGATAACGCGTTGGCAACAATGGGTGCAGGCTTGCCATCAGCGATGGCGGCACATATGGTTTATCCCGATCGCAAGGTGCTGGCGATCTGCGGCGATGGTGGGTTCATGATGAACTCGCAAGAGCTGGAAACAGCCGTCCGTGAGAAGATGAATATCGCTGTATTGATCCTCAACGATAACTCATTCGGCATGATTCGTTGGAAGCAAACTAACATGGGCTTTGAGGACTGGGGCCTGCAGTACGGCAACCCCGATTTCGTCAAGTATGTAGAAGCTTATGGTGGTATCGGTCATCGAGTGGAGTCGGCCGAGGCGCTGCCCGGGATACTGAATACTGCGCTTTCCACACCGGGTGTGCATCTCATCGATTGTCCCGTGGATTATGTAGACAATGACCAGATCCTCAACGTCGACATCAAGAAGCACTCAGCGTCCATTTAATCCTGCTGAGAACCACGAGGGGCTTGCGGGCCCCTCGTCATTTCTGACTTTTACTACGTGAGGAGACCGTCTATGAGCACGCTTCAGGCCAAATACCCCTACTACCTGAACAACAAAGCGGTTTACGCTAACGAGGACCTTGAAGTCACCGACAAATATACCGGTGAAGTTGCCACGCGCTGTGCGCTGGCTGACCCCAAGGCCATCGACGAAGGCATCGCAGGTGCCGTTCGTGCGGCTGAACCCATGGCGAAAATGCCATCCTATGAGAAAAAGGCAGTGCTAGAGCATTGCGTCAGCCGTTTTAAGGAACGATTCGACGAGCTGGCCATGGCGCTATGCATCGAAGCGGGTAAACCGATCAATGATGCCGAGGGCGAGGTGACGCGCCTGATCGATACATTCCAGATCGCCGCCGAGGAATCTACGCGTATGCACGGTGAATTGCAGGCGTTGGATATCTCGCCCCGCGCGAAAGGCTATCAGGGGATGTGGAAGCGTGTTCCAATCGGCCCTTGTTCTTTCATTTCGCCGTTTAATTTCCCGCTGAACCTTGCGGCGCACAAGATAGCGCCCGCACTGGCTGTCGGCTGCCCATTTGTGATGAAACCTGCATCTCGCACACCGCTGGGCGCGATCATCATGGGTGAGATTTTGGCTGAGACGGACCTGCCGGAAGGCGCGTTCTCAATACTCGCCTGCTCGCGCGACGGTGCTGATCTGTTTACCGTCGATGACCGACTTAAACTGCTGTCGTTTACCGGCTCACCAGATGTAGGCTGGGACTTGAAGGCACGTTGCGGCAAGAAGAAGGTTGTACTGGAGTTGGGCGGCAACGCCGCTGTTGTGGTTGATGCTGACACAAAAAACCTCGACGACGCTGTCAACCGCATTATCTTTGGTGCCTTCTACCAGTCCGGCCAATCGTGCATCGGTGTTCAGCGCATCATGATCCATGAAGATATTTATGATGTGATGAAAGCTAAGTTAGTTGCCAAAACTGCCACGTTGATCAAAGGCGATCCGAAACTGCGCGAGACTTTTATTGGGCCGATGATCTCGGAAAAAGAGGCTGCTCGCTTACATGGCTGGATAGAATCTGCAGCCGCGGCTGGCGGTAAGATCCTCTGTGGCGGCACGCGCAACGGCGCGATGCTAGATGCAACCTTAATGGAAAGTGTTCCGTTGGATCAGGCGCTATGTGTGGAAGAGGCATTTGGTCCTGCTGCAGTTCTGCAAAAGTTCTCGACGTGGAACGAAGCTATCTCGATGGTAAATGACAGCAAATTTGGTTTGCAGGCTGGCATCTTTACCCGTGACTTCTACAAAGTGCAGCAGGCATGGGACGAAATGGAAGTTGGCGGCGTCGTGGTCGGCGATGTACCTTCGTACCGTGTTGACAACATGCCTTATGGCGGCGTGAAAGATTCAGGGATTGGTAGAGAAGGTATTCGCTTTGCTATGGAAGATATGACTGAAATCCGCAATCTGGTGATCCGTACACCGCCAGAATAATCTGCCGGGGCTTTCATACCTCTGAACGTTCCATTGAGCTTTCGATTGAGCTTTCGATAAAAAAAGCGCCGGGCTATGCTCGGCGTTTTTCGTTATTGGTTATGTCCCTAGGGGCCGCGTCGCATGCGGGCTGGTATTAACCCGTCTAGCCGATCACGCATCGCTGAAAATCGTGTTCGAATTCTGAGTTCTCTATCAACCCACTCGAAATTCTCAATCGTCTGATAGGGCAGCGCTAGCATCGCAGGTGTGGCAACCAGTGTGAGTATCGCAGCGAATGCCATACCCGATACGATGGCTTGTGACAGCGGGACCCACATACCCGACATTTGGCTGCCGTGAACAATCGTACGGTTTATCAGGTCGACGCTAAAATTCATCGCCAGGGGCAACAAACCAAAAATTGTGGTCAGTGTTGTCAGGACGACAGGACGTAATCGTTGTGCGCCGGTTCGCGTGATGAGTGTCACGTAATCAAGATCTGGGTTCTGCTTCTTGATCTTGTTAAAGGTATCAATCAGAACGATATTATTGTTCACCACGATACCCGCCAACGCAACGATACCAATTCCTGTCAGCAGCGAGCTGAAAGGGCGGTCAGTCACCAGTAATCCCAGTAGCACGCCTGCTGTCGACATCACCACGGCAAAGAGGATAAGCATAGCCTGGTACAGACTGTTGAATTGGGTGACAAGAAGTACAAACATGAGTAACAGCGATAGACTAAAGGCGATGGTAGTGAATTGCTGGGACTCTTGCTGTTCTTCGTCTGCGCCCCTGAACTCGATATCGAGGCGCGGGTCAAATTGTTGGGTAGCAAGCCAAGCCTGCAGTTCCTTGACCTTATCGTCAGCAAGAACACCAGGCTCGACCCCAGCGCGAATATATTTAACCGGCTTCCCGTCGACACGTTGGATGGTATCGATGCTGTGCGCGGCTTCTCGCGTGACGAAGTTTGAGATAGGTACCTGTCCCTGGCCGGTCATGATTTTGAGCTGGTCAAGCGCACTGATACCACGATCTCCCTCAGGAAAACGGACGCGGATATCGACGGCGTCGTCAGACCTGTCCGGGCGATACTCGCCGATCTTCACACCGTTGGTAATGAGCTGTACGGCGAGGCCTACTGATGTAACGTCAGCACCATAGAGCGCGGCCTGTGCTCTGTCCACGGTCAATATCCACTCTAACCCTGGCAACGACCGAGTATCTTCAATATCCCGAAGGCCTTCTATTGTCTCCATATGGGCGACGATACTTGCAACCGCCGGTTCCATGAGTTCCCTGTCGGAGGAGGAAAGCTGCACTTCGATAGGCTTGCCCTGGTGTGGGCCATTTTGCATTTCTTCGATTTCAACCGAGAACCCTGAGAGGCCACTTGTTCTTTTCCGGATGGTCTCGAAGATCGCGCCGCCAGCAATGGTTCGCTGGGATTCCGGCAGGAGTTCGATGAACATCCTGCCTATGCGGTCGGACCCCGACCTGGAAGGGCCGCCTGGTACCATCGTTTGCAGATTTATATCCTTAATACCTTCAACGTGAACGACAATCTCTTCGACCTCTGAAACCAGTTCGTTGATTTCATAGGCGGACATGTTGCCCTGCGCTTTGACATTCAGTATGGCGAACTGTGGATCTGACTCGGAGAAGAAGATCACACCTCGGCCAAAGTGGTTGTAGGCAGCAAAGCTTCCGAGGAGAACACTAATGGTCAGGACCATGGTGAGCCAGGCGTGGTGGCTACACCATCCGAGGAGCCTTGCGTACATGCCTGTGACGCCATCCAGTGTCGTTGGATCGCCATTTTCCATAATGTCCAGGTCGCGGCGGAATTTGTCCTGGCCGGTGGCTGCCTTGCCGAACACCGCGCCGATAGCGGGCCCGAAAACAAGGGCGTACAGGAGGCTGCCAAGAAGCACGGTAAAAACAGTCACGGGCAGATAGCGCATGAATTTTCCGACCATGCCAGGCCACAGCATCAAAGGCAAAAAAGCGGCAAGGGTCGTTGCAACAGACGCAACCACAGGCCAGAACATTCGTTTTGCGGCATCAGCATAGGCGTCGCGTCGATGTGCCCCTTCAATCATCCGTCTGTCAGCGTACTCGGTGACAACGATAGCGCCGTCGATCAACATACCTAGTGCCAGCAACATACCAAACATCACCATGAAGTTATAGGTGTAGCCAATCTGGTGCAGGATCGTGACCGCGAAGACAAGTGATACTGGAATACCCAGCCCGACGATGAGACCCGACCTGAGCCCCATTGCAGCAACAACAATGACCATAACAAGCGCAAGGGCCGTCAGAATATTGCCTTGTAGCTCTCGTACCTGTGTCTCTGCAAAAGGTGCCTGGTCTTGAGTGTAGAACACTTCAACCTTGCCCGGCAGGTTAGACCTGGCTTCTTCAACGATGGCTTTTGCCTGGGCAACTGTCTTGATAATGTTGGAATTGCCACGTTTGACTACATTGATAGAGATGGTGCGTTGGCCGTTGACGCGGGCAAAACTGGACCGATCCTTGAATGTAGGCCTGATAGTGGCGATGTCTCTGACGGTGATGACGGCATTGGCGCCGATTTTGAGGGGAAGGTCCAATATGTCACGGGCTTCTTCGATAACACTGGGGACCTTGACCGAGAATCGTCCCTCACCTGTATCAATACTACCGGCCGGAACCAGACGATTGTTGCGTGCGAGTGTAGTGATCAATTGCTCTGCTGAAATCTCGTAGGATTCCAGTGCTGTGGGGTCAATGATGATCTCAAGGACTTCCTCGCGGTGGCCTTGGAGTTCAGCATCCAGTACGTCCGGAAGACCTTCGATCTTGTTACGGATATCGAGGGCCAGGTTGTATAGGGTGCGTTCCGGAACGTCGTCGCCGACGAAATTGACCTGCAGAATAGGGAAGTCAGCGGTTGATTGTTCGTGGATTATCGGTTCTTCGGTTGAGCTGGGCAGTTCCGCCCGAGCGCGATCCACGGCCTCTCGTAGATCAATCAGTGCCTCGTTGACATCTTGGTCAGCATCGAACTCTACGAACAGCATACCGAAGTTTTCAGTGGCGTATGAGGTTATTTCCTCTACGCCTTCTACACTACGGACTTCAATTTCCATCGGCATCACGAGCAGCCGCTCGGCATCTTCTGGTGAGATACCCTCATTGAAAATTTGAATCTTGAAGAAGGGTACCTGGATGTAGGGGTCGCCCTCGATAGAGATAGCTTGCAGCGAGAAAATACCAGCGATAATCACCATCGCCATTAGCAGCAGGGTGGTTCGGGTGCGGTTTACGGCAGCGTCAATCAGGGCATTCATAGCGACGTTTTCTCGCTTTCTTTTGCTCCGCTGACAAGGTTAAGAGGCTCAAGGGTAGTCGTCACTGTTTCGCCGGCAACGACGAGTTGCTGTCCAACGACAATGACTCTTGTGACATCAGGTAGACCCGTCACCCAGATACCGTCTGCTTCGTCCTTGATCATTTCGACCTCGTGAAACACAACGATGTTGTCGGCGTTGATGGTTCTTACACCCATCTGACCCTCGTCGCTTAGCACCAGCAGTGCCGGGGATATCTTTTGTGCTCTTAAGGCTTCAACCGGTATTGCGATCTGGGCCGTGACGCCGCTCGGGATCAAGAAGTCGTGGTTATCTACATGAACTTCGACAGAATAGGTGCGTGTACTCTGTTCAGCGGTATTGGCGATGAACGTTACTTCCCCTGATACTTCGACACCTTTAGGCAGTATGGCGGTGGCTATTTGTCCCTGTTTGATGAAAGGCAGTTCGTTTTCGGCCACCTGGCCGATAAGCAGCATGGGGTCTAGATCGACAAGCGTGATGCAGGATGAACCAAGAGTAACGTACTGCCCGACCTCCATATGGACTTTTTCAACGACACCATCAAAAGGCGCCACGATATTCAGCCTGGCTAATTCGAGCTCACTTTCCTTAAGCCTGGCTTCGGATGCAGCGAGTTTGGCTTTTGACTGCGCGATAGCCGTATCGGATTGAAGCCCTTGTTTTGCAAGCTTAACCGCACCTTGATATTCGAGCTTCGCTTGTTCCGCGCCGGCCTGTGACTCTTTGAGCCTGGCTTGCCTGTCTTCCACAGAGATTTGGCAAAGAAGGTCGCCTGCAGCCACCCGATCACCGCGTTCCACCGGGCGATTCACCACAAGACCTTCAATCTGCGATTGAACAACGATAGAGCGTTTGTTTTGGGTGCGGCCTCGAATGGTGAGTACCCGGGACTGCTTGGAGGCGTGGATTGTAGCGACCCTGACACTGGTGGCTGGTCGCTCTTCGAGTAAGGCGGCGACTCGGGCATTGGATTCAGCAATGCTAGATGCCGGTGGTTCTGGCGGAGCGTCCAGCTGGCCAGAGGCCAACCAAATGACGACCACAGCACCAATGGCGCCGGCTGTGAGATATGTGGCTCGCATATCGGGTACTCTCGTCCGCAGACTAGGAATTATAGGGTACAGCCAAGATAAATGATAATCGGTGACAATTGCTTGATTCTATGCCGACTTCTCAAACTTCAACAGTCGTCAGCGTTCGCGCAGTTACCAACCTAACGATGAAGTAAAGCAATAGGCCAACCGGGCCGGCGAGAAATGTAAGTATCAAACAGGGGATAACGGCAAAGTGATTCACGCCGCGGCGTTGTGCATCTCGCACTTGCCAGGCACCAATAAACAAATCAAAAGCTAGGTAGTGGATCCAGCCTGCGAGCACTGCATAGGGCGACGTAAACAGAGTCATCACCGCTTGCAGCGAAGTAAAACCGCCGCCTTCGGGCATTGGTTGCGCTATAACCATGCTATAGATATAAACAATCGCTAACAGTGCTGGGATCCAAGCGTGCGAGATCAGTTTTGATGTCCAAGCCCACTTGGGCGCGGCAATAAGTAGTAGCCAGGCGGGCAAGACTAGGCGAGAGCATAGCGTGAATAGAGTTTCTGCATCCATTTTGTGTCACCTCAATTGAAATTTCATTGGTAGTGTGGGTAATACTAGCGTTTTGTGCGGCTCAGGTTTATCCAAATTTCGGCTGCCAATAAATTAATGCTGAAGCCAAGCCATAGCGCTGGGCCAAATATCTCATCGAAACTGTAACCACTGGTAAACATGAATATAAATATAAATACGCGTTGTGTGGCAACGCCTAGAGCTATGGCAAGGGTGCGGATCATCCACTCTCGGTGCGCTATGATTAATTTACTTCTAGCACACCACAGTGCGCGCAGAATACAAAACAAGAAAATTATGCCAAATAGCCACCCAGCTGTTGCGCTTGGAAATCCTCCAAAAACGGGTAGAGCGACCAGGCTTACCATTCCGTAGATGCCTGACACTAAGGCACACACGACTAAAAAACGGCCCATCATGCGATGCAGGCCGATGTTGCGAGAGCGGATCTTGGCGGAAAACTGAAAGGGCGCGAACAGGATAAAGGCGATTCCGCTGAACATATGTATTGCGGCGATTATGGGGTGCTCTAGATAGCGAGTCGCGAATATGTCGTCGCCTGCGTAGTCGCCGAAAGTATCAATGAGTCGAATGCCAGCGAAGACCACCAATACGGAAATCAGAAAAACCACCGCAGGCCAGGTTAACTTGCTTACGGTGCCCGTCGCCAAACTACCAAAACCCATAGAGACTCCTTTCAAATTACCTAATATGAACATACTTCTGCAACTTCGATACTCTGGCACAGTTTACTTAGTAGCGCATCAATGCGCCGCCTTCACAACATGGCGGGTGGGGTGCAATCTTCATCGATTGTATTGCGAAGCACATCGAGCATAAGGCTGGTCATGTTCTCTCTAACTTCAACAATATTATCTTCTACAAGGGTGATCTTGTCTTCTAAGCCTGATGCAAGGTTAATAGGCAAAGCAACGGCAGCGAAATTCATGCCTAACTCGCCTGCCAGATATACCTCAGGACAGCACGTCATACCGACGACGTGCCCGCCGAGCACCTGGTACATTCTAATCTCCGCTGGCGATTCGAACCGGGGGCCGTTTGTGGCCACATAGGTCGCGCCATCGTGACACTTGATATTATGTTTCGATGCGAGTTCCATGAGCTTGTTGCTCATGACAGGACAAAATGGTTTGCTCATTTCAACATGTCCTACGGCGCGCTCTAAATCATCAAAGAACGAAAATGACCTGCCGTGGGTGAAATCGAGAAAGTCACGAAGCACCGCAAGGTCCAACACCGGGTAATCTGCGGTAATAGAACCCACTGCGTAGGTTGACATTATTCGCCTGACCCCTAAATCTTTCAGCGCCTGGATGTTGGCGCGATAATTTATTTTGTGGGGTGGGGTGGTGTGATCAGGGCCATGTCGGGTTAGAAATACGATATCTTCGTGTTCACCCTTACCAATAAAGACTTGTGCTGTGCCATAGTTATTGGTCATTTCTCTTGCTTGTACGTCAACGCCGGACAGATTGTAAATTCCGGTTCCCCCCATGATGGCTGCGGGCATACTAACTCCTTTGACTCTCAATGTTATGCTCTACCAGTTTTGGTAGTTATGAGATTAACCTCAACGCGAATTTCTTAGATCGACGGCGCAGTAAGTTTAGCACCCTGTAAGTAGGGGCGTGTCTCATGAGTATAAACCGATATATTTTTGCCGTTTCTGGCGGCAAATGCCAGTGCTAGAATGTATTCCGCCTCAGCAAAAAAGTTGACCAGACACCGTACCCCGTTGCCATTCTCTCTCTTACTTCTAGCATTTGTTGGGCAGTTAACACATGAGGCGTGCCAAGTTGGCAGGCGAGGTGATATTGCTGACAAATTGCCTCGAGTTCGCCTGCTCTCCACATCGCTTGTTTTAAGTCTCCACCGCACGCAATCATACCGTGGGTGCCGAGCAAGCAAGCTGTTCGGTCTTGCAATGCGATGAGCGCATTATCGGATAGTGCTTGGCTTCCGTAGTGGGCATAGTCTGCGCATCGGATACTATCACCACCGAAAATTCCGATCATGTAGTGTACGCTTGGAATATCCTGGCGAAGCATAGAGAGTGCCGTCGCATAGGTGGAATGCGTATGCACCACAGAGTGAATGTCATCTCGCGCCTTGTATATGTCAGCGTGGAATTTCCATTCGGAGGACGGCCGATGATGACCAACGACGTCGCCCGATAATCCATCACCGGGTAATAGCATGATGTCTTCAGGGCGAGTCTCATCGTATGGCAAGCTGCTGGGTGTTATCAAAATACCATCGACCGTTCGGATGCTGATATTTCCGGAGGTGCCTTGATTCAATCCGGAGCTATTCATCCACAAACAGGCATCAATAATAGACTGGCGAAGCTCGGTTGTGTCTTTGTGCATCATTGCGAGTACCTAATAAAACTGCTTGCTATCTGAAGTTGATTACCTCCCGTGCTTCTACGTTGATGCTTTAACGAGGCGCGATTTTCCCCTTTGGTAGAACATTGTCACTCAGCCGTATATGGTGAATATCTAGCAAGGGATTGATGGAGAGTATAACGAGATTCGCGTGTTTTCCTACTTCTATCGTGCCCCTTTGATCGTTGATACTAAGAAGTTCTGTAAGATAAACCAACCCAGTTGTGCCCCAGCTACCTGTGGGTGAGCGCTCTGCAGCAAAGATCACACAGATACATAGACGGAGAGACCAATGTATTATGAAACAGCAACAAACAATCATGGATTGCCGCACGATCCGTTAAAAGCCCTTGTCGCACCGCGGCCCATTGGGTGGATCAGTTCACTTAGCAAGGATGGCGTACCCAATCTTGCTCCCTATAGTTTCTTTAATCTTTTAGCGGTTTCACCGGCCATCGTTGGATTCTCCAGTGGTATGAGAAAAGATACTCAAACCAATATCGAAGAAACTGGTGAGTTTGTCTGCAACTTCGCGTCTGTGGGTCTTGTTGATGCGGTGAACATATCATCGTCCCCCGTGCCAAGCGATATGAACGAATTTGAACTTGCAGGCATGACACCGATAGCGTCAAGTTTAGTCAAGCCGCCACGTGTCGCTGAGGCACATGCACACTTTGAATGTGAGTATATCCAGACGATTGAACTGCCTTTCACTCCGGGCAAAGAGATTCCTTGGAGCTTGGTTCTTGGGCGGGTTGTTGCCGTACACATCGATGACAAGTTCATTATAGACGGTTTAGTGGATACGCTCGCTATGGAGCCGCTCACCCGGATGGGATATATGGATTACGGCGTGTTGGGCGGCAAAATCACCAAGGCCCGGCCCTAGCTGGCATAAGCAAGTTGGCAGGAGAAGCCGCGCGACGAAATACACGCGCCACAAAATCGCAGTTCACAAGCTTTAAGGGCTATCAGCTAAGCCGTAGCACGTCTCTAAGATCTTCATATTTGAATGGTTTTGCGACGTAATTGTTCATTCCCGATTTCAACATTCGTTCGATCGCCTCACTACTCGTGTTGGCGGTTATGGCTATGATCGGAGTGGTGGATTTCTCGGAGTTGAAATTACGAATTTGCTCGGTTGCTGCAATGCCGTCGAGTTCAGGCATCTGAATATCCATTAATACCGCGTCGACCTCATGGTGAATGATGTAGTCTACGGCCTCTCTACCATTGGATACCGACACGACAGAGTGGCCGTCTTTCTCGAGCAACCTTGATAACACCATGCGGTTGACCGCGTTGTCGTCGGCGACAAGAATTTTGAGCGGAATAACTTCGTATTGAACGACTTCTTCCGCTTCCAGGGGTTTGAGTTCACTCACTTCGCAAGGCAGCGAAATAGTGAATTGTGAACCTTTTCCGGGGACCGAGTTTACAGCGATAGAGCCATCCATCGCTGTTATCAGTTTCTTTACGATCGATAAACCCAAGCCAGAGCCGCCATATTTTCGAGTGGTCGAACTGTCTGCTTGAACGTAAGGTTCGAATAAGGACACTTGTGCCTCTTCTGGAATGCCAATACCGCTATCTGAAATGACGATCCCCAATCTATCATTTTTAATCTCAGCCTTTATGCTCACTTCTCCGCTTTCCGTAAATTTAAGCGCGTTACCCACCAAGTTGATGAGCAGTTGTCGAAGTCGAGTTGGGTCACCCATGATGTAGTGCGGCGCTGATTCATCGATGTCTAAGACGAAATCGAGATCTCTGCTTCTTGCCTGAAACTCGAATGGTGCAGTTGTCTTCTTCAAGAAATTTCGTAGATCTATGGCTATTTTTTCCAGCTTTATAGATCCAGATTCTAACGATGATAGATCCATGATGTTGTTGATAAGCTCGAGTAATATTTCACCACTATCAAGAGCGACATTCGCGTACTCAGTCTTTTCGCTCTCAAGATCACTCTGAATCAACAACTGAATCGCACCAATAACACCATTGAGTGGCGTGCGGAGTTCATGGCTCATCGTCGCCAGGAGAGTCGACTTGGATCGTTCTGAGTCTCGGGCGTTCTCTTCTGCTAGGGCTCTATGATGAACTTCACTCTTGAGCGACAACACGCTTGATTTTAGACTTTCTTGGGCTGCATTTTCAGCATGTCTAAAAATTAAAACTGCGATGCAAAGCAGAGCCAGTACCAGTGTTCCTTCGAAAGCCAGGCCCAGTACATACGCATTATCAAATGTTTTTACCTCATCATCTAGGGTCAATCTTCCTGTGATCTGTAATGCGGTGAAGCCCCAGATGCTGAGTGCAGAAACAACCGACCAGAAGATACCACTCATAAGGCCGCCCAATAGGGCGGCGATCGCGGGCACACCAAACAGCCAAAGCCAGGTCTGTCCGAGAAGCCCTGAGGAGAGCATTACCAGAACGAGGATCCCCCAGAAGCCAACGACGCCGATATTGGCGGCGAATTTTGGAGCGTTCCATTTGGCCTGCACATAAAGTGCCATGAAAACAAGCAGCAGGCCCGCCCCTATGATGGGATTGTCGCCGTGTAATCCTCGGGCGGCGTTGATCACCATCACTACTCCCCCGACTGGCGCCAAGAGAAGGATGCTGGTAGAGATTGTTCGCCTTTCGCGAAGTTCGTTAGGACCCGCGCGATCTGGATCCAGACCGCCATTCCATAAATACAAAAGTTGCTGCTTAAGAAACACGATGGACTACCCGTCGAAGTACTAGCGATTGTTAGGTCGAGTGTAGCCGGAATGAGGCCTGGTATGTCAATTTTGAGGCTGTCAGTAGTACAAGTTCAGATATAAATCGCGGGTAGTCACGGTAATCATCCCGATTCTGGCAAGGACCTAATCCTGAAAATCCAGCGGACTGGCCCTACAAAGCGAGTGGCTTGAGGATGTCAAGCGGGAAGGAGCGTAAAACTATAACGATGGATCATTACCCTAAGCCAACTCAGCAGGCGGCAGGTTATGTCCCATGCCATCAAATGCAATGTATTTTGAACCTTGAATCAATTCCGCCGTATAGGCACCGTGTTCAACAGGGACGAGTGTGTCTTCCTTGCCGTGCAGTACTAGCGTTGGCGCTGCTATGGTTTTCACCTCTTCACTGCGATCACCGGATTTCAAAATCGCCATCAACTGGCGGGGCACCGAGTCTGGATAAAATCCCATATGCTCGAGCCGCGCTTTGGTTTCAGCTGCGGTCTCTCCTTCACGCTGCGCACTAAGACCACCACCGACAGTACCGGGGGGAGGCAGGTGATCAGCGAAACCCGGTGTCAACATAATCGAGGTGAGCGTTGTTACGCGACCGGGATACTGCGCCGTCAGCACTTGAGCAATCATACCCCCCATGGACGCGCCAACAACATGCGCTTGCTGGATATCAAGCGCATCCATCAAACCAACCGTGTCTTTGGCCATGTCAGTCAGATCATAGGGTGCGTTCATATCGAAGCCGATGGTGCTTTTGACGACTTCCCACCAAATCGTGGGCTGACCATATTGATCCAGATAAGTGGATTCACCCACGTCACGATTATCAAACAGTACAACTTGATAGCCCGCCGCTACTAATTGGTTAGGCAGATAGTCACCCCACAATATATGGGATGCACCCATTCCCATAACCATTAGAACAACGGGAGCAGACTGATTACCGATGACTTTGTAGGCGATATCGATACCGTTGACGTTGACCTGTTGGCTAGGAATAGCGCGAATACCCTTAGAGAAGTCTTCTCGCTGATCGTCAGCGGCATACGCCAAAAAAGGAACTAAGGAGGATGCTAAAAAGGAAGCGCAAAGCAACAAGTTGGCGAGAGATTTCATCTTTCAAACTACCATGAGAAAAGTCGGTGAGGATAGTGAATTTAGATCACATTTATCCGGGTTGTAAAAGTATCATGAGCTCGCCAAAATCACCCAGAATTTTTGAGATTTCGGTCACATTCATCGTTTGCTGCCCGCCACAAACGTGTCGATTACCTGCAGCTGTGCCAGATCACTGGCTGCCATAGTCAACGGGTTGTTGTCGATGATAATAAAGTCTGCGGCCTTGCCAACCGCAAGGCTGCCGGTCATGTCTTCCTGAAACGCCGCATGGGCGCCCCCCAGTGTCATGGCGTCCAGCGCCTGGCTCACACTCAGCGCCTGATCTCGGTACCAACCCTGTGCCGGGGTGCCATCGAGCTTTTGCCGATTCACTGCGAAATAAAGGGTTTCAGCCGGTGTCCATGGTTCGCCAGGCAAGTCACTGTTGATGATCAATCGACCGCCGTTGTCCAGCAGCCGTTGCCAGGCATAGGCATAATGAATGCGCTCGCTGCCCAGGCGATTTTCAGCCCAGGCGCTATCGCCCATGGCATGGCTTGATTGCATGGATGAGATTACGCCGAGCTTGGCAACCCTTGGGTAATAGTTGGGCAATACCACCTGGGCATGCTCGATGCGCCAGCGATGGTCTTTGTTCGGGTAAGCCGCCAGCGCATTCTCGTAGATTGTCAGGGTTATGTCGTTACCTTCATCGCCAATGGCATGCACTGCCATCTGAAAGCCGGTAGCAGCCGCTTGATCAGCCAGGGCCTCGACCGCCGTCGGCGTGATGCGTTCGGTTGGGTTGGCGAGTTCCGGATGATCGCTGTAGGGGGCTCGTAACATGGCGGTGCGAGAACCCAGCGAGCCATCGTAAAAGACTTTTACCGACGCAATTGCCAACATGCCGTCTGGCCGGGACAAGGGCCCGCGCGCGAACCAGTGTTGCATCAACTCATCGTCATTGCCATTGAGCATGCCATACACGCGAATCGGTAACTTGCCTTGCTCAGCTAGATGTATAAACGCAGCGACGTCCTGACCGTCCATACCTGCTTCATGCACACTGGTGACTCCGGCTCTCGCCATGGTATTGAGGCCGGCGATAATGGCGTGCTCGAGTTGCTCGGCGTCCACTGCCGGCACTTCACGGGTCACCAGGGCCTGCGCCAAGGTCAGTAACACGCCGGTTGCGGTGCCATCAGCACGGCGCAGTATTTGCCCGACTTCAGGGTCGGCGGTGGTGGCATCAATTGATGCAGCCTCTAATGCCAGGCCATTGGCGAAACCGGCAAAGCCATGGAGTGACTCTAGATACACAGGATTGTCAGGAAACGACGCATCCAGTGCGGCACGATCAGGATAGCTGCGGGAAGCAAACGCGCCTTCGTCCCAGCCTTGGCCGATCAGCCAGGTGCCTGGCTTGGGGGTTGGGAATTTCATGTGCAGGCGCTCGACCATCTCACCGACGTTGACCGCACCCACCAGATCAGCCTTGATCGCATCCATACCCAGTTCGCGAACATGCACGTGACTGTCGATAAAACCTGGCATGACGGTTCGACCGGCAAGATCGAGCTTTGAAGCGTTCGGTGCGAGTGCTTGCAGATTCTTCAGATCACCCAAGGCACTAATCACCCCCTCTTCAACCAGCATGGCCTCGACCATTGCCTCATCCAAAGTGAGTATCGGTCCACCGAACACCAGCAGTTGGCTGGTTGCTGGTGGCGCAACGGCTGTATCCTGTTGTTGGCAACCAACGGTGAGGAGCAGCAATGCCGCCAGAGCGGTCAGTTTTGTCACAGACATACGGATCATTAATAACTCCAAAAATAATTCGACATAATCAAGAACGGCTTAGCTGATTTGTGTGAGGTAACCCATCTCTCCCAGTAGTCTTGCTCAAAAGTAGAATTCTCTCGTTCTATTTGTACAGGAGATTCTGCAAAAAAAACATCACGATTTACAGACAGCCAGATACTGGCTATTTTAAAACAGGCTGAAGGAATTCGAGCGGCAGTTTGGGCAATTTATCTGTGGCCGATTTAGCGCTGGGTTATTCCCTTTGATGGCTTGGCGAATTGTGTACACTGTCTCCTGAAAGCTGTCTCCTGAAATGTAGTTAAGGGTCATAGCTTGAATGCCGGGTTCAACACCCGGCGTGATAGAATGCACAATAACAATACTAAAAAGAGATCTTTATGGCTTCATTGTTGTCTACTTCACCTATACTGTTACCGATAATCTGCCTCGTGATCTGGACCATGGTTCAAATGGTTTGGATGGCCGCTACCCGGCTACCGGCGATTGCGGCTGCCAAGCTTGGACCTGATTCCGGTCAGCGTACTCAAGAACTGGCCGCTCAGTTACCGAAAGAAGTTCAGTGGAAAGCGGATAACTACAACCATCTGTTAGAGCAGCCGACGGCATTTTATGCGTGTGCGTTAGCGCTGGCGATTGCCGGGCTAGGTGATGGACTGAACCTCTATCTTGCTTGGGGTTATGTGGTCATCCGGGTTGTGCATAGCATCGTTCAATCGACGGTCAATCCAGTTTTGTTAAGATTCAGCTTGTTTCTCTTAAGTTCAATTCTTTTGACCGTGATGGCGGTCAATGGCGCCATCAGTCTGGTGGGCTAGGCTCACCCCAACTCGGACGAGATGCTAAGGCCGCAAAGCGGTTCTTGAATACCCATGCCGCTGTCTACAATTTGTTCAATCTAGGTCGTCATTTGCTATCTACCGTGTGAAATGAACCCCCTGTATCATTCAAGAAATAGTGGGTTAAGTCCATTTCTAAGCCACTTTTGTATACCAATCGCCTCTGATTCCTGAGTTTATTACGTTCGTGAAATGTGCAATCGACAGCAGTTTGCATTTCGGATAGCGCTGGTAGAAAGATTCAAAAACTTTATTAAGTTTATGTTCGTTGCCGCACAGAGTAAATAAAGGTGGGCACATAGACTTGACAAATCTACACAAGAACAAGGAAACGCCGATGAAGCTTACAGAGTCAAAAGATGTGAGGTAACGACAACAAAATTGTCTGATATTAAATTGTTACGCACTTGACCAACGTGACCTTAATGTTTTGAGGACGAGTTGCTAAAGATCGACAAAATGTCAGTTAACGATGATAAACAGCCTCGTACTATTGCTTACTTTGCTAATTACCATAGCCTAATTTTGAGATGACCTATCTGCTAGTTATGCCGAAGTTCAATAATTACAAGGCGTAATGTATGACACCGGGAAAGGTGTGCCACAGGATTCTCAGGAAGCGTTAGGTCTGTATATCTTAGCCGCTGGGCAGGATCATGGTGCGACACGGAGAAAATGATGGTTTCAGACAAGCATCGCCTACATGTAACTTGCGCCACCAGAAAAATATACCAGAAATTCATCACTATTCGATGGGCGCCATTTTTAATTATTTATTTATTTTTGCACTTTTCAGTGCAAAATTCATATGCGTCCGAAAAAGAGCGTAGCCCCAGAATTGGAACAGTCGGTGCAACATTATCCATGGCGACCGACTACGTTTTTCGCGGTATTTCCCAGACCCTCGAAGAACCACAGGTGCAGGTAGACATAAACTGGTCGCACAAGAGCGGCTGGTATGCGGGAGCATGGTCTTCCAATACAGAATTCGGCGGGGACGGCAATAGCATGGAATTTGACCCTTACATTGGGTTCAGTAGCGCCGTAGCCGATACGAATTGGCGTTATGACCTAGGCTACTGGCATTACCATTTCCCTGGAGCCCAGGCGGATTTCGATTACGGAGAGTTTTACGGAACAGTAAGTTACGGCCCTGAGAATGTAAATGCGTCATTCAGTGTTTTTTATGCCGACGATTTTTTTGGCAGTGATTTTTTTGGCGATGGGTCCAGCGTCGCTTTTCATGGCAAATTTATCTACAGCTTAGACAACGATGTTAGTCTTTCCGCGCGCGTCGGGCGACAGACGTTCGACGAACCTGTCGCTCTAGTCGATCAAAATTATACTTATTACGACATCGGAGTATCCAAGCGCTGGATAGGGTTCACGTTAGACTTACGCTGGCATGACACCGTTGGTGTGAAATCTGATTATGTTGCAGGTAGTCTTGCAGATGGTAGATTAGTTGCACGCGTAAGCCGCGGGTTTTGATACCCGTATAATATACGACGAGAAGTAGGACACTATGACGGTCAATAAGAACACTCAAGCGAGCGACGACACTATCCGCGTTAATCCCATTCCGTTCTACGGTTCGGTTATCGGCATAATTTCTTTTGCATTGTGGACTATCTTCTTTAGCGAATCGGCTGGAGCCCTTATTGGCTCAACTCTGGCGTGGATATCGTCATCGTTTAGTTGGTTCTATTTTCTTGCTATCTTTTCGTACTTAACCTTCGTTATTGTCATCGCACTATCGCCGATGGGTAAGATTCGGCTGGGGCAGGATCATACCCGACCTGAGTTCAATATACTGACATGGGCAGCGATGCTATTTGCTGCCGGTATAGGAATCGATTTGTTGTTCTTTAGTATTGTCGAACCGGTTACACAGTTTTTAGCTCCTCCGATTGAGCAAGCTGGGCAGGCAGAAGCTGCGCGCAACGCAATCAAGCTCACCCTCTTTCATTGGGGCCTGTCTGGCTGGGGTGTATATACATTGGTTGGCATGTCACTCGCGTTTTTCAGCTATCGACGCGGTTTGCCCCTTGCCATCAGATCCTCGCTATATCCAATCGTAGGAGAGCGCATTTATGGACCGATTGGTCACAGTGTTGATATTGCGGCAGTTATTGGCACGGTATTTGGTTTGGCGACGAGTCTTGGTATCGGTCTCATTCAGCTAAATTATGGCCTAAATCATGTTTTCGGCCTGCCAGACGGCGTCGTAACACAAGTCATTTTGACGATCATAATAATCATATTTGCAGCAGTTTCAGCAATAACTGGCGTCGAACGTGGAATACGACGGTTGTCCGAGTTTAATATGCTACTGGCTTTGCTACTCATGCTTTTCGTTCTCTTCGCGGGACAGACGGGCTTTCTTTTGAACGCCATTGTGTTGAACATAGGCGACTACTTTTCTGGCTTCATCGAGATGTCTTTCAATACGTACGCGTTCGATCCTCCCACGGAATGGTTGAATGCATGGACAGTATTCTTCTGGGCATGGTGGATTGCTTGGGGACCTTTCGTTGGTATGTTTTTGGCACGCATTTCTCGGGGGCGCACCATAGCAGAGTTCGTTGCGGGCACCCTAATTTTGCCTTTAACTTTCATGCTTGCCTGGATGTCGATCATGGGCAACAGTGCAATCGAAATGGTCATGTCTGGCGCACAAGATTTCGGCCAACAAGCGATGAATAACCCAGGCTCAGCTATTTATCTTTTTTTAGAATATCTTCCTTGGGCCGGGGTCACTACGTCAATGGTCAGCATTCTAGCCTTTGTCTTTTTTGTTACTTCGGGTGATTCTGGTTCGCTGGTCTTGTCTAACCTGACCTCGATACTGAAGGACCCTTACAGTGACGCTCCGCCTTGGATGCGCGTCATGTGGGCAGGTATTATTGGCTTGCTAACCATCGCGCTATTGCTTGCTGATGGCTTGACCACGCTACAAGGTGCCGTAGTTATTACAGGCCTACCGTTTGCATTTGTCTTGTGCGTGATGATGGTGGGCCTTCTCAAGGCCCTGCGTGTTGAGATCCTGAAACAAGAGAGCCTGGGCACAAACCTGCCAAGCCAACTGCCCAGTAGATCCCGCACAGAAGGCCCCGCGAGAAACCTTGCGCAGAGACTGCAGCGAGTCATGAGTTTTCCAAGCGGCGGGCAATGTCGAAAATTTTTAGTGGAAGTCGCCACGCCTGCTATGCAGGAAGTGCAACAGGCGTTGCACGACAAAGAGTTTAAAGTCGATCTTGCAGAGCTAACCGAATCATACGACGATAATCTAACATTGATAGTCGACCTTCATGACGCCCAGAATTTCCATTACCAGTTGCGACCGCGCAAGCAATTAATGCCATCTTTCCTTCTTCGCACAGCGAAGGGCAGCGCTCAATATTATCGGGTTGAGGCGTTACTTGCAGAAGGTGGGCAGGGCTATAATTTGATGGATTACTCGAAAGCTCAATTAATAGAGGATATTCTTGACCAATTCGAACGTCATATTTACTTCCTAAATTCCCAACATAAGAAGAGTAGCACTGAGACCGAGCTATCTGATGATGATAATGCTTAGGAAGCAGAAGATCAGACGGCCATTTACGGAACCAAACTCGGCAACAGCTAGGGTATCTACATGAATGATTTTGATCAGGAATTTGATTACGTCATCGTCGGTGCCGGCTCAGCCGGCAGTGTGCTTGCGAGCCGGCTAACTGAGAACCCAGACACGAATGTGCTGGTATTGGAATTTGGTGGAAAGGATAATTCAATCTTTATCCAGATGCCAACGGCGTTCTCCATTCCACTTGGGATGAAAAAGTATGACTGGGGGCTGTATTCGGAACCTGAAGCCGGCCTGGGTGGGCGCAAGCTGCACCATGCGCGAGGCAAGGTTATTGGCGGTTCTTCCTCTATAAACGGCATGGCATACGTTCGCGGCAGTGCTGGGGACTATAGTGAATGGCAGGCGCTGGGGGCTACAAACTGGGGGTATGCAGACACCTTGCCATACTTCCAGCGAGCAGAGGACTGTATTTACGGCGCAGACACCTACCGCGGCAACAGTGGTCCTTTGGGTATATCTAACGGTAACAATATGAAGAACCCCCTGTACCGTGCATTTATCGAAGCCGGAGCGCAGGCAGGCTATGGCAAGTCAGAAGACTACAATGGGTATCGTCAGGAAGGCTTTTCACGGATGGATATGACTGTGAAAAATGGTGTCCGTAGCTCTACCGCTAATGCTTATCTGAAGCCAGCGCTTAAGCGCGCTAACCTAAAACTAGAAATGCATGCATTTA
>JBNMQM010000065.1:0-24159 GCA_051278195.1 Candidatus Azotimanducaceae bacterium
GATAAGGTGCCCGTCATCGCATCGAAGCCTGTCGCGAGTACCAGAATATCGAAATCGTAGTCCGAGTCAGATGTTTTTAGGCCGGTCTTGGTGATCGCCTGCAACGGATCTGCAGCAATATCCACGAGAGTGACATTATCTCGGTTGTAAGTCGCAAAGTAGTCGCTGTCGACGCAAATTCGTTTAGTCCCAATCGGATGAGACGTTGGCGTGAGCTTTGCGGCGATCTCTGGATCTTCTACCGTGTCACTAATTTTGCCCCGGACAAAGTCAGCAACGACGGTATTGGATTCTTCTGAAACCATGGTGTCGATGAAAGTGCCAAGAAAACGCGCACCACCAAATGACCAAAAAAGTTCTAGTGTTTCGTGGACTTCTGCTAGCGGTTTTCCCGCGACCATCTCTTCCGTGATCTTCCGAAATTTTTCAGGAATCATCAGATCGCCAAAACTCGAAACGCGACCATGTTTGTAGTCGTCACGATGCTGCCGGTATCCCTTTTTGTAGTTTTTCACCCAGTCAGGGTCCAATGGCGTATTCGCCGCGGGCACGCTGAAGTTAGGCGAGCGCTGAAATACGGTTAGGTGTTTAGCTTGTTCAGCGATCACCGGGATGGCCTGAATCGCGGAGGAACCGGTACCGATGATGCCGACGGTTTTGCCCGTGAAATCGACACCCTCGTGGGGCCAACGGCCAGTCATATGCGAGGGGCCAGCAAAATCGTTAACCCCGGCAATATCTGGATCCTGTGGTGTCGATAAACAGCCTGTTGCCATAATGCAGAAACGCGCAAAGACTTCATCACCTTGGTCCGTTGTGATGCGCCAGCGTTTCGTTTCATCTTGATATTCAGCACCGATCACACGGGTGCTTAACTTAATGTCACGATTGAGATCAAAGCGATCCGCTACATGATTGATGTAGGTCAAAATCTCGGGTTGAGTGGCGTATCGCTCAGTCCATTCCCACTCTTGTTCCAGCTCAGGGTCGAACGAATAGGAGTACGCCATACTTTCGGCGTCACATCGAGCGCCTGGGTAACGATTCCAATACCAGGTACCGCCCACACCGTCGCCCGCTTCATAAACTTGAGTCGTGAGGCCTAGCTTGCGGAAATTGTGCAGTAGATACAGCCCAGAAAATCCCGCACCTACAACGACCGCGTCGACATTTCGCTCAGTCATACAAACCCCTGTTTGGTTATCTGGATAATCACAGTACCCTAACCTGATTTCAACAGTTCACGAGACAGTAGGTATGCAGAGACAAATTGACGTCAGAATTGAGTAGACTGTCTTTGGATTTGTACCAATTTCTTTACTGGGCCCGCTTATACAAAGGACCCCTTTATAAATAGGGTCTAGCTATTCATAGGAGCAGCGCCATGGATCGACGCCATTTTTTGAAGACAACCACTGCACTGGGCGGCATGAGCTTGGTGACGCCCACTCTGGCCGACCCAATTACCACGGGGCTCAACACCTCAGACCTAGTTTATCTTTCACCGATCAAGTCAAACGGCAAAGAGAGCGCCTGTCAGGCCGAAATCTGGTTTGCTTACGACGGGGTCAATATTTACGTTTGTACCGGCTCAGAGAGCTGGAGAGCGACTGCACCGACTCTCGGCCTCGCGATGACACGTTTTTGGGTAGGGGACCTGGGACAATGGCAAGGCACCAAAGGGGAATATAAAAGCTTACCGTCGCTCGTCGCGAAAGCCGATATCGAAACCAGCCAGGCGGAACACACTCGTGTGCTGGAATTGTTCGGTGACAAATATAGCCTCAGCTGGCTGGTCTGGGGCCGACGATTCAGAAAAGGGCTTGCCGATGGTTCAAGAACGATGTTGAAATATCAGCCAGTCGCTTAATCGCTTACACCGGGTATAGCTTGCATCAGGTATCAGCAAACTCAGGGTAGGGCCTGCAGTATCTCGACTGCTTTCGCGCCGTCGGCAGCCGCAACGTAAATATGGTCGTGGTAATAGCCAGCGATCACATTCGCGCTGATGCCTTGTTCGGCCAATCGTGTTGCCACGACCGCCGTTAGTCCAACTGCCTCTAAACTGGAGTGCACCTGAAGCGTTATACACGCAAACAGATTAGCAACATCAAAGTCGTAGCGACGTGCCACGGCCTCCGCGAGCACCAAAGTAATGCCCTCGTGCTCACGGACCAACACGTCAATATCCGTCAGCGGAATTTCAGCTAGATGAGCTTCTGGCACAAGACAAAAAGCATATAGATCGGTTCTGAGTTCCGGCCTCATATTGGCCACCAGTAAATCGAGGTTGGTTTCCCCGCTCACAGGTCGTTATTTATGTGCAATCGGTTTATCCGTGAACAAGTAATCCTTTAACTCGCTATCAAAGCGCGGATCTTTGCGGCGAATCCATTCTAGCACCATCGCTGCATGCTCTTTTTCTTCGTCGCGGTTGTGAGCAAGAATCAGTTTCAAGTCTTCGTCTTTGCACGCGTCCACTCGTTGGTTATACCAATCAACGGCTTCCAACTCTTCCATCAAGGATGTAATCGCACGATGCATATCGCGCGTTTCATCGGTCAACTCTTCAATTGGTTCGTGGTAACCCTCATTCGACATTGGATATTTTCCTTTTATGAATTCTGTTGTAGGGACTAGATCATGTTAATTAAGATGTGCTAATGCAAATTTACCCGATCAGCTGCGCTCATCGTTAGCCGGCTTTGGCATTGCGGCGACAATTCGGTCAACGAGTCTTGGGAATGGCAAGCTCTGAATCCATACTGAGCCAGTGCCACTGAGCGTGGCCAAACATAAACCCTCGCCGCCAAACATCATGCTTTTAAGACCACCTGCTAATTCAATGTCGTATTCAATACCCGTTGAAAATGCCACGAGGCACCCTGTATCCAGACGCAAAGTTTCGCCCTGCAGCTCTTTCTTGATCATTGTGCCGCCCGCATGAATAAAGGCAAGTCCATCACCAGAAAGCTTTTGTAAAATGAACCCCTCACCACCGAAGAAGCCAGCCCCAATTCGTTTGCTGAACGCGAGATCAATGGCTGTTCCGCGCGCCGCCACCAGGAATGCATCTTTCTGGCACATGATCTCCCCGCCTTCTTTGGCGAGATCAATCGGCAAAACAGATCCGGGCGTTGGCGCACTAAAAGCGACTTTTCGCTTTTCAGTACCTTCATTTGTGAAGTGCGTCATAAATAACGACTCACCCGTCACCAGTCGCTTGCCTGCACCGAACAGCTTTCCCATCAACCCTTGGTCAGGGTCAGCACCGTCACCCATCTTGGTCTCAAAGTTAATATCCTGCTCCATATACGCAAGCGCGCCGGCCTCGGCAATAACGGTTTCTTCTGGATCTAGCTCGATCTCAACCAGTTGAATATCGTGCCCCAAAATCTCGTAATCTATTTCATGGCTTTGCATTCACACTCCTGTTGCTTGATTAATCGTTGACGTAGTTGATAGAGCGTCAGGTTTCAAATTTGACAATACAGCCTGACAAGTAACGGCTGCATCGGTTCAGCTACTGTATAGTAATCTCTATGACCCGCCTCGTCATTTCAACCGACACGGACGGCACACTGCTTGATCATCAGAGCTGTGCTTGTGCCCTGGTGACGTTTTTTTACTGCCGCTACGTCGTCTCTGGACAGCGCCATCAACAACTTAAGGCAATGACTATGGAAGACTTTGTCCGCCGCTTTCATTCTGGATCAAGCTGGTCCAACAAATCCAAACGCCTGTATTCACGGCTCCTCACCATCGCCTGGGGCATAGTGACACTGGGACTGGCATTCTTTGTCGGTGACATCGCAGTAAAGGTTTAGGCGCCAAAGCAGGCTTGTTACACGATCCTCGCGGGGTGGTTTGTCATTCTGCTAGGCGTGCTTTTTTTGTTCTGATCTAGGAACGCAAAGTTCAGAATTAGAAATCCAAACTTCTAGTGCTTGAATTAGGCAGCGGGATCTAGGCGCAGAAGTCTGCGCGGCGGGAAGCCAGTCAACACTCGAAAAAACATTGGCAGGCTGTGTTCGTTATTGACCTGCTCGAATTCCACGCCAGAAACCGGCACGGCAATCGCCTCGATGATTGATCCGTTGTAAGTAATCTTGACATCGGGTTGGTCGAGCAAGCGGTAATACCAGGCGCGAGGCCAATGATTGACCGCGACATAAACCTGATTCTGACTTTCAATCCGAACCAGCACTCGATCGTAACGATTATCATCAGCATCGGTCGTCGTGATGGTCAGCGTGCCGGCATTTTCAGGCTGGAAATAACCCAAAAAGGATTCAAACGCGACGACAAGGCCGATATAGGCCAAAACGAGCACACCGAGAATTTTTACGAACTTCATAATCTACCTTTATTATTATCTCTTATGACATCGACCTTACCGCGCCACCTGCCCCGTGTCATCTTGTTGCTGGCGACTCATCCGCACAAACAGCACAACAATAATGGTCGCGATCACCGACTTTGCCAACAAACCGGGCAGCAGCGACAATAGACCATATCCGATCCGACTCAATTCAATGCCATAGACACCCAATCCTATTGCGCCCTGCAATAGGAGGAGTAACTGACAGCCAATGAAGAGTAGCAATATCAAACCAGCGTGACGTTTAGCACCCTTTTCATACCCCCACCCTGCCAGCCAACCGGTCAAAAGAAAACCTAACAAGAAGCCTCCAGATGGCGACATAAAGGGTTCGAGACCGCTGCTGAAATCAGCAAAAACAGAAAAGCCCAATGCCCCAATAATCAAATAAGCAGCAATGCCGAGCAAGCCAGGAAAGGCGCCTATCAACACGGGCATAGTGATGACCACCAGCGACTGCAGCGTAATTGGCACAAGCCATTCGCCACTACCCAAAGTGAACGAGAGTGGACCCAAAGCACATAGCACCAGGCACGTCAGCATTGCTCTGGCAATAATCACGCGAAGACTTGCTGAAAGTGTTTAACGACATAACCATCAACGTAACTCGTCATCCGATAACTATCGATAAAAGCGCAGTGACCACCCTTTGGCAGCACGTTTACATTGAGAGAAGAAGGCAATTTCTGAAACCCTTCCGCAGGCACGACAGGATCATCCGCTGCCGCAATGATTGTTGCTTCAACACCGTCGAGAAAATCTCCCGTTAAGGTATAGCAATCGTAATAATCCTGAAGTGTCGCATAGCTGGTGTAGTTTTCAATAAAGTGCTCCGTCATACCGTGGACGGTCTTAAGCTCATAAGCTCCGCTCGCCCTGAACTGGTAGCGATCTGGAAATGCTAATGCTTTTTCGTCCAGCGCTCGCAGCCATTTACGCATAAAATAGGCTTTGACCAATGTCCAACCTCGATCGACTGCGACAATGCTGGCCGCCGGATCCATCAATGGACACACGCCAACGGCAGGAATCTTCAACATCTTGGCCAATCTAAGTGCAAAGTTACCGCCTAACGAAAATCCGACGATACCAACTTGACCGTAATGCACCTTAATCTGCCCGACTACATCCACAACCTCATCGATCAGACCATTGTGAAACATACCTTCATTTAGATGTGTGGTACCACCATGGTCCCGCAGATTCAAGCGCGCCACACTAAAGCCGTTGGCCCACAAGCACTCCGCTAGGGATAGGTTATAGCCGGAATTGTGAGAACCGAGCCAGCCATGAATGATCACAATTAGAGGCGCTGGCTGTGGCTGCTCTGATATCCAAGCCACCAGGCGCGTGCCATCCGCCGCACTAAAGATTTTTTCGCGCTCAGCGCTAACAACGCCTTTGACGCGACCAGGCACTACGACCTTACGCAGCGAACTGCCAAGAACCGTCTGTATGTGACCACCTCCCAAACCGGGTGGTGGTTTAAATTCTAAAATCGACATGATTTTGGGTTATGGCCCCATTTAGGCGGTAAGAGTTAAGAAGGTGTAGGGTTTTATGACTTAAACAGGCAAGTGGCGCGCAACTCAATACTCTTGCGACTGGGCTGCCCTTGCGTGACTTCTGGATCTTGAAATGCGGAGTGAGGCGTCCAGTAGGGCTTTTGTGAGCCTATCCGGTTGCTGTCATAGGTTCGGAACACTGCAACTTCATCCCGATTCATCTCGGGAAACGTAAACCATGCATGCCGGTCACTTGAGGCAATCCCAAGGGTTTCAAAATCAAAGCCACCACCGCCATAGTCTTGAACAGGGAAAGCACGCAAGTCCTGTTCTGTCACGGATCGCGCATCGCAAAATGCCAGGGGCAAGTCCATTTTTTGTTCGCCGATGTTACGCCAAAATTGTAGAATCATCAGACGACCACATTGCTTAACATCTTCTAATGTTGCGCCGGATTTAGACAGACTGAGCTGAGAATCAGGCGTGCCAGCAGCGTAATGTTGCCTGAGTAAATCACCATAACTCGCCGCGAAGTCAGAATGAACAAAACTGATGGGACCATAGTCCGCATGAATCTTGAGTTGCTCTGGACCACGCTTAATGTGGCCATCCACCAAGGCAAAATCACACCCGGTCAGCGCTTGCGCAAGCTCACGAATCTCCGCGTAATGCTGCTCAACAATCGCCTGCTCACTATCCCAATCAGTGACACTAGATTGGTGCTCTTTTAATTCAAAGCCACATTCCTGCCAGCCAGGCAAATCCGCCGTGCGGCCATTTCGAACCTGCTTTTGAACCGCTAGCGTACGATCCGCATCACTGACCGCAGCATCGTTGATGTAATTAAAAGGCGCTTCGCAAAACACTTCACTCATAGAATCAGTCCGGCAGACCAAGCACACGTTTAGCAATAATGTTCAATTGAACTTCTTTGGTGCCGCCGGCAATGGTCAAAGACTTGTTATAAAGAAAATCGCGCGTCTTGCCAGTGGCTGAATTTGTACTGGCATCCCAACCCATACCAGCATTGCCCATAGCGGCGACAACTAATTCATCACCGGCCTGAATGTTAAGCGCATTGGTGAGCTTAACCGCAGATGAGGTAAAGCCCGGTGCTCTTGCACTAAGTTCAGCGATGGCCCGGCGCTGGGTAATTCGTTGTGCATGACCATTCATTTCGTAGTTCAGCAGAATCTGACGAATCCCATGATCGGCAATTTTGCTGCCGTTGACAGGCACATACTGCTTCACCAGATCTGGCATTTTACTTTCTTCTTGCCGACCGCCTTGGGAGCCTGAAATATTAATACCTGCGTGAGTCGAGCGCTCGAACTGCAATAGCCTCTTACCGACCGTCCAGCCATTGTCTACGCCACCAATCACGTCGTTGACGCCGATCACTGCATCTTCAAATAATGTTTCACAAAATGGCGATGCACCGCTAATTAGTCGAATTGGACTGACTTTTACTCCTGGCTGATTCATGTCCACGAGTACCAGACTGATACCATCATGCTTGGATTTGGTCGGGCTTGTTCGGACCAGGACGAAAATAAAGTCGGAGGTCAGCGCATCACTGGTCCAGGTTTTTCGACCATTGATAATATAGTGATCGCCATCACGAACTGCCTTACAAGCAAGGCTAGCGAGGTCAGACCCAGCACCAGGCTCTGAATAGCCCATTGCCCAGGCGCCCTGTCCTCTCGCAATCGGTGGCAGCCACCTTAGTTTTTGCTCATCGGTACCAAACTCGAGAATCGTTGGACCAATATAATTGACTCCGCGCCCCGTCAGAGGTGACCTGGCGTTAATACGCTTCAATTCATCAATGAGAACTTCATACTGAGGGCGTTCCAGTTCCGCACCCCCATAGGCTTTTGGCCAGGTCGGTACCGTCCAACCCTTATCGGCCATTCGCTCCAGCCAAAGCTGTGTATCTTCATCCAGTTCGACCTTGCTACTGCCAAGTGGCGTCGTACCTGAACCGCGAGCGCCGGCAGGACAGTTCGCCGCCAGCCATTCACGAGTTTCTTGCCTAAATTGTTCTAGTGATATCGTCATGCGGAAAGAATACCGATTCGCTGTCAAATTGCACAGCTTTGATCTCTTTTAAAGAATCGTTTTTGGTCGAAGTTTTTGAGAGGGTTTTTTGAGAGGATTTTTTGAGAAATGAAGGACAAAAAAAAGCCCCTATTTAAAGGGGCTTTGCACGGATCGTTACAGATTCTTTCTGAGTTCAACACCCCAATAGCTGGGCTCATTCACAAAGGCTGTCAGATTGAGAAAGTCGAGGGCGCCTTCGGCAACGATCTCATCGGTAATATTGCGCCCGACAATCGCGACATCGTAGCCATTGATCTCAGAGCGATAGCCGACCCGAACACCACCTAACCAACGTTCCTCAGAGACAAATTCAACAGAATCGTAGAGGAAGATGTTAGATTCATCTTTATAGTTCCAGTCGGTAGAGGCATAGACCATGCCTTCGCCAAAGGGTCGCTCGTAGTCAATGATCACGTTGTAGATCCACTCCGGCGCGCGGGGCAGCGGATTGCCATCTACCGAGACCAGATTCACAGTACCGAAGAAGCCTGGAAAGGTATCAACAATAGGATCATTAGTCGTACAAATCGGCGTTGCAGAACAGAGTTCTGTCAGCAAGCCAGAGTCATTGATCTCGGTATTGTTGTAGCTTGCGTTGACAGTCACCCGGATGTTTTCGGTCAGGAATGCTTCGAAGTCAGTTTCAAAACCACTGCCTTCAGTATCAGCATTCAGAATCTCATTGGTGTTACCCGTTCCACCGGTTGCAGTGAGCTGCTGATCATCAATTTGCCAGCTGTAAACGGTACCGTTCCAACGTGCACGGCCATCAAGCAAAGTCGCTTTAAAACCGGTTTCAAATGAAGTAATAGTTTCTGTATCAGCCTGGCTGGTAAAGCCAAATCGACCCAACGTCACTGGACCACGAGAACCCGTCGCGACACGACCATAAACCATCAGATCTGGGTTCACATCGTAGTTACCCGCGAGCTCCCAGCTGAAGTACGCGTCGTCATCACCAATCTTGGCAGCGGGCGCGAAAGAACCTGCCCCAGGAATAACTTCTAGTTTCTTATCTTCATCGGTATATCGCATACCAACCGTCATGGAAAAACGATCGGTCCAGTCATACTGAAGTTGACCAAACAAAGCAGCCGATTCAGTTTTTTGTTCAACCTGAGTGAGGTTCACAGCAATCCCTGTATTTGCAAAGTCGGAGCTATCAACCGTGATCTCTTCATCAAAATAATAGAAACCAACCTGATAATAGAGATTCTCGCGTTCACCAGAGACACGAAGCTCTTGGGTAAACTGGCCGTGATCACTCAAGCCATCACCGGATGAGACACTAAAGAAAGCCTGCCCACCCAAAGCACCAATGGCCCCAGGCCCGCCCTGCAATCCACCGTCAATGTCTGCCTGGCTAAAATTGTCGACGGTGTCGTAAGACGTAATCGAGGTCAGCTGAAAAGAACCAAAGTCATAGTTGATCTTCGCGCTGGCGCCGAACTGATCTAAGTCAAAATTTGCGGGTGCATCGTGGGAAACGGTTTCTTCATCAAAACCAGAGCGCAAACCTTCAACACCTGGGGTAAAGGCATTGGCGTAAAATACCTGAGGCATATCACCTTCCTGGTGAAAGCCATGTAACTTGATGAGAGTAGAGAGTTGCTCATTAGGCGTGAGTAAGAACTGAACGCGATAACTCAGCTCATCAAACCCACCAAAGTCATCTCCCGTTACCGTATTATCAATCCAGGCATCTCGATCCAGATAATTGATTGCCACCCGAGCGGCCACAGTATCCGACAAACTACCACCCACTGCGCCGGTTAGATTGTAGGTGTTTCTGCTACCAAAACCACCACTCAAGTAACCGCTGGTTTCATGGCTCGGCTTAATGGTGTCGATCTTAACGACGCCGGCAGTAGTACTTCTACCAAATAGCGTGCCTTGCGGCCCCGCCAGCACTTCGACTTGTGCCACGTCGAATAGGGGCATGCTTTTTAGGACAGAGTTTTCAAGCGCCACCTCGTCCAAGATCATAGAGACAGGCTGCGTAGCATTGACATCAAAGTCGTAGTTACCAATTCCGCGAATATAAAAACGAGGCGACTGGCGACCGTTGGAAGATTCGATATTTAAACTCGGTGCGCGTGCCGCCAGCGCACGAATGTTTTCGCCGCCACTCAGCAGATCTTCGATTCGCTCAGCTGAAATCGCTGTGACCGATGCCGGAATATCTTTTAGTGACTGCGCGCGTTTTTGCGCGGTGACAATCACTTCTTCTAGTTCGTATTCGGCTGCAAAGCCAGATACCGGTAAAAGCGATGCCATAGCAACCGCTAGGACTGTTCTCTTAAATTTCATTAAGGTACCCATAAATTGGAAGCGAAGTTGGATGATTTGGTCGTAAAGCACGGCCAAATTATAAGTCTTTTAGCCCTACTTGACTATTTTCGGCATGACAATAGCTCAAAAACCCTGAAATGCTCAACATTGGCGCAAGCTTAACCGGCGATGGTGGTTCGGTGTAACAAACGATCATGACCCTCGTAGCCACCGCTCGCATGGTGTAATACCGAGCGATTATCCCACATCACCAACATATCCTTTTGCCACTTGTGCCGGTAAACCACGTCGTCATGGCCTTGATACTCATAGACTTCACGCAGCAGTTCCATCGCGGCTTCTTGAGACATGCCTTCGATACCGATGATATAACCAAGGCAACTAAACAAACCTTGTTCGCCAGTTTCTGGATGATTGCGAATAAAGGGGTGGAGGTGGGTGCCGCGCGCTTCTTCGGAAGGACGAATATCCATACTTCGATCAGAGGCTTTATCTTCCTCGCCGTAAAAACCGTCGGGTGCATAAGCACCTACCGCTGAATGAATCGCCTGCTTACCCTCAAGCTTTGCCCGAAGCGCAGCCGGCAGCAGAGCCAAGGCTTTATGCTGGTCTGCAAAAAAGGTATCACCACCGACCGGGGGAATAGTGATGCCAAACAGACAGGTCGCGGCTGGCGGTGTTGTTTGAAAACTCCAGTCTGAGTGCCAGGTTTCTGCAAACAGCGGTGCGGTTTCATTTGCAGATCGACTCACCGCAATCACATGTTGGCGGCCATCTATAGGCGCAATAAACGGATCGTCGCCAAAACCACCAAAGTAGCCTGAATACCGTTCTAGATCATCATCTGTCATCGACTGGTCCGGGAACGACAACACGTGATGAGTCAACCAGCCGGCGCGGATTTCAGCGACTTGATGTGGCGATAGTGGCTCAGTTAGATCCACGCCAGTAACCGCCGCACCACAAGCTTGTCCCGATGGTGTTATTTGCATTCTATTCCCCTTTTTTAACTTGTTATTTTTTGTACTGAACGTCTAACTTCTATCTCGATGGCGCCTTAAAAATCGCATTGCCCAGCATCACGTGCATACCATCCATGAACCACGATACGCTGGGTCAGTGGTAAAGGCGAAACTTCACCGGCACCCATACTGCGTGCCATCACCGCGGGCCTAAATGCCAGTTGATCGCGATTTTCTTGCCAAAGATAACCACCGTATAGTAATTCGTCTGCGGCAGCGTAGTGCACGACATTCGTGTTGCTACCATGCTTCAACGGCGTATAAATATCACTACCATCAAGCACCAAATCAATACTATCTCCTACACCAGCGGCTAACCAATGAACCTGGTCAATCGTGCTTGCGGGCACAAGACCCGCTCCTTCTTCAGAGAAATCAGCCTCTATATTGGCTTCTAATTGCGTTTGTAAAAACCCAAACCCCTCTTCCAGTAATAGGTGGGAGCCGAGCCTGCCGTAATCAAAACACCGCCGTTGTCGACCCAGGCCTTTAGGTTGTCCATGCCATAGTCGCCGAGTACCGCCGCATAGTCTCCACCATCGGGAACAATCAGTACATCAAAATACGATAGCTGCCAAAAATTGCCTAAACGCCGAGGTATCATTAGGAGTCACCGAGGCAAAAGTAGCGCGCGACGGCGCCACATTGGTTTGACTGCCAGGCTCATAGGCTGCGAGGCTATCTAGCGCCCGTTCACATATTTCAACATCCAATCCGTAGAGTCCCGGCATTGACCAGGCCAACACATCATAGAGGTCCACTTGAATTCTCTGGGTTCTTTTGCGTTCTTGCGCCTGCTAAATTTTTCGCGAATAGGACTATCAATATCAAGCAAAGCCCGCGCAAGGTGCCCGGCAGGCTGGCCGGCCTTAACCAAATAGCTCCCCGCAGGGTGAGGTTGACCGCAGGCGCGCGTCTGAGCATCCAAGGTATGGACTTCAACGCCTTGGGCCGTGAGCTTGTCCGCCAACTTACGCTATAGGCTTTTGTCACCCTTAGAAAAAATGCAGTGCTGTTCATAGCTCAGCGCTGCCGCTCGATAAGTGACGAGTTCACCGGTATCTTTACGCTGAACCAGGCCCCGAGCAGTCGCCATCTCAAACGCCAAACCGATAGCATCTTGAAAAGCTGGCCAGGTATCACCGTACCCCGGGAAGTGGATACTAAAAGCTTCACGCGTAAAGTAGTCAAAGTTAACCCTATCGGACGCTTTCGAGCTACCTTTCCCGTAAAGGTCTAGATTTTCGATCTGCCGGGCCGAAATAAACGGATTGAAGGGCTCAAGCCCCAGATTCTGCTGGAAGTGATGCACACAACACGCTCGACCATCTGGGTTTTGAGACGGATCGATCACTATAATTGAGTCCGCTAGAATCTTGTCGGCGGTGGCGTCATCTTTGCCCGGCAGCAAATGGTATATCACCAATAGCGAGGCATCCGTTGAGGAAATTTCATCACCGTGCACGCCATAGGGTAACCAGCTAACAGGTATTGTCTGCTGCAACAGCGAGGCTCGCTGTTGCAGCGTCATAAAGACGCGGGTCTACCAGTGTTTGCATGCGCTGCTGAGTCGCTTCGAATTGCGCCATATTGGCTTTGCTCGAGATCACTAGATACACCAGCGGCCGGCCTTCCCAGGTCGTGGCATACTGCACCAATCGAGTTCGTTCCGGCGCAGCAGCGACCAGCGCATCTAAGTACGTGATCGTCTGGGCAGACGACGTGATTTTCTTACCATGGTCGTGACCCAATGCCGATTGCAAGCTTGGAATAGCGGGATCATAAGTCGTTTTTGGCCAAAAAGGTTGATCCGAGGACCGGGCCAGCGGTGACGAAAAAACCAGAAACACGCAAATAAGCAAAACTAGCAGTGCAGCGCATGATACTCAGATTTGGCTATGGGACCACGACCTCAGCAAATCAACTGACGCTTTTAAATTAGCAATTAGAACCGGTAAAAACCCGGCACCCCAATCGCCACTTCCAGTGCTTTCAATGCTCGCAAACTCTCTTCCATAAACACCGAGTCTTTAAGGTCATTGGGATGCAATTCATCCCGATAGAATGAGTTAACCCATTCTTCTAACGCATCTAGAACCGAATCCGTGGCGATAAAACGCTGATCGACCGCCGCTAGCTCAGCGTCATTCAGTACCACCCGTAAGCGCAGACAGGCCGGTCCACCACCATTACTCATACTCTGCCTAACATCCACAAACACCACGTCCCGAATGGGTTGCGATTCATCCCGGGACAATCTTTGCAGAAAGTTGCGAACAGACTCGATTTCCTGACATTCGAGCGGGGCGATGAGTGTCATTACAGACATCTCACCATTCGGTGAAGCAAGTAATTGGCTATTGAACAGGTAGGAGCGAATGGCATCGTCAAGACTCACATCAACGGCTGGCACACAAATTGGCTTAAAGTTCGGTACCTTAGATTTGATTTGTGTAAACGCTTCACTTGCTGACGCCGATACGAACGCCGCCTCGTGATAAAACAGTACCGGGCCATTCGAAACTGCCACCACATCATTGTGGAATGCACCGCCATCAATCGCAGCCGGATTCTGTTGCAAAAAGACGCTGTCGTCTGTCACACCATGCTGCCTCGCAACTGCGCGGCTTGCTTCAAGGGTTTGCCGGGCCGGAAACAGAGTGGGTGCTAGAAGACCATCACCGTCGCCATGAACAAATAGTCCAACACCCTTGTTACCGTAAGCGCCACATAGACGATTATGATTTGCCGCACCTTCGTCACCAAAGGCAGGATGCGCGGTTATTGGACCATGAATTTCAAAGTGGTCAGTGTCGGCAAACACCGTCGACAAACAATGCGTCGTTTGATGGCACTCGATAGCACGGTGGACGGTGGTGACGAGGTTAGCGGCTGTAAAGTGCACCTTGTTGTCCGCGGCGTCCGCAGAGGGCGTCACCGTCGCAGCATTCGCCGCCCACATGCTAGAAGCGCTATAGACCATACTTAACAGCTGTGGCGCTTCTGCCGACACTTTTTCTAGCACTTGCAACGGGCTACCCGAGAAACCCAATTGACGTAACACACCTAAATCTGGCCGAACATGGGGTAGAAAAAAACCTTGCTGGTACCCAAGCCGAATGAGCGAACGCATCTTACCGATACCCTGCAATGCAGCCGCTTTGGGGAATGACACCATCGCCGCATGGGACTGACTGGCAAGGTTACCGTGGGACAAGCCACTGTAGTTGTGCGTCGGTCCGATCAGACCATCAAAATTCACTTCATAGCTGTTCATAAAACTTCTCAAATGGCTTCTTTAATAACCTCTAAACCGTCTTCTCTCCGTCCTCAACTACGTTTTCTTGCCAAGCTTACCTGGTATGGCGATTACGTCACCGCCATCAGAAATTTGCAGTGCGGCAAGCGCAGCAGGGCTCAATCCAATGGTCTCCCCTTTCAGCCGCGCGTCATCAAAGACGATGCGAAAATTGGCCAAGCTTCGATTGGCGATCAACATCTTGTTTTCAGGCAATTTTTCCGAGGCTTTAGCGACTCCGGAAACAGCCTGTTGCACACTACGAATCTGCGCAACACAGACCCGAACCAACGGACCACCGTCAAAGACATCAATGAGATTTTCGTACTGAAAGCCTTCCTCCAACAACATTTCCATGGCGCGACGAGTCGCGTTGTGCGGCTTGCCCATTACCGCCTCTGCCTCTGCCGGCAACAGGTTGGTATAGATAGGATACTTCGGCATCAACTCGGTAATAAACTGGTTAGAACCTGTACCACTTAACTTATCTGCTTCTGCATAAGACATTTGGAAAAATTTAGCCCCGAGCGCTTCCCAAAAAGGGCTAACGCCAGACTCATCAAACCAACCCCGCAGTTCAGCAATCACATCAACGGCGAAGCGTTCCGGGAACTGAGCCATTAACAAATACCGACTGCGAGACAACCAATGGCCGTTGCCGCGATATTCGGGGTCCAGGAACAAGGTACCCATTTCTGAAAAATCGGTATAGTCATTGGTCAGGTGCAGCAATCGACTACGTATTTCTTTATCAATGGAATGGGAGTAATGCGTCACGGACATAATGCGATAGGCATAGAACGCCTGACGGCTGCCGGTGCGGGCATAAACCGCGGAGGTACCCACCACTTGCTGTGTTTCGGTATCTTCCAATACCAACAAAAAATAATCATTAGGATCAGGCAAAGTTCGCTCAAAAGATGCGACCGCCGCCGCCACGTTGCCGGTCAGAGCTTCTCGGTCTTCTGGCAGAGATGTCATCCCCTCGCCCGCAATCGATGCAAGTCGTGCAAGGTCATCTACATCACCCATAGTCACGGGTCTCATCAACAGCATCTCGGTGTTTCCTTCTGTGTCATTGCCATTCTGCAACAGGTAGACTCATCGTCAAAGCACAACCACTCGTGACGTCCTTGAAGCAGACACCAGACATCCAGACATTGATCCAACAAGATGCAGAGGTGTTATTACACCCCGCCTCTTCTATCACTCAGTTGCTCGAAAACGGTCCGCAAATGATCACCTCTGCCAGCGGTTGTCGTATCACCGATGCGGAAGGCAACTCGCTACTCGATACCGTAGCAGGCCTCTGGTGCGTCAATGTCGGCTATGGACGAAAGGAGCTGGCAAGCGCCATGCAAGAAGCTGCCACGCAGTTGGGTTACTACCATACGTTTGCCAATGCGTCGAACCCCTGGCAGGTAGAACTAGCAGCAAAGCTCATTGAGCTTTCACCACCTCACCTGACCAAGGTATTTTTTGGTAACTCTGGCAGCGATTGCAATGACACCATCATCAAGATCGCTTGGCACTACCACTTTCTGCAGGGCAAAACTAACAAGATCAAAATCATTTCAAGACAGCAAGCCTATCACGGAACCTCGATCAGCACCGCGAGCCTGACGGGATTGCCGGCTTTTCACAAAGACTTTCCAATTCCACTCGATTTTGTACTTCACACGGACTGCCCGCACTATTACTCAAAGGCATTAGAAGGCGAGTCCGAGGAAGCATTTTGTGATCGCATGATCGGCAACATAGAAGCACTGATTGAGCGAGAAGGCGCGGATACCATAGCGGCATTTTTTGCCGAACCTATCCAGGGTGCTGGCGGTGTCATCGTACCGCCCGAAGGTTATTTTCCGAAACTCCGCACGTTGCTCACAGCAAACGATATTTTGCTTGTCGCCGATGAAGTGATCACGGGCTACGGCCGAACTGGGGAATGGTTCGCGTCAAGTGCTTTTGGCATCGAGCCAGACATGATTGCCTCTGCAAAAGCACTGACGAGTGGTTACTTTCCAATGTCCGCCGCTTTTATCAGCCAGGAAATTTGGCAAGTATTAAAAACGGGGTCTGAAAAACTCGGCGCTTTTTCCCACGGCTACACTTACAGCGGCCATCCTGTGGGCGCGGCTGTGGCCCTAGCGAATTTGGATATTCACGAACGGGAAGCTCTGGTACCCCGGGCCAAAGAGATGGGCGACTACTTACATGAACAGCTCCAAAGCCTATTGAATCTGCCAATGGTCGGTGAGGTACGCGGCAAAGGACTTCTTGCGGCCGTACAGCTTGTTGCGGATAAAGGTCGCCGTGAATTACATGACCCAACGCTTAAGATACCCCATCAGATTGCCGCTGCAATGCGAGCAAAGGGTGTCATTGTGCGGCCGCTTCCCAGCATTGGCGCACTCGCCATCTCACCACCGCTGACAATCAGCATCGATGAGATTGATGAACTGGTTCAGGCCTTGACGGACACGATCAGCGCGCATTCGTAACCGTTGGCTAGTTTGTAATGCCGCTCACGTCGAGGCAATCCACGACGATCTGTGCGGTTTCTTGGCCGCGATACTCGTTGATGCCGATGCGATAAGCAATCCGCCTAAAACGACCTTCAACAGTGGTGTCGTACCCAAACGCGATCGCGTCGATGAGTTCTTCTCGTTCCACCGGCCGAACTTTCATTTTCAAATGCCGCCCGCCCACAATCCGCTGGGAGATAATTTCAAACTCGCCGTCAAAGACAGGTTCTGGAAACCCCTGCCCCCAGGGACACGCCAAACCCAAACCGCGACCCAGTTCAACCGTTAGAGGTTCCTGCAACTCGCCATCGGTAATCACTGTGGCGGTGAGATCATCATCGCTCAGCCAACGTCTGGCTTCTTCATCAAATGCAGCTTGAAATCGAGCTAGATCCGGCGCGTTAAGCGTTAGGCCTGCCGCCATGGCATGACCACCGAACTTGACCAGTAAACCAGGATGCTTTGCGGCTATCGCGGCAAAGGCATCTCGAATATGTAGACCTTGAATAGATCGAGCAGAACCTTTGAGCTCGGTATCGGAGACTTTGGCAAAGGCAACCACTGGGCGATGGAGCCTATCTTTGATCCGAGCCGCGACAATCCCTACGACGCCCTGATGCCAAGCGTCGTCATAAAGTGTGATGCCGACCTGACAGGACTCCTCGACATGAGTGTCGACTAAACTTTGCAAGGCCTGCTGCTTCATTTCATGCTCTATTTCTCGACGCTCCGCATTAAGCCTATCCAGTTGGGCGGCAAGTTCTGTCGCCGTGGATTCGTCTTCAGAGAGCAAGCATTCAATACCAAGAGAAATGTCTTCAAGGCGCCCAGCTGCGTTTAATCGGGGCGCAACAAAAAACGCCAGGTCTTGGGATGTCACCGTCTCAAATCGATGGCCGGACAAATGCAGTAATGCCTTAATACCAGAGCGGCATTTTCCTGCCCGGATGCGGCGCAGCCCCTCGTTGACCAAAATCCTGTTGTTGCGATCCATTGGTACCACATCGGCAATTGTACCGAGGGCAACCAAATCCAGATAATCGGCCAAAACGGGCATTTTTCGATCTTGGAACCAGTTGGCGTCGGCGAGATTCTGGCGAATTGCTGACAGGAGATAAAAAGCGACACCCACGCCTGCCAGATTCTTGCTTTTGAAGTCACAGCCAGGTTGATTGGGATTTAGAATCACATCAGCAGCCGGGAGTGTTTCTGGGGCTAAATGATGATCCGTGATGAGCGTTTGAATCCCCAGCGAACGTGCATGATCCACGCCTTCATGACTAGAAATACCGTTATCGACGGTAATAATGAGATGGGGCTCCCGCAGTTTCGCGACATCGACGATCTCCGGTGTGAGGCCATAACCGAACTCGAATCGATTGGGTACAAGGTAGTCCACCTGGGTAGCACCCAAGGCGCGCAGGCCATGAACCATCAGCACACAACTTGTCGCACCATCAGCATCAAAGTCGCCCAAAATGAGAATTTTTTTGCCAGCGCGAATAATTTGTCCAGCCAGTTCAGCGGCAGCGACGATGCCTTTTAGATCGGTGGGAGGCAGAAGATGCTTAAGACTCAAATCCATTTCTGCGGCTGAAGTAATGCCTCGCGCGACGAACAAGCGAGACAATAGAGGTGCTACGCCCTCAAGTGTCTGAGAAACAAGTCGCCGCCGAATTTCTTTAGCCATTAGATATTTTCAACACGAATTCTTGCCACCTTACCTTTGATTTGATCCATCGCTTCAATTTCGCTGATTGCCTGGTTCAGGTCTCGTTCTTGAACTTCATTAGTAATGATCACAATCGGCACTTCGCCATCACGAACGTCCTTCTGGATCAGAGACTCTATGCTGATATCGCGCTGACTCAATATTGTTGAAACACGAGCCAAAACACCCGGAACGTCTAACACGCGCAGGCGCAAATAGTACGCTGAGATCACGTCATCCATGGCTAGCATCGGTAGGGTTTGAATTTGATCCAACTGATAACCGAGGCCAGTGTTAGAGCTTTCTTGGATAATCGTGACAACGTCTGTCAGCACCGATGACGCAGTCGGCCCAGCACCAGCACCTGCTCCTACATACATCGTTTCACCCGCCGCATCGCTGCCGACCAGCACAGCATTCATGACACCATTCACCTGGGCCAACATAGCGTCTTTTTTGATCAACGTAGGATGTACCCTGATTTCAATACCCTGAGCTGTTTTTCGGGTAATACCTAGGTGTTTAATTCGATAGCCCAGTTCGGCTGCATACTTGATATCCGCAGAGGTGACGGCGGAGATTCCTTCGGTATACATCGCTGCGAAATTTAGCGGCACACCAAATGCCATCGACGACAAAATCGTCAGCTTGTGCGCAGCGTCGATCCCTTCTACGTCAAAGGTTGGATCAGCCTCAGCATATCCAAGCGCCTGAGCTTCCACTAACACGTCTGAAAAGTCGCGATTTCCGGCCTTTTCCATTTCAGTCAAAATGTAGTTGGTGGTACCGTTAATAATCCCCGCAACAAACAATATTTGGTTGCCTGCCAGGCCTTCGGTGAGTGCTTTCACAATGGGAATACCGCCAGCGATGGCAGCTTCAAACCTTAGACAAACGTTATTTTTTTCAGCGCGCTGCATCAGCTCCATACCATGCAAGGCAATGAGCGCTTTATTGGCCGTCACTACGTGTTTACCGTTATCAATCGCCTGTTCAACCAGTTCTTTGGCGGTATCCGTGCCCCCCATTAACTCGAGCACAATGTCGACAGCCGGGTCTTGTACAACCGCAAACACATCTCGACTTACGGTTGTTTGACTGAGGTCACTGTCGGGATTGTCACGCCGACAACCGACGTGAACGACACTCAGCAACGCCCCTGTCTTACGCGCGATCTCTGCTGAGTTTTTATGAATCAGGTTAAACGTGCCGGAACCGACCGTACCTAAACCACAAATGCCGATTCGAACTTCCCGCACGTTTTACTCCTTTTTTAAATTTGTCTGCGCTTATTATTAAATGACTTATTAAATGACTTATTAAATGACTTATAAAGTCGCTTATGAAGCGCTGGGACTCGCATTCTTAAACATCTGTTTGATACCACGTAGCGCTTGTCGGGTTCGATGTTCATTTTCGATCAAAGAAAAACGCACATGATCGTCACCATATTGTCCGAAACCAATACCAGGCGAGACCGCCACCTTGGCTTCTTTCAATAGAAACTTGGCGAACTCAAGCGAACCCATGCTCTGAAATTGTTCAGGAATCTTAGCCCAGACAAACATCGTAGCCTTGGGCTTTTCGACGTGCCAGCCAGCTGCAATCAAACCATCACACAGCACATCGCGGCGATTTTGGTACATGTCACGAATTTCAGCGACGCAACTCTGGTCGCCCTCCAAGGCCTCAATCGCGGCAACCTGAACTGGCGTAAACATGCCGTAGTCTAGATAGGATTTTATGCGAGCCAGCGCCCCCACAAGCGTTGGATTTCCCACGCAAAAACCAATTCGCCAGCCCGGCATGTTGTAGCTTTTAGATAGTGTGAAAAATTCAACCGCGATGTCTTTCGCGCCCGGTACCTGCAAAATTGACGGGACTTTATAACCATCAAACACGATGTCTGCATATGCCAGATCTTGAACGACCCAGATCTTATGTTCTTTCGCTATCGCGACCACTTTCTCGAAGAACTCCAGTTCGACGCATTGAGTCGTTGGGTTACTTGGAAAATTAATCACAAGCACTTTGGGTTTCGGCCAGGTGTTATTAATGGCGATTTCCAGTTCAGCAAAAAAATCGCCACCCTGGGTAATCGGCACATGGCGCACGTCGGCATCGGCGATGACAAATCCGTAAGGGTGCACGGGATAGGACGGGTTAGGCACCAACACTGTGTCTCCTGAGCTCAAGATCGCCATAGCCAGGTGGGCAATGCCTTCTTTGGAGCCTAGGGTGACAATGGCTTCACTCTCGGGATCCAGGTCTACATCGAAACGGTCTTTGTACCAGTTACAAATGGCACTGCGAAGTCGAGGTATACCTTTGGATTGCGAGTAACGATGGGTATCGCCACGCTTCACTGTTTCGATTAATTTATCGACAATGTGTTTGGGCGTTTCTTGGTCAGGGTTACCCATACCGAAGTCGATGATATCTTCACCACGACTTCGCGCTTCTTGTTTAAGCGCGTCGGTAATACTAAAGATATAGGGCGGTAGCCGTTTTATTCGGGGAAAATCATCCATTTTGTTGGTCCAGCGGTGGCCTTATTTAGGCCTAATTAGCAAAGCGGCCATACTACGGAATTTTGAGCGGGACTGCTATCAGGACCAGCCACTAGTGGTCATAGTCGCTACTAAGCAGGGGCGGCCACTAAAGAGCACCGCTGCAGGCGGAGAACGCACTTTGCCCCGCTAGTCATGTCAGCAAGCTTACCGATGCTATAACTGCGGGTCCACGGGCGCCTTGATGCTTCCCCAAAGCGCGCTCGCCACGTTACGCTAGTTATCTTGGAAGATTACCTAAACTCTAGCCATCGCTTCATTGTGCTTTTGAAAGTTCGCTTAAAGGGTGATCACAGCTTTTGCTGATGACATGTTGGACGGCTCGCGGCTTAAGCGAGCGCTTTTCGGTTCGCTCAAAGAGAATCGCTGTTTTGCTCCGTAGTTCGCCACTGGCGAATCAGCTACTTGCCGTATCGGGGCTCTGGTACGTAGATTCGCACCACCAGTCCGCCTACTACCAGAAACAGGATTGAGACCATAAAGACTGACTCGTATCCCAGCAGCGCTGCCAGCAGGCCGCCGAGCAGCGGGCCAATGGTGCCGGCGACTTCTGACGCGGTGTTGGCAATAGCAATTCGGACGGGCAGGTTATCGCGATCACCGAATTCCAGGGTGAGGTTCATTGATGAATTCTGGAAGCCCTGAAACGCGGCACCGATACCGATGAACACGATGGTTGTGAGTAGCAGCGTGTCGGCAAACATCAGCAAGATAGTCGAGGCTATCCAGAGCGCAATGGACATGAGGAAGGTCAATCGAAAGCCTTTTTTGTCGGCAATCGCGCCCCAGATCAGGTTCGATATCGTTCCTGAAATGGTAAATGCGACGGTGAGTGTGCCGAGCGTCGGGCCGCTCAGGCCAATACTTTGGCCGGCATATAGGATGTAGAACGGCATCGCCATTCGACCCATGGTGGCCACGGAACGCGCCAGAAAATAGCGGGTAAATGCCGCGTCATTGCGCAGCAGTTCTGGCACCTCACCCAATCGCCCCCAGAGTGATTGTTTGGCTTTGACGGTCGGCGGTTCTGGCTCTTTGATTGCAAGTAACATCAAGAGCCCGGTTGTGGTGAGCACAAACGCCAACACAAAGGTCCAGGAATAACCCTCGGCGGTGGGCACCTCTCCAATCAGGTAATGGCCACCGGCCCAGGCAACTCCAGCAGAGATGATCCCGGCCAAGAAATTACGCATCCCAGTCAACCTGCCACGCCGATTGACCGGAATCACTTTGGAATTCAGAAAGTTGAAGATCACGCCCTGAATACCAGAAAACATCCCCAGCAGCAGCAGACTGAACAGAATGGCGTAAAGGGTGGCCTGACCTTCCAGAAAAAATCCTGACAACGCGATCAATAACACAGATCCGCGCATCGCTCCGCCCGCCAAAAAGCCAATCGGTAGAACACGCTTGCGATGCTCAATAAGGGTCGCACCAAACATGGGAGTCAGCACCATGCCGAGAGCCTGCAACGAGAGCGCCAGCCCGACCATGATGTCGGAGCCGTCCGACAACATCAGAATGTAGGCGGGCAGAAACGTGGGGGCATTAACCAGTCGAAACCCCGTTTGACCGAGCATGCCGTGAAATAGCAACGGCACGTAATTGCGAGTCAGGTTTCTCCTGATTTCAAGATCGTAAAGACGCTCTGCACGGCGTGGATTATTCAAATTCTGTCCGGCTGCCAGCCGATTCACCATGAACCGACCGATAAACGGCAGATATTAGCACAATCGCGCAAGTCGTTGCTGCGCCTTGATCTAGATGTTAGATGGGTCCGAAGTTTGGCAGCTACAAAATACCGAGCGCATCCGCCAATTCTGCTGCTGGCATATAACCGCGAGCGAGAGTTCCATCTTCGTAGATCATTGAAGGTGTCGAATTAATACCTAAGCGTCCACCCAGTTCATATTGGGCGGTAACGGGGTTTTCGCAGGATGCCGGGGGGATATCTTGACCGGCCTTAGCTCTGGTCAATGCCATCTTCGGATTCTCAGCACACCAAGCTGAAACCAGCTTATCGTAACTTGGCGTATTGGGCCCAGACCGCGGATAAGCAAGATACCTTACCGCAATACCGAGACGATTGAGTTCCGGTACTTCATCATGAAGTTTGCGGCAAAACACACAATCGATATCGGTAAATACTGTGATCGTGGCTTTAACACGCCCTTGTGGCGGCGAGAAAACCACCATCTCTGATTCATCGATGCTATCGACTACTTTCTTACGTTGAACAGATCGGCTACTTTCCGTCAGATTGACAAGCTGATCGGTCACACCGTAGAGGTCACCCGTATAAAAATGCTTGCCGTCTGCCGTGAAATGCAACACTTGGCCCGCGGGCAAATAGACGTCATAAAAACCAGGAATTTGCGCCGGTTGAATATCCAAAATAGGTATATCAGGTCGCGCTGCTAACAGCCGCTCGCGTATCAGTTCAGCAGCTTTATCTTCAGCCGCCATGACAGCACTAGAAAATGTGCTCACGAACAGAACAAATAAAGTGAACCTAGAGAAGCTCTTGAAGATTGTCATGATTTGGACCGGACCGCATTGATGATAAGGGACTTTGCATGAACGGGCATGCCGTTGCAATTACAGACCGGCCTCGGTGGTGAATAATTCCAGACAGATGGCGATCTGGGCGCAATGACTAGCCCCTGGGGTGATGCACCTGATGCAGAGATTTCAATCTCTGTTGCGCAACATGCGTGTAGATTTGAGTCGTCGAAAGGTCACTGTGACCCAA
>JBNMQM010000066.1:0-22818 GCA_051278195.1 Candidatus Azotimanducaceae bacterium
AGAAGCAGCTAGCAGAGGTGTGCCTGCCATGACGTCTGTATAAGCGGTGGCCGATGCATGCTGCGATGGCATTTGCAACGGTGCTGGAAGATAGTCGGCCGGGTCACGTCTTACGGGGTGCATGTTGTCGACGACTAAATAGCTTCGATCTGGCAAGCCCGCTGATGTGCAGTTATTTGAAATGAACTCCGGCAGCGCTTGGAAACCTGTGTTGAGATCTGCGCTGATAGGGTTCACGGCCTGGTTCGGTGATTCGATTTCTACTGTGCCGTCGATGCCGCGCTGAGACGAAGCTGAGATCAAGGTTTCTGTGTCGGCCACGAAGTTATTCGCCACCAGATCGATATTGCCACCGGTGCCTGCATTGGCCTGTGCGACAATCTGGCTCTGGCGAAGGGTAAACAGCTCAGGATCGATGCTAATGTTGCCGCCGCCGCTATCGGCTGTCACGCCGTTGGCCGAAGCAGAAATCGTGCTTTGATCAATTCGAATTCGATTTTTTGTCTGAATAACGATGCTGCCGCCACCACTCAGCGCTGAAGTTGTCTGAATCGCGCCGCCGACGATCTGCAAAGTGTCCGGTACCAGCAGGGTGACATCACCCGCGTTGCTTAGACCTGTAGCCGATGAGGAAATGGTCGCCTCGGAAAAAATATCGAGAGCGTCTGACGTTATCAAAATGTCGCCGCCGACACCATTGCCAGTGGTATCTGAACTGATGTTAGTGCTGTTCTGAAGCGCTCCTGCGGTCGCTATAATCTCAATTCGACCCGCATCGCCATTACCGTTAGCGGACGCACTTAAGGTTGAATTGTCCAGTAGGAATGTTTTAGTCGCAATAATGAGGTCGCCACCGGCTCCCGCGGTATTGGTGACTAAGGTGATTACGCCATCGTAAATGTTTAGTTCGTTGGTGGCGATCGAAATACTGCCAGCGTCGCCGCTGCCGCCGCTAGACCGACCGTTGAGGTTGCCTTGATTGAGGATGTCCAACTGGTCTGCAGCGATAAAAATGCTGCCACCTCTACCGCTGCCTCCGGTTTCAGCAATAATGGTAGACCCATCTATCAAGACAGTGTCGCCGCTTAAGCGAATAATACCGCCCTCGCCAGGACCTTCAGTTGAACTGTTAATCCTTGTCCCTGTTAACGCGATGTTTGATGCCACTAGCTCAATGTCGGCACCTTCGCCATTGCCAAATGTTTCTCCTTCAATTAGTGCGTTGGCAGCAGTAATCGTGTCTGCCGTCAGGATAACTTGTCCGGCATCGCCATCGGTCAAGGTTTCAGTTGCGATCACACTGTTGTCGAGCGTCAGGCGCTGAGCTGTGATGATTAGTTCCCCAGCATTACCAGTGCCACTCACTGCAGAGATGTTGATCTCGCCATCCTGGCCAAGGGTTATGTCGGGCGCCTGAATCTCTATTAGGCCGCCGGCACCGCTGCCTTTCGCTTCAGCCTCAATGAGCGCGTCGCTTAAGCTAAAGGAATTGCGTGCGGTCAAAATAATTTGCCCACCATCCCCATCGTCCACCGAATCACTTTCGATGGCGCTGCGATTTTCGATCAGAATGGTATCGCTAATAAATCGGATAATACCCCCTTCGCCGGCACCTTCCGTTGAGCTATTGATGAGGGTCCCTGTTAAAGCAATATCTGTTGCCGATAGCTCAATGTCGGCACCTTCGCCATTGGCAAAAGTTTCGCCCTTAATATCGGCGTCGATGGCGGTGATGGTGTCTGCCGTCAAGGTGACAATACCGGCATTACCGTCAGTAAAGGTTCCGGTTGCGATCGTGCTGTTGTCGAGTGTCAGACGAGTAGCCGTGATGTCCAGTTCCCCAGCATCACCCGTGCCGCTCCGTGCAGTGATATTGATCACGCCTTTCTGGTCGAGGGTGACATCCTGCGCATTGATCTGGATTAGGCCGCCGAGACCACTGCCTTTCGTTTCAGCCTCGATGCGGGCGTTGCTGAGACTAAACGAATCAGTTGCGTTCAAAATGATGGCGCCGCCATCGCCACTGCGTAACGAATCACTTTCGATGGCGCTGCGATTGTCGATAACAATGGTATCTCCATTAAATCGAATAATGCCGCCGACACCCGTGCCCTCGGTTGAACTGTTGACGATGGTACTGGTTAAAGCAATATCCGTTGCCAATAGAGTGATGTTGGCACCCTCGCCAGCGCCGCGGGTTTCGCCTTGAATATTGGCATTGATCGCTGTAATTGTGTCTGCCGCCAGGTTGACATGTCCAGCATCTCCCTCGGTAAAGGTAGCGGTTGCGATCGCGCTGTTGTCGAGTGTAAGGCGAGTGCTTGTGATGTCCAGCTCCCCAGCATCACCCGTGCCGCTCAGGGCGGAGATGTTGATCACGCCATTCCGTCCAAGGTCTATTTCAGGTGCCTGGATCTGAATGAGACCGCCGGTACCGCTGCCACGAGTCACAGCCTCAATATCGGCGTTGCCTAGGCTAAACGAATTGCGTGCAGTCAAAATGATCGCGCCGCCATCGCCACTTTCTAAAGAATCACTTTTGATGGCACCGCCATTTTCGATACGAATGGTATCCGCCAGAACGTCAACAGTTCCGCCTACACCAGCGCTCTTCGTATTGGTGATAATAAGGCCGCCAGCCATGACGAAACTGGCCGCATCAATTTTGATCAAACCGGCTCCGCCTTGGCCAGGTGAGACGGTTTCTGCTGTGATTCTGGCGTTATCCTGAATCAGAAATTCTGTGGTGTTGATGTCGATCGTGCCACCGGTACCTGAACCCGTCGTGTTAGACGCGATCTCAGCGGAGTCTTGCAGGACGAATGATGTCGTGTTGAATTGTAATAGGTCGCCGAAAGCGTCCTGGGACACGCTGCCGGTGATCTCTGCGTTCTCTGATAATGTAACGTTGGTGGCATTCAGGGACAGTTTTCCGCCTTTGCCAGATCCTGATGCTGTTAGTACCAGTGCACCATCGCCACTAATGGCGACCGTTTCGGCAGTGATTTCGATGTGGCCCGCATTGCCGCTCCCAAACGCGGCAACATTGGCCGCTCCCGAACCAATCAAGCTCAGGTCCGTGGTTTGAATATCAATGTCACCACCGAGTCCGCCGCCTCGTGTTTGTGAATCTAGTATCGCGTCGTTGATCGTGACGGAGGTGGCTGAATAGATCTGAATCTCTCCCGCTTGCCCATCGCCAATGCTGCTGGTGGTAATTTTAATGTCAGAGAGACTCGTTTGCGTTGTCAGCAATTGAATATCTGCGCCGGTTCCGGTGCCCCGGGAGTCGCCAAAAATACCGCCCGTGCCCGTTGCGACAAAGCTGTCACCGGTCGCAATTAGATCGCCAGCGGCGCCCGACCCTTTTGCGGAAATGTTAATGTCGGGGTTCGTCAGTGTGATGGCGCCACCTTGCAGTAGAATTTCACCGCCGACACCTGCTCCTGTAGCGCTGGCATTGACCGCGACATCACGCCAGTCGATAGTGTCGCCCTGCATAATGATTTCTCCGCCAGACCCCAGGCCGTTCGCTTCTGCAGCGATCAAGGTTTGGCTAAGGTCAATGTCGGTGGCGACTATCTTTAGCACGCCGCCGACACCGCCGCCTCGAGTGGCCAGTAAAAACTCGGTATCGGCAATACTGACGGTTTCGGCTTTGATGCTGACGACACCGGCATCACCAGCATTAACTAGGGCGGAGGTTGAAGAAACGTTGACGTTTGAGCCGTTGCTGATGGAAACCGAGGTGGCATTAAACAAGATGTCGCCACCGCTGCCTAAACCATTTGCTTCGCCGAGGATATCGACGTCATTCAAGGTGATGTCAGGCGCGCTTAGTTGAACCGTACCGCCGTTCCCAGCACCGCTGCTGGAGGCATTGATCGTTGCACCGGCGCTGATTGTGATGCCGCTTAGCGCCCGCAGGTCAACCAGATCAGCGTCGCCGGAACCGAATGACTGGACATCAATGGTGGCCTGATCGGTAACCACGATGTTTGCCGCGGTGACGCTGACACTGCCACCGATGCCGGCGTTGTCCGATTCTGCGAGTAGCGAGCTGCCAGATTCAATGCCGAATCGGCCCGAGGCTTTGATTTTGATCGATCCCGCTGTCGCGCCTTCAAACTTGCTAGAGGAATTGAGGCTGCTGTTGTTCTTGATCAGAATGTCCGCGGTGTCGATGATGATGTCGCCGGCTCGACTGCCGGTGCCTGCGAACAATGCGAGCTGACTACTGTCTGAGATGAGAATCATCTTGGCATCGAGGCGGATATCGCCGCCATCGCGTCCGCCACCGGATGACGTAGAGAGTTCAGCATTATTCAAAAGGGTAATATTGTTTGCAATGATGTCGATATCACCGCCGCTCGCGCCAAGTTCTCCTGATCGAATGGCGCTCGTGCCGTTGATGCCTTCCAGGGTCAGTGAATTGGCTCGAATTTCCACCGCGCTATTTTGGCCGGAGGCTGTGATGAGGGAATCAACTGCGTAGACATTTCCGCCCTCAAAAAAAATGCCACCACTAACAGTTTCAAGCAGGCTAGAGCCAATCTTAATATCGCCAAAGGTTGCGTCACCCATACGAATGTCAATTTCCAGAGCCTGCAGGTCAGTATTCTGAATGGAGATAAAATCGGCGTTGACGTTCAGATTGTGTCCGGCTGACTCGTCTTCCCCAGGAATCCCGCGGCCGCTCTCAATAGCGATGACGCCTTGGCTATCCCCGAGAAAACCGAAAGACGTGATCGAACTGGTACTCAGTGTCGACATGGCGGAGAGGTGACTTATAAAACGCGCACCATCGGAAAACTCGAGAAAATCTGCGGTCGATAGGTGGAATGTACCATCGACATCGACGATCGCGCCATTGGTCAATATGAATCCGGCTGGATTAACCAGCCAAAGGGATGCGCCACTAATACTTGAGGTTACCTTGCCTGCGATTGACGACTCGCCTCCAGTCACTCGACTTACGACATTGTCGATGTTGGCGGAACCGGAGAAGTTCGCCTGTTCACCCAAACCGATATTGAACTTGTCAAAACTGTGAAACAAGTTTGGACCTGCTCGCTGACCAAGCTCAGGCCTAATGTTGTAGGTGAAGCCGTTACCGCCTGCTACGGCATCACCTGGGCCGCCAGCTCCTAGCGAGCCATCCAGTGTGACCTCTGCATAGCCGGTGGCAGGCAACAGCAGCGCCGCTGTGATGATGAGCGTTGATTTAGAATTCATGGTGATAACCCAGGCGAATATGGATGCCATCATCTTGTAAGTCATACTCAGAGGCCGTGAAATGATCAAAGCCGTGAGCGAGATATAATTCGAGACTCAGCCTCTGCCAATGCTTGACGACCAGTCCCACACCAATACTGGCTAGGTCTAACTTTCCGCTAGCTGCAGAATCATCGTGATTTTCTCCGCGGCCCCAATCGACGAACGCGATTAAGTCGATCCAGACAGGCAGGTCGGGCCGATAGTGCGCTTCCAGCGATGCCAGATAAGCGTCGTCCCGAACAACCTGGTTCTGGCGGTAACCGCGTATTGTGTCGATGCCGCCAAGGGCGTACTTCTCGATAGATAAAAGTGGGTCAGCGGCATGCTGGGCTAGAACTTTTGCCGTGACGTGGAAATTTTCCGCCAGCAATTTTGAATATTGAACCTGGGCGAGATAGCTGGTGAACTGTCCGTCCGGCAGATCGCTGTTGTTCGTCGCGTCAAATTTTGAGGTGCCGCGCGAAATCGAAAAACGCGCGGCCAAAGAGTCGTTGATATTCTGTTCTGTGTAAGAGATTGCGATGCGTATGGGGGCGACCCTACTTTCGCCATCAATAGCGCCTTCTGAAAAAGAAAAAGGTTGCCCAAGTAAACTCGTTTGATTTCGTCTAGCTTCAAGGGTCAGCTGCAGAGATAGTTCACTGGAAAGAGTTTTTCGAATGGGTAAATTCAGCATCACACTGAGAGATTCAGTTTCACTCTCGACATCAATTTCATTGAAGGGCTCTTCGATAACAGACGAATCGCTCAGTGCATATTGAATTTGCAGGCTGGTCCCACCTGATGTCAGTGGCAGGTAAATGCTTGCGTCCTGCGCGTCTAGACCTTCTGTGACAGAAGAGCCAATCAGATAAGTTTCTCCCCAACCGCTTAGGTTGCTGGCGCGTAGCGTTAGCTTGGCATTTTCACTGCCAATTGATGGTGAGCGATCATTGGCCACGTCGAGCCCTAGGCTAAACCTTGGCTTGGTTTCAACTTCAAGCGCGAGTACTGCTTCTCCGGGGCTACTACCGGGTGCCACTCTTGCGTTGATTCGAGACACCAACGGATCTTGTTCCAGCAATTTGAGGGAGTGCTGGAGTTGAACCAGATTGAAGGGTTCGGCTATCTCCAATCGACTCTCAATATACTGCTGTCGTAAGCGGCTCGAAACTTGTACGTCCGTAATCTCACCACTAACGAAATCCAATTTGAGTTCGCCATTACGAATCTGTTGGTCAGGAATGACCATGCCTGTGTTGACGAAGCCGTTTTTCACGTATAGCTGATTGATACTGTCTTTTGTCGCGAGCAAGTCTGATGTCGGGACGGGTTTGCCTGTCACCATTAATAGTAGGGAGGCAATCTCAGTTTCGAGTGCGGGTGCATCATAAACAAATCGCTTGATTTCAACGCTACTTTGTTTGCTTAAAGGCCGGCTCGCTTCTGGTTGACCCGGTAGGATTGCCAATCTTGCTTGGGCGGATGAGTTGCGGGTGTAAGTCCAGGCTTCAGGGAATCCTTGATTTTTGGCGGTGCGCAGGGTTTTCTCAGCGCTGGCGGCATTGTCGAAAGGACCTATTGTGACGCGAAATCGTTTCTCACCCTGAACAGTTGTCTCGTTGATTTTGGCGCTGGCTTCGATGTTTGTTGGTGGGCCCACGCTTGGTCGGGTCGCTCTTAGTTGGTTAAACCAGACCGATACCTGAGTAAGTTGTTTCAAGGCGCTGGCTTCGGATTCAAAACTACCTGTCACCACATAATCGTGATCGGCGAAAGCGGCGGTGGTCAGTAGAAAGTAAAGCGCGAAAGTCGCTAGCGGTTTCATAGCCAGTTACCAATGAGTAGAAATGGTGCCCAATCTGTTGGGTGGCTGAAGCGCTCGGAGTCGATGAGTTCATTTTGAGCAATTCGTAATGCTTGTGCTTTGCTGAGGTGTTCGCTTGAAGTGTGTTCATAAAAGCTATCGATGATGAGGACAGTCGCCTCGTCGCTGATCTGCCAAAGTGTTGCGATCGCGCTTCTAGCACCTGCCTTTAGCGCCACGCCCGCAAGCCCGAGTGCTGCCCGGTTGTCACCCACCGCTGTTTCGCAAGCACTGAGCACCAGCAATTCCAGGGGGTTGCCACTTTGCCTTCGACTTCCGATACTTTGTTCTAGCAAGTCCAAGGTCAACTTGTCGTCATAGGTGAGTAGATAGGATTCCTGGGGATTACTGTCAAAGTGCCCATGGGTGGCAATGTGGACAATGGAATAGTCTTCCGAGCCAAGCTGGTCCTGGATACTGGTGCGTTGAAATTCCTCGTTATGTAGTACTTCCGCACCGTATCGCTCCTGCAGTTTGTTGAGCTCAACCGGCACCCCCGGCAAGCTCGAAAACCCCTGAACAGAATGTGAGATACCGGCTGCGAAGAGCGTTGACTGAGCAACGTCGAGCCGCTTTGGTAAGGTCAAACTGATGCCCGGCGTCGTTGCGAGTGCGTACTTCTGAATCATAAACTCGTTACCATCATAGATGGCAGCAAATGGAATGGTTCTTAGAATGCCGTCTGGTATGACCAGCAAGGTTTCAATATTCTTCTCCTGAAGTACTGATTCCGCTTCTGCGAAAACGAGTTCATAAAGCTCTTCGCCAATTTCCTTGTACTCGTCATCACCTTGATCGCGTTGCAGGTTGTCACGGAAGTCATTGACCATGCGCTCCAGATCTGTGGCTCGAATCTGGTGGACAAATTGATGTACCTGATCGCCGATATTGACGAGTATCTCTAACCGGTCAGCAAGAATGACCGGGTAAATAACCGCGGTGGCGACATCAACACGGTTCAAGTCCACTGCCTGATCTGGAACTACGCAATCGTTTTGGAAATAGTCTTGGAGCTCTGCAGATTTGGATTGTTCGAGTACGGCCTGTACTTGCTTTAAGTAATTCTGCTGATGGTTATGGGATTGAGATTCTCTAGCGGCGGTCAATAGCAGGTCTGAGAGTTCAGAGAAGAGCGGTTGAATTTTCTGCGGAAAGGTAAAAGGGGAGCCATTAATGAGTTCCTTTCTGACCTGCTCCAAAGTCGTAATCGCAGTTTGATATCCAGTGATAGCGTCGTCAGTTTTTCCTTGTAGACGATGAGCGCGGGCCAATTGCCATTGCCATAAGTAGGCGCTTTCATACGAGCGAATAGTAGACGCCAGAAAATTTGCAGTGCTGAGTTTTTGAATACCTTCTTCCAATTTACCCTGATTGATCAGCAACCGACCCTGGTGACCGACTGCATAGCTTTGCAGTCGTACATGACTTCGGGTTTTTGCCGTTGCCTCAGCCTGTTGAAGAATGACTAAAGCGTGTTGGTAGTAGTTTTGTTCCGCCGTTTGGTCGGCGAGTCTGATGAGCAGGTCGCCTATTGAGATTTGAATCTCTACAACCTCGGCAAGATTTTCCAGTGTTTTCGATAGTGGCAATAGCTGCTGGCCAATTTTAAGCGCCTCGTGGGATTTTTTGTGATCCAATTCGTGACGGAGATGATTGGTGAGGATGGTCATCGTCATCGCTTTGTCACCAGATTTTACACTCGCAGCGTAAGCCTCGGTGAAAGTGTTGGTTGCAGTTTTGGGGTTGTTAAGAGTGCTCTGTACGGTAGCAAGGATGTTTAGCGCTCGAGCTTGAATGCCATCTGTCTGCGGCTGATCAAGAATGCGTGTCGTCATGTTCAGGCTGAGTGGGTACTCTCCAAGTTCGAAGTAGAGTTGGGCGAGCAGTAGCCCTGTGTCGTTCTGGTTTGTACCTTGCTGATGGGCTAACTGATCAGCTTGTTGGAGCAGAGCAATTGCTTGGCTGCGGTATCCTTGATCCTGATAGACGCTAGCTTTTCTAAGAAGGTCATTTCGAAGCAAGTCATTCAACTGTTGGCTATCGTTGTTGAGTTCACTCGCTGGCGCTGCAGTAAGACTTTGGCAAAAACTCAAAATACAATAGGTGAAGACCGCACATATCCGGAGCCACATACCTCATCCTTTTGGAGCTGGAATAAATATTCCTTAAGTTCAAAAGATAGCACAGCGTTTTCAAATGGCGACTTTTCAGGGTGACATTTAGTGCGACATTTAGTGCGACATTTAGGGTGACTTTCTAGGTGAGAGTGAGATGGCTTGTCTGAGTCGAGCGAGTTCAACATCGGTATTCAGGATGACGCGCTTATCGACAATCGAAACACCAATACGTTCGAGCATGGTGTGGTAATCGGGTAGGTGTTTGGTTTGTTGATAAAGTGCGTAAAGTGGCGAAAAGAGATCGCGTTTTGCCGCTTGATCGAGCGCCAATGCGATACCAGTGCCGTTCCATTCTTTTGCCTGATGCTTGCAGCAGAGGGCGAATTCAGTGATGACCTGATCAAGAGATTGTCCTTGCTGCCGAAGTACTAGATCTGCTTCGAAAAAATAAAGCGCACCGGACCAATACACGCGCTTGAATGCTCGTCGCTCTCGCATTTCCCGACTAACAGTCTGTAATGACACGCCCTGGTTTGGATCAGCCTCGCCTCGAGCGAATCCATCGGCAATCTTCTGCCATCCTTGTTGCTCGCTCAGTGTTCCTTTACGCATCATCAAAATGTTCTGGTAGTAGCTGGCAAAGCCCTCTGAAATCCAAATGTCCTCACGACCGGGGTATGGCAGAAATAGATGGCTGAATTCGTGGGTTGCGGTCCAATCCCTGATCAGCGCGTCGGTACTGGCGCTTGGGTCGACATGAAAAGACACGCCCTCCGGTTCGGTGTGGCGAATGGTGTGGGCCCAGGGTACGGGTCCTTTGCCGCGTTTGGCTCGTTGAACCAGTATATTGGTTTCTTGCCTTGGAAAACGCCCGCTCAGTAAACTAGCAGATTCCGCTGCATGACTCAGCCACACTCGTAAGCGCGCTTTCTCCTCGTCGCTAAAATTCGAGCGCCAGTCAATGTTGAGTTTGCCACCGGGTACCCGGAGTGATTCGGCCGCGGCCAGTGAGGACATAAAGAGGAGGAACACAAAAAGTATTTTTCGGTGAAGGCGCTGCTGTATGCCTATGTACATGTTCATGGCGTGTGTTTAGCCCATTAAAAGGATGAACAACACCGGCAACACGGGCCAAAGATAGGTGATGCCTTTGCTGGCTCTGGCTTTTACATAGCGTGGGTTCAGCGCGATGGCTTGATCAAAATCCTGAATAGCAAGATGATCGCGGCGCATTTCCCGATAAATCAGTCCGCGATTGTAATAGGCATTTGAAGATTCTGGCTTCAACTTCAGGTACTGGCTGTAGTCAGCAATCGCGAGCTCGTTAGCATCATTTTTTTCGTGTCGCAAAGCCCGAGCGAAATAGGCGCGCGAGTAATTTGGGTCAGCAACGATGGCATTGGTCAGACTTTCGATGGCTGCTGGTTTGTTTTTGTGTGCTAACTCGGATTGGGATTTTTCATAGTAAATCGGTGCCAATGCCGTACCGCCGGCGGAAAGGTTCAAGGCGATGTTATGTGCGTCAACGGCCTGCTGGTAGCGTCGCAACTGATCCAGTACCACGCCGCGGTAAAAGTGTGCAGCGGAGTAGCCGGGTAATAATTGATTAGTTGCTTCAAGGTCTTTGAGGGCTTTTCGTTTTTTGCCCAGCTCTAAATATGCCAGAGCTCGATTGAAATGGGCTTTGCCGGGCTGTTCTTGTTGCCCGATGATCTCGGAGAAATGTAGGACTGCAGTTTCGTAATCCTTTTTCTTGAACGCTTTGGCACCAAGTTCTGTGCGGATACTTGCGACCATTTGATGACCCGAATCAATGCAGTCCTGATAGGTGGCAATGGAGGTCGCGACGGTATCCGATGAATCTATGTCACAAGTACTAGCGATGGCATAGGGACTGGAAAACTGACCGATGGCCAGAACAAAGACAATCAAAATTCGTGCAGGCACCATCGCGAGTCCTTTAACGATTGTTGGGATTAAACCGGGCCACAAGCCCGCCCAGGCCTCGTACTAGCCAGCGAGGCTGATGCTTAGCCCAGGCTAGCGCTGCTTGATTAGCGATGCCTGGCACCCGAATGACTTCGCGATTCATAAGCGCATCATAGCCTTCGCGGGCGACGTCAGCGGGTGTCGATGCGATACCGGCAGGCACATCAAACCCTTGGACTTCATCGAGCAACGGTGTCTTGGTGAGGCCGGGGCAAAGCGCTGTGACTGAAACCCCTGTGCCTCGCAGCTCTTCGGACAGTGACTCTGTGAGTGACAGCACATACGCCTTTGAAGCGGCGTAGGCTGCAAGAGAAGGGACAGGTTGAAAGGATGCAACGGAAGCGACGTTCATAATCCGGCCCATGCCACGATTGATCATTTTTGGTAACAGATGATGGGTGAGCCTGGTGACGGCTACGATATTAAGATTAATCAGGTTCTGTATTTTATCGTCTTCCTGACTTGAAAAACTGCCGGAGTAGGCAATACCTGCATTGTTTACCAGCACATCGATGTCGATTTCTGCGACAGCATCGAGCAGCGCATCCACGCCAGCTCGCTCGGCGAGATCGCAACTAACAACGGTTACCGAGACTTTTCCACGCAGCTCTTCTGCCAATGCATTGAGGTTGGATTCTCGACGCGCAGTAATGACCAGGTCAAAATTCTGTCTTGCGAAATGTCGTGCTAGTTCTTCACCGATGCCTGAAGAGGCCCCGGTGATTAGTGCGGTGCCTTTACTCGTCATTATCGGTGCCACTTTTTCCATTTGATTCGTCGGCTTTGGTCTTTTTACTGGAAGACGCTGAGTCGCCAGTCATCATACGCTGTAACCAGCCTTGGTATGCCATCATCGGTTGCATGGCGCTAGATACCAGTTCTTTGTATTGCGATTGACCTGATTCTTGAAGATATTTCTGGGCGTTTTTGATCATCTCGTTTTGGATTTTTTCAACATTGGGTAAGCCGATAAATCTTCTGAGTTCTTCCGGTGTGATATCTACGTCAACAGTAATTTTCATGGTTTTGCTTCCGTACCTGTAAAGAGGTTATTAGAGCGCAAAAAAAGAAGGGCGCATAGAGCGCCCTTTTAAATACCGACTTAACATTAGGGGGTTTAATCGGCTGTTTCTACTGTGAAAGCTTTGCGAACGGCTTCGCCGGTCTCTTCTACAGCAGATTTGATAACATCAACCTGGCCGCGTGTAGAGTCTTTGATACCAGTCCACAAGGTGGTGCTGTACTCTCGCTGAAGCTCAACGAAGCTTGATATGTCAGTGACTTCAGGAATGCGCTTGGAGAAGTCGCTGTTCAATTCGAAGTACTTCTTCATGTTGTCCTGCTGGAAGCGGGCCATTTCTTGGAAAGTGTTTTGGTTAATTTCGAAAAGGGCGCGGCCCATTTCAACTTGCTTTTGCATCATATTCATATCGTCATCCTATTCGTTTGATGAAGGCTCTTGGTCTCATGTCGCAGTGCGAAATATTATAGTGCGGTGCAACAAAGACAAGTGCTATTTATAAAATGGTTATGCTGAACATTTTGCATAACCTTTGCGTAAGTGGGAAATTAAAGTAAGGTAGTTGGACTCCACCGACCTGAAGAGGGAAAAAAACAGAATCGGTGAAGTCCTCTCGCAACAGGTAGCTACCAATTACCCGTCGAAAGCTCGTTACCCCTGGTCTATTAGGGGCTTAATTAAGGCCTTGTTTAAGCCGCTTCGGCGGTTTTCTTTGCCTTTGGCTTAGCTTTTGCCTTTGGCTTTACAGCGACTTCGATTGCTTCAGTCACTTCAGTTTCAAACGTGTAAGCGGTCTTCAGTGCTTCGCGAGTTTCGTTAAAGGCACCTTTTATAAGTTCGTTCTGTGCGCCCATGGCTGCTTTAACTTGATTCCAGACCATTTCGCTGTATTCACGCTGTAGTTCGACAGCGTTCGTGACGCTTTTAATTTCAGGTAGACGCGAACCAAACTCACGGTTCACTTCAATGTAGTTCTCAATGTTAGAGCGCTGTAGGCTCATGTATTCTTTCATCGTGCTGGTGTTGATCGCGTACAAGGACTTACCTAGCTCAGTCTGTTTCTCAATAATATTCATCTGTATTCTCCAGTTGTGGTTGTGAACTCAGCTGCAACGTCGCTTTGGGCCCTTCCTCTATGTTGCATTGCATCATTATATGTTGCTCTGCAACAAAATCAACCCCTATTTGACTAAATCCACACTAATTCATGCAACTTTATGCAGATTTTCTGCTGTTTTATCGGATTTGGCCGGCTCAGTGATGGCTGATGAGGACCGCTGAACACCGATCTCTAGGATATTGTCTGGCAAAGTGAGTGCTTTCAACTCTACAAATGCAGCAGCCAGATCGTCGCGCAGGGCGGGGAGATCGGGTACTGACTTCTTGCATGCTGTGAGGCCAACAAAGAGCTCACCGCAATAGCTTTGAACGGTGATATTCAGGCCAAGTCCGTGTGTTGGAATGGACACAGGGTAGTGGCTAAGCATCTTCGCACCGTTGGCGTACAACCTTTGGCTCGGACCCGGTACGTTGGAAACTAGCACGTTAAAGGGCATCGGCATTGTTTCTGATGCGCCAGAGTATTCATTTGCCAGACTGGCAGCTCGTGTTAGAGCGGGTAGGCCGAATAAAGAAACGTTGCTATCAAAGCCTTCGGCCAGATCTGCGGTTACTTCTTTCGCAGTCTTGGCAGAGCCTTTTATCTTAAGCAATCTGACGCGTGGGTCTGCAATGCTCGTGAATAGGTCGACACTCATTATGCTGACACTGTTACCCCGATCAAAGCTGCCTTTTCGCGGGATCGCGACCGGGCAGCCGGCAATGAGGTTGTCCTTCGGTAGTTGCTCCGTGCGCGATAAATAGGATCTCAGTGCGCCGGCACAAAGGGACATAAAGACATCGTTGATACTGGCGTCCATCGTTTTGCCGATCTTTTTGACGTCATTTAAGGGCATCCGGGTACAGGCAAAACTTCGGGGTCGCTCTATGGCGTGATTGAATGGTGTTTTAGGCGTTGTTTGGCCGAGTGCACCAAATGATTTGCTTGGATCAACCAAACGCTGACCTAGTTTGGTGGCTGCTTTCAGCACGCCAGTGGCACGTTCCAGGCTATTTGCTTGGAAATCGAAAAGGTTTTTGAATGATGCTGAGAGCAGGTCGCCCAACTCTGGATCTTCATCCTGAATGAAGTCGGCTGGGCAATGCTTGGTCTGAGGTTCTGGTGTTTCGTCTGTCAGCGTAAGCGTCAGCGCTTGTCCAGCCATCCCGTCAACGCAGGCATGGTGGACCTGGGCGTAATAGGCAACGCTGCCATCGTCTTGGCCCGTAATGACATGCATGCACCAGAGCGGCCGGTCTCGGTTCATTGGTATTGCGTGCAACTCTGCGACCTTAGCCTCGAGTTGTGCAAAGGTCCCGGGTGCTTCAAGTGGGATTTCTACAACGTGATTGTTGATGTCGAAATGACCGTCTCTCACCCAGACAGCATGATCAATCCCGCCTGGAATCATCTTCACTTTACGGGTCAAGTACGGCAACAGGTGAACGCGATCCATCAGGTAAATTTTGAGGCTCGTGATGAACGCCTCAGGCGTGGTGTTTTGTGGCAACTCTAGTTGCTGAAGTGAAGCAATCTGGTTGAGTACCTTGTCCGTTTCTGAATAGAGAAAAGTGGCATCCTGCATGCTCAGCTTTTCCATGATTGCCTCCATCAAGTTGGGTGAGTGGTGAGTCGGTGGTGCATAGGTCGTAGATCAAAAGTTATGGGGTCGTGAACTTCTAAATGCAACGGCTATGCCAGACTATTTTGAAATCTTTAACTACATGTTTTTATTGTGTTATTTAGGGTTCAATGCAAAATGTTGTCGTGCCAAGAGGGTAAAAAGTCACCAACTTGGTGTTGTGGAGGCGCTGCTTGTCCCAAAGTGGTGCGCCAGGTCGTGCTGAGTGAGGGCATATGGGTACAGTCTATTCACCCTGTGTGTAGGTGCGATAAACGTCAAATGTAGACTGTCCAAGGCTCTTTAAAATCCGCGATAAGTCGGGCTTGCTTCACTTCGTTAACTCGGCCACACTCGCCCGTTGTTCAATGCAACAATGTAACAAAAACAATAATTTGGGGGATTGATGTACGAACAACTCGATGTCGAAGAGCAACGCCGTCCAGCTCTGGTGAACCTTGTTACAGAGATCCCGCGGGCGTTGTTGGATATGAGTGCCCTTTCTTTGGCGTGGCCGATGCTTCGTCGTCTGAGTCGAGGCGATGGGCATACCGTGATGCTTTTACCAGGTTTTATGGCCAGTGATCAGTCGACCCGGCTTATGCGGCGATACTTGCGGCGAATGGGCTACTCGCCTGTCGGTTGGGAGCTAGGTCGAAATATGGGTCACTTTGATATTATGGCCAGCCGTCTACCCGAAGCCTTTCTTGAGTTGTCTGAAAAAACGGGAGAAAAAATTTCTCTGGTCGGTCAAAGTTTAGGCGGCGTGTTTGCCCGCGAATTGGCCAGGCTTTACCCCGATCGAGTTCGTCAGGTAATTTCCCTAGGTAGCCCCATCCGAATGGATAAAAGTGACGCGGTAGCCAGTATCGTGGCGCGAATGTTCGAGCAGGCTACGGGTATGACGCCGGAAGCCATGCGCGACGCCTTGGAATTTTTTGATGAAAGTGAATCACCGCCGGTGCCGATGACGGCCATTTATAGCAAGTGTGACGGTGTTGTTCATTGGGAGGGCTGTATGGAGAAGTTTGAAGATAAAATTACCCAGAATATTCAAGTGACTGGCAGTCACTGCGGAATGGGGTTCAATCCTTCGATTTATCATATTATTGCAGACAGGCTTGCGCAGCCTGAGGATGGCTGGGAAAAGTACCAGCGGTCAGCGGCTTTATCCGCGGTTTACGCATAGTGGGAGCGAAAAAAATGAGAGAGTTTAAAAAGTATCCAAATCGTCGTCTCTACGACATTCAGGAAAGCTGTTATGTCACAGTGGAAGATATTCGCAAAATCGTGTTGCGAGGCGAGACGATTACAGTTCACGATTCTAAAACCGACAAGGATCTGACACGCACAGTGCTGTTGCAGATCATTTCTGAACAAGAAGGAGAAGGCCATGAGCCAATTTTAACCAATCGCGTTTTAGAGCAGTTAGTACGATTTTATGGTGCGCCCATGCAAAATGTTGTCAGCCGTTACATCGAGCAGAGTATTACCACCTTCATTGACCATGAGCAGCGCTATCGCTCGAGGATTCAGGATCTCGCGGGTACCGAGCCAATGGCCATGATGCGTAAAGCGCTGGACCAAAATATGGAGTTTTGGAACCGACTGGCTAATTCGACAATTAATCCGCCGAAAAAATAACGCCTCAGGCTTTGATCGACGCCAATAGGTCGTCGAGCTCGGCATAGTGGTCGATGGCGCGCACTGCGTCAGACAGGGCTCCTGGCTCGACGTATGGACTGTTAATCGCAATCACCTGCATTCCGGCTGCTATTGCAGCAGCCACACCGTTTGGTGAATCTTCAAAAGCAATACAGTCAGCTGGCGCAACGCCAAGACGAGCGGCGCAGAGTTCAAAAATATCCGGCGCTGGCTTGCCGTGCTTGAGTTCCTTGTCGTCACCACAGGTCACAGTGGAAAAATGCTTGGCCCAGCTTCGGTGAGAAAATTTCACATCCACCAGATGTTGATGACTACTGGTCGCGAGCCCTAATTTAATGCCCTTTGCTGCTAGTGATTCAATGAACGCGCTTGCGCCCGGCATCTCGGGTGCGTCTGGAAAGAGCTCTATTAGGTGTATTTCCCGCGCGCTCAAAAACGCTTCGCTGGTCAATGGCAGATTAAAAGCATCGATGACAATCTGAGCGCTGACGTGAGAGTCGCCGCCAATACACTGTTGTTTTAGCGCCAGGCTATAAGTCGCGTTGTAAGGGTCGAGTACTTTCTGGGTTGCGTCGGTATAGAGTGGTTCGGTGTCTAACAGCGTGCCGTCCATATCGAAAATCAGCGCGGCTGGTTTGTGATTTAGCATGGGAGAGTCTCGATGAATTGGTCCGCCAGCGCTTCAATCACCTCGTGGGGAATGAGCCCTTCCTCCTTCGCCAGCCGACTTTCAGCCTCTGCCGCGAGGTTTGAGAGATTGAATAGCGTCATCTGGTCCATGATGAAGGTTTGTTGCCGGTCTACGAGAAGGTAGCTCAACAAGAAGGACAAGGCTTTTTCTTTGGTCAGTCTTGATTTCATCGGCCGCATCATACGCGGCTCGTCGCCCGCGGCAAAGCGGCGTCAGTCAGAGCATAGTGAGGCAGTAACAGAAGATCGTCGAAGTTGGCATATCCATAAGGGTTTTAAGACCATATCAGCTGTTTACATTTTGACGTCAAAACGAAAGTATTAAGTCCTCCAAAAAAATATGGGGAAGGTTTTGCATAAGGTGACCTTTAGCGAGCGACGATCTGGCAAGAGTAGAAGAGAGCATAATCGACGGGGCTTTTTACGTCGGTTGAAGGGGTGTTTGCGGCCCTCGATGTACCGCAGAAGAATGATTCGTCGGGCACCCTATATCCGCGGCGAAAGCTATTCCCTATACCTACCGGATCGCCTCTAAGCGCTCCAGCGGGATGATGTGTGACGGATAAGCTTTCATCGCCTGTCGCTTTTCATTTCTGGCACCATTTCCTATAGGCGATCTTTTCAGGCGATCTTTTCAGATGATCTTTTCAGAAGAACTATTCAGAAGAGCCCCCAGCAGCTTCCGCAACAGTTTTTGCAGCAATAAGTGCAGTCGCTCTCAAATGTCTGCCATTGGCGTGCGGGGCTTGCTGATGGTTAACGACCTTTGACGACCACTAGGAGGTGCGGATGTTTCGCGGTCGTTATTTATTTTGCATGGTGCTTATCAGCGTGATGGTCTTAGGTTTTTGATTGGCAGTACTCGATCTAACGATTGCACGAGGGTGCAAGAGCCGCTATTTTCTGAACTGAAGTCTAATGCCGATGGTGTCTCTGGAATTCGAATTGCTGCTGCTGGAGCAAAAGTCACGCTGTTGCGCGAGGTGACGAAAGAGTTGTGTAGCTGGCCTCTTTAGCCTGCGAGGATTCGTCTTAGTACTGCTGACTGGCTACAAAGCGATCAAAGCGTCCGCTAGCTTTTTGCTGGCACCCTTTGTTTTAATCTTCTCATTGGATCCCTTAGCTGATTTTTTACTGGAATTACGGACAACTAACCATGACCTATGAAACCCTCGATGTTCAATCCACAGGGCACGTGACGCGAGTGATCTTGAATAGACCTGATCAGTTGAATGCACTCAATACTCAGCTGATGAAAGAAATTGAAGCTGTTTCGCGCAGTTTTCTCAACGATGAAAAAACTCGCGTAGTGGTGTTCTCTGGAGCTGGCAAGCACTTCAGTGCAGGCGCGGATCTAAAGCAGCCCGCCACGCCAGACGATAGTATGGTGGTGCGACGTCGTAAGTCTGGGCTTGGCGCGCGGATGATCAATGCCATTACCGAAATCGATCAGGTCACCATTGCGGCCATTCATGGTGTGGCGCTAGGCGGTGGCGCGTGTATTCCCACAGCTTGTGATTTTCGAATCGGCGCGGACGATTGCTTTTGCGGTTATCCTGAGGTCAATCTGGGTATCAACCTGATGTGGCGCGCGCTGCCGCTTTGTGTCCGGCTTATTGGCCCTGCGCGAGCAAAACGTATGATCATGTTAGGGGCCAAAGAAGATGCGGAAACGCTATTGAACTGGGGCTTTCTGGATGAGCTTGTACCGCAAGCTGAGTTGGAAGCTCGAGCCATGGAAATGGCAGAGCAGTATGCCGGCCAGCCGCCCATTGCGACGCAGATGATTAAGCAGAGCATCAACGCAGTGAGTAATGCGTTGGATCAAGCGGTGATGCATATGGACACCGACCAAAACATTCTAACGACGCTAACGGCTGACAGAGCGGAAGGTATCAATGCCTTCTTCGAGAAGCGTGACCCGAAGTTTACTGGGCGTTAATACATGCTGGTCTGAGGGAATATCCGTCGAGCAGTAGGTATTCTTTGTTCCGCTGCTTGCGGCCCTCCGGGCTGCCCTCGTTCCTCCGCGAGCCCGCGGAGTAAAGAATCCCGGGGGCTTTTGGCGTCACTTAGGTGGATGCGGTCGTTAGCGGTCTAAACTGCGCTAGGGGGTTTCAATAATCGCAACAACCTGGTCTTCGTCTACCTGGTCTTCTTCTTTCACGCGTATTTCAACGATGGTACCGGCATTGGGTGCTTCGACCGGTATTTCCATTTTCATCGACTCTAAGATCATGATCACATCTTCAGCCGCAACAAGATCGCCCACCTGTTTTTCGATCTTCCAGACATTGCCGGTGACTTCTGTTTCAACTTCAATGCGTGTCATGGTTTCCCTAACAAGGTGTCTCAATTAGTCGATGATGGATTGGTATGCCGCAACGCGCATTTCCCGCCGAATCGGATAAGCTGACGAAGGCATAAGCTGCGTTAAAAATATCGACAGCATGTCCTCTTCTGGGTCTATCCAGAAATAAGTGCTGGCGGCACCGCCCCAGGCGAATTCGCCAGGTGTGCCGAGGATCTGTGCTTTGGCAGGATCAAGCATCACAGAGAACCCTAAGCCGAAGCCAATGCCGTCAAAAGGTGTTTCGCTAAATGTGGCCTGACCCATGCTGGTCAAATCGCCGTCATTTGGCAGGTGGTTACTCGCCATCAACTCCATCGTCTTGGTGCCCAATAAACGAACGCCATCAAACTCGCCGCCATTCAAAAGAAGCTGAGCGAAGCGATAGTAATCATGCACGGTCGATACTAGGCCACCGCCGCCAGAGGGTTTGGTGGGAGGTTTTAGGTAGCGGCTCTGCTCCGGAGAGTCGAATAGCAGCATCCCTTCTTCGGCCGTTTTCTGATAGTTAGCCGCCAATCTGTGGGCTTCGTCTTCAGGCACATAGAATCCGGTATCCTTCATTCCGAGCGGATCGAAAATCTGTTCTTTAAGGAAATCATCAAAAGGAATGTCTGATATTTTTTGCACGAGGTAACCACAAACATCTGTGGCTACGCTGTAGCGCCAGCGGCTGCCGGGCGAGAAAACCAGCGGCATTTCGCAAAGCTTCTCGATCATCTCATCCAAGGTATCCGATTCTTCAACTGCAGCATCCTGATACATATTGTCAACAGGATGCGTTTGCAAGAAGCCGTAGGTCAGTCCTGAAGTATGCGTGAGCAGATCGCGGATCGTCATTTGTCGATCCGTTTTCGTATTCCCTGACTTGCCGTAGACTTCAAGATCGGCGAATCCAGGAATGAACCTAGAAACGGGATCGTCTAGTTGAAAACAACCATCTTCGTACAGCATCATCAGGGCAACGCTGGTGATCGGCTTGGACATGGAATAGATGCGAAAGATGGTGTCATCCTGCATCTTTTTCTCGGCTTCAATATCCATCAGACCTTGGCTTTCTAGGTGCACGATCTCGCCGCGCCGAGCCACCAGGGAAACTGTACCCGCCAATTTACCTTCGTCAATATAGCGCTGCGTCAGGTGGTCAATCTTGTAGAGCCTTGCACCTGATAGGCCAACATCTTCTGGAGTCGTTTTCATAAGCTACTTCTACTTCTTTGCTAAGTGATGGCTAAGTGATTGGTCTAGTCGAACATGATGATATGTCGTGCTTCTTGGCCTGTTTTCAACGCTTCAAGCGCTTCGTTCACGTCAGCAAGCTTAATGTGCTTTGAAATCATTTGGTCAAGATGCAATTTGCCATCGAGGTAGAAGTCGACGAATCGTGGCATATCCACTCGGAAGCGATTGGAACCCATGTTGGAACCCTGTATTTTCTTTTCTGCGAGGAGTTCAACACCGTGGATCTCTATCATTGTGCCGATTGGGATCATGCCGATGACGGTCGCGACACCACCAGATTGCAACATTTTAAAGGCTTGTTCTGCGGTTGCTTTGAGGCCGATGGCTTCAAATGTGTAATGGCAACCACCTTTGCTCAGCTCCATGACTTCGCCAACGGCGTCGCCAGAGCTGGCGTTGACGGTATGCGTTGCGCCGACGGCCTTGGCGAGTTCCAATTTAGACTCCACCATGTCGACGGCGATGATTTGTGACGCGCCTGCAATGGCTGCGCCATTGATTGCCGCAAGGCCTACACCGCCACAGCCAATCACAGCGACTTTGGAGCCTGGCTGTACTTTAGCGGTGTGGAAGACAGCGCCAACACCGGTGGTTGTTGAGCAACCGATCAGAGCCGCGCGGTCCATTGGCATATCCTCACGGACTTTAGCTAGAGCATGTTCGTGAATTAGCATCAGTTCTGCAAAAGAAGATAGGTTCAGAAACTGGTGCACAGTCTCGCCACCAATCGATAGGCGAGGCGCTGCTTCGGGCTTGCGGGAAACTTCAGGCGAGGCGCACAGGGATAGGTGCCCGGTGATACATTTCTCACAGTGTCCGCAGAAGGCAGATAAGCAAGTGATGACGCGGTCACCCTTTTTCACATAGGTCACATCGGAGCCAACTTCTTCCACAATGCCGGCACTTTCGTGGCCCAGGATGGTGGGCATCTGGTAAGGATAAGATCCATCCATAAAGTGTACGTCACTGTGACAAACACCGGCTGCAATGGGTCGTACGAGGACTTCTCGTGGACCGGGCTTGGAAATTTGTACTTCCTCGATTTCGAGTGGCGTGTTGGCTGCGCGTAAGACGGCTGCTTTCATGAAGACTTCCCCTTATAGTTCGTGTTTACGTGGCACTACTAGCGACTGCTCGCTGTTTTGAAAAAGTACGCGTTGTTGATTCATGCTTTTGAATGCCCGTAAAACTATCACGATTGGAAATGGAAATGCTATTAAACAACACTTGGATGGATTGTCGTGCCTGAAGTTGTCGTTGCGCTTGGTGCAAATATGGGTGACCCGGCACAGCAGGTCATTATAGCGATGGCTCGGTTGGGCGATATCGCTGAAGGCGCAGTGACTCGGTCTTCGTTATGGCAGTCTGCTCCAGACGGTATGAACGATGCATCGGGCGCGTTTATCAATGCTGTTGTGGTGTTCGACACAGTCTTGGAGTCTGGTGCTCTGCTGGCTGCCCTGCAGGCAATAGAGGTTGAGATGGGGCGTCCAGTCGATCATGGCAAAAACGTCGCAAGGATGATTGACCTTGATCTGGTGGCTTATGGTGATGAGTTGATCAACGAACCTTGGCTAGAAGTGCCGCATCCACGGCTAGCCGAGCGGCTGTTTGTGCTATTGCCACTCGCAGAGATACGGCCTGAGTTTCGGCGACCTGGTGATGGTCAGCGGATCGATGTGCTCGTTAAAGCGGCGCCAGTGTTGAAAATTAGCCGGCTTTAGCCAGATCGGCTTCGCCTTGTTCTTCTCCTTTTACCTCTCCCTGGCCTTCTGCCAACGCAAGTTCTTGCGCCAGTTCTAGTGCGAGCCGTTCTTCACGCACAGTGACGGGCGGGTTAATGGCGCGCGAGGTTAGCTGGATGACTTCATCGCACAATAAATCAGGGTTTTTGCGTTTGG
>JBNMQM010000067.1:0-22050 GCA_051278195.1 Candidatus Azotimanducaceae bacterium
CGCTCAATTGGGGCACCCCGATTACTCCAGATGCTATAGGCCGTCAGCAGAAAGATCATCAGCAACGCAGGCAAGATGCCGGCGATGAAGAGTTCCTGGATTGAGAAAGGATTGGGGATGTCCATTTGCTGGACGATCACGCCATACAAAATGAGCGGCAATGAGGGCGCAAGCAATAAGCCAAGACTACCGGATGTGGTGACCAGACCTAAACTGAACTTCTCCCGATAACCGGCCTGCACTAAAGCAGGAAAAAGTAGCGCCCCAACTGCAACAATGGTGACCCCGGAGGCTCCGGTAAAGGCCGTAAAGAATGCGCAGGTCACGAACGCAACGACCGACAGACCGCCTGGCAACCAGCCTAAAAACACTTGCGTCAGGCGTACGAGGCGAGTCGATAACTGACTCTCAGCCAGCAGGTAGCCCGCAAATGTAAACAGCGGTAACGCCAACAACATCGGTGTATCAACGAGCCGATATAACTCAATGGTAATGACCGTGAGAGGAATGTCCGCGACGTAAAACCCTAGCATCGCTGCACCCAGAATCACCACAAACAGCGGGGCTCCCAGCATAGCGACCAACGTCAGCAAGCCGCTTATGACAAAATTCATCGCAACGCTCCTAGAACGCCATGAACAACAAACCGGACCGCCATCACCGCAAACCCAATCGGGATAATGCTTTGGCAAATCCAGGTGGGCACGCTTGCAAACGCAATGGTCTCATCTTCATATTCATATTGAATGAACTCAATCGCGAAATAGGCGACCGTGCCACAAATTGCCGCGGAAAAGAGGTAGGTCACTAAAGTGCTGATCTTCAGTAAGCGGGGCGGTAAGAACCGGGATACGAGGTCAATGGCAATATGATTAGATTCACGTGTCGCGACCATCGCACCCAACATCGCCACCCACAGCACAAGAATACGTAGAAAGGATTCTGCCCAGAGAAGGCCTGCATCAAAAAAGTTGCGGAGGAAAATTTGCACCAATGCCATCACTAACATTGATACTAACGCTGAAACAAGAAGACTGTCTTCAGCGTGATGGAGGAACCGTAACACTGGCTTAAACGACACCCGCTACTGCCCTGCTCCGTTGGCTCGGAATTCACTGAGATTTTTTCGCAAGGTATCGACGCTCTGCTGAGAAAGCTCGTCGCTGGACACCAAATCTTCAATCGTTTCGTCCGCCTGCGCGCGCCAACTATCTAAGCCTGATAAATCCGGTTGAACCCGTTCGATGTCTTGCGACAACAAGGCGGTATAAGCTTTTTCGTTATCGGCACGATTGGCAGCGTCGATCTTAATGAAGACGGCATCCATGACCTCATGAACGATCGCTTGATCTCCTTCTGACATACTGGCGAAGGCTTTCTTGTCGAGCGCCAGCATAGAATAGGTGTACATTAATGGCAGGTCGGTCATGTGGCTCACGTGGTTGTGCCACTGCAACGCGAGAGCAACCAGGGGCGGCACTGCAACCGCATCAATAAGGCCAGTTTGCAGCCCTGCGAGCACGTCCGTCAGGTAAAGAGGAATCGGACTTACGCCAAAACTTTTAATAATACGCGCCGCTATTGGATCACCGTCTGGTACCCAGACTTTTAAGCCCTGCATTTCAGAAAGGGTCGTGACCGGAGTCTGCGACAACATATAAGCGAAGCCAGTTTCGGTTAGGTGGAACGTTTCAAGCCCGTTGTCCCGCAGACCCTGCTGAATGCCGCTGTCCATGCGCTCGCGAACAAAGTCTACTTCGTCATTATCACGAAACTGTAGTGGCATACTGTAGATCTGCAGATCCGGATAGAACCGCGTCAATGAACTCGACGCCACCATACCGCCATGCAACTGGCCAATACGCATTTTGCGCAACACAGTAAAATCGTCGCCTTGCACACCGCCGGGATAGATCTTGAACTTCACTCGGCCTTCGGTGCGGGCTTCAATGTCTTTGGCGCCCGCCCGCAACTGCTTCATCCAGGCCAGGCCATCGGGTGAAACGGTCGCAATCTTAAAAGTCTTCGCCACAGCAGGACCAGCGAGCGTCATGCCAATAACCAGCAAGCCCGTGGCTAACCAGCCAGATAAGGGTGAAATTCGCATCTATGTAGTTCCTTCCAGTATTAGAAGTAGTCGTCCGATTCTGCCAGCAATGTGATGGCGAGTTCCCGGGCAACCATATTCGTTAGCGTCATATCCAATGCAATTGGATCAGCTGATAGCACTTCGGTAAGCAGCCGATCATGAAGCTCTTTATCAAAGATCAAACGCGCATAGTTCTGAGCATAAACCACTTTTGTCATCAGGAACTTACCTTCAGACAAGGTGATCGCACGCTCGAAATGCATCTTACCGGCTTCTGGGTTACCACCCATCGAAGCTGGCAACACTGTCTCGAGGCCGCCCATATAAAGATGTGGACCGCCGTTATCATAGCTTTCGTTCAAATTTATGATCCGTGCCATCAAGTATTTCACCTTGCCCAATTGGGCAATCGCATTCCAATCATCGCTATGGGCTTGAATCCAACTCGCCCAACCCACTGCCACGGCGTAAGCAACATCTACGTCTCGCTCACCTAATCGGTCTACGGTGGTTTTATATTCTGCAAATTTGAGCTCGCGCAATTGGCAAAGGTCAGAGTTGGTCAGGCAACCCGCGCGAAAAGCGTAGTCGAGGGATTTCGTGGTTAGTAGCTGGCTTCGTTTACCTTCTGTGAACACACTAAAAGCACCATTGAGGCGTGATGCTGCCAGCAATAAATCAGGGCTATCGGGACTGCCGCGCAAAAAACTATCAATCATCAGCAGATAGGCCGGAATACCTTCGCGCACTGTTTGCACGTCCTGACTATTTAGGATGGTACTGGACAAATCTTCAGCCAAACCAGAAGTGACGTTAGAGATAAGACTGGCGCAGCCATGAAGCCAAAACAACGCTGAAACCATAACCAGACATTTGCCTATTCGGGACGATTTCAATCCGGAAGTTTTTAATAAAGCCGCTTTCAATAAAAACAAAATCACTCGCCACACCGCCTCAAGAACCGCATTTTAACGACATCCCCTGACGAATGACACCGATGCGCCGTCAAATCTGACAAAACCACATGGCTCGGGCCTTAGCAGCAGACTGTGTTACGATCGCGTCTATTCAAAGTAGTTCCCAACCCAACCCATGCTGAAGCGTATTTTTTATCCCCTGATCGCGCTCCTTTTTATTGTGTTTGTGTTCACTATGTCGGCGCTGTTATTCCCCATCGCCATACTGATCAGGCTATTCACTGCCCCATTTGATCCGAATTTGCGTGCCCTACATATGTTCACCTGCTTTTGGGCCAGCTTGTTTATCTGGGTGTTTCCACCCTGGAGCGTCAAGATCATCGGCCGAAAGAACGTCGACCCGCAGAGCACCTACGTGATCGTGTCGAACCACCAGTCAGTGGTCGACATATTGACGGCATTTACGCTGTTTGTGCATTTCAAGTGGGTCTCAAAGGCTGAGCTATTCAACATTCCGCTCATCGGCTGGAACATGCATCTAAATCGCTACGTCCAATTGCAACGAGGCCGCAAAGGTTCAATTCGTAAAATGTATAAAGCCTGCGAAGGCCACCTCAAGCAGGGCAGTTCCGTTTACTTGTTTCCCGAAGGCACTCGCTCTGAAACGGGCAAAGTCAAACCATTTAAAGAAGGTGCATTCGTGCTCGCAAAACGCATGAACCTGCCGGTATTGCCGATTGTCATTAATGGCTCAAAGAATGCGGTCCCCAAAAATAGCTTCAACTTTCATGGTCGATCCGACGTTACGATGGAAATTCTGCCACCTGTTTGGCCTGATCCTGATATGCCCGCAGCAGAGTTAGCCAACCAAGTTAGGGAGATGATTAAAAGCCGGGTAAAGGAAGAACTTAGTTAAGCTGGCCGAACGCCACGACAATTTGGGTAGGCATGGCACAGCCAATAGCGCTTGCCTGCGTTCTTGCCGGAAGTCGGCGCCTTAAACTTCATGTCGGCAAAACATTTAGGGCATAGTTGTTTCTCTGTTGCCACGTCGACTAAGCCAACGCCGACCTCTCGCAGTCTCTCCGTTAAGCTCGTCTCTGTTTCTGAATCAGACAAGATCAACAGAGGCTTGCCAGCTGCAACAAAATGTTCACTCACCATTGGCTGGACCAAATTTTCAAACTCGAGAGCAGCTTCCACGGACAAATAGTGTCCATCACAAATCACAAATGAAACACGCTGGGCAGAACTCGTGGTCATCAGATCAGACAAGGCTAGATTCACGAATACACGATAGCGAGTCACCAGCATGCTCTCCAGCATCTCAAGCGCGCGGCGCTGACGTTCATTCAAAATGATGGATTTTAGAACCGGCGTCCCTAACATCGCTAATGGTTGAGATAAAGACGCTGGTAAAGATGGCGCAGTTCCAATATCAGTCCGAGCCTTACCGGGACCCTCATCCAGCCCCTCATCCAGACCCTCATCCAGAGTTGGGAATGGTGCCGATTCTGGATCACGCAGGCCCTGCTTCAAGTCAGCGAGCAGCGCCATGTCGGCATCACGGAACTTTTCAATTTCACGCCGTCGCATCAAGCGCATCACCCAGATAAGCACTGCAACGACCAGAACAATGACCAAAAGTGTTTTCATAACAGTCTGCAGGTTTAGCTGTGGGGTTAGCTGTGGGATGACGACACAAAGTGTACCAAAACCGGTCAGTTGCTTGCATCCTCCCCACATCGAAAGCAGTTGATGGCGTTTTCAAGTACCATCGGAGACGACATAACAGAACGACATAACAGAACGACATTATTGATCTAGATTGACGGTCTTAACGATGAAGACCTTATCGATCAACATTCGTGGAAGGTGGCATGCGACTTAAAGGAAAGGTAGCGATCATTACGGGCGCAGGCCAGACGGCCGGCCAAACTATCGGCAATGGCCGCGCGACAGCACTGCTTTTTGCGCGCGAAGGCGCCAAAGTACTGATTACAGACCGCGACCCTGAGAGCTTGAGCGAAACCCAAAGGCTCATCACCGAGGAAGGTCACACTTGTATTTCATTTGAGATGGATGTCACAAGTGAGCAGGACTGCATCGCAATGTCCCAATCCTGCATGAGTCATTGGGGCCAAATCGACATCCTGCACAACAATGTGGGCATCGGCACCAATGACGCCACCATCAGCAAACTGCAGCTCGCAGATTGGCAGCACATTATGGATGTGAACCTGACCAGCATGTTTCTCACGTGCAAGAGCGTATTGCCACAAATGCGTCAGCAGGCATCCGGATCAATCATCAACATTTCCTCTCTGGCAGCCACCGCCGCAACCAATATGGTGGCGTATAAGACCTCAAAGGCTGGCATCATGGCCCTGACTGACAACCTCGCGATATCGAATGCACGTCATGGTATTCGGGCAAACTGCATTTTACCTGGTTTGATCGATACGCCGATGGCAATCGAAGGTATTTCCGCCAGCCGTGGCATAGATCGAGATGAATTGGTGGCGGCCAGAAACAAATCCGTACCGCTACGCGGTAAAATGGGGTCTGCTTGGGATGTGGCAAATGCAGCGCTCTTTCTTGCCAGCGACGAAGCAGGTTTCATTACGGGTATACATTTAAGAGTTGATGGCGGCCAGGGGCTTAAGGTCGGCTAACACATTGCCAATTACGGCAGACTTATTGATAAGGGAACAACTATGTCTCTGGTGCTAACAAACAACATCGAAGGTGTCACGACCGTCACACTGAACCGACCGGAACAGTTGAATGCACTGTCCAATGACCTTCGATCAGCCATCACCGAGACTTTTCTGCGCCTCAAAAACGATGACACGACTAAGGTCATTGTATTAACAGGCTCAGGACGAGCTTTTTCGGCGGGTTTGGATTTACGGGAATTGGGCCAAAAGGGATTCGCCACTGGCGACGACGCGAAAGCGCCAGCAGACCTGCATGGCGCAATACGCGGTGTTGGCAAACCCATCATTGGTGCGATCAATGGCTTTGCGATAACCGGCGGCTTCGAAATCGCCCTGATGTGCGACATTCTGGTCGGTTCAAATGAGGCTAAATTTGCTGACACTCATGTACGCATGGGCGTCGTACCAGGCTGGGGCCTATCGCAGCGGTTAGCCAAGCTCATCGGTCCTTCACGAGCAAAAGAGCTCAGTTTTACGGGCAACTATCTTGATGCCGTCACCGCAGAACGCTGGGGACTCCTCAATCGCATTGTTGAATCAGCCGAGTTGCTACCTCACTGCCAGGCGCTTGCGGCAGACATTTGTCAGGCCGACCCACTCACCCTGAGCGAGGTTCACAAGCTTATCGATTTCGGCGTAGAACATTCACTGGCAGAGGGCCTCACCGAGGAAGCACAACGTAGCGCCGCACATAAGGGTGATCTGACAGCCACCACCCTGGATGAGAGACGCGTCGCAGTCACAAAGCGTGGCCGAGACAAAAACCGGCCATAAACGCTTGTGAAACCTTCACTAGAAGTGAACACCTTCACTAGAAGTGAACACCTTCACTAGAAGTGAACACCTTCACTTTAAGTGAAAATGCTCATTCAACGTGACCACTGACTTTGACCCTGAGCTCGAGGCCATAAAACGGCTGATGCTTGTATACCTTGGATTAAAGAAAAGCCTTGGCTCAAATCCCACCACGTGCGCTGCCCAGACATTCACAACTCCGCCGTGACAGGTCACCGCAACCCGCTTACCCGCATTATCGGCGATGATTTCTTCCAGGCTTTGGCAGACGGTTTCAGCAAACTTAGGAAAGTTGATGTCGGTTTCACCATTCATCAGGCGTAACCAGCGGTCGTAGTCCAGAGCCTTGAGCTCTTCGACGGGAATATAGGCATCAGAATCTTTATCGTACTCCGCGACACCTGGTGCGAATTCAATCTCAAGATCATGCACCGCGGCTAGCGGCAACGCGGTCTGATGAGCGCGACGCATTGGACTCGAATACAACCGGTCAATTGACTCACCCTGAAGGTAAGCGGCCATCTTGTCTGCCTGATCGCGCCCCTCCTGGGACAAGGGTGGATCTGCTGGTGCACCGTCATCGGTAATCACTTTTTCTGGTAACCCGTGTCGAATCAAAATCAATTCCATCGATACTTCCCTCTCTGAATCCGTTTCTAAAACCTACATTTGAAACAAAAAAAACCCCGCTTATTGCGAGGCTTTGTCTTGTGCGATTGCCCTTACTAGCGCCGACGGTCAGGTGGCGGCAATCGACACGTTGAAGACTCCTGCTTGTCTTGCCGAGTCCATGACGTGAATCATGATCTCCGTCGTGCTTTCAGGATGTGGCTGAATCACAACTGGCGCTTCAGGACTTTCGGCGGACAGCCGCTCAATATTGGCGCGAACCGCTCGCTTATCGATATCACGATTACGGATCATAATTCGGTCACGGCTGGTGATTTGAATGACGATGCTTTGCTTGTCGGCATCCTTAACATTCTGATTCTTATCTGGGCTAGTGACGTCAATACCGATTTCTTTGACGAACGTCGCGGTCACGATGAAAAAAATCAACATGATAAAAACGACGTCAAGCATTGGGGTCAGATCAACTTCACCCTCTTCTGGCTCTTTTACATTACCTATTGTTCTATGCACGAAATCTCCTGCTATTGTTCTCGGGCCTTTACGCCTCTTTATTCAGTTACTTAGTACAGTCTCTTAGTACAGTAATAACTAGAGCATACAGAGGGTTTGGGATGATGAAAAGCGACTTGTTGAAGGTAGCGAAATAACCGCCAACAAAGGCCGTCGCGGCAAAACAGAACCCTAGGTAAAGAGCTTGGAGTAAAAGGCCAAGCGGACAAGAGAAAACCAGGGGTCGATCGCTGCAGGTCTGTTAATAGGGGCCTGTTAATAGGGGCCTGTTAATAGCGGCCTGTTAATAGCGGCCTGTTAATAGCGGCCTGTTAATAGCGGCCTGTTAATAGCGGCCTGTTAATAGCGGCTTATGAAGAGCGGCTTATGAAGAGCGGCTTATGAAGAGCGGCTTATCAATGCAGTCTTAGCGATTGACGACTTTGCTGACAGTGGTGTAATGCAGGCCCAGAACCTCACCAATTTCCATCAGCGTATAGGAATGACCTATATGTGCCTTGCAAATTAAGGCATTGCGTTCGTCTCGTGTCTTATTTTCAATGTTTTTGAACAGAACAGGCAAGCTACGACGGCGTTGGACCCGCTTCGGGCCTCGCTTAGCCATTTTTTCGCCGTTCAAAATCGGCTGCATCTCAGCCAAAAATTTTGCAGAGCCCAAAAGCACCTGACCACTACGAGCCTCTAACGGCGAAACAACACCCAAACCCGCTTTGACATAATCACGATACTTCTTCTGGCTATCCTTTTGGCGCTTACCAAAGCGGCACAGCAACTTGTCGTCATGAAGCAGTGCAGGCACCTGTATTTGTCCGGCCATGGCACGATGGCTACTCCAGCGATATTGCTGGGCCGAGCCAGTCATCTTCAATCTAACGGGGTTCAATACGGTATGGCGGCAGAGCGGCAGCAAATAATCTTGGGGCTCGAACAGTACGCTTCGGAATCGTCCTTGAAACAGAGGACCATCTTCTTCATGACAACGATTAAAGTGTTGGGTGTAAACGCCATTCAATTGGCGCATACCTTTGGATAGATTTGCTTGCGGACATTCCAGTACCAGATGGTAATGACTGTCGAGCATGACGTAGCTATGAACCAGCCAACCGAACCGCTCAACAACGCCGCTCAACACATTTAGAAAGACCGCTCGATCTTCTACATCACGAAAGACCGCCTTATCGTTCATCCCCTTACTCGTGACATAGTAGTGCGCGCCAGGGAATTCGATACGGACAGGTCTTGACATAATTTTTGTTACAACCTTGCAGTGGAGTTGTTTTTCTTAAGTGCTTCTATCGCTATTTTATTTTTATTTTTCTGTCGCTTGTTCGTCGCGTTCCCTAAATGCAAGAAGTCGAATCTAAGAGCACTGATTCAAGAAGTGACCCTACATTCTGCCGACTTCTTCAGGGGAGATAAATCTTACCTGTCAGCCCTTTGAGCCTCAAGAAAAATATCACCTCTCACCACAATTAGTCGTGCAATTTAAGTTTGCAGAGCTCGCAAAGCCTAGTGTAAGTTGATCTTCGACGTTCCTAACGTCAAGCGTAATTTACGCTAACACTCATAAAAAGACGGGAGACCCACCATGGCGGCAGATAAATTTCCGATCGAAGCCGGGCACATCATGATGTTTGCACGCTCTATTGGCGATGCGAATAAAATCTACTACGACACAGAATACGCAAAGACTACTGAGCCAGGCACTACCATTGCACCTCCGACCTTTGTCCAAGCAAGCGCACAGTTCGATCCCAATTATTTTCTTCGCCCAAAAATTGGTGAAGAATGGTTTGGCTCCGCAAAGGAGGCAACAGGCATTACCAAACGTGAAGGCAGCGGTGGTGGCGGAGGCGGAGGCGGACTGCATGCTGAACAACATTATGTTTATCACCGTCAAGTTCAAGTAGGTGATGTACTGACCGCAACAAGCAAGCCAGGTAAGTCCTGGGAAAAAGAAGGACGCCGAGGCGGTAAGCTGATGTTTAGCGAATCCGTCACTGAGTATCACGATGCGAGCGGTGAATTGGTTGTTACCGCTACCAGCGTGGGTGTTCGTACTGAAAAACCCGCAACTTCAGCTTAAGGAACAGCAGACATGTCATTAAAAGCAACTGAAGTAAAAGTCGGCGATACCTATGAAGAGGAAGTCTGTCGCAATTTATCACGCACACAAATTGTGCAGTACGCCGGCACCTCTGGTGATTACAACCCTCTCCACAGTGATGAAATCTTTACCACTCAAATCGCTGGCTACCCATCGGTGTTCGCACACGGCATGCTGTCGATGGGCATGACCGGCAGGATGCTGACGAATTATGTTGGTGATGGTCGACTCAAAAGCTACGGCGTCCGTTTTACCGCGCAAGTATTTCCCGGTGCAACGTTAACGGCCAAAGCTACGATCACGGACATTCGTGAAGAAAACGGCGAAAAGATCGCTGATATCGAAGTGTCCACCACTGACGAGGCTGGCACTCAGGTCATTAAGGGCCAAGCTAGCGCAGTGCTGGATTAACCTGACGGTTTATCGACAGGTCTTTAGCAAAAAAGACTTTTAGCGAAAAGACAAACAAGCCGAACAACCTAGGTCGTTCGGCTTGTTTGTTTCTATAGGTTAAGTTTGAACGTTAGTGTTTCAGGCCTGAGGCAGACGGTGTTATCACAGGCTTGAAACGAGACTTGGAGGGGCCCATCTGGATCCTCCACGAAAACTTCAAACGCCCCTTCATAAACCTTCAATGGTTGATCACTAAAGGCAACCTCAATTTCCTTCGCATCTGGAAACTCGCCCCCCACAGAGATGTTAGTGGGTATCAGGCCACTCGCTTCAGAATCGTGACTATTAATATGCCAGCCATCTGCCAACTCGAATTTTACAACAGCACCGGTTCCTGCTCGAATAACACTAAGACGCAAATGACCACTCGCACCCCATTGAATCGGATCCCGGGAACCTTGAAGGAATCGAGTGATACCGGTGAGCATAAAGGAGAACGCCGACGGCGATGCTAGTAGCAATCCAGAAAAGCTGCCAATCATCTTGTTGATGCGGGCTTCAAGCGCGGCATTCCCTGTGGACTCAAATGCTAGCACTAATGCCATCAACGCAACGGAGTTACCGGAGGGCATCGCCCCATCCATGGGACTTTTAGCGCGATTAATCATCGGCCCGTCTGTTGCTTCGACAGCAAAGAAAAAACCGCCCTCTGCCTCATCCCAAAACCGCACCAACATCAGATCAATAAGCTGTTGGCCTCGTTCTCGCCACTTCACTTGCGCGGTTTTCAGATAGAGCTGAAAACACGCCTCGGCAAAATAGGCATAGTCCTCGAGGTTGCCAGCAATCGATAGCGCATCACCGAGGCCTGCTCGCCAAAGGATCGGATCATCACTAGGCTCAAAGTGCTTCTGCCATAGAGATTCTGCAGCGGTCATTGCAAAGGCCAAGTACTGATTCTGACCGGATAATAGATCTGCCTGAACCAGCGCCGAAACAAGCATGCCGTTCCAGGCGGTAATGAACTTTTCATCTCTAAGCGGGTGCTCACGCTCTTCTCTGGCCTGATACAGAATCTCGTGGATATCATCAAGGCGAGCGATAAACGAAGCGAATGGCATCTCTCGTTGCGCAGCAAAAGACTCTAGCGAGCCAGCAAGGTTGAGTATATTAGCGCCCTCAAAATTACCGCTTTGTGTCACCTGATAGAGATCACGAATCAACTCGGCGTCGTCATCTAACAAGGCACTCAATTGCTCAGTCTGCCAAACGAAAAAGCGCCCCTCCTCACCTTCAGAGTCTGCGTCCGTCGCTGAATAAAAGCGGCCATCTGGTCCCGTCATATCTCGCAGAACATACCGAATCGTTCTGTCCATTACGCGAAGATAAGCGTCACTGCCAGTGAGCTGATAACCTTTGGCAAACACCCTGATCAGCTGCGCCTGGTTGTAGAGCATCTTTTCGAAATGTGGAACCAACCAAACGGCATCGACCGTGTAGCGGTGAAAGCCCCCCGCAACCTGGTCGAAAATACCACCCTGATACATTTTATCGAGCGTCAGCGTAACTGCCGAGCCGACCGCCTCGGCAGGACGCCGATCCAGTTCCTCCAACAAAATGAGTAATTGTGACTCGTTAGGAAATTTCGGCGCACCACCAAAGCCACCATTCACTTTATCCAGCCGGGCTAATAACTCTGCAGTGGCGCGAGGGACGAGATCTTGCTCAATGGTTTGGACCTCACTCTTAGCCGCTGTGACTCGACCTATATTCTCGGCGATCTTCTCCGCCTGAGCCAACACCTCCTCGCTACGCTCATGCCAGACCTCATTGATCTGCTGTAACAGGTCCATAAAGGCATCCGGTGGATAGTAAGTTCCTGCGTAAAAGGGTTTACCCTCAGCCGTAATGAAGTTCGACATAGGCCACCCACCCTGCCCTGACATGAGTTGTACGCCGGTCATATAGATGTCATCAAGATCAGGCCGTTGTTCGCGATCTAGCTTTATCGAGACAAAGTGATCGTTTAGATAGCGGGCAATCTCTTCGTTATCGAAGCTCTCGTGCTCCATCACATGACACCAGTGGCAGGTTGAATAACCAATCGAGAGAAAGACGGGTTTGTTGTGCTGCCGGGCAAGATCAAAAGCGGCATCGCCCCAGGGATGCCAGTCCACAGGGTTGTGCGCATGTTGCTTTAGATAGGGAGAACTTTCACTTATCAAACGGTTGGTGTATTTCGGCTCACCGTTTTCATCCACAAGGGTTGTGCGCACGCGTGACCTCGATTAACTAGGCATCAACTCACAATTCTACAGGGTTTGTAGCGCCTTCAATACGATATCCCGGGTCAAAAGCTGGGGTAACACCGTCGCGCTATCTGATCCCGCTGGATAAAACAAATACAGTGGCACACCACTACGACCGTGTTCCGCCAGCTTGCGGCTTATTTCGGGATCTTCATTGGTCCAGTCACCTTTTAAATAACGAATGTCATTTTGCGCAAAGGCTTCGATAACAGCAGGCGTCGATAATGCCACGGCCTCGTTCACCTTGCAGGTGACGCACCAGGCAGCGGTAAAGTTGACGAAAACAGCACCTTCACTCCGATATTGCTTGAGTTTCTCGGCACTGTAAGTTTCATAATTCTGTCCGGCATCAGCCGCTGCCTGACCTTCGGCAACCGGGCTTGCGGCCAGCGTTTGAAGCTGCGCTGGACTGTAGATCACAGCGAGGATCATCACCACGGCTAGCGCCTGCATGCTCATCTTGGCAATGGCGCCGCGAGGCAGATGTTTCAGAAGCCAAATGGCAAAGGTTAGTGTGACCGCGCCTGCGCCGATTGTTAACACGCCAGACGCGCCCGCTTGCAGGCTCAGCACCCAGAGCAGCCAGACAGCAGATGCGTACAGAGGGAAGGCCAGAATTTCTTTAAAACGTTCCATCCATGCACCAGGTTTAGGCAGTTTCTTAAGCAGCGCCGGGGAATAACACAAGGCCAGATAAGGCACTGCCATGCCGAAACCGAGAGAAGCAAAAATCAATAGTGCCGCCACATTGCTTTGGGTCAGCGCGAAACCAATCGCCGACGCCATGAAAGGCGCAGTACAAGGTGCTGCAACTAACGTTGCCAATACACCGGTGAAGAAAGAGCCGCTGTAGCCGTTTTGAGTCAGCGAACTGCCGCCAAAGGACATCAGGCTCGTACCGATTTCAAAGTAGCCTGACAAATTGAGACCGACCAGAAGAAATAGATAAACCAGCAGGCCGACGACCCAGGGTGACTGCAACTGAAAACCCCAACCGATTTCAGCACCACCGGCGCGCAGTGCGATCAGCAACCCAGCAATCGCAACAAAGCTAAGCACGACACCAAACGCGTACATCCAACCATGGCGGGTCAAATGTGTAGTCTCCCCCATTAGCGACAAAATCTTGATCGACAAAACCGGAAAGACGCAGGGCATTAGGTTAAGAATGAGTCCGCCAATGAATGCAAACATCAACGCTGTTGTTAGGGTAAGACCCGAAGACCCTGAATTGGCTGGTACGCCGCTGCCATTGAGTGGACGGATTTCAAATGCCGTGGTGCGTGTTTCGCCAGCTTCTTCTTCAATCACCACGATGCCATCAAAACTGGCAGACTCGCTGTAGTCATAGCCAGGCGTCAAGATCAGTTCAATACCGGTTGCCGATATTGTCAGCAACTGCTCGGCCGGGTTGTCGATCAGCGCTTCAACAAACGGATAATAGACCACCGATTGCACGCGATCAGGATCAAGTCCAGGCATCGCAATCGATAGTGTCACCGTGTCCGATCCGGCCTCAACAGACGTCGGAATCGAAACAAGCTGAGGCACTCGCTGCCGAGCCGCTATCTCTGCTTCGGCCATCTGTGGATCAATGATCAACTCTGGACCAACAGCCACAGTGAGTTTCAGTTCGCCGCGCTCTGGAATGCACACATCAGCACAGACGAGCCATTCACCTCTAACATCAAATGTAACCGAATCACCGGACAGATTAGCGGGTGCCGTGACCTGAATCGGATAAACCACTCGGTCATGGTAGCCATAGTTCATCAACGGTCCGTAAGGAATGCGTTCGGGATATGGCCAGGCGATGTCACCGAACATGAAGCCTTCAGGGCCACGCCAAGTGAGCCTAGTCGCAGCACCGGAATCACCGGGATTGATCCAATAGGTATGCCAGTCAGGGCGTATCTGGTGCTCTAGCAACAGCGTGAACGTGGACCCCGGCGCAATCTGCGACGCGACGCTCATTAGCCTGGCATCAAGATTACCGGTATTGATAGGGTTTGCCTGGCTGGCTGCGCTTAGCAGCAGACAGAGAACAAGACTAAAACTAAGACTAAGACGTCGTAAAATCATCAGCGGGCTTTGTATTCCTGAATAAGTATCATAACCCAGACATAGACCGCTCTAAGACAAAAAGCTTTCACCTTTTGTCCAGGTTGTGAACTTAGCCCACCTTCAGGGGCGCATGCCCCAGGTCACCGGGCCTTTGAGTTGCTCGAGACTGGGCTCAATCCAATCAATCCAACGACACAATTTAGCGCGCGTTTCGCGAGGATCGATGAGTTCATGAACGGCAAAGCTTTCCATTACCGGGAAAGGGCTGCGATTCGCCAGCAGCTTTTCTTCTAGCTCACGGCGCTTGGCGTCAGGGTCGTCCGCGGCAGCAATCTCTTTATGAAACGCCACCGCAACGCCACCTTCTACCGGCAGTGCACCCATCTCATAGGAGGGCCAGGCAAGCTTGTAGGTGTTGGGTGCAAAATGCGCTGCCGATGCCACCCCGAAGGATTTATGGATTGCCACCGTGGCCCAGGGCACCGTGGACTGAACAGCTGCTGCGACGGCACTCATACCGTAGCGAATGGTCGCGGCTTGTTCGGCATCAGGGCCAATCATGAACCCGGGCTCATCGAGTAAATTGACGATCGGAATATGAAACATATCGCACATCTCCATCATGCGTTTCACCTTCTGCGAGCCATCTGCTGTCATTGCACCGGCAACATGTTTGCAATCATTGGCGATAATCCCTACCACTGCACCGTCTAGCCTCGCAAAACCCGTGATCTGACCTTGGCCGTAATAAGGAGAGATTTCGAACCAACTGTCATGATCCACAATATGAGTAATGACGTCTCTCATCTCGAATGGGATGCGGCCATCTCTAGGCACGATTGAAATCAGCGCCTCATCGGCTCTCTTGGGATCGTCGCTGCAGTGAATTCTTTCCGCTAACTGCCAAATATTCTGTGGCATGAAGGATAAAAACTTCTCCACCTGAGCCAACGCCTCGGCCTCACTATCTGCCACGTTGTTACAGATTCCGGAACGGGTATGAATTTTCCAACCACCCAGTTCTTCTTTGCTCATTGAGCGGTTGAGGGCTCGCTCAACAAGCGCCGGACCGGCAACCATAATCTGCGACGTTTCTTTCACCATCACTGAAAAGTGCGAGGCCACCAGACGACCAGCAGGAAACCCGGCGACCGGTCCCATAGCGGCAGAAACCACTGGCACCTCAGTCATCGCCTGGGCAATGATCTTAAATCTAGGCTCTGCATTCACGGGCGAACCAACGGTTTGCGGTTTACTGCCGCCGCCGGCGACACTGCCACCGCCGCCTTCCAACATTCTCACCAGCGGAACTTTAAACTGCACGGCCAATTCCTCGGCGTAGACACTTTTGCGCAAACCTGCGCCATTAGGTGAACCGCCTTTCAAGGTAAAGTCTTCGCCACCTACCACCACGCGACGGCCATTGAGTTCGCCAAAGCCGACCACGTAATTGGCAGGCGAGAATGCCTTTATCGCACCTGCCTCATCTTTTTCGGCAAACCCAGCGCCCTCGCCGTGCTCCTCGAAAGTGGCACCCACCAGTTGATCAATGCGCTCTCGAATCGACAGCCTGCCTTTCGCATGTTGCTTGGCGATCCCTTCCACGCCGCCCTGCTGCTTCGACAATTCCCTTCGCAGTTCAATTTCCTGCGTTTCTTTTTGCCAACTCATGCCAGATATCCCCAAATTGTGTGCAGCGGTTATATCACTTTTATCAAACAATATTGAACCGCAACCGCCTTAGTTGGCGAATGTTGCCGGCGCAGAGCGACTCGGGCACACTCCTCGTCAAACAACTAGATGCAGGGAATCCAAATGGTCGCCACCACATTGACAGATAAATTGGCAGGTAAAGTAGCGTTAGTCACGGGAGCTGCGATGGGCATTGGTGCCGCTTGCGCAACCGCGTTGGCTGCGGCCGGCGCGCGGGTGGTGCTAACAGACGTAGTTGACGCAGAAGGCGATGATACCGTGGCCAGCATTATTGCCAACGGCGGCAATGCCACCTATCACCATCATGACGTCACTAGCGAAACTGAATGGGAGGCCATTATTTCCGCCATAGAAAGGGACTTTGGCAGCCTCGACATCCTCGTCAATAATGCGGGCATTGCCATTGCCGCGCCGATCACCGAAATGACGTTGGCAGACTTTCACAAACAGAATGCCGTGAACCTCGATGGCGTCTTTTTGGGTTTGAAACACTGCATCCCGCTTATTGCCGCATCCGGCGGCGGCTCAATCATCAATATGTCCTCTATCGCAGGCCTAAAGGCTTCGCCGAACCTAAGCGCTTACGCCATGACAAAGGGTGGCGTGCGCTTGCTCAGCAAATCGGTCGGTAAAGAGTGCGCCCAGGCCGGCAACAATATACGCGTCAATTCTATCCACCCTGGCATCATCGAAACCGCTATTTGGGACAAGATGGCCCTAAGTGGCGAGGAAGGCGCTAACCGAGCTGAAGCACGCGAGATAGCAGCAAACTCAGTGCCTGGCGGGCTCCTTGGCCAGCCTTCGGATATCGCCAATGGGGTGGTATTTTTGGCATCGGATGACTCGCGCTATATTAATGCAAGCGAACTGGTCATCGATCATGGCTACTCTGCGTAAAGAGCGTATGAATGAGCTGTAAGGCAGGTATGACCGGACTGCGCAGTGCAATTACTGTTCGGACGCTCCGGCATTCCTTCTTTTTATTCGCTTTGCCAAATTGATCGTGCTACCTTCCCCACTTGATTTTTTGGGGGCGCTCGACTCACGCAAAATGACTTATAAATCAGTGAGTTGATCGAAACAAAAGCCATTACTCTAGCCCGAGGTAGCACATGCAAATAGCCGTGCCTGCAGAGACCCACGCGAACGAAAAACGTGTGGCTCTGATTCCAGATTCTGTGAAAAAACTGACCAGCGCAGGTCTCAAAGTCGAGGTCCAGTCTGGGCTCGGTGACCATGCCGGATTTTTTGACCATGAATATATAGAAGCTGGTGCGACCGTGACGACTGATCGCACGGCGCTCCTAGCCAATGGAGATATCGTCTTGCGCGTGCGCAAGCCTGAGATCGAAGAAGTCGCCGGCTTGAAAAAAGGCGCCATCCACGTCAGCTATCTAGATCCTTATAATGAAACTGCGTTAGTGGATGCCATGGCATCTCACGGCGTTTCTGCCATTAGCATGGAGATGATCCCGCGGACTACTCGAGCCCAGAAGATGGATGCCTTGAGTTCACAAGCCAACCTCGCCGGTTACGTAATGGTGTTGGTGGCAGCCGCAAAACTGGATCGTATTCTGCCAATGATGATGACGCCTGCTGGCACATTGAAGCCGGCCAAAGTCTTCGTCATCGGTGCCGGTGTTGCTGGACTACAAGCCATCGCAACGGCAAAACGCCTAGGCGCTAAGGTCGAAGCTTTCGATACACGTCCCGTTGTCGCAGAGCAAGTTCGATCGGTGGGCGCCAAGTTCATCGAAATTGATCTCGGCGAAACTGGCCAAACCAAAGACGGCTACGCCAAGGAATTGACCCCAGAGCAGTTAGAACTGCAGCGTCAGGGCATGAAAGAAGTGATCAGCAAATCTGACATCGTCATCACCACTGCACAAGTCTTCGGTCGACCAGCGCCGCGCATTGTCACAAGAGATATGGTTGAGGCAATGAAGCCGGGTTGCATCCTAATGGATATGGCCGTGGAATCGGGCGGCAATATTGAAGGGTCTGTAGCCGACGAAATCGTCGATGTGAATGGTGTATCCATCATCGGTGTTTCTAACCTGCCCTCAGAAGTGCCACGCCACGCGAGTCAAATGTACTCGTCTAACTTATTCAACCTGGTTTCGGAATTTTGGGATGAAGAAGGTAAAGCCTTCAATCTCGATCTTGAAGATGACATTTTAGCAGGCTGTGTGATCACACACGGCGGCGAAATCGTCAATACCGCCATTAAAAACTTAAGGAGCTAAGGGGCCGATTATGGAAATTGTATTTCTGACATTTATTCTCGTGCTATCGGTATTTCTCGGCTTTGAGCTGATCTCCAAAGTACCCGCCACATTGCATACGCCGCTCATGTCTGGTGCCAACGCGATCTCAGGTATTACGCTTGCTGGTGCGTTTCTTTCCGCCGGCCTCATGGATGACAGTCTTGCCAAGTACCTCGGTACTGCTGCTGTCGCTTTTGCGACCGTTAACGTCGTTGGCGGTTACCTCGTCACTGACCGAATGCTCGCTATGTTTAAAAGCAAGAAGGGAGGCGCATAAATGGACATTCATATTCTCGCAAACCTGTCCTACATTGTTGCAGCCGCGCTCTTTATCTTCGGTCTGAAACAACTGGGTTCACCCGCTACTGCCCGTCGCGGTAACCTTCTCTCTTCCCTTGCGATGTTAATCGCCGTTGTTGCTGGCCTCACCGCTGAAGGCATTGTCGACTTCAAGTTGATCGGCTTAGGTATGCTGATCGGCACTATCATTGGCGCACTTGCCGCCCGTTTGGTTGCCATGACTAGCATGCCAGAAATGGTTGCCCTGTTTAATGGTTCTGGTGGTGCAGCAAGTTTACTGGTTGGTTGGGCCGCTCTGTATGGCGCGGACGTTAGCGTGTTCACTGCTGTCACAATTATCCTCGCGATTTTGATCGGCGGCATTACACTTACCGGTAGCCTCGTGGCTTACGGCAAACTTAGCGAAATCGTTGGCAGCGGCGCTGTAGTCTTTTCTGGACAACGGATCGTCAACAGCATGATCCTGATCGGCCTGCTGTATTCTGGTTATATGCTTTCTATGGACCCTAACCCAGAATCTGTCTGGTTTTGGGTCGTGCTTGGGCTCTCTCTATTGCTTGGCATCATGGCCGTTATTCCAATCGGCGGTGCGGATATGCCCGTGGTCATTTCGCTACTCAATAGCTATTCCGGTATTGCTGCCTGTGCGGCAGGTTTCGCCATCAACAACAACATCCTGATTGTCGCGGGTGCACTCGTAGGTGCGAGCGGTATCATCCTGACCAACATTATGTGTAAGGCGATGAATCGTTCCCTTGCTAACGTGCTGTTCAGCGGTTTTGGCGCGGTGAAACAAGCGAAGGCAGTAGAAGGCGAAGTTAAACCTATCTCGCCACAGGACGCGTACTACATTCTTGAAGCTGCCAGCAATGTCTGTTTTGTACCTGGCTATGGTATGGCCGTTGCACAGGCACAACACGTGGTAAAAGAACTCGGTGAGCTATTGGAGAAAAATGGCGCGGAAGTTAGTTATGCCGTTCACCCAGTCGCCGGGCGCATGCCAGGTCACATGAACGTACTGCTCGCTGAGGCCGACGTGCCTTACGAGCAACTTGTTGAAATGGATGAAATTAACCCGCGGATAGAAAATGTGGATGTGGCAATCGTCATTGGCGCAAACGACGTCGTGAACCCTTCTGCTCGAGAAGATGAAGGCAGCCCAATCTACGGGATGCCAATCATCAACGTGGATAAGGCCAGAACTGTTTTTGTCCTGAAACGATCTATGGCTTCTGGATTCTCCGGCGTAGATAACCCGCTGTTCTTCTGTGAAAACACCCGCATGTTGTTTGGTGACGCAAAAGAATCAATCTCTGCAGTCATCACTGAGTTCAAGTAAGGCTCAGCTAAGGATTACCTGATACCGGCTGCTCATCGAGCAGTTGGTTCAGCGTCTGCTTATTGACTGAACAATAGCCAGTGACGCACCAGACGAGACCCGTGCTCCAATACTTTGAGATCTATCAAATTCGTGTTGAAATAACCCCTCGTCCTGAATAAGAGACACGTAATGAGCGAAGCACGCACTATGAGCACTTTTGACCCCTATTCCATCCCATTGGACGAGCTCGATCTAATTCGAAACGATATTTTCCATCACGACAAGCACGTCAAGATCTTCGAACGACTGCGAAAAGAAGACCCGGTGCATTTTCAAAAAGATCACGAAACGGCCGGTAGCTTTTGGAACATCACAAAATACGAAGACATCATGTACGTCGATACTCATCATGAACTGTTCTCATCAGACGGCAGTATCGTCGTCGACGATCAAGACGATGAATTCCCACTGCCAATGTTTATCGCCATGGACCCACCCAAGCATGACCAGCAGCGCAAAGAAGTTAGCCCTGTCGTTGCGCCACGTAATTTGGCTAAGTTAGAAGGCACCATACGTCAGCGAGTACAGGACATTCTCGACAGTTTGCCGATTGGTGAAGAGATCAACTGGGTAGACCTCGTATCCATCGAGTTAACTACCCAGATGCTCGCTACCCTCTTTGATTTTCCGTTCGAAGATCGCCGCAAATTGACGCGTTGGTCCGACGTCGCAACTGCCGATGTGGAAGCCGGAGATATCGTCGAGAGTGAAGATCAGCGCCGTGCAGAGCTGATCGAATGCCTCGAGTATTTCCAAAATCTATGGCAGCAACGGGCCCACGACCCAGACCCCGGTTTTGACCTAGTCAGCATGCTGGCCCACGGAGATTCGACAAAAAATATGGACCCGGTGGAGTATCTGGGCAATCTGGTGTTACTGATTGTCGGCGGCAACGACACCACCCGAAATTCCATTACCGGCGGTGTCAACTTTCTCAGTATGTTCCCTAAGGAATACGACAAGCTTCGAGCCAATCCGGGCTTGATCACCACCATGGTGCCGGAAATCATTCGCTATCAAACACCATTAGCCTATATGCGCCGCACGGCGTTAGTGGATACAGAAGTCGGCGGCAAAAAAATTAAAAAAGGCGACAAGCTATTGATGTGGTATGTCTCTGGTAACCGCGATGCTGAAGTGATTGAAAAGCCTGACGACTTCATCATTGACCGTGAAAGACCCAGAAACCATCTGTCGTTCGGCTTTGGCATTCACCGCTGCATGGGCAATCGCCTGGCAGAAATGCAACTCCGCGTCTTATGGGAGGAGATAGTACAGCGCTTTGACAATATAGAAGTGGTGGGTGAACCCGTGATGGTGCGCTCTTCGTTCGTGAAAGGTTATAGCGAATTAAATGTGATTCTCCACAAAAAGACCGCATAGAAAGCACGCAGAGAAAGCACGCAGAGAAATCAATTTGCCACAACTCGACTTCTGGTTTGACTGTTCAAGCCCTTGGACCTATTGGGCGTGCGAGGCCTTGCAAACGATGCTGTTAAGCAACAGTACTACGTAAAAGACCTACAAGATTGGGCGCGATATGCTGGCCTAACGATTGGCCAGCCACCCGTTTTCCCCGTCAATAGTGTTAAGGCCATGCGCGGCGCGTTCGATACTTATTTCGCGAAGATCAATGACCCCGTGTACAAAGATAAGCTCAAGTCCAATACCGAGGAGTTGATCCAGCGAGGAGGGTTTGGCTCACCGACGTTTTTCCTGATTGGTGACGACATGTACTTTGGTAATGACCGTCTGCCCCTGATCGAAAGCATGATTAATAAATTCATTGCCAAAGCTACGAAGGCAAACTAACGCACCAAGCCATAACCGAATCGAAAGCCGAATCGAAAGC
>JBNMQM010000068.1:0-21944 GCA_051278195.1 Candidatus Azotimanducaceae bacterium
CGTGTGGTTGAGTTTAGGAGAACATCAACTCGATCCCCAGATCGGGTAAATAATGGGAATTCATAGTTCGCTGTTTCATAGCCTTGTAACGCCTTTGCCAGAACCTCGCCAACCGACAGCTTATAATCATCAGTAATGAAGTTGGCCACAAGACCCTGGCCCATCACTTCTTTTTTGGTAAACCCCGTGATCTTTTCAGCTTGCTGGTTCCACTCGTTGACGTTTCCTTGCGCATCAATGCCGAAGATCGGAGCGTTCGCCGTGTCAACGAATTCCGTTAACTCGTTGGCTATTCGCGCCTGTTCAATCCTTACTTTATTTAACTCTGTAATGTCCTGTCCTACACCAATTACACCCACGATTTTACCCGCGGCATCGCGGCGTGTGGTTGAATTCAGAAGAACATCAACTCGATCTCCAGAACGGGTAAATAATGGGAATTCATAGTTCGCTGTTTCATCGCCTTGAAGTGCCTTTGCTAGAACCTCGCGAACAGACAACTTATAATCATCGGTAATGAAATTTGCCACAAGCCCCTGGCCCATCACTTCTTTTTTGGTAAACCCTGTGATTTCTTCTGCCTGCTGGTTCCACTCGTTGACGTTTCCCTGCGAATCGATGCCGAAAATGGGCGCGTTCGCCGTGTCAACAAATAGGCTCAGCTCGTTTTGAACAGGCTGTTTTTTGTAGGCATCAACAAGCTCATCGGAAAGAGTCAAATTTTCTGCAGTGTTTTTGTCCTCTTTACTGAGGTCAATTAAGTCATCTTTAGATGTTGGTTTCCTCATATCTTTTTGACTTCTCCAGTCAGTTTTTTTTCACACAAATAACCTGCAACTTACCCACATTCTCCGTAAATGGCTAACTGAATTAGCATCAACAGTGCGCCGAAAATACCAAGAAATACCTTCATAATTGTTCTTCCGTTGTCTCCAGCACGGCCGATACTGCACCTATCAGGTCATCAATATCAAACGGTTTTTTCAACAAAGTATATGATGCGGTATCTACCCCGTTCCATTCAACGCAAGGAAGGGCATGTCCTGACATGATAATAAACTTTATATGTCCTCCCCACTTAGTTTCAACAGCCCTGACTAAGTCAGCGCCCGTTTTCCCTGGCATCTGAAAATCCGTGATAATAAGCCTAATTCCTGCTGTCGTGCTGACTATTTTGATAGCCGCCTCTACGTCGTTTGCGCCATAACATTCGTAACCCACACTGGTTAACGTCTCTAACGCTTCTTCGAGAATGATTTTCTCATCATCAACAATAAGGACCTTGATTGAGATAGCGCTTCTCCTTCTAATAACCCATGTTAACTAATTATCGGCAATGTGATTGTGAACCGGGCACCATCATCGATATTCTCAGCCGCGATCGTTCCTTTCATACCCTGAATAATGCCGTAACTGACAGATAGACCCAATCCGGTTCCTCTCTCCATACTCTTCGTCGTGAAGAACGGCTCGAATATGCGTTGCAGAACATCGTCGGGTATACCCCCGCCAGTATCCTGAGTGGTGATATGGATAACGTTACCTTCCTCAAATACTTGTAATGTAATTTTTGCCATGCCTTCGCTTTGAGTTATTGCATCCAAGGCATTGGTGAGAAGGTTCAAGAGCACTTGCTCCACTTGAATGACGTGGCCCAAAACACACGCACAGTTTTCCGGCAGTACGGTCACAACCTCAATTCCAGCTAATCGTAATTGCTCTCCCATAAGATCAAGTGCACGCTTTACTGCATTTCGGGGATCAATCGATTCTGCAGGCTCCTTCGCCTCACGCCCGAACATTCGCATGTGATCGATGATAGTCGCTGCTCGTGCGGTCTGTTCCTCAATGCGCAGCAGTTTTTCGCTTAAGTATTTGGGGTCGACAATGCCTTTAGACAATCTTTGGCGGATATTTCCTGCGGCCATACGAATCACACTCAGCGGTTGGTTCAACTCATGCGCAACTGATGTTGCCATCTCCCCTAATGTTGCCAGTTTTGATGACTGAATAAGTTTGGCAGCGGCGTCCTTGCGCTGGCTAATATCACGAATAAACCCGACGAATGCGGCGTCTGTTTCTGTTCCTGTTACGGTATCGTATTTTTCAATTGCGATCTCAACCGGAAATTCATGGCCATCGTGATGTAGTGCTTCGATTTCAACGCGCTGGCCAATCAAGGGCCCTACACCTGTTTCAAGAAATACCTTCAAACCTTGGCCATGAGCCTCACGATACCGAAGTGGTATAACTATGTTCGCAAGATCGTCACCTACGATCTGTTGTTTTTGATAACCAAAAAGTTCCTCAGCAGCTGCGTTAAAATCCACTATGGCACCCTGTGTATTGATAATAATAATAGCGTCAAAGGAAGAATTCATCAGCGCTCTAAATCGGGTGTCACTGTCATGTTGACTTTTAGCTTTCGCGTCGAGGTGAGCATGCACAGTGCCGAGATAATAGAAGGTGAAACCCAACACAAACGGCGCCATATCTACGATGTAAATGACCGGGTTGTTCAAATGCAGCTGCACAATGTTAGCTATGGTCGGCATTAAGCCCGAAGCAACCAGATCAATGGCCCACGCCGCTGCAACAAAATTACATCCGAATAGTGTACCTATACAGGTGTATCTCGCTTTGTGGTTCATTCGACCCACAAGGCCCGGAGATAACGTTAATGTTGACAGTTTTATCATTATAACGGTTGTTCCCTTGCCTCCGGCGTGACGGCAACTGTGTCAATCAGGTCATCGATATCCAACGGCTTTCGCAAAAAAGATATGATGTGATATCTACGCCGTGCCTATCAACGTCGGGGTCACGGATGTGATGACATTACAATAAACCTTATCGGTTGTCCCCATTTGTTATAGCGGCCGTAACCACGTCGTGGAGTATTTTTGCGACATATGTTCCGTCACGATGAGAAAGTACGATTACCGCGGCGGTCCTGGCTATTTTAGCGGCGGCCTCACCGCCCCCGGTGTCAAAATACGTGTAATTGGTTGTAATTTAGCTTTCTAATGTTGCTTCAGAAATGTTTCAAACACCCGTAACAATTTTCCCCTTCATATCCAAGGCAAGTCAGTAACTGGCCGACAGCTTCAACTTCTTACCTTCGCCAATTTTCTCTGACTTGTCGCATGACTCGAAGATACGGTGCAACATATCTCCAAGAACAATCAAGCCAATATTTTAAGCATTTTTGTTCTGCGCTTTTAAAGGTAGCACTTGGCGCCGTGAGATTGCTCTTATTATTGTCTTTGCCTGTTACTCTGCCCGTTGCCACGGTGAGTATTGGTATCACTGTAACACTAAAAAAAGCAAGGCAAAAGTCGGTACTATTGCGAGTCGGGTGCCGCTATGTGTCAAATCCTATGCCATGGTAATCAGTATTGACCAATATAGCGGTGGCGGCCCGCGCTTGTCGAAAGCGGTCAGCTATGCGCGTGAAGTGGCCATTGCTTTGGAAGACTAGGGGTTCGAATTAACCGTAAAGACAGACCTTAATGATGGTGATTAGCAAGCTAACTTTGAGGACGTTTTATCACCAAAGGCCTTGAGAGGTGATGCACGTTTGTTTGTTAGGCTGGTCATGTTGATGCTACGGACGGTGAAGATTATCTGATTTCTGTTTACGGTTTGCGACAGCGCGACACCATGAATTATCCTCCGCGCTCAGGGTGACCTTAGAAATACAGTCGATTTGTCCGCCTGGCAAATTTAATTTTTACATATTGTGTGATCCCGGCGCCAAGGGAACCATCTTTGATGTTGTACGGGTTGCGCATCCGCCCGTGACAAATAGATTGATATCAGAGCCAGTAAAGCAGTGTTTGTTAGCAGGTGACGTCAGCTAGTCTGTCAACGATGATGGTACTTTTGCAGCTCCTTTTGTTGACGCTCTGTGTGGTAAGCGGGGCAGTGTTGAGGCGCAGTCTGTGCGCGCCTTTTGGTATCGGAATGCAGATAATGGTCTGGCTCAAAGCCTTACGGAGGCTGTTAAATGTTCCGACTTGATGTAGATCAATTAAATATCAATGAGCAGTTGTGGCTTGCAGATATTATTCAAAATATCGAAAGTACAATACACAGGTCCGTGCTTTCGACTGGGTAGCAGGCGTTAATCTTTGGACAGAAGAGTTTGAACAGAACAATGTGGCGCCGCCCACATTAAGGAATGATTTTAGCAGCAGAACTATTGGTGTTTTCGGTCAAGGATCATTTTATCTAACAGATAGAGTGCTTTTGGAAGGCGGTCTAAGAGGGGACGAGACGTCTGACTACGGACATTTTATTTTACCTAAACTTTCATTTCTTTATACGTTATCACCAGACACAACAGTGCGAGTAGGCGGAGAGCTGGGTTACAAAGAACCAACACTTTTCACAGAAGAAGCGGAGATGCGACAGTATCAAGGCGTATTGGCTTTTGATCAAGATGCGCTTGATGCGGAGCGCTCAGCTGGGGTTAATATCGACGTAAATCGGTTGTTTGAATTAGGCAATGACTTATCGTTGAACATTAATTGGCTGTTGTTCTACACCAGAGTGGACGATCCCTTGAGCTTAGTTGAAGAGGGTAGGGATCAGTTCGTCTATCGACAGCTCGTAGACTATTTGGACAGCCGTGGCACAGAAATCAATGTTGCCTGGCGCTGGGAATACATAAAGCTTTTTCTCGGCTACACAGATGCAGATGTGCGAGAGCACCAAGACGGCTTAGTCAGCGAGTCGCCATTAATTCCTCAAGACCGCTTTAACACTGTGTTGGTCTATGAGCGCGAAGACGATCTGCGTATAGGTTTGGAAGCCTATTACTTCAGCTCGCAAGCGCTTAACGATGGCAGGATGAGTCGCGACTACTGGATATTTGGGCTGATGATGGAAAAGGTGTTTAGCGATGACTTGTCGTTATATAAAAATTTTAAAAATTTTACAGATACACGCCAGACACGTTACGAGCAGCTATTTACCGGTTCACTTGCCACTCCAAGTTTTAACGACATTTATGCGCCCCTTGATGGAGTTGTTATCAATGGCGGGGTGGAAATGCGCTTTTAGATTGACCAAGTTTCTTGACAAGGGTGCCAGTGTAGTAGGAGCGATAACGGTGAAGACTATATTCAGCCAGCTAAACGATTCAGGGGATTGATGTCAGCAGACCCCCTTTGCTGAGATCAACAAGCCTTCGTCTAAATGTTTTAGGCGAAGGCTCTTTTTGACATTTTTCGAAATCCAGATTGATAATGGAATCGCTCTTGCTCTAGTCGATGTTGATCTCAAATACTGCGAGTGTGCCACTCACTTCGTTACTCACGAGTAACAGCGCCTTGCCATTGGGGCTGTCACTAGCAGCGATAAACTCGATGCCCTCAGGACCGAGGTCAATGTCGTCGGCGACCGTAGGGTCGGACACATCAGAAATAGTGAAGTCACGAGATGTAATGTACTGCACAAACTCGGCATTCTCTGGGCTTGAGATATCATACACCATAACTCCGCCAACTCTTTCAAGACCTATAAACGCGTAAGTCTTGCCGTTTATGGTCCCTAAAGTAATGCCCTCTGGCTCCGGTCCTTTTGCATCACTACGCGAGTCACCGCTACCATTTTCATCATTGTCGCTGTTGAAGTTGATGCCGAGGCGCTGTGCGGTGATCACCTCAAAATCACTGCCTGAATCAAACACAATTTGCCGGCTGTCTGCGTCAAAAATTGAGAAAGACCTTCCGCCATAACCATAGATTGCTTCAAAGTTACAGCCAGCAATAGACCCGTTTGAATAGTCACATGTGCCGGTTGAGCCAAGGGTGATAGTCATCGCATAGCGTGACAAGCTCGCATCCGTGTTGAGATCGGCTTCATCTACGACGCCGTCGAAGTTTGAATCGACTAGGAAGTTCGCCACATCAGCGTCCGGCAAATCAATAGTAGCGCCGGCGGCGAGGGCATCTTCTATATCGAACTCATCGATAAAAATCAGGCAGCCGTCGTCGTCATCAAAATCAAAGCCACCTGCCGCTGTGCAGGCTGCTGAATCAGTGATGCTGTCATCGAAGTACTCGCGCGCATCACCTTCGTTCGCCGTTACCAAGTAGCGCTTGCCGTTGACTTCATAGGCTACAATCGCATCGGGCATATACATGCTGAAGATGGGCCAGCTGCGGATACTGATCGTGTCATCCTTATCGCCGGCGTCAAGCTCGTTACCGACCAGACGGTGGTTCTTGAAGCCCATAGCCCAGACCGCAGTTGCCGTTCCTGTGGCGATGTCAATTTCAGCAATAGCATTGTTTTCCTGCAGTGAAACCCAGGCAGTGGCACTGTCGGCGGAAACCGCAATATATTCAGGTTCAAGATCTTGAGCGACGGTTGCGCCAGGACCAAAAATGCGCACATCACCCATGTCAGAGCCGTTAAATGCACCAAAGGAAACTGTTGTCACGTTTGCTGCGGTTACCGTGCTTGCGCCGCCAGTAACGTCAATAATGCTGATGGTACCTTCTGGGTCTACCGTGTAAGCCCCGTTGGGCTCTCCTTCATTAGCGACAATCACGCGAGTGCCATCCGGTGTATAGGTCAACATGTCGGGGAGTGCGCCAACTTCCACTGCTGCCAGGAACAGGCCGTCTGAGGCTTGGTAAAAAGCGACGTAGCCATTTGCTTGCTTCGGTGAAGCTTCTATCGCAACAGCGACTGTATTACTGCTGGTGTTGACATCAACACTGTTAGCAGCACCCAGTTCAGCCGCGCTGCCGATTGAGGTTATGGCCGCAGCCACGTCCGCAGCCACGTCTAATGTAGCCGATAGTGTGGGTGACGCAGGCGCCGCCATGGAAAAGATATCTATGTTGCCGGATTGTGCATTCACGACAAAAGCCCGCTGACTGGCAGGATCGTATCGCGTGACTTCGGCGGCACTATTGTCAAATAGGGAGTCAGGATTTCTGGCGCGGCCAATGAAGGACAAAGATACCCGCTGACTGGTTGCATCAGCACCTGCCACACCAACGGCACCCGCAGGGCCAGCAGGGCCAGTAACGCCATCGCTGCCGTCGTCACACCCTGTTACCAGCCCGAGGAGAAACGTTGTTATAAATACGCCCTTTATCACTTTCTTCATTCGTCTACTACCCTTTAAGTTATCGCTATGAACCAGATTGCGAGCATACCAATGGCTGTTTAATTTAGCGTAAAGTCAAAAGCTGCGAATAAAGGCATGTAGTAAAGATTTAGTCCAAAAAATAAAGATTTGTTTACGTATTGCGATTGATTTTCGCGACGTCGTCCGCGCTACACGAACTCAATGGGGTTAGCGTCAAGGCAGGATTAGCCTCCTCCGATTTGACGGATGCTTCTATTTGGCGACAATGTCGTTCAACAAGCTTTCACAAAAAAGCGAGGGTGTGCCTCGTAAAAACCGATCACGAAGTATGCTCGTGTCTGCGTGCAGCGTATTGCGTACCGGGGCAGGTGTCTTTTTGTCGTGCCTGGCATTGCCAGCAGCAGCTAATAGGTTTGGCGTGATAGGTTATGAAGCGTGCAGACAAAAATCAAAGAATCAAAGAATCAAAGCATCAAAGAGTGTAGTGAGGCAACCCTGATGCTTGCATTTAATTGACGTGCATAAAATCAACCGAATCAATTTCGCCAGAGATGAATTGCGGGACAGCTAATGGCAACAGGTCGTTCAGTGAGCGAAGCTTCAATCTCGCCGTGACTAAGATTACATGGGTATTAAATCCAGACGGCGTAGCTGATCATCACCGCAAGCAAGCGGTGCGCTTTTTTGTGGTCGAATCACGAAAACGTTTTGGTCGTTGACTAGGCTATAACATTGCCACTTACGCCGAATAGGTTTGGCCTGACGGCTAGTGCGGGTTAGTATCCGCACTTTCTAAATATTTGGATACACCAACGTGTTTGTAAACGCGATTGTGCGGCGCGAGCAAGATTGTATGGTGGATAGACTGTCGCGCAGGCTGGTCATCCCCCTGAAATTACTGAATTATCTAATCTTGTCTGTCGTTTTATTGATGGGACTATCAGCTTGTGGCGGTGGTGGAGGCGTTACAGCGCCTGTTGTTGCTGAAGAAGATGTACCCATTGCTGACCGCGGCTTTGCCGACAACGGTATCTTTTTTGGTAGTCTGGCGGGTACTGAGGTGCTTTTGGTCCTGCACGAGAACGAATATTTTTTGCTGGTAGGTGAGTTTGCCAGCCAAGGTAGCTATAACGTCGTGAGTGTCGCTCTTACGGGCAGTGGTCGCGGCTATGATCTGGGGCAGTCGGTGCAATCCATAGGTAATATCGAGTTACGGGGCGATTACAGAACCGATCGTAATCTTGATTTGATTTGGCTCGAAACCGACACTGGTGTCGAGCGCAATGTCAGAATGGAGGCTACAACCCTTTACTTTCGGGCAGCACCACTGGAAGCGGTACTGGGGTCTTGGGTCAATCAGGATGAAGCAAACCTGACGTTCTTCAGTATCAGCAACAATCCCGGGCCAGTTGCCGGTGATGATTTCTATGCGGTAGCGCCCGGCACGGCAATTTCTCTGCCGGTGTTGGCGAATGACCGGGATGCGGAAAACGATACGATTACTATCACTGAATTCGATGTCGTGACGCTCCTCGGTGGTCGCGTCGCCAATGATGACATGGGGACGCCGGACGACGCCACCGATGATCAACTAACCTATGTGCCGCCCTTAGGTGTGTTAGCAACAGATACGTTTAACTACACCATCGAGGACAGTGCAACCTCGTCAGATAACGCGGTTGTTACGATACGATTGGGTGAACGCGAAGCTGACCTTGAATTGTCGCTCGCGACCAGTAATCAGACGCCGCTAACCGGCGATACGCTGACATTGACAGTGCAACTTGCCGATACTAGCGCTCGCACCGCCGCTGACAGCGTCAGAGCGCAGGTGCTATTGATTCTCCCTGATGGACTGGTGTTCGTTAGCAGTAGCGACGAGGCGAATTTTGAGTCGGCGACTGGGTTCTGGCAGCCGACGCTCTCCGGGGGGACGATATCAATGCTGACTGTCGATGTGACTGTCGCTAATTTTGGTGACTTCGGGGTTAGCGCATCGATTACTGCGGCTGACGTAATTGATGTACGTTCGGCCAACGATTCGGGTGAGTTGTTGCTGGCGCCGGCAAATGTGCAGCCACTCCCGCCCCCTAACCGGCTCCGCAGTGCGGATATTGAAGGCATTATCTTGTCGTCGCTGACTCAGATTGACGGCCGCCTCACTGAGGCGACAGATGGACGAAACGCCTACGAGATGACGTTGAGTATTGGTGAGGGTGGCCTAGGTGGTGGCAACAGTGCTGACGCTGAACCCTTCCGGGGGTTTGTCATCATTAACGAAGAGCTCGTGCCTGTTAATGCGCCCGCTGAGGGAGAGATTGCAGATCCTAGCGCTCCTACTGAGGAGTTGCGGCCCAGTATGTTGATTCTCACCGCGAATGATGAAGAGGTCTACCTCAACAAGTTGTTCTTCGTCAGCGAAGAAGAATTAGCGTCGAGTAATTAGATTGCTGCTTGCGGGTCTCTATTTCGTCTGCCGATGACCTAAAATACTTGAGCAATCTGCGTGTGATCTCGTTATGCTGCCATGCCGTTGGCTGAGCCGCCATAAGAATATGGTTGTGTGGTCTGCTGTTTTCGGGGAGCGAAATACGTTGTACCGCGTTTTTAGGCGTTGTTACAGGATAAATGTGCATTAGGCTGCGAACATCATTGTTTAAGCAGATGTGGTAATCGGAAGTTGTTGGTATGAAATCAGTTAGTAAAGGCGCGACAAAAACCGTACTAGCAATAGTTATTGGGGCGCTAGCAGCTGATCTCAGTGCGGCGACGGAAAGCATTGTAACGCTCACAAGTGCAGCACCAAAGCAACCAATGGTGTTTTTCTTCGGGGCTGAACGGGAAGCTTCCAGAGTGAACGATTACAAGTATGTTTCGCCAGCTGTTGCTGGCTCGAACGATGTCACGGGTTCTTATGGAAGCACGCTCGACGAGAATATGTATGTTGAACAGCCGTTAGAGGCATTGCCGTCCGAAGTTGCGCAGTCAGACGAAGTGGCTGCTAAGGCGACGACAACGGCCGTAGCTAAGAGGCCAAGTCGAGTTCGACGGTTTATGTCTGGCATCTTTGATCGTTCACGCAATGACGATGCGGCAGACATTGCACTTGCTGTCGATGAGGTTTCTGCGGTCGATGTGGTTATTGAATCCCCCGTTTTTGAGTCCTCCGTATCTGGAGAGAGCTCGGCTGACGTAACTACAAACCCAGAAATTGAAGAATTTAGTCAGGCAGTGCTCGTCGCTGATGACGTGATAGATGTTGATGCAGCAGCAGTGGGAGCGTTGACTGTAGCGGCAGCGACCGATGACACGCTTGTTGATGGCAACATGATCGATGAGGACGTTGAAGAAACCGTCGCTGTAGAAGCTTTCAGTGAAGAGGCGTTTAGGGAAGAGGCCCTAAGCAACGGGTCATACAGCGAAGAGACCGTGACTAATGAAACAGTGAGTGATGAGAACGATGTCGCCATTGTTGATCAGAGTGAAGATGTTGGACAGCAGTCAGACGACTCAGCGACAGATGCCGCAGACGCTGCCGTCATGACTGCAGAGATAGTTGCTGAGAAACCAGGGCGTGTCAGTCGTTTTATGGGTGCCGTGACAGGCATCTTTCATCGTTCAAGTGATGACGAAGTGGCGGATGTCGCGTCTGTTGTCGCTAAAGAAACGGGTACTGAAGAAGTCGCGATTGATAATACCGTCGTTGAAGGTTTTGTAGAACGTGAGATCTTAGATTCGGATCAAGTCACGCTGGGTGACAACGCTGAAACAGAAGGTGAACCAGTGGCAGACGTGTTGGCCGGTGCTGAAATGACTTACGACACGCTATCTGATGACGGCGTAACCGATGAAATCGCAGACTTAGAAGACCAGACAGCAGCGTATACCATCACACCGCCTGTTGTTGATGTTGTAGATGAGCCCGGGCGGGTTCGGCGCATGATGGGCACGGTGACCGGATTCTTTAGCGCTTCAGACGATGATGATGCAGCGAGTTCCGGTGAAACAGATTCCTCATTCGATTTTGCTATTCCTTCGTCAACCCGAAACACTGTGACGTTAACGAGTTTATCATTGTCACTGGGTGACTTTGTCGCTCTGGTTGCGCAAAACAACGACCGTATTAATTACCAGCGTATGGAATGGGAGATTTCACGCGCGGGGGTCAACAGTGCAAAGAGTATGTACGAGCCAGCAGTTATTGCCACGTACAGGTACACCGATAGCAACACGCCCAACACGACTGAAGAAGAATTTCGACGCGCCTTTTCACCAGAATTTATTGAGCAGAACAACGCCTACAGCGTCGGTGTCGAAGGCATGGTGCCCACGGGTGGCCAGGTAAAGGTATCCTTTACTAACCGTGATTTGGATAACAATATTCAACCATCACCTATTAGTGGCGAAGAAAGTCGGTCCTACGTGGGACTGTCATTCACTCAGCCATTGCTGAAAGGCGCGGGCGGTCGATCGGTGGTTGAAGCGCCCATTACCGTGGCCGAAAAGGAACAGGAAATTGCGCGCCAAACCTACCGTCTGTCACTGTTTGAATCTGTATCCAATGCTGCGCTAGCGTACTGGGATTTATATCTGGCAGATGAGACATTGGCGCTGCGTCTCCGCTCTGTCGCGATTGTCGAGTCAGTGCTTGAGGACGAGCGTGCGCGTAATCGTTTGGGTCGGAGTTCAAACGTCGATGTATTGACAGCAGAGTCGGCGGTTGCCGAGCGGCGCGTTCAGATGTATGCGGCAAGGCAGTCTATGGTGCAGGCAAAAAACCGTCTGAAAAGTTTTGTTGTTGGTCTAGATGATCAAGAAAACTTAAAAATTGATGGCGACGCCAACCTCAGTTTGTTCGTAGAAAACCCTGATCGTAAGGCTATATTAATCGCAGCGTTTAACCATCGCCCAGAGTATTTGGCAAGTTTGCTGAGAGCCCAGAAGGAAGATGTCAGAATTCAGTTCGCCAGTAATTCTCGCTTGCCGCAGCTAGATTTGGTTGCCAGCTACGGTCTCAATGGTTTAGACAGAAATCTATCAAGCTCTTGGGATGATTTGAACACTCGCGAACATGAGACAACGTACGTGGGTCTTGAATTCAAGATGATGTTGCTTGGCGATCGTAAGGCCAAGAGTGAGCTGTCAGCTGCTACATACCGCAAACATCAGGCTCTGTTGGAAGTTCAAGCAGCAGAGATGAGCCTACATAACAGTATCGATACTGCGCTCAGTAACCTGCTGACCGCCAAATTGCAGGTCGATGAACTGGTCAGTGTCTCGAGCACCAATGAACGCTTGCTGCAAGTTGAGCTGGCGCGTTTTGAGGCTGGGCAGAGCAATAGCCGTGATTTGCTGGATCTAGAAGAACGCATCAACCAGACCCTTGAAATTGCGCTGCAAAGCAAAGCAAACCTACAGAAAGCGCTAATTGGTATAAGCCTGGCTGACGGCACGCTGCTACAACAGTTCAGCCTGGAGTAATAATGATTAAGTTAAGTTGTTCGGTAGTCAATCGACGGCTCCCATGCTTGCGACCAACATTCACGCGTAGCATCGTCACGCTGCTAGCTGGGCTTTGTCTGCCGGTCGCTGCAGAAGAGTATTCTTGCGTTACCGAACCGCGCCAAGAAGCAGTGTTGAGCTTTGCCGTCTCAGGCAGAATCACCGACATTAAACATCGCGAAGGTCGGTCTGTGAAAGCCGGTACGGTGCTGGTCGAACTGGATAACGTTCTAGAAGTGCTAGAGGTTGAGCGACGTAAACTGGTCTTGGATGATCGTTCGCAGCTGAGTTCAGCGCTAAGCCAGAGTGAAATGATCAATCAAATACTGGCATCAACTCAAAGCTTGTTCGATTCTACGGGGTCGGTCAGCCGAGAAGATCTGAAGAAGACAGAGCTGGAAAGCAAAACGTCGGCGGCGGAATACGAACGCCTGTTGAGTATGGAAAAGCGCGAAGATGTTGAATATCGTTTGTCACTGGCCAACTTGGCGCGTCGCACCCTTAGAGCACCGTTCGCAGGTACTATCGTTGATATCATGCTCAACGAGGGTGAGATTAGCGAAGCGAATCAACCCATGGTTAAGCTGGTTGATGTATCCCAAGGTTTTCTGATTTGTAATGTTGAGGAACCAGCCGGTAGAACCCTTGAGAACGGCACGACACTACCTATTGAGATTAAGGCCGGCTTCAGTCGTTGGCGGAGTGTTGGCACCGTCGTGTTTGTGGCACCTGTTGTAGATCCAGCCAGTGGCTTGTTGCGAGTCAAAATTGAATTCGAAAATGACGCAGGCGAAGTTCGCCAAGGTATGCCAGGTTATGTGTCTATCTATCCCACAGAACGCACTGATAGCATAGGTCCCCAACAGCCAAGTGACGGCGCGAGTATCCCTACGTCATGAGCATGATCGAAACCCAACGTAATACCCAGGAGCACCTTAAGGCGTTTCGTGAACTGCGTTACTTCGACGGTGCTCCAGGCGCCTTCTGGCCGAAATTACTGGATATGCTTGGTAACTATACGCTCTGTCAACAGGTCGTTATTCTCAGCAAGCCAGATGAAGAAATAGGCTGGCGACCTATGGCGGTCTGGCCGCGTGGCATGATGAAATTGGATACTAAGGCTGCGCTGATGCAACCGACATTGGCAGTTGCCGAGCAGTGTCTGGTGGAAGAAATCGTGGTTGAGTCTGACGAGGCCGGTAACATGGCGTTACTGTTGGGTTACTATCTCGATCTGGGCGAAGACCAGCCGGCAGTATCCCTCGTATTCGGTTATCAGCAGATGCCGGGTGGAGACATCCAGGAGCTTGTGGAGAAACTTCGACTGCTGGCTGATATTCCTACCTTCTATCAATTCTCACGTATGCTTAAACAAGCGCGTACAGATGTTGTGCAGTTTGCTGATGCCATCGACCTGATGACGGTGCTCAACGAGTGCGATCGGTTTATGAGTGCGGCGATGACCTTCTGCAATGAATTAGCCAGTCGCCACGATTGTGATCGGGTGAGTCTAGGTTGGCTCGAAGGTGCTTATGTGCGAGTGCTTGCCATCAGCCATATGGAAAAATTTGAGAAAAAAATGGACGCTGTTCAGCGTCTTGAAGCGGCGATGGAAGAAGCCTTCGACCAAGACGAAGAAATCGTCTGGCCAGCGCCGGATGAGTCTACTTATGTAGGCCGTGATCACGATGCTTACGGCGTGGAGCAGGGGCCCGGTAATCTGGTTAGTCTGCCTATTCGGCTCGATCGAGAGAATATAGGTGTGGTGACGATCGAACGTCAAAACAGAGCCTTCAGTCTGGATGAGATTCGGGGCATACGTCTCTTAGTCGATCAATCCAGTCGGCACCTATACCAACTCAAACGTTATGATCGGTGGATCGGCGCGCGTTTCAAAAGTTGGATGAAAGACAAGTTGGTTGGCCTCGTTGGCGTCGATAATACTTTCGCTAAGGCGTTGGGTTTCGTGGGTGCACTTTTGCTGGCATTTTTATTGTTTGGCTCGTTGGAGTACCGCGTCGAAGCACCCTTTATCTTGCGTACCGATGAGGTGGCATTTATTCCTGCGCCTATCGATGGCTATGTCAATGATGTCAATGTCGAGATCGGCGATCGTGTCACCAAAGGTGATGTGCTGCTAAACCTTGATACACGCGAATTAGTATTGTCAGAAGCGATGGCGCTGGCCGATATCTCACGCTATAGCCGAGAAATGGAAAAGGCCCGGGCGCAAAGTCAACTGGCAGACATGCGTATTGCCCAAGCGCTGATGGCCCAAGCTGAATCACAGCTGGCGAGAGAGCGTTATCATATTAACAATGCACGTCTGGTTGCGCCTTTTGACGGCATCGTGGTGGAAGGTGATCTCAAAGAGATGCTCGGTGCACCCGTTCGTAAAGGCGACATCCTGTTCAAGGTTGCTGATATCAGCAGCATGTACGTTGAGATAGATCTGCCTGAGCGCGATGTTCATGAAGTCTCGCTACAAGCCATCGGCCAGATCGCCTTTGTTAGTCGACCTGCCGATACCTTCGATGTGCTTATCAGTGAGATCGATCCAGCCGCGGTGACGAAGGCGGATGGTAATGTCTTTGTGCTCAAAGGCGAGCTTGCGGCGGAGATTGCTCCTTGGTGGCGGCCTGGCATGAGTGGTATCGCCAAGGTAAATGTGGGTGATCGCAATGTACTCTGGATTCTGACCCATCGCACGATGGATTTCTTCCGCATGTTATTGTGGTGGTAGTGTGACGGAGTCTCTGCGATGAGCGTAGTTGTGCCAACTTTCAGCGAGTCATGGCATCGGGTAGCTGGCGTCAAGGCAGCTCTGCGACCTACTGTTGACAGTCAACGCCAGAAATTTCGCGGTGAATACTGGTATGTGTTACATGATTCCTTCAACAATCAGTTTTTTCGCCTGCGCCCGGCTGCCTACGAATTTATCGCTCGGCTGCGCAGTGACCATACGATAGAAGAAGTCTGGCTCGAAAGTCTGGAGCGCGACCCAGAAGGGGCGCCGGGGCAGGAAGAAGCCATTCGACTGTTAACTCAGCTGCACTATGCGAACCTGCTGTTCTACGACACGCCTTCGGACTCGGAGCAGTTCTTTGAACGCTATCGACAGCGCAAAGAACGTGAGCTGAAATCTAAGCTCATGGCCATTATGTTTATTCGTATTCCGTTATTTGACCCGGATAGGGTCTTGCGTCACGTGCTGCCTTTTACCAAGTGGATGTTTAGCTGGATTGGTGCTTTGTTGTGGTTTGGTGTGGTGAGTCTCGGTATTAAGGTCGCCATTGATAACAGTGAGCGGGTTTTGGAGCAGGCTGAAGGCGTATTGGCGCCGGATAACCTGTTATTGCTGTATTTGGGTATGGTGTTTATTAAGTCGTTGCACGAGATCGGCCATGCGCTGGTGTGCCGCCACTATGGGGGTGAGGTACATACCCTTGGAGTGATGTTGCTCGTCTTTACGCCTTTGCCGTATATGGATGCAACCTCTAGTTGGTCATTTCGCAGCCGCTGGCATCGCGCGTTTGTTGGCGGAGCGGGCATGATTACGGAAATTTTTATTGCTGCGTTGGCTGTGTTCGTATGGGCCGCGACCGGTACTGGCGTCGTGCACAGCGTAGCTTACAACATGATGTTTGTGGCATCGATCTCAACCGTGGTTTTTAACGCGAATCCACTACTGAAGTTTGACGGCTACTATATATTGTCGGACATCGCTGACTTACCGAACCTATACACACGTGCGAGACGACACTGGGCGTACCTATTCGAAAAGCATTTGTACGGTATCAAACAGATCGTCGAAGTGGCGGACAATCGTAAAGAACATATTTGGCTCACCTCGTATGGTGCCCTGAGTGGTGCCTATAGAGTTGTCGTCTTTGCTGGCATTATCCTGTTTGTTGCAGACAAGTATCTGCTGCTCGGACTGATCATGGTGGCTATTCTTGCAGTGACTTGGTTGTTAGTGCCGCCTTATAAACTCGTTAAGTATCTCGCCACCAGCCCTCGTCTGGAGCGTACCCGGAATCGGGCCATCGGTGTCACAACGGGTCTGATTTTGGCTGTGATACTACTCACAGCGATTATCCCATTGCCGAATCGATTTCGTGCACCAGGAATAATTGAATCAGCAGATTTTTCTTATGTCGCCAGTGAAGCCGGTGGTGTGGTGACCGAAGTGCTTGCAGGCAGCGGCACGCTGGTGAAAAAAGGTGATGCGCTGATACGTCTGTACGACTGGGATATTCAGAACAGTATAAGAACCTTAAGTGCGCAGCTAGCACAGATTCGGGCCACGGAACAGTGGGCTAGCAGTGAGCGCTCCAGCGATTTAGCGCCGTTACGTCAACGACGCAATGTGATTGAGAAGCAATTGGCAGACTTGCGCATCAGTGAGCAGGCACTGTTAGTGGTAGCAACCAGTGATGGCTTGTGGGTCGCGCCGGAGATGACGGACCAAATTGGTGCTTGGCTACCGCGCGGCAGTCAACTGGGATTGCTTTACAACCCCGACGAGTTTGAGTTTATCGCAGTGGTGCAGCAGGACGAGGCTGCGAATCTATTTATCGATGAGATTCATCTTGCCGAGGTGCGGTTGTCCGGTCGGGCAGGACACAATCTTGAGGTGACGAATCTACGCATTGTTCCCTATCAGTCCGAGCAATTACCGTCGGCTGCGTTAAGCTGGCTGGCAGGTGGTGAGGTCATGACCAGCAGCAAAGATGAATCGGGACTGCGTAGCGCGGAACCGTTCTTTTTGATCAAAGCTGATGTGCCCGCAACGGATATGAATCTTCTGCATGGTCAATCCGGCAGATTGCGCTTGAGTCTCGAGCCTCAGCCATTGCTCTGGCAGTTGTACCGTGAATTGCGGCAGCTGTTGCAGGAACGTTACCAGCTGTGACCTTACCAAGTCTGGACTACCGTAAAACGACTGTTATAAAGCCTAATAAAGTTAGCGCTGGTTTGGATGCGGGTGTTGACTATTTGATGGGTGTCTATCAGCGGCGTGAAAGTCTGCGTGAGTTGATGTTTGCCCGTGGCGCTGGGGTTCATGTCCAGGCCAAGCAACATCGAAACCTTTCTGAGCATAAGCTCAAGGCACGTCTTGCCGATATGCAAACCCTGTTTCGCCGCCAGAAACCTTTGTTACCTGAACAGGTTGATGCCGCGTTAGCGTTGCTTGTGGAAATGGCTGATCGCACTCTGGGCATGCGGCCTTTTCCTGTGCAGGCCATGTGTGCTTTGGCATTAGATAGTGGTTATCTGGCTGAGATGCGTACGGGTGAAGGCAAGAGCCTGACAGCCACGCTCGCCGGTGTACTGGCGGGTTGGACAGGGCGGCCGTGCCATATCCTCACGACTAACGAATATCTCGCGGGTCGTGATGCAACAGGCTTTTCCGAATTTTATGAGGCATGTGGCGTTAGCGTTGGTGCCGTTATTGGTCAGATGGAAGAGCGCCAGCGCCAGTCTATTTATCGCGCAGATGTCGTGTACACCACGAGTAAAGAGTTGTTGGCTGATTTTCTCCGAGATCGCATCAAGTTAGGTGCTTTGTATCATCCTCAGCGGCGTTTGCTGCGCGAGATCATGGAGCCTTATCGACGATTAGATGAGGCGATGGTTTTGCGCGGCATCGACACTGCTATTATTGATGAAGCTGATAGTGTCATGGTGGATGAAGCCGTGACGCCGTTGATTATCTCTGCGCGCCAAGAAAATAAATGGCTAGTAGAGGCGGCTGAGGCTGCCCATGCGCAGGTCTCCATCTTCGAGGCCAAGACAGATTTCACGGTGGATGAGAAATATCGCGAGATCACCTTCACCGATGAAGGTTACGAGCGCCTTGCTGAGTTGTCGACGCGACTGCCTGGCATCTGGCGGGGTACTAGTCGGCGTGAAGAAATAATGCGCCAGGCAATCATTGCGCGTGAATTCTACAAGCTTAATCAGCACTACGTGTTGGAGGACAATAAGATTGTGATCGTTGATGAATTCACCGGTCGACTCATGCATAACCGTTCTTGGGGTAATGGTTTACACCAGGCGGTTGAATCGAAAGAAGGGTTAGCCCTAACGGATCCTACTGAAACCCTAGCGCGTCTGAGTTTCCAGCGTTTTTTCCGAGTCTTTCGACGCCTGTCGGGTATGACGGGTACCGCTAAAGAAGCCTCAGGTGAGTTCTGGCATATCTATGGTTTGCCTGTCATGACAATCCCGCCTAATCGACCGGTGGTCCGGGAAAGTTGGGAGCCCAGTCACTTTGTTGATTCCGAGAGTAAGTGGCAGGCAATAGCGGCCGAAATTATTGCTGTCCGCGAGACGGGCCGCCCGGTGCTAGTGGGTACCAAGAGTGTTAAAAGCAGTGAAGAAATCGCTTTGCGCCTTGCCGAACGTCGGTTGCCGTATCGACTATTGAATGCGGTCAACCATGCCGAGGAGGCGACGATTGTGGCCGAGGCAGGAGGCGAGCGTACAGTGACCATCGCCACCAATATGGCGGGTCGCGGCACTGACATAAAGCTTTCGCCGAAGGTTGCCGGTCTGGGGGGCTTGCATGTCATCATCGCTGAGCGTAACGATTCAGGACGTATCGACCGACAGTTGATTGGTCGTTGTGGGCGTCAGGGCGATCCAGGTTCAACTCGTATCTTCGCCTCGCTGGAGGATGACCTGATGGTGCGTTATGGGCAAAATATCATCAAGAAAGGCATCACTTACGCGCTGCAGGAACATCCTGAGAAAGGTCAGATCGCGGCAAAAATGGCCTTTGATCGCGCCCAAAAGACTGCCGAAGACTTAGCCTCAAAGCAACGTCAGTCAGTACTACGAACCGACACCTGGCTCGATGAGGCTCTCATCTTCGCCGGCTCAGATGGCGTAGTTTAGGCCAAGCCACAGCCGTATCAGCCCGTAGTTTCGCCTATCTTTGAAACATAGCCCGCAGATTTAAGCCCCTAGCGTCCACCTAGTACCACTATTACCGCTGAGACCCCTCAAGCATAATAACCCAGGTGATAGGACGTACAACGCACCGTTCACAGACGCACCAATACCTAAAACCGCCCGTGAACCACCCTTCAAATCTGGGACAGTTTACTTTGAGCAAATTTGTGCAAATCTGGGTGCAAATCTGGGACAGTTTACTTTGAGCAAATCTGGGACTGATACCTAATTTGATTTTGTGCTGTGGGGCTCACGTTTTAAGGTTCGTCCAGTTAGTCCTTCCAACGTTTTGATAAACGAGTCATCACCTACCGGTCGACCTGTTTTGGAGTGTTTCTTAATACTTTTCGACATCTCGCGAGAACAACTCTGTAGCAAGTAACCGGGCCAGTCTGGGAAAGTATCAAGCATTGGTTTAACTGACACCAACTCATCATCACGTCCGTTTAGGTGCGCGTGTACACTCGACCAAAGCCAGTCTTGGGGCAGGTCACAAAGTTTCGCTTCAGTTGGGTTCAATTCAACGTACCTTACCGCCGCGTTGAGGTGCTGTTCGTCCATGACAAAAGAGTGAAATCGTTCTTGCCATAGGTGGCCCCTCCACTTCATTCGAAGGTTAATTCGTCTGGTGTATAAGCGATGGGCCTCCCCGAATAGCAACGCTAGACTAGCTTCATGTTGGGGCACAATCACAAAATGAACATGATTGGGCATAAGGCAGTACGCCCATATATCGCAACCGGCCTTGAGTTTCGCCTCGGCAATCAAGGCAAGGTACATTGCGTAATCTCGTTCATTGAAGAAAGTATTCTGCCGGCGATTACCACGTTGAGTGACATGATGCGCGTAGCCTGGAACGACCAATCTAGGCATTCTGGGCATAACAAATCTCGTTTAGGAAAAAATATACTCTAGCGATCGGATGAAAGACGTGTTGTTAGTAATATCCTAAATAGCTGTAAGTGTTTGCGGTTTCGAAGCCTTAGTAAACTGTCCCACCGATAGGTAGATACGGTCTCATGTTGGGTATCGAGAGCTATTATTTGTAACAAATTTTTAGAATGGACTAGCAAAGTACGGCGTAATTGGTTGTTAGAACGGGTCAGGACAGATGAGATTTATCCAAAGTAAACTGTCTCAGATTGGCAAAGCAAACTGTCCCAGATTTGCCCCCAGATTTGCCCTCGGATTGGTTCAGATTAGCTAAGTAAACTGTCCCAGATTGTTGCCAAGATTAGGTAGATTGGCAAAATAAACTGTCTCGGATGGGGTCAGATTGGCTAAGTAAACTGTCCCAGATTGGGTAGATTGGGCCCCGGATCGGGTGAAATCAAATCAGTTCTGGACAGGGTCGAGGGTGTATTTGGTCCAGATTAGGGTCTGGTTTGGGGATGTTTCGTGCTAGGTTCGGCCCAATTCAGGGCTGATTCTCACCTGATTCGTGTTAAATTTTGGGTGGGATTTGGCACAGGTTCAATGCCAATTGGTGTCCTATTCGCTCAATTTCGAAGATATTTGTTGCGCCTTTTGGAACGTTGAAAGCCTTCATTTACCCGTCAAATCAGACCATTTCAGAGACGATCTCAGGCCCGTTTGACGTCCAAACGGACCACCAGATTCAGCGTCGGGGGGACGCTTATTGCCGTACTACTGACCAAGTTTTGGCGCGATGAGCATCATATCCATGACGCTAAGTGAAAATAATTGCGTCAAAAATAGAACGCTAGAACCCGTCAAATGACGCCCGAATAAGGCGGATTTAGGCCTCAGTTTATACTTTTGCAAGTCGATGAACGGTCTTAAAATAGGCATAGAGCCTCACTTTGAGTTCCGATTTAGGTGGTTGGTTGACAAAAATATGACTGGTTGGGGAGGGTGATTCGACCACTTTGGGGTCAAGAGAATGACGTAATTGATGCTTGCATCCCCCCCTGTGTTTAGCTAATAATCGCGTCCGCTCAGGGTGCCTTGGAGAATTCCACGCCCTGAAACACGATTTTCAGCAGCATAAACGAGATAGTCATTGCGCCAGCATACGGGTAAAGAGTTCGAGTTAGAGACACTGGAAGAGCGTATTTTGCTCTCCGGTGATCCTCTGCTCGACCCTTTATCGAGTCTTTTAGGTGCCGACCAGTCCACTGATAACAACACAATGCCAGCTCAGTCTGGCGCTGCAGTGGACTCTATTGCTGCTCAGGAAGACGCCGAAAAAGGTGCTTCTTCCAAGCTCAGTTACAATCCTAGTGCCATGCTCGATGACCTGTTTGCAGGTCTCGAAACAGATGAAGTTGACCCGGAAGACCTGGTGTCTGATGCCTCTGAAGTGGCTCAAACTGCCCCTGCTGAAATCGCCGAAACGGTAGATCCAGCA
>JBNMQM010000069.1:0-21741 GCA_051278195.1 Candidatus Azotimanducaceae bacterium
GGAATCGCATCTAAACTGTTGAGCTATATTTTAGGTGAGGCCGCATCAAAGGGGTATCGCACTCTCAGCCTCGAAACTGGATCAATGCCATTCTTTGAGCCAGCACGTAACCTCTACGAAAAGTTCGAGTTTCAATATTGCGCTCCATTTGGAAATTATAAAGAAGATAGCAATAGCATGTTCATGTCGCTGGATATCGCAGAAAATGCATAACAAAACGTGGCAGGCGCGACAGCCTTACGGCTGCCGCTGCACTCAGCGTTATGCATCTGGCTAACTCATGGAGATTTGAGATTGTTTTTTTATGTGGATGAAAGTGGGCATACTGGGCCAAATCTATTTGATGAGAATCAGCCCATTCTCTATTACGGTGTTTTGTCGAGCCAAATAAATTTGGATGCAGCTGCAGAGAGCAGAGTAAAGAAAATACGAAAGAAGCTTGGTGTCAAACGGCTTCACGCATCGGAACTAGGCAATAGAAGACTTGTTGAAATTGTTAAGGATATAGAATCGTTAAAAAAACGGTATGACCTTAGATTTGATATTTACCGAGTGGCAAAAGCAGACCACGCGCTAATTAGCTTTTTTGATCAAGTATTTGATCAAGGTATGAATCCGGCTGTACCTTGGACATCCTACTGGACTCCTATGCGATACGTACTTCTTTTAAAGTTGGCATCACTATTCGACGAGGATTTATTAAAAGAGGCATGGGCAGCAAGAATTAATTTAAAAACAGATGAAGCAAATGCCTCTTTAACTAGAATATGTAATGCCCTTATAGCTAGAGTTGGAAGTTTATCTGATGAGCGATCAATTCAAGTAATCACCGATTCGCTCACATGGGCTGCTGCCAACCCCGATGTAATTCACTACAATATTAAATCTAAACGGGATTTTCTAGATATAACACCTAATTTGATTGGGTTTCAGTCTGTCATGCATGGAATAGCTTCTCGACTAAAAAGAAATGACAAGCTGGCATCAAAAATCATTGTAGATCAACAATCACAATTCAATAAAGCCCAGAAAAAACTTTCTGACTTTTATGCAAATGCTAAGAATGTCCCTCTAGTTAGTGGCCCAGGGCTTCCTGAGCTAGACTTTAGTGGTATGCCTGAGGTGCCTATTACATGTACCGCAGGAACTGATAGTACCGGTCTTGAACTAGTAGATATTTATCTATGGGTGTTCACTCGATATATGGACGAGAAAGAACTTGCCCCAGAACTATTCCCTCTTATTAAGGGGCAACTGCAACGGGGGCATACTGACGAAATATCTATAAATGCTATTGCTAGTCGTTGGACAAAGTGGTTTGAAGAATTGCCTGATCCTACGGATGAGCAAATGGAGAAAGGGCGTGAAATGCTCCGTATGGATGAAGAAAGGCGGCTTACGGCTGTAAAAAATGCTTAACAAGCGCAAGCAGTCGGACGTTTTTTGCGTGGCTTCTTTTGTGCGTTAACGCTACGCTAGCACAAAATAATCCACACAAAAAACGCCGCTGTTGCGGGCGTTAGGCCAAAAAAAGGAACGGCATACTTGTCCAGATTTGTATCACCACCAATAGATCAGTTTGATAAATTACGCCAACCACTTACTGATGGTGAGCGAATTGTATTTGATTTATTTAATGTTCACTTGCCCGTTGAATGGGAGATTTATTTACAGCCGCATTTAAATGGTCTACGGCCAGATTTTGTTCTTTTACATCCTAAGGTGGGAATAGCTGTTTTTGAAGTAAAGGACTGGAATCTACAAGCAATGCAATATTGGGTCGAAGAGCGTACTGGGAAATCTCCCATACTATTGGGTAAAAAGGACGGAAAAAGATTTTCATTGCAAAGCCAAAACCCCATAGAAAAAATATACAGATACAAAAAAGAAATACATGAACTGTACTGCCCTAGGATTGATGGAAAATCAGGTTTTGCAGCTATTACCGCCGGAGTTATATTCCCTTTCGCCAAAGATGTAGATGTTAAAGAGCTATTTTCTAAAAGTTTGGAATTCAGAGGGATTGAAAAATATCCAAACTACAATCCTGTCGTGGGCGCAGACTCTGTACAAGCTGGAAATGTTAATTCGGTTTTCCCCGAAAGCTCTCGTAGATACTCAAAATATATGAGTGAAGATTTAGCAAATGACTTGAGGAATTGGCTTGTTGAGCCAGATTTTTCCGCAACACAAAGGCAGCCTCTAGAGCTTGATAGAACACAGCTATCATATGTTACGTCTAGAACGCTCTCAGGTTACCGCCGAATCAAAGGTGCTGCAGGTTCAGGTAAGTCACTTATATTAGCAGCTAGAGCTGCTGAACTATTGAGCGAGGGTAAAGAAGTTCTGGTAATTACATTTAATATAACCCTTCTTCATTATTTAATGGATATTTCCGTTCGATGGGGAACTACTGGAGGGAAAACAAGAAGAGATGTGACATGGCTTAATTTTCATTTTTGGTGCAAAAGAATCTGCGAAGAGAATGATTGCAGCGAAGAGTATAAAAACCTCTGGTCCGATGAAAAAAATATCAATCAGGTATTAAATACTGATTTGCCACATTTGGTGTCAGTTATATTGGATGGGGATGAGAATGCGTCACCGATATATGATGCTATTTTGGTTGATGAGGGGCAAGACTTTCTGCCTAGTTGGTGGAATGTTTTAAGAAAGGTTTGCAAAAAAGAAGGTGAAATGCTTCTTGTTGCTGACGCAACACAAGATATATACGGCACTGCCAGATCGTGGACTGATGAAGCGATGAATGGCGCAGGATTTTCAGGAGGTTGGGCAGAGCTCAAGATCAGCTATAGATTGCCGCAACTAGCACTTGATTATGCAACGCAATTTGCTCAACAATTTCTACCGAATGACATGGTTGATTTGCCTGTATCTGTTCAAGGAGAATTAAGTCTATTTCCCTGCTTATTAAAATGGGTTCAAACAAAACCAGAGCTAGTCGCCGAAGTCTGTAAAGAAGAGTTATTTCTATTGGCAACGGATGCAGAGCCTGAGTTACTTGCAATACCCGATATTACTTTTCTATCAGATACTAAAAAGAGCGGATTAAACGTAGTTGAAGAAATAGGAAAAAAGGGTGTAAAAACAGTTCACACTTTTGCAATGGATAATCAAGAATCTCGTCGGCAAAAGGTTGGTTTCTATATGGGTGATTCACGTATTAAAGCAACTACTCTACACAGCTTTAAGGGATGGGAATCTAGAGCCATCGTAATTTTTATTGGTCAAAAAGTAGACCAAAAGTCTCTTGCACTCATATATACAGGGTTAACTCGATTAAAAAGGCATACAGAAGGTAGCTATTTAACTATTGTTTCTTGTGCAAACGAATTGAAATCATATGGCAAAACATGGCCAAAGTACGTAGAGAAAATGGCCTAACAAGCATGTCAATCGGACAGCTTTTTGCTACGCGCTTTCGTGCATTTCGCTTCGCTACTTTATTGCACAAAAGCACTCCACAAAAATCTGCCGGTTACATGGGCGTTAAGTTACTAAGGAGAAATCGTACAAATGCCATTTGATGATCTAATGACTGACACAGTAAAAGTGTTAAAACAAGACGGAGAGTTAATCTCGGATATCAAATCGAGCGTTCAAAAGAATAAGATATTTATTCAACGTTCTGATATTTTGATAGAGACTGGTGACTTAATTCAGCGTTCAATGAGTAATGGTGCAGAAGAAACTTATAAAGTTATCGATCCGGGTTTTCACGAAAAATTCCATGGTATTCCAGCTGGGTACCAAATGAACGTTATTAAGCTCGGCCTTCCTGAGGCAAAGGCCGCCGTCCAACATATAACTTACAATATATCCGGTACAAACAATCGAATTAACCAACACTCTACAGATAACTCGGTCAATATTGTAAATTCAAATCCTGAGCTTCAAGAGCATATTGCTGCTTTACGTAATGAAATTGATAGACTAAGCATTCCTAAAGAAGAGCAATTGGCCTCCTATGAAGTTATTGATGCAGTTGAAGCTCAAGTCGAAAGTGGCAAGCCAAGTAAAGCGGTAGTAAAAACACTTTTAAATGGGCTGCCTAATGCAGGCAGTATTGCGTCGATCGGTTCTTTTATAGTTTCTTTATTGGGGTAAATAAATTATGAAACTCGATGATTTTGTTTCTGAAACGTTAAAGCAAATTATAAAAGGGGTCGTGGCTGCACAAGAGTATGGAAATACTCAAAATGCTAAAGTAAATCCAATTACCGCAAGATTCCACAGCAACACTGAAGGCCATGCATACTGTCAAGAAACGGGTGTTCCATTACAAAAGATCGAATTCGATGTTGCCGTTACAGTTACTGAAGAACAAACATCGGCAAATGATGGTGAGTCTGTAGGCTCTATATCTGTATCTTCAGCAAGTTCCAACAGTTCGCAAAATAGCTCAGTGAGTCGAATCCAGTTTGAAGTACCGGTACTATTACCTACAACAGGAAAGCAGATGGAGTATTAACTTAACAAGCGCATTTGCGGCTGGTTTTCCGCTGCGCTCCAAACCAGCCGCAAATGCGGGCGTTAGGCATCAGGATCAGCATTGAAGAAATTTATAAAATATCTGCTTATCGTATTCCTAGTATTGTTTGTTGCTGTTGTGGCACTTGTTGTTGAAAATAATTTGAGTCGCGACCCAGATGCCACTTATGAACTAAGAGGAAGATATAAGTCATCACCAGACGGGAAAACTTATCTGGTTATCGAGGATGACAACGGAGGCAAGTGTGGGCCCTTATTCGTAGACAAAAAGGAGTGGCCACACAGTCTCAATAACAAAAGTGAAGTTGAGCCTGGAGACCACAGCATTGAATGTGGTACATGGATGGGCGTCACTATCCAAGAGGGTACAACTTATTATTTTAGCTACTGGGGTCCGTAAAATGCCTAACGAGACCATCAACCATCGCCACTCCGTGGCTGGAGAGCCTAAAGCGTGCTTCGCACTCGGCTGCCGGTTATGGCGGCGTTAAACATCAGCAATTGATGCTCTTCAGTACACCTAGTCGCCACTATTGTTTTCGTTTCTGGTCACTCGCTTCTCTGTGCCACACCGCATTGTAATGCGCGCTTTGTTCACTAATCGTACAGCGCCCAATTCTTTATCTCGCGCTACAATAGTTCGTAAAAGTTTAGCTGCTAACCTCAGGGTGACATTTCACTAGCCTCACCTAAGAACATGGCGTAGTGTATTCGCAACATGCATGGGACATCGCAGTTATGCAAAAACGTCAGACATTGTGCCGCTTTCCAGAGCCTAACCATGTGCTCAATTCGCTTCCTTCGGTCGCTGGGACGCTACGCGGTAAAACTGCTTCGCGCCCATTAGCACGACGTTAAACATCAGCAATTGATGCTCTTCAGTAAACCTATTCGGCACTATCCTCTTCGTTGCCGGTCCCTCGCTTCTTTAAATTTTGGGGTCGGAGTAAATTTTGGGGTCAGGGTAAAAGGACAGGGTAAATCTAAAAATTTGGGATCAGAGTTGAATGGCACTTACCATAGTTCTTCTAATTTATTCACTCGTTAACTATAAGTGGACACACACTTTTAGCTTATCCCCATAAGCGTATCGTTGGGTTGTCAATTATTCATCTGGGTTGTTGGCGTTTTTTCGTTAGGCTAGATAGATTTCGAAAAATATGTACTTTGGCAGCTAGATATCCCTCTTAACGACACCTAAATAGCGCTGGTTTTCAGGCAGCAGGCAAGGGCGTTCCGGTCGTAGACCAGCCACGGTCTGTTCGCCAAGCAGATAATTCATTCGCCGCGCCGAAGGCGCGTTGTCGTTTTCTCAGTGAGGCAATGCGGTTGTACCATCGACAGGTCTTGGTGTGCGCTGGCGGCCGACTGTATTCAACTTCACATTGCTGCAGGATGTTGAGAAACCCTTCTAACCGCATGCTGAGTGCGGGCCTGTCCTGGTTAAGGCCAGAGACCAAGGGCTGCACAGCCTCTTTCAGACGCGTAGGTGTGTTCTTTGCGATACTTACACGCGTATAGCCAGAAGCTGCCTTGTACTGTTTGATATGCTGCGTGATGCGCGCGCGTATAGGGTTAAGGTCGACATAAGCCATTGCTGCAATTACCGCGTTCTCATCAAGCAGTGCCCCTGAATAAAACCGACCTTCGAAGAAGTGTCCTGAACACCTATCTTCACGATTGGCCTGATAGGCTATGGGTTGTTTCAGATGCTTCATGAACATCGACAGTGAACCCAGCGTCTCTCTGGCATGTAGCAAGCGCTCGGGTGATAACAACAACAGCTCGCGGTGTAGGCCAAACAGTGCTGCCTGATCAGATTCAGACATGTCAGATTTCCCGGGTGAAAACACGCGTAACCAGCGTTCAGCGACTTCCTCATCACGCCATCGATAACTTTCCTGTGGATCGAAATACACAACCAAGTGAAAGTGATTACTCATGATGGCAAAGGCATCAATGGCGACAGCAAAGTACTGCGCCAGATGCCGCATGCGCTGCTCAAGCCAATCTTTACGATGTTCATAGTCTTTTCGAGCGAGTCGATCAACACCACACAACCAACTTCGACGTACGCACCGCGAGACGATGTGATAGTGCATTGGATAGTCGGGATCAATCAATTGATGTCTGGGTGTCGCCATGTGTTGATATTGGTTGAGAGCACACCGAGGTGGTGGCGGACGTCAGCGTACTGCAGTGGGCGAGTTCATCTTATGGTTCTGTAAGCGATCACGTTGACGGTGTGAGTGTTGTTTTGTGTGTGTCACAGTATTCTCTAGTCCAGCGTTGTTGAACAAGATGCGTATCTCTTAAGTTGTCTCAGATACATTGAACTCAATCCCGTTAGGGCTGGGATGGTGAACGACCCTGGAGACTATCAATGGTCGAGCTACCGCACACATGCATTGGGTTTAAAACTAAAAATGTGGATTCCACCCGCACTGTACTGGGAGTTAGGGAGCAGTAACTACGAAAGACAATCTTGCTATCGTAACTGGATTAGCGAATCGTTAGCATCTGAGGTGGTTCGAAAAATCCGACACTGGTTGGACACGGGGTTAGTGTAAGGCACGGATAGATTTCGAGAGCAGGTGACTGAACTAAGGCGATGACTTTACCGGTTCACCGGCCACCCTGTCCCTTTGCTCTGACCCCATTTCTTGCACCGGGTCGGCACTTACTAGACAAGACGTATCGTCTCGTCTATCATATGTCCGGTAAACATCAGAAACGCTAGTTATGAAATTGAATGCGAATGGCAACGAGAGTCTTCTCAGGGTCTTGCGCGAACATATTGGGCTACCGGGATCTCGGTTCAGCTGCGGCATCGGTCAATGTGGCGCTTGTGTGGTCTACAGCGGGTAAGGCAGATGAGCGCCGAGCGACCTCTGCCGACAGTCGCTGTTTCATCGCCGGGCCGCAGGCCATCGCAAATGCCATACGCAGTGCAAACGGCTTCCGCGCTTTGCGCCTGCCCATTGCATTTGCCGAGGTGAAAGCAGGTTCCCGGGAGAACTGAATGCCATCATCGACACCGCATACAATAAGCAAATGAATGAAGGGAAACTGCCACCCGCCATGCAGCACAAATCCGATGTAAAGAGGCGCAACGCGCACTCACACAAAGCAATTATCGATGCGACAATCAAGCTCCTCGGCTCGACTGGCTATGTCGATTTTTCGATTGAGAAAGTTGCAAGCGAAGCAGGTGTCGGGAAACAAACCATTTATCGGTGGTGGCCATCTCGAGCGGATTTGGTTCTCGAAGTATGGCGCGACCGATTGTTACCCCCGCTGGCGCCGTATGATGGCAAAATCCCTTTGCGCAACTATCTGGAATCTTCGTTGTTCTCGTTTGGCCACGTGCTCAGTCGAACCGATTGCAGGCAAGCCGCTATTTGCGTCCTGGCAGAAGCACATCGCGACACGCAGCTCTATCGGCGCATGGAGGAAGCCGTCTATGCGCCGCGCATTGGACTGATTGCCGATGCAGTTCGCCGTGCACAGGAAAAAGAGCAGTTCCCGGGTCGATTGGATATTGATCTGATGATCGACTCACTTTACGGAGCCGTCTGGTACAAAGTTCTAATCCGCTTTGAAAAGGTGACTCGAACCTATATCAAAAAGCTGGTAGCGCAGACACTGGGCGAGGACAAGGGTTAGGAAGTTGCTGTTTTTTAACTGTCGCGAGTTATAAAGCGGCTGACCAATTAGGCAAACTCACCCCCGAAACCTTGTTGATAGCGTTGGGCTGAACACCAAACACAACCAAGTATGGAGGCGCCGCGCGTAATGAGTATTTTTTCGACGATTTTGAAGATCCATCAGAGCATGTATGAGAAGACCGACGGGCGGCTGGGACACAAACTGCTGGGGGTGCCGACGCTGCTGCTGCGCACCGCCGGTCGAAAGAGCGGCCAGACGCGTACGAACGCACTGATCTATCTCGACGACAAGGGCACTAAGGTTGTTGTCGCTTCAAAGGCCGGCGATCCGAAACCACCGGCGTGGCTGTTGAACCTGCAGGCTAACCCCGACGTCGAATACCAGCTCAATCGCGATCGTATTCCGGCCACGGCCGAAGTTCTCGAGAAGAATCATCCGGACTACAACCGACTCTGGCAGGCGCACAACGAGCAAAACGCCGGTCGCTATGATGAGTACCAGTCAATGACAGATCGGCCGATCCCTCTCGTGCGCATCGTTCCAAAGCCGTAACGAGAAGGAACAGTCGCTCTTTTCGAGATCGCTAAAACTAATCAAATGCGGAGAAGATAATGACATACGATGTAAAACTCTTGATTGGCGCCGATAACGCTGCGGCATCAAATGGCGCGACTGTGGATCGCATAGGACCGGTTACAGGGAAAACCGAATCGGTGTTCGCGGCGGCAACGGTCGATGATGTCAATGCAGCGGCGGAGGCTGCTCAGCGTGCCTTTTCAAGCTGGTCGAAAACTGGCCCAAATGTACGGCGGCGGATATTGCTGAAAGCTGCCGATGCTATCGAAGCCAGGGCGCCGGAGTTCACCGCAATCATGATGGCAGAAACCGGCGCGACGACATTGTGGGGGATGGGCAATGCCAAGCTGGCTGCGGAGACAGTCCGCGAGGCTGCGGCCATGACCACCCGAATCCTTGGCGAAACGATCCCATCGGATCGTCCAGGCACAGTCTCTCTCGCGCTGCGAAAGCCGGTTGGTGTCATGGTTGGCATCGCACCTTGGAATGCGCCGGTTGTTCTTGGGGCGCGCGCGATCGCGATGCCAATCGCCTGCGGTAACACGATAATTTTCAAAGGGTCCGAGGCGAGCCCCATGACCCATCGGCTGGTCATCGACTGTTTTGTCGAAGCAGGCGTACCCGAAGGCGTGATCAACTATATCAACAATGACCCGGAGGATGCCCCGCAGATCGTCGAGGCCCTGGTAAGCCACAAATATGTCAAACGCATCAATTTCACGGGTTCGGCCAAGGTCGGCAAGATAATCGCCGGTATTGCCGCGCGCGACCTTAAACCTTGCCTGTTCGAACTCGGTGGGAAAGCGCCGTTTGTCGTTCTGGACGACGCCAATCTCGACGAGGCGGTCAAGGCGGCAGCATTTGGCGCATTCCTGAACCAGGGACAGATATGCATGTCTTCCGAGCGTATCATCGTTGCTGAGAGCGTTGCCGATACATTCGCCGAGAAGTTCAAAGCGAAGGTTGCGGAACTTCGCGCCGGGCATCCCGCCGATGATCCGCAACCGCTGGGCGGCCTGATTGATACGGCAACGGCCGATCGTGTGAAAGCGTTGGTGGAGGATGCCAGAACGGCGGGAGCTTCGATTATTCTCGAAGGTAAGGCTGAGGGAGCGGTTATGCAGGCCAGCGTTGTGGCTAACGTCACCCAGGATATGCGTATCTGGTCAGAGGAAAGCTTCGGACCGGTGGTTTGCCTTATTCGTGCAAACGACGACGATCATGCTATCGAATTGGCCAATGACACCGATTACGGCCTTACTGCCGCGGTCTACGGGAGCGATATAAGCCGCGCGATGAAGGTCGCCGACGCGATTGAGGCCGGCATGTGTCATATCAACGGACCCACTGTGTACGATGAACCGCAAATGCCGTTCGGTGGAGTCCAGGACAGCGGCTATGGCCGTTTTGGCGGAACATTTGGTATCGATAGCTTTACCGAGGTGAAGTGGCTCACCATCAATAGCGAACCGATTCACTTCCCGATCTAGCCGCAGCATTGTAAAACAAGGAGATTAAGACATGAACTTTGATGGTAAATCGACGACCGACGATGTACTTGAGGGAATTCGCCTCGACGGAAAGCACGCATTCATTACAGGAGCAACGGGCGGACTCGGAATCGAGACGGCGAGAGCCCTCGCTTCGGCTGGCGCGTCAGTCACTATCGCCGGTCGAAGCCCGGACAAGATCGAGGCGGCGCTCTCGACGCTTAGAGCGAGTGCACCGGGCTCCAGCTTCGACGGAGCGGAGGTCGACCTGGCGTCCCTGTCGAGTATCCGGACGGCGTCGCAGAAATTCGTCGCCGACGGCCACAAGATTGACTTACTCATCAACAACGCCGGTGTGATGATGTGCCCGAAGGGACAGACCGCGGACAGATTTGAAACGCAATTCGGGACGAACCACCTTGGCCCATTCGCGCTCACCGCGGGTCTCATGCCAGCCCTAGCGGAGGGCGGCCGCGTCGTGAACCTGAGTTCCGGTGCACACCTACGCGGATCCGTCGATCTTGACGATCTCAACTGGGAATCGCGTGAATACGATCCGAACTTAGCCTACAGCCAGTCGAAAACCGCAAATATCTGGTTCACTCTCGAGCTCCACCGAAGATACGCGGACCGCTTTCTCGCGCTCTCGGTTCACCCGGGCGTGATCGGAACCGACCTCATGCGCCATCTGCCGTCTGCGGTATTAGAGAGCATGCGTGAAAGCATTCGAAACGACGGCGTCGAGGAAAAAACGGTTCCACAGGGCGCAGCGACCTCGGTCTGGGCTGCGACGGCGTCGGCGCTATCGAACCATGGCGGCGCGTACCTGGCCGATTGCCAGATTGCGAAGCCTGTGACAAAAGAGCATCCCAGAAACGGCTATGCGCCGTGGGCCTACGATGCAGAAAGCGCAAAGCGCCTCTTCATCGAATCGGAGAAGCTCACAGGCGTCCATTTCGAATAAACGTTGCACGACATCCGGCTCAGCAGTGCCATTTTCTGCCCGACTATACCCATCGGGAATTCGTGGCCTACTTGAAATGCCGGTACATTAACGGGGTCCATTCATTAACGGGGTCAGAGTAAAGGGACAGAGTAAGAGGAGAATGGAAGTTTCGCTGCATTACATTCAGTTTAAGTCGTTCGCATTCGCTCATTCGGAAATGCTTGCTCTAGGTTCGTTTGCAAATGGCCTGGCTGCTTTATTGTAAACGCTCCTTCCGCAGTCACGCCGCTTAACTGTGTATTAAAAATCAGCAATTAGCGCTCTTAAGTACACCTAGCTGGCACTATCGTCTTTGTTCCTGGTCACTCGCTTCTCTGCGCTACACAGCATTGTAATTCGCGCTTTGTTCATCAATCGTACAGAGCCAATTCCTTGTTTAGCGCTGCAATGGTTCGTAAAAGTTTAGCTGCAAACCTCAGGGTGACATTTCACTAGCCTCACCTAAGAACATGGCGTAGTGTATTCGCAACATGTACGAGATATCGCAGTTATGCAAAAAAGTCAGTCATTGTGCCGCTTGCCAGAGCCTAACCATGTGCTCAATTTGCTTCCTTCGGTCGCTAGGACGCTACACGGTAAAGCTGCTTCGCGCCCTTTAGCACAGCGTTAGGCAACGTAGGAGGAACAGTGCCATATTCTGTAAATATGCGAAGCGATGACGCATCCTCAGCCAATATTCGTTTACTATGGGATCGGTGCGCTTTACTAGAACCAGTAGCTAGTATGCGGTCATTACAGTATCCACCACACATTACCTTGGCGATATACGATGACATTAGTCGTGAGGTATTGGTTAACGCGTTTGATAGTGTGGTTGAGGGCGTGCCGCCCCTAACTGTAAGATTTGACTCTCTCGGGTATTTCGACGCGCCACATGCCATTGTACTTTGGGCTAAACCTACGCTGCCTCCAGAGTTCGCTGATTTTCACAGGGGAATCCACGCTTTTATAGGGGTTGAGAGCTGCCGTCAGAATTATCGCCCTGGAAATTGGATGCCACATTGCACATTGGCAACAGAAGTGGATCACTGCCGGCGCGAAGAAGTCATCGCTCTAGTCAGCCAAAAGATTGAAGCTTTCGAGGTAAAATTTGATGTAGCCGATTGCGCGTACTTTAAACCCGTTGAGGTAATACATGAGAAGTTCCTGTCAAAAAATGCCTAACAAAGTCATCAACTACGCGCCTTCGGCGCCGGACGCAGCAAAGCTGCGCCGGTTATGACCGGCGTTAGGTGTATTAAAGTGCCCGAAATATCAACCGAGGAATGGAATGATTTTCGCTGAAATGGAATATGCCAAAGAATACGCTAAGTTGTATAGTGACTTAGTTGAGTTTCATACTGAGTTAGTTGAGTTTATAAAATCAGAATTTTCTGACATTAAATATGGGCTTCAAAGCGACTCATGGATCTGGATGTTTGACGGATCAACTAAGGTGGCAATCGATACTTTTTCATCGATGAAACACCAAGTTAAATGCGATTCTGCTGGTTCGCTACTATTAAAAAAAATAATAGAGTCTTTGTCAGCAAAGTACGTTCTGAATGTATACTCTGAGCCCGAGTTAGAGGCTCATGAAGAATAAACCACTAACCAACAGCGCAAACGGACGCCGTAACAGTTGCGCCTTGTTTCTTCTCAAAAAAGTCACAACAATTATTTCGCCGTTTAGCTTAGCGTTAAACATCAGCAATTGATGCTCTTCAATACACCTAGTCAGCTCTATCCTCTTTGTTTCTGGTGACTCACCTTTCTAACTCACACAGCATGGTATGCGCGCTTTGTTCGCTAATCGTACAGCGCGCAATTCTTTAATTAGCGCTGCTATAGTTCGTAAAAAATGCCGCAAAACCGCAGGGTGACATTTCACTAGCCTCACCCATGAACATCGCTTAGTGTATTCTCAACATGTAGTGGATATCGAAGTTATGCAAAAACGTCATACATTGTGCCGCTTGCCAGAGCCTAACCATGTGCTCAATTCGCTTCCTTCGGTTGCTGGGACGCTAAGCGGTAAAGCTGCTTCGCGCCAATTAGCACGGCGTTAAGTGTTTTCAAGGAGGAAACTGTGAGTAAGTATCATACTGCGCAACTCAACATTGCCACGTTGTTGGCACCGATTGATTCGCCGCAGCTTTCGGATTTTGTCGCGAATCTCGATCGGATCAATGCGTTGGCAGACGACTCCCCTGGTTTTGTCTGGCGGTTACAAACCGAAGAAGGTGATGCTACCGGCATTGATTATTTCGGCTCCGATAAAATCGTGAATCTTTCCGTTTGGGATTCCGTCGAGGCTTTGCATAATTACGTTTATCGGTCTGCCCACGTTGAGATCATGCGCCGCAAGAAAGAGTGGTTTAACAAAATGGGCGACGCATACATGGTGCTTTGGTGGGTGCCTGCCGGTCAGATTCCCTCAATCGAAGAGGCAGCGCAGAGACTTAACATTCTGCGAGAGCGTGGCCCATCCGCGGATGCCTTCACTTTTAAGAAAGCTTTCCCGGCTCCTAGCGAACTTGCCAATGTGCCAACGGATACTTGGGGTGGTGAATGTCCAGCCACTTAACAAGGCAACTAAATTCGTTCCGGCTTTCGGCCTCCACCGGCCGCCCTTGTCAGGGCGCCGTTTATTGCTGGCGTTAGGCGGACAGGAATACGAATCATGAACTACCTACAATCACTGATACGATATAAGCAATGGGCAAATGATCTTTTATTCACGGCAGCAACCGAACTCACTGAAGAAGAGTTAACGGTATCGCGACCTATCGTTTTCGGAAGCATCATCAAGACATTGCATCATACCTACGCGATGGATCTAGTTTGGCAGGCAAACTTGCAAGGCACAGAGCATGGATTCAAAACTCGAAATCCTGATGATTATCCCGCCCTGGGAAAACTTGATACCAACCAAAGAAAACTAGATGAGTGGTACATTGCCTATGTTGATTCTTTGTCCAGCGCTGAAATAGATGAAGCTGTTAGTTTCACTTTTATCGGTGGTGGCGTAGGTACTATGACTCGTAGAGATATACTACTTCACGTTGTAAACCATGGAACTTACCATCGCGGAAATGTTACAGGAATGATGTATGAATGTTCGTTAGAGCCACCCACAACGGATTACCCGGTGTTCTTGAAACAAAATCCGCCTAACAAGCAAATGCAGACGGACGCAGCTAAAGCTGCGCCGCTGATTTGAGCGTTAGGAATCAGCAATTGCTGCTCTTCAGTACATCTTCTCGGCACTATCGTCTTTGTTCCTGGTTACTCGCTTATCTTCGCTACACAGTATTGTAATGCGCGCTTTGTTCACTAATCATACAGCGTCAAATTCTTTATTTTGCTCTGCCATGATTCGCAAAGGTTTCGCCGCAAACAACAGGGTGACATTTCACTAGCCGCACCTAAGAACATCGCGTAGTGTATTCTCAACGTGTACAGGACATCGCAGTTATGCAAAAACGTCAAACATTGTGCCGCTTGCCAGAACACCATGTGCTCAATTCGCTTCCTACGGTCGCTGGGACGCTACGCGGTAAAGCTGCTTCGCGCCAATTGGCACGGCGTTATACCGACTGTCCATGTATGGAGTACCTAATAAGATGATTGGGATTAACCTGAGTTTAAAAACGGTCTGGAAATATTTAGTCTGTTTTGTATTACTAATTACCCATGCGTATGCTGCGGCTGAAGAATCAGATGTTCCATACCAAACAATTGAAAATAATCAACTGGTTGGGCGGTTATGGTTACCCGATACTGACAAGCTAAGTCCCGCTGTTTTACTTCTCGGTGGCTCAGGCGGGGGATACGAAAACCAAGATGCTGAGTGGCTTTCATTATCAGGTTTTGTTGTTCTTAATGTTCGCTATTTTGGCTCTAAAAATTTACCAGAAAATTTAGTGAATATACCAATTGAATATTTTAATACCGCAGTAAGTTGGTTGGACAATCATAAACTAGTAAAGAAAAGCGCTATCGGAATATTTAGTCACTCTAAAGGTACCGAAGCAGCTATTTTAACGTCCTATTATAATCCATTAGTAAAGGCTGTAGTTGTAAGGTCACCAAGCTCTGTTGTCTGGGCAGGTCCTGGCTGGGCTGGCTTTAATGAATCTTCATGGTCATGGGGTGGTGAACCATTGGATTATCATAGTGTCGGATTAATTGATGGAGCAGTTTGGTTATCACGTATTCTACGTGATAAAAGGCTTATCAAAACTCGTCAGATGTTTGAAAATGCTTTAAATGATAAAAATTCAGTTAACTCAGCTATGCTCCCTATAGAAAATATTAAAGCTAATTTATTGTTACTTTCAGGAAAAGATGACCAACAATGGCCAAGTACAGCCATGGCAGATACGTTAGTTTCAATTTTAGATGATTCAAATTTTGACTTTAGTTATAGACATATAGCATTCGACAATGCAGGTCATCGTCCGGGGCGTTTATCTCAAACAGATGATACTTTTGCAAATGGCGGTACTGTTCAAGGTAATATTGAGGCGCATAAACGAACCAAAGCTATAGTCAAAGAGTTCTTTGATAAAAACCTAAGATGACTTCAGTAACTGCAGCAATATGTCTGTATAACAAGGCATTAAAGCAGGACTAAAAACAGCGGGCTGTTCGCTTTGCTCCATTTTAGTTCACTATTTTTAGCCTCTTAATGAGGCGTTAGGGTTCACTATGGATTGGATGGATCGTATAAAAGAACTTGGTGTTCAGCCTCCAGTCTCTAATGAGGTTATTATTCGTATTGAACTTCCACCTGTATCGCTACAAGCATCAGCGAATGCAAAGAATCAATTTATTCAAGCAGTTCGAGAAGAGTGCTCTAAATATTCCTTTTTAATATCTATTGATGTTAAAAACTATAAGTGGACACACACTTTTAGCTTATCCCCATAAGCGTATCGTTGGGTTTTCAATTATTCGTTCGGGTCGTTTGGCGGTTTTTCGTTCGGCTGGTCAGATTTCGAAGAATATGAACTTTGGCAGCTAGATTTCCCTCTTAGCGACACGTAAACAGCGCTGTTTTTCAGGCAGCAGGCAAGGGCGTTCCGGTTGTAGACCAGCCACGGTCTGTTCGCCAAGCAGATAATTCATTCGCCGCGCCGAAGGCGCGTTGTCGTTTTCTCAGTGAGGCAATGCGGTTGTACCATCGACAGGTCTTGGTGTGAGCTGGCGGCCGACTGTATTCAACTTCACATTGCTGCAGGATGTTGAGAAACCCTTCTAACCGCATGCTGAGTGCGGGCCTGTCCTGGTTAAGGCCAGATACCAAGGGCTGCATCGCGTCTTTCAGACGCGTAGGTGTGTTCTTTGCGATACTTACACGCGTATAGCCAGAAGCTGCCTTGTACTGTTCGATATGCTGCGTGATGCGTGCACGTATAGGGTTGAGATCGACATAAGCCATTGCTGCAATTACCGCATTCTCATCAAGCAGTGCCCCTGAATAAAACCGACCTTCGAAGAAATGTCCTGAACACCTATCTTCACGATTGGCCTGATAGGCTATGGGTTGTTTCAGATGCTTCATGAACATCGACAGTGAACCCAGCGTCTCTCTGGCATGTAACAAGCGCTCGAGTGATAACAGCAACAGCTCGCGGTGTAGGCCAAACAGCGCTACCTGATCAGATTCAGACATGTCAGATGTCCCGGGTGGAAACACGTGTAACCAGCGTTCAGCGACTTCCTCATCACGCCATCGATAACTTTCCTGTGGATCGAAGAACACAACCAAATGAAAGTGATTACTCATGATGGCGAATGCATCAATGGCGACAGCGAAGTACTGAGCCAGATGCCACATGCGTTGCTCGAGCCAATCTTTACGATGTCCATAGTCTTTTCTGGCGAGCCGATCAACACCACACAGCCAGCTGCGGCGCACACACCGCGAGACGATGTGATAGTGCATTAAATAGTCGGGATCAATCAATTGATGTCTGGGTGTCGCCATGTATTGATATTGGTTGAGAGTACATCGAGGTGGTGGCGGACGTCAGCGTACTGTAGTGGGCGAGTTCAGCTTATGGTTCTGTAAGCGATCACGTTGACGGTGTGAGTGTTGTTTTGTGTGTGTCACAGTATTCTCACTAGTTTTTTTCGAAAGGTTTTCAAGAAAAATACCAGCCTTACTCCTGCAGAATACAGGCGGAGATTCTGCCAATTCTGAAGATTCACTCGTTGGTTCGACGCAGGTTAAGAATTGCCATTTTGAGTCAACGTTTTGACCGCTTTTGGCCGTTAGGCGACATGCCTGCTAACGACCCAGACTGTGTGATAACCCCAATTACTCTGGCATTTTCCGCCGTAGACTCCACCAGTGAAGTTCTGAACTGTTTTCGGTGGGTAGATATTTTCGCCGAGTGTGTCCGAAAAAATTTGCTGCTCGTTATATGAGCGACGATTTTCTCAGCTAGCGCGTTTGTAATCGTTCTCCGCCTGCGGGTCACCATGACTTATTTGATCAAGTAACGACGCTGATCTGACGCCTCTGTGACACCGCAGAACGAAGGTCTGTGCTTACACTCGTTTGGGATTCAAGATCGTCATTTTTGTAAGCCGGGATTGCATTAAATATAAGCATAAGGTAGGAGAATCCCCTCAATTTTGGCAAACAGACTGGCGGGAAAAAAATATGGAGACTAGTTAGTATATTGATGGTTAGAGAAAAAGGTGGTTTATTCTACTTATACTTCAACAATAGGTCTAAGCAGCAAAGCTATTGAGCTTGAAACAGCAAATAACACCGACTTAACCTTTCTTGAAAAAGAAGGTGATATCGGATTTATTTTCAATATTTTCTACAACAGCGTAGACAATTATTATTATCAAGTAAATACTGTTCTCGTTGCCGAAGCTGGTCACAATCAAGGCGAAAACGAGCATGGAGAAGAGGAGCATGTTGGAGAAGAGCATGACGCTGAAGATGGCGAGCATAACGGCGATGAACACGGGGGCGAATTACCCGTATTCTTATTCAAAACCGATAACGTCATTTTACATGGCTTTGAAGCGCAAATAGCATGGCAGCTTAGTAATGAATTTAAGGCAACGGTATTTTCTGATTTCGTGCGCGCTAGGCTGAAAAGCGGAGGCGATTCACCGCGGACTCCGCCACTTCGATTTGGCTCACAATTTAGCTATCAAATCGCAATTTTGAGTGCACATCTTGATACTACGCGATATCAATCACAAGACCGCATTGTCGATTTTGAAACAAAAACGGATAGTTACACATTGGTTGATATCAGCATTTCTTATGATTTACCTATACTCAATAACAATATTGCAGTGTATTTCAAAGGCAATAACCTGACCGACACTGAAGCGCGTGTGCATACGTCATTTCTGCAGGACCTCGAACCACGCTCCGCCCGTAAGCTGAGCAATGGCGTAAGAGGTTATTTTTAATCGTGGATGCTCCCAGAACAAACGTAAGCCCTATGAACGTAAAACTCAAAAACGCAAGTTTACAATATAAGTAGATATCTAATGAATATGCATAGTACTTCAAAACTTATTTTACTCAGCGCAGCTGTTTTCTCATTAGCTGCCTGCGTAAATAATAATGCCTCAAAACAGCTTGAACAGGCTTCAATGCCGTTAGCAGGGAACAACAAGCTTGCTTTGAGTTCAACGCTGAAGGTGGCAACTTGGAATGTTGAGCATCTTTCCTATCCTATCGATACAGGTTGCAAACCACGCTCGCAAACCGATATAGATGCCATGCGTGACTACATTGAACGCGTAAACGCAGATATTTACGCGTTACAAGAAGTTGCCTCTAAGCAAGCGCTCAGTAACTTATTCCCAGATAAGCATTGGCAAATATTTATGTCACCACGCCAAGACAGTAAATCGTATACGTGCAGAGGATTGGGTAACGCATCTACACAACAAAAAGTAGCTTATGCAGTACGCAAGGGACTTGTTGTAAATGACGTGCAAGGGCTGTCGGCATTTGGCCTGAATAGACCCGGCTTACGCAATGCTTTACAGATGGACGTACAGACCGATGTTGGCAGTATCTCACTGTTAAATGTGCATATGAAGAGCGGTTGTTTTGTTGATAACTACAGTCGTTCTGACTCTGAGGCATGCAAAGTATTTGCAGAGCAGGCGCCTCTATTAGACCAATGGATTGAAGAACAGGAGCAACAAAACAGACCATACATCGTTTTGGGCGATTTCAACCACCGCTTAAGTGCCCCTTATAATCATTTAACCCAACAATTGTTTACTAATTCAGATGGTTCAGTATCTAGCTTGCAAAATACGACCGCTAATTTAATTGGCTGCCACCCATACTACCCAGCACCTATTGATTTGGTTTTTTTGGGCGGAATTCCAAGTTATAGCATGAGCTATAAAACACAGGCACATAAGTTCGAGAGTATGCAAGTCGAGAGTATGCTAAGCGATCACTGTGCCGTTTCTCTAAGCATTAGCACCAAACTTAGCGCGTTGAGCGACGCCGTAAAATGGCAGACTACCAGTAAAGAATATCAGTTTTTAAGCCGTGCTATTTATCAGCAGGCAAGTGCGGCGCTAGCGACGGCCTCGTTACCAAAGCAAAACTGGGTAGTGGCAATGGACGTTGATGAAACGATATTAGACAACAGTCCCTATCAAGTAAGCTTGGATGAAAGAGGATTGAGCTACACGACTGAGAGCTGGGCAAATTGGGTCATGCGTGAGCAAGCGAGTTTAGTGCCCGGCGTTAATTTGTTTATAAAAAAGGTGCTTGATTTGGGCGGTAAACTTGCGTTCATTACCAATAGAGAGAAGAGCTTAGACTCGCATACTTGGCAGAACTTACTCGCACAAGGTCTGCCTATAAACACTGAAAACACCTGTTTGATAGGACGATCCGTCCCTGACAAAACTGCAATAGACAGTGTGAATATCATTAATGATAAAGACTTACGCCGCCAACAAATTAAAACCGGTGTCGCCGATTGCTATCATGACAAAGCAGATAAACAGACATCTGATGTGTGGGCGAGCTCCAAGCTAATTATTATGGAAGTTGGCGATAACATAGAAGACTTCAGTGGCGTCACGCAAGAAGATGCAAAGATCACTGAATTACTACAACAGTGGCCACAAAAACTTATCTTGCTGCCTAACCCCATGTATGGCTCTTGGTAATGGCACAATCAAGGAATTAACATGCTTAATAGACGGCAGTTTAACAAAGGCTTACTTGCCGTGGCATTGAGTGGTTTAGCTACATATCTGCATGCTAGTGAACGATTCAAACTAAACAATCTTATGGGGCAAAACTTTGCCTATGGGCCTCTTGTGCCTGATCCAGATGGGATACTAGATTTACCTACAAAATTTAGCTATCGCATTATCTCTCAACTTGATGTATCAATGCAAGATGGTTTACCCGTGCCCGATAGAGCAGACGGCATGGGCTGCTTTGCATTGGATGAAGAGCTCGCGTTATCTTGAGAAAGCGGGTTATCTGACAAGAGATGTAGATACTGAGTATTTGGACTTGGACACAGATAAAGAAGATACCTTGCAAAGTCTTGCTGGTGCATCGATCAGTTACAGATTAGCTTTTGGCCCAAATGCAGGTAAAAAAGGGCTGACCCTGAAAACGCGGCCACGATTTTTGAGCTTGGACACCATGATGAGCAAGTTAGTTAGCGCGCAGGTTTCTCCCTACATGCGGGTGTTGTCTGCAAAGCAGGGCAGGGTAAAAAGCAGGCGTCTTTGCCGATACATTACGCGCCCAGCCATTGCAGAGCAACGTTTATCCCTGGCGAATGACGGCAGCGTCATTGTTGAACCCAAATTGCCTTATAGCGACGGCACGACGCATATTGTTTTGAGTCCAATGGAATTCATCGGTAGGTTGGTGGCCCTTGTGCCCACGCCAAGAGTGAACCTCACTCGGTTTCATGGTGTATTCTCTCCGAATAGTCAGTTACGCAAGAAAATCGTTCCCAAACAAGCAATACAAGTAGAAGCAGAACACTCGGCCAAATGCCAGATCGGTTCAAAACGCTATGGCATGCACTGGGCGCAGCGATTGAAACGGGTGTTCAACATAGATGTCACGAAGTGTGATCGTTGTGGTGGCAAGATGAAGATTATCGCCTGTATTGAGGAACCTAAAGTCATAGAGAAGGTACATAAACATTTAGGGCTAAATCAGGCAGCAATTCCAAACAATCGTTCTCCGCCTGCGGGTCACCATGACTTATTTGATCAAGTAACGACGCCTCTGTGACACTACAGAACGAAGGTCTGTGCTTACACTTGTTTCGGATTCAAGATTGTCATTTATGTAAGCTGGGATTGCATTAAATATAGGCAAAATATGGCGCTTGTTCATCTTTATCACTTAAGACTTTGCTGAACAATACCTCGAATAACTTGTGGCTGCTTGGAAAACAAACAGCCACTTAAACATAAAAGAATATACCCATGAAACTCTCACCATTTTCGAAA
>JBNMQM010000070.1:0-21720 GCA_051278195.1 Candidatus Azotimanducaceae bacterium
GCCAACGCAAGTTCTTGCGCCAGTTCTAGTGCGAGCCGTTCTTCACGCACAGTGACGGGCGGGTTAATGGCGCGCGAGGTTAGCTGGATGACTTCATCGCACAATAAATCAGGGTTTTTGCGTTTGGATTTTTTCTCTACGAGCTTCTGGATCTTGCGGACATCTGATTCCAGCTCGCTGACACGATTATTCGAGCGGCTGAGTTGAGATTCCAGCAGTTTGATTTTACCACTCAGGTCGTTCATCTCCTGGCTGGTTAGGACAATTCTACGTTTGGCCATGGGATCCTTCCTCGACACGTTAGTTTGTTTAAAGCTTAGACTAGAATTGGGATTGTACAAGTTATGGCCAGTATTGATCCTTGAGCTGCTGCTTATAGAGCTTGCCGGTGGGGTGGCGGGGCAATTTAGGCAGAAAATCAAGACTGCGGGGACACTTGATGTGTGACAGCTGTTCTCGGCAGAACGCGATCAGCTCTGCGGCAAGTTCTGCTGAGCTTGCGGTTCCCGGCATGAGTTCGACGACTGCTTTGACAGCTTCGCCAAACTCATTGTCGGGCACACCAAAGACCGCGACATCTGATACCTGCGGATGGGTAATTAGCAGGTTCTCAACTTCTTGAGGATAAATGTTCACGCCACCGGAAATGATCATGAAGGATTTTCGATCCTGCAGATATAAATAGCCCTCCGCATCGACGTAGCCAATATCGCCCAGCGTCGACCAGCCCAGTGCATTTTTCGCCGCGGCGGTTTTGACTTCGTCCTTGTAGTAACTGAACTCCGAGCCGTTAGCGAAAAAAACAGTGCCAGATTCAAGCGCCTGCACTTCTTTGCCCTCGTCATCCAGAATATGAACGTCGCCGTGAATGGCTCGCCCAACGCTGCCCCGGTGACTTAGCCATTCTTCACTGTTGATCGCGGTAGAGCCATTTGCTTCCGTCCCGGAGTAGTACTCGTAAATAATGGGCCCAAACCAGTCAATCATTCGTTGCTTAATTTCTATGGGGCACGGTGCGGCTGCGTGTATGGCATAGCGTAGGGAGCTGACGTCGTATTGGCGGCGTTTTTCAGCCGCTAGTTTCAGCATCCTGACGAACATAGTGGGCACCCACTGACTGTGAGTGATGCGGTATTGCTGGATCGCCTCTAAAGCAGCCACGGCATCAAACTTTTCGAGGATGAACGCAGTGCCACCTAGCCGGGTCACCATCATGTTGTAGCGTAGCGGCGCTGAGTGGTACATCGGCGCGGTCGACAAGTAGCGTGTATCTGAACCTAGGCCATGCATTTCTATGCGGGTTTTGAACAGTTGCGACACCGTTCCGAGTGGCGCGTATGTGAGGGGGAATCGAACACCTTTGGGGCGCCCTGTCGTGCCCGACGAGTAAATCATTTCGGCACCTTCGCACTCATCGACAATCGGTGTTTGGGGGTATCGGTCTCGCTCGGCTGGCCATTTCGGATAATCTGGCCCGCTCAGATTGTCATCGGCACCATCTACCAGCAGGATGTCGATATCGGTCTGCGTCAAAAATTGCGCGGGCAGGCGATCTAGTAACTCAGAATTTGTAATCAGTAGCGATGCATCAGAGTTGTCCAGAATGTAGGTCACCTCTTCAGTCTGAAAAAAGGTACTGATTGGGGTGTAGTAAATGCCTGAACGCTGCGCGGCCCAGGTGATCTTTAGAAACTCGGGGTGGTTGGGTAACCAAATGGCAATGCCGTTACCGGCGACGATACCCCTGTCTCGAAATAGATGTGCGCCCTGGTTGGAAGCCTGGTCGAGTTCCCCGTAAGTTACCGCAACGCTGCTGCCCAGGATGGTATAGGCGATCTTATCCGCCGGATGATCATTGATACGCAAGGTCAGTAGGGATCTTTTATCAGCAGTTTTCAGTCGACGGATTTAGGCGTGAAGGCAGGGCTAGGAAACAGAGATACGGTACTGCCACCCTTGGCCTCTGAGATTTTGCCAACCCCCTCTTTAGCAACCTCGTCGATGCGGACGATGGAGTGCATCGGAATGTAGCTGCGGTTCACGCCTTCAAATTCGGCTTTCAGGCGTTCCTCTGATGGGTCTACCAGCATCTGAGAGCGCTCACCGAAGACCAATTCTTCGAGCTCGATGAAGCCATACAGGTCGCTCTGATAGATCTGACGCGCAAATATCTCGAAAACCTGTCCTTGATTGACGAATATGACCTTATAAATGGGTGCTTCAGGCATGCAGGGTGTCCAGTAGGAATTGGAAGAGTACGCTATTTGTCATATATGGATGCTTTGGCTGCCATTTCAATCCCTTTTGCTACCTTTAGTCAATCGCGATGACTATACTGACCGCCCTTTTTTCCTATCAGACCTCTGAGAAGTGCCAAAAGTGCGAAAAGTCTTTATTAAAACCCATGGTTGTCAGATGAATGAATATGATTCAGCGCGAATGCTGGATTTGCTTCAGGAAGCAGATGCCTATGAGTTGACCGACAACGAGAAGGAAGCAGACCTGTTGCTGCTCAATACTTGCTCGATTCGCGAAAAAGCTCAGGAGAAGGTGTTTCATCAGTTGGGGCGCTGGCGGAAGCTGAAGGCGCTCAATCCAGATCTGAAGATTGGTGTGGGCGGTTGCGTCGCCAGTCAGGAAGGTGCAGCCATCAGCAAACGTGCACCTTACGTTGACGTCATCTTTGGCCCACAAACTCTGCACCGATTGCCCGAGTTGATTCAAAGCTCAGATACCGCCAAGTCCGCCGTGGTGGATATTACATTCCCAGAAATTGAAAAGTTCGACCGTCTACCGGCACCATCAGCCGACGGCCCAACGGCATTTGTTTCCATTATGGAAGGCTGCAGCAAATACTGCAGCTTCTGTGTCGTGCCCTATACCCGTGGTGAAGAAGTCAGCCGCCCACTTGAAGATGTGCTGATCGAGATCATTGGCCTTGCCAAGCAGGGCGTGCGGGAAGTGAACTTGCTAGGACAGAACGTCAATGCATACCGAGGGCCTATAGCGGAGGGGGGCGTGGCTGATCTCGCTTACCTGATTCGAATCGTTGCCGATATCGACGGTATTGATCGGATTCGCTATACCACGTCGCATCCGGTCGAGTTCTCCGATAGTTTGATTGACGTTTATGCCGATGTACCAGAGCTGGTCAATCACTTACATCTGCCTGTGCAAAGCGGTTCTGACCGAACGCTTGCCCGCATGAAGCGTGGCCATACCATTTTGGAATATAAGTCTAAGGTTCGCCGGTTGCGCAAGATTCGCCCTGATATCAGCATGTCTTCAGATTTTATTGTCGGTTTCCCGGGCGAAACGGATGCCGATTTTGAAGACACAATGGATCTGATTGCGGAGATTGGTTTCGATCATTCCTATAGTTTTATATACAGTGCTCGTCCAGGCACGCCAGCCGCTGATTTGCCAGATGAGACGCCTATGGAAGAGAAGAAGGCGCGCTTGGGCCGACTTCAGTCGCGGATTCTGAATCATGCCATGAAGATCAGCCGTGATATGGTCGGTACAACCCAGACGTTGCTCGTGACCGGACACGCAAAAAGAGACCCGGGCCAATTGCAGGGCCGAACCGAGAATAACCGAGTGGTTAATTTTTCTTGCACAAGCGCCGATCTGATTGGCCAATTTGTGAAAGTTGAAATCCAAGAGGCGTTGTCGAATTCTCTGCGTGGTGTCGTTGTGGACAATGCAAACGCCGTTGATGCCGCACAGAATTAAATATTCCGCTTTCATGCCCCTGATGCAGCGGGTATCCTGATCATCCATTGAGCTATACCACACTATTGAACGCCAACAGCAAACCCTACCAGCTCATGCTGGAACCCAACGACACCCATCAGCTCGCCATTTTGTGCGGACCTTTTGACGCACACCTGCGTCAAATTGAATCAAGGCTTAGTGTCACCATCAAGAATCGAGGCAACAGTTTTCAGCTGTTTGGTGAGAGTTCTGTTGTGCATGCTGCGGGCGAGCTGCTGAAGCAGATGTACCGCGAAGTCACCGGCGGTACCCATCTCACTGCAGATGTCGTCCATCTATTTCTGCAGGAATCCGGCGTGGAAGCATTGGGTGATGCAAATGGTGAACCCGGCAGCGATCCAACGGATGGCTTGATCCAGACCAAAAAGAAGAGTGTTAAACCTCGGGGTGCGAATCAGATTGCCTACGTGGATGCCATTCGCAGTCACGATATTAGTTTTGGTGTGGGACCTGCCGGTACCGGGAAAACCTATTTGGCAGTGGCTTGTGCAGTTGAAGCGCTAGAGCAAGAACGGGTGCGTCGAATTTTGTTAGTCAGGCCCGCGGTTGAAGCGGGTGAAAAGTTAGGGTTTTTGCCGGGCGATCTGAGTCAAAAGATAGACCCCTATTTACGGCCCCTTTACGACGCACTGTACGAGATGCTCGGCTTTGAAAAAGTAGAGAAGCTGATGGAGCGTAATGTGATTGAGGTGGCGCCGCTTGCCTACATGCGTGGCCGCACATTAAATGATTCATACATCATTTTGGATGAGAGCCAGAACACGACAGTCGAGCAGATGAAGATGTTTCTCACTCGAGTGGGTTTTGGCTCCACTGTCGTGGTGACGGGGGATGTCACCCAGGTTGATTTACCCCATCGCACAAAATCTGGCTTGCGCCACGTAATCGAAGTTCTGGGGCATGTCGGCGGCATTTCTTTTATACATTTCTCGGCGCGAGATGTCGTTAGGCATCCTCTTGTTCAAAGGATTGTAGAGGCTTATGAGCAATACGAGTCCGACCACGAGAGTGTATGACCTTGGCCACGATGTTGCGCTGATCTGGGCGCAGCCAGAGTTGTGTCTTGAGGGAGACCCAAGCGACACAGAATTTTCGCAATGGGCGATTCAGACATTGCTAGATAGAGGGGTCGCGCCGTGTGAGTTGGCGATTAAAATTGTTGATGAAAATGAGAGCCAGGCACTAAACGAGCTCTACCGGCATAAGTTTGCGCCAACCAACGTACTTTCATTTCCCTTGGATGGCGGGCTTCCAGACCAGCGTTTGCTGCTCGGAGATCTTGCGATTTGTGGCGAAGTGGTGCGCCGTGAGGCTGTTGCGCAGGATAAAACGATCAAGGCGCACTTCGCTCATATGGTGGTGCACGGCGTTATGCATCTGCTTGGATTTGATCATATTGAAACCACAGAAGCGGACGAGATGGAGCAGATCGAAACTAATATTTTACGTACAATGGGGTTCCCTGATCCCTATGAATAATCGGAACCAGGGTGACTACAGGAAGTCGTAATGAGTGAACATGATCGCGGGAATGAAAAGGGTTGGTTAGAACGACTCTCTCTCGCATTAACAGGTGAGCCCAGTTCAAGAAGTGAGCTGTTAGAAGTTCTGCGGTCATCCGAGCAGCGCGATCTGCTGGATGCCGAAGCCTTAAGCATCATTGAAGGCGCGATGACTGTTGCTGAGATGCAATCGCGGGAAATTATGATTCCGCGGTCGCAAATGGTTGTGATTCGGCTCGATATGACGCCGGAAGAAATATTGCCCATGGTGATCGAGTCCGGGCACTCCCGGTTCCCAGTTGTTTCTGATAACCCTGATGATGTGAAGGGTATTCTGCTGGCAAAAGATCTTTTGCCGATGGCGTTAAAGGGCTATCAGCATAAGTTTAAGCTTAAAGAGCTGTTGAGGCCTTGCACTGCCATCCCAGAGAGCAAACGTCTTAACGTGCTGTTGCAAGAATTCCGTGCGACCCGAAATCACCTAGCGGTTGTGTTCGATGAGTATGGTGGTGTATCCGGTCTAGTCACGATCGAAGATGTGCTGGAGCAAATCGTCGGTGATATTGAAGATGAATACGACTTCAGTGAAGAAGATTTTATCAATAAGCACAGCGACGGCCACTACACGGTAAAGGCGCGCACCCCGGTGAGCGACTTTAATCAGGTTTTTAACGCCAAGTTCCCAGAAGATGAATTCGACACCATCGGTGGTGTTGTGACCCATCATTTTGGCCACCTACCAGAGCGAGAAGAAAAGGTCGATATCAACGGTTACAAGTTTGAAGTGTTAAACGCGGATAACCGGCGCATCAAATTGATGCGATTGCAGCTACCCAAGAATAAAAAGGTCAAATAGACCGTTTTGTCTGGTCGAGAGTTGTTCCCCGACCGAGCACTTTTCCCGGACCGACCTTGGTTAGCGGATCTGTTGGCGGTGCTGGCGGGGATTATGTTGCCGCTGGCGTTGGCGCCTTTCGACTTCTGGTGGTCCGCATTTGTCGGAATCCTGCTGTTGATCAGCGTGCTTCAAGCGACCTCGTTGCGCCGTTCACTGTGGCGTTGGTATCTATTTGGCCTTGGTCAATATGCCATCGGCGCCTCCTGGCTTTACGTATCTGTTAACACCCATGGTGGCGCGTCCCTGCTTTTGGCGGGGACGCTTGTACTCCTTTTTGTGGCCGGTATTTCTCTTGTGGTTTTGGCCCAGGGTTATCTTTATCAACGCTTCTTTGCTGGGTCTTTGTTCGGTCTCGTTGGAGCATTTCCGGCGCTCTGGTTCTTCAAAGAATGGACGACCAGCTGGTTACTCACCGGCTTCCCTTGGGCGTTGGTGGGTTACGGACATCTAGAAACCCCTCTGGCTGGGTTCGCGCCAGTGGTGGGCGTGTTTGGCACCGGCTATGTGATGGTGCTGATCTCAGCGTTGCTGTTTGCGGCGATCCAGCAACGTCGCGGCTTGTACCGTTCGTTCTACTTCGGTCTTGCCGCATTACCTTTTCTGGTCGGGTTTGGTCTTAGCCAAATCAGCTTTACCCGGCCAGCGTCCGAACCGCTATCCGTCAGTTTAATTCAGGGCAACATTGATCAGCGCACCAAATGGCAGCGCGCTCAGATCCAGCCGATCATTGATCGCTATACGGACCTGTCGGAATCAGAGTGGGGGCGAGATCTTATCGTCTGGCCGGAAGCATCCGTCACGCTCTTTGCTGATCGAGCGACCGCTCTTTTTGATGCGCTGGATCGACGCGGCAAAGTTTCCAACACCGGGCTTTTATTGGGTATACCCAGCAGGGACGGCGAGAGTTTTTTCAATAGTGCCGTGGCTTTGGGTGCCGGTTCGGGCACCTATTCAAAGCGGCACCTTGTCCCTTTCGGGGAATATGTCCCGTTAGAAAATGTCTTACGCGGAGCGATTCAATTTTTTGATTTACCAATGTCGAGAAATCGCCCGGGACCTCTGCAGCAACCGCATTTAACAGTGGGTGAAGTACCGCTTGGGTTGTCGATTTGTTACGAAATTGCGTTTCCGAACCTGGTGCGGCAGCAGGCAGCGACCTCAGGACTGCTGGTGACGATCAGCAATGACACATGGTTTGGTGCGTCAGTTGGGCCTCATCAGCACATGCAGATGGCGCAAATGCGGGCGCTGGAGAACGGTCGGTATTTAGTGAGATCGACGAACAACGGCATTACAGCGATTGTGGATTCTGGTGGGCAAATTACGGGCCGACTGCCCCAGTTTGAGCAAGGCGTGCTGCGCGGCCTGGTCGTGGCAAGAAGTGGCGCTACCCCTTATACGTTGATGGGCGACTGGCCCATGTTGCTGGGCCTCGGCCTGCTGATGGCGGGCCTGATGATTCGCCGCCAAACTGGTTCAGGTACTGTTGACGCTCCGCAATCAGGTCTTTGAGGTGACGAATCTCTTGACGGTTTTCGAGGTTTTCCTCTATCTGAAGATGTAGCGCAGCGATTTGATCCAGCAGTGTTTCGCGGTGATAGCGGACCAATTGGTTGAGGTGTTGTCGCGTCGTCATAAGCCAAAAACAGATTTGATAAGAAGAAGTTCTATTAAACTTAGCTCTTATTCGAGTTTTTGCACGTTATGTCCAACGTATCGCGACCGCGAGTGATCGGTTAGAATTGCGCCCTAATTTTTTTGACCCCATCGATCATGAACGACCCCCAACCTAATGAAAACCCCGGTATCAGGTACGACCCTGAGCAGGCTGAGCAATCGGTCCAAACCTATTGGCGCGACAATAAGACCTTTGAGGTTTCCGAAAACTCAAACAAACCCAAATACTACTGCCTGGCGATGTTTCCCTATCCAAGTGGTCAATTGCATATGGGGCACGTACGGACCTATACGCTGGGGGATGTGATCGCTCGCTATCAGCGCCTGCAAGGTAAAAATGTTCTGCACCCTATGGGTTGGGACGCCTTTGGTTTGCCGGCTGAAAACGCTGCTATTAAACGCAATATTCCGCCTGCTGGTTGGACGAAATCGAACATAGCGCACATGAAACAACAACTTCAGCGATTGGGTTTCTCTTTCGATTGGAGCCGTGAGCTAACGACCTGCGAACCTGATTATTATCGCTGGGAGCAATGGTTCTTTACGCGGATGTTCGAGAAGGGCTTGGTTTATAAAAAGGCAGCATGGGTCAACTGGGACCCCGTTGACCAAACAGTGTTGGCAAATGAGCAGGTGATTAACGGTCGTGGTTGGCGATCTGATGCACTCGTCGAACGACGAGAACTGGCGCAGTGGTTTGTGAAAATCACGAACTATGCTGAAGAGCTTTTGGCTGGACTTGACGATTTGACTGGCTGGCCCGAAAAAATCAAAACGATGCAGCGAAATTGGATTGGCCGTTCGGAAGGGGTCGAGTTGACCTTTCCGCTGCCGGCTGACGCTGCGTCGGCCGCCGACCTTGCCAGCGGTTTAACAGTCTATACCACGCGTCCCGATACGCTGATGGGTGCTACTTATGTTGCGGTGGCGCCCCAGCACCCGCTGGCTAAAGTGGCAGCTCAGAATAACCCTGAGTTGGCTGAATTCCTTGAGCAATGTAATCGAGTGAAAACGGCAGAAGCTGACATGGCCAAGATGGAAAAGCTGGGTATGGCGACAGGTTTCAATGCTGAGCATCCGTTAAGCGGCAAGCCAGTGCCGATCTGGGTGGCCAATTTTGTGCTGATGGAATATGGCTCTGGCGCGGTCATGGCTGTGCCCGCCCATGATCAACGTGACTGGGAGTTCGCTAAAAAATACGGCCTCGATATCGTTCAAGTGGTTGAACCTGCAGCCGGTAGTGATGAGGCCTGCGATATTGATCAGGCCGCTTATGTCAGTAAGCAGGGCTCTCTGGTCAATTCTGCTGAATTCGATGGCATGGATTTTACCGCGAGCTTCAATGCTATCGCTGATGCGTTAATCGCCAAAAACGCCGGTGAACGACAAGTGAACTACCGTCTCCGTGACTGGGGCGTTTCTAGGCAGCGTTATTGGGGCTGTCCTATTCCTATTATTAACTGCGATGCGTGCGGAGCAGTAGCGGTTCCTGAAGCCGATTTGCCAGTGGTGCTACCTGCTGATGTCGAGTTTGATGGGGTGGGTTCGCCGATTAAGAAAATGCCTGAGTGGTACAACACAACTTGCCCGTCTTGCGGTGGTGCAGCCGTTCGAGAGACCGATACCTTCGATACGTTCATGGAATCTTCCTGGTACTACGCTAGGTTTGCCTCAAACGGCTATGACGCCGGGATGTTGGACGAGCGCGCCAAATATTGGGGCTCTGTCGACCATTATGTTGGTGGAGAAGAGCATGCCATTTTGCATCTGCTGTATGCGCGCTTCTTTCACAAGATGATGCGGGACGAGGGCATGGTTGAGTCCGACGAGCCATTTAAGAATTTATTAGCGTTGGGTATGGTGCTGAAAGACGGCGTCAAGATGTCTAAGTCAGCTGGCGATGCAGGCGACCCTCAGACTTTGTTGGATGCCTATGGCGCCGATGCTGTTCGCATGGCGATGATGTTTGCTGCACCTCCCGAGCAATCATTTGAGTGGTCAGAAAATGGTGTCGAATCCGCCAACCGTTGGCTCAGGACCAAACTTTGGAATGCCGTCCAGGAGCATGTGCTCGGCGGTGACGTGCCAACCCTAAACCCTGCGGAATTGACTAACAATCAAAAAGAGTTGCGCCGTGTGGTCCATGAAACGATCTCCAGCGCTGATGATGACTACGGTACGCGAATTCACTTCAATACTGTTGTGTCGAGCGTCATGTCCCTAATGAACCAGATTGTAAAGTTTGAGGCCACGACACCTCAGGGCCTAGCCGTTGTGCGTGAGGCGCTTGAAATCGCTATTATTGTGATATCGCCGATCACGCCACATATTAGCCAAGAACTCTGGAGAGTGTTGACCGGGGGTGACATCAATGAGGCGACGTGGCCTTTGGTGGATCGGTCTGCTCTCAAGAAAACCGTGATCGAGATGGTTGTTCAGATCAACGGCAAGCTGCGAGCAAAATTTGAAACTTCGCCTGATACCACCCAAGCTGACATTGAAGCAGAAGCTAGGGCGTTGGAAAATGTCGCAAAATTCATTGAAGGTAAGACCATTCGTAAGGTGATCGTTGTGCCCAATAAACTTGTTAATTTTGTGGTTACATAATGCGTTCTATAACCATTATTTTTCTCGTACTGATCCTCTCTGGCTGCGGTTTTCAATTGCGCGGAACGGGCGGCTACGCTCTTGCAGCTGAAAGTGTCTCAATTGTTGCAGACAATAATCACAGCGATTTTGCCGATGAACTTGAGGATACCCTGAAGAGCATTGGGGTCGAGGTCAATCCGATTGACACTCCGCAGTATGTCATTCGCTTGGGTTCAGAAACCACGACCCGTCGTCCGGTTGCATCGTCGGGCAATATTACCGTTTCTGAGTATGAGGTCAGGCTAAGAGCGATATTCTCAATTTCTACTGCCGCCGGTGAATTGTTGGTGCCGGACACACCACTGACCGCGGAGAGAATCTACTCGTTTGACGTCAGTAATTTTGTTAGCAATTCGGAAGAAGAATCGATTTTAGTCGAAGAGATGCGACAGGATCTTGCGGGGCAACTCGTGCGTCGATTCAGTGCCACTTTGCGAACCAAAAAAGTTGGAGCGACAACCACAGATTCATGAAAGTCTATCCAGAGAAAATCTCGGCGCAGATAAATAAAACTGTTCACCCTGTCTATTTGGTCAGTGGCGACGAGCCGCTATTGGTGCAAGAAGTATTAGAGCTCATTCGTTCACAACTCAAGAAGAAGGGTTATCTTGAGCGAGAACTGTTTCACGTAGATGCTTCATTCGATTGGCAAGAAGTGTTGTTTAGCGCAAACAGCATGAGTCTCTTCGCAGAACAAAAAATTCTCGAATTGCGTATGCCCAACGGTAAGCCAGGTGACAAGGGCGCGAAAGCACTTAACGCCTATATTGAGCAACCAGCGGAAGGTACGACGATGCTACTGGTGCTGCCTCGTCTTGACCAAGCTGCGCAGCGCAGCAAATGGTTTAAGGCGCTGGATGCAAAAGGTGCGTTTATCCAAGTGTGGCCTGTGGACAAAAAGGATTTGCCAAGCTGGATTGGGCAGCGCATGCAAGCCAATGGTTTGACCGCTGACCGAGGCGCTGTTCAAGTCTTAATCGACCGCCTTGAAGGCAATCTATTGGCCCTGTCTCAGGAAATCGAGCGTCTAAAATTGCTCTCAGCAGATGGCACTGTCGACGCTAAATTGGTTATGAATAGCGTGGCGGACAACACCCGGTTCGATGTCTTCGGCTTAATTGACACGGCAGTGAGCCAGAACCACCGCCAAACTTTGCGCATGTTGCAGGGCTTAAGGGGTGAGGGCGTCGAAGTGCTCTATGTCAATTCAATGTTCGCGCGGGAAATCCGCAACCTGCTGAAAATTACTGAAGCTCTGGATAGCGGTCAGACCACATCGGCGGTCTATCAGAAGTTTAGAGTGTGGGACAAGCGCAAGGCTATGGTTGGGAAATGCTTGCAGTTTAGTAGCCGGCAGCAACTGTTGGGGTGTTTGACGAACGCCGCAGAAGTTGATGCTCGGGTCAAAGGTATTCGCCCAGGCGACCCCTGGATTCCTCTAGAGTCTGGGTTTTTGGCGCTGGCTGGGGCTAGTTCTAGTTAATGCGTGTTGTCGCCTCGTTTCCGCGTTTAATAAGTGTGAGCTTATCGCCAGTATTATCGAATATGGTGATCGATCCATTGTCTGGCCTAAATACCAGCACATCATTCGAGCCGGTTGCCCAACTCACGGCAGCGTTGATGGCGACGAAATGAGAAAATATTACAGTGTCTTCTTCTATTTCGACAAGGCATTGGCAGAGTGTCTGCTGCCACGCTTTAAGGTCGTCTGATTGTTCCGACCAGCGGCCGCTCATGACGGTCTGTAACCATGGCCCGCGTTCGGTTAGCGACAGCCCTGGTGACGGAATTTCTGCCACCCGTTTTTCGATGCCAATGCTCTGCTCTAGAGCGCTCGCCAGTGGCGTGGCAGTTTCCTGAGCACGTTTTAAGGGGCTCGACAGCAGTGTCAGGGGCAAGTGCTGTTGGAGGCTAGTGGCAGCTTCTATGGCCTGAGATCGGCCTATTTCGTCTAATCCAGGGTCCATGTCATCGGTGAATGATCCAGCGGCTTTGCCGTGTCGAATAAGATAGATTAGTGCCATATTGAAAAAATCCTGGGAGCTCAAATAACGAGGCGATATTGTTAATCTCGAGCATACGCTAAGTGCAAATGGATTAGTGTTTCGGTGGTTGGTAATTTTAATCTATTACCGCTATTCTTTGGGCCTCCCGCGGTCCGGCAGATTGATCGTTTCAAAAAACGATTCCTTTTGTTGGCAGTGGGTTTTTTGTTTTCAATGCTTGTTGTTTTAACGAAATGTTTTAACGAAATGTTTTAACGAAATGTTTTAGCAAATTGCATTAAAAAATTATTTCTATCAATAGACTACGTATGAAAAGGCAGTGCCATGAATCAGCCGCTTAAGACCCTGGATACTCTAGATGCTCCAGACACCAAAGTAGATGTCCGCGAAATATTTGGCTTGGATGTCGATTTAACAGTGCCTGCTTTCTCCCAAGTCAGTGAGCACGTGCCAGCGATCGATCCGAGCTATTTGTTCGACCATGAAACGACCATGGCGATTCTCGCCGGGTTTGCTCACAACCGCCGAGTCATGATCCAGGGTTACCACGGTACTGGTAAGTCGACCCATATTGAGCAGGTCGCTGCGCGCCTGAATTGGCCTTGTATCCGCATTAACCTTGATAGCCACGTGAGTCGTATGGATCTTGTGGGCAAGGATGCGATCGTGTTGCAAGACGGCAAGCAGATTACCGAATTCAAAGAAGGACTCCTGCCCTGGGCTTTACAGCGTCCTTGCGCACTCGTTTTTGATGAATATGATGCCGGACGTCCTGACGTCATGTTTGTGATACAACGTGTTTTAGAGGTGGAAGGTAAGTTGACCTTGCTTGATCAGAGTAAGGTCATTAGCCCTCACTCATCGTTTCGCATGTTTGCGACCACGAACACAATCGGTCTGGGAGATCCATCGGGCCTGTATCACGGCACCCAGCAAATCAATCAGGGTCAGATGGACCGTTGGAATATCGTGACAACTTTGAATTATCTGCCCCATGAGAGTGAGACAGACATCGTTGCTTCAAAGATTCCAGACGTCGACCGTAAAACGCTATCGAATATGGTTTCAGTTGCCGAGTTAACCAGGCAGGGTTTTATCAATGGTGACATTTCTATCGTGATGTCCCCTCGGACTGTAATTATGTGGACCGAGAATGCCAAAATTTTCAATGACTACGGTTTTGCTTTCCGTCTTACGTTCCTCAACAAGTGTGATGAAACTGAGCGACCCATCGTCGCCGAATATTATCAGCGCTGTATGGGCGAGGAATTGCCAGAATCCAGTTCAAAAGTTGTTCTTGCCTAAGGGTTCACCGTGACAGATCTCGATGACAGCACGGAGATATTCAAACAAGCCGTGACCTCTACCATGAGAGCGATCTCTGGCAACGAAGAGCTGGATGTTAGTTTTGGTAGGGGTAAGGCTTACATTCAGGGTAATCGCGCACGCGTACCATTACCCGATGCACAGATTACGGTAGAGCAACTCGCCATTTTGCGTGGCACATCGGATCGCTTTGCACTTCGAATGCGCTTTCACGATGAAGCTATTCATCGCAAACATCGGCCCGAAACGGGAATAGCCCAAGATCTTTTCGATTGTGTTGAAGAGGCACGAGTCGCCTCGATCGGCTCTTATCTTATGAAGGGCGTCGAAACCAACTTGAATGCACAGCTTGAAGCACGTTGCGTGAGTCAGGGCTATCAGGAAATTCAGCATCAAACAGAGGCGCCCCTTGGCGAAGCTGTTGGGTTTATGATTCGCGAGCGAATGGGTATCCCATTACCTGAAACGGCCGAACATATTTTAGGTTTATGGCGTGAGCACATTGAGCAGAGTATCGGTGATCATTTGGACGAGCTTGATGATGTTCTTCATGATCAAGAAAAGTTTCGCGACATTGCTACCCAGCTGATCAACGATCTAGGCCTGAGCCAGGATTGGGGCGAGGAGAATGCCGACGGCGACTCTGAGAATGAGGATCAAGAAGAACAGGAAATGGAGTCCGAGGCTGGAGACGACGCTTCAGACCAAGATGCTGGTGCCGATGGCGATATGTCCGATGCCATAGAGGGTGAGGTCCCAGCGGACATGGAAGCCATGGATATGGCCGAAGCGGAGGGCGACCAGGATGAGGCGGGTGGCCCGCCTGATATGGCGGTCGATCCCAGTTGGAATAGACCAAAAGAAAGCGCCTACAAGGCCTTTACCCAGCAGTTTGATGAGACTGTAGTGGCGGATGAACTTTGTGACCCGGTCGAATTAGATCGACTCCGCGGCGTTCTGGATAAGCATTTACAAAATTCCCAAATCATTATCAGTAAGTTGGCCAATCGCCTGCAAAGAAAATTGATGGCTCAGCAAAACCGCACCTGGGAATTTGATCTGGAGGAGGGCCAGCTAGATTCGTCTCGCCTCCCCTCTATTATTATGGACCCCTTTTCTGCGCTCGCCTTCAAGCAGGAAAAAGATACCAAGTTTAGGGACACGGTCGTTTCGTTGTTGATTGATAGCTCCGGTTCGATGCGCGGTCGTTCAATTACGATCGCCGCGATGTGTGCCGACATCCTTGGCAGAACGCTAGAGCGCTGTGCAGTAAAGGTCGAGATTCTCGGTTTTACCACTCGTGCATGGCGTGGTGGACAATCTCGAGAACTCTGGTTGCAGCAAGGTAAACCACCGCAGCCTGGGCGTTTGAACGACCTTCGACATATCATTTACAAGGCTGCAGATATGCCCTGGCGCCGCGCAAGGCGCAATCTTGGCTTGATGATGCGAGAGGAATTGTTAAAAGAGAATATTGATGGCGAAGCCTTGCTCTGGGCACACAATCGAATTGTTGGCAGGCCGGAAGATCGTAAAATACTCATGGTGATTTCCGATGGGTTGCCGGTTGATAACAGTACTTTGCTGGTCAATCCAAGCAATTATCTAGAACAGCACTTAAAGTACGCGATTGATCAGATTGAAAACCGCTCTCCAGTGGAGTTGGTTGCGATCGGGATAGGTCACGATGTGACCCATCACTACCGACGCGCAGTGACCATTACCGATGCGGAGCAACTGGGTGACGCCATGACGGAACAGTTGGTTGATTTGTTCGATGAAGAGTCGAACAAAAAGCTAAGACCCATTCGACCTGAAAAAATCACTTAGCCATGCATCGCCAAAGCATTCTTAGCCTGTTTAAGCGTTACAAAGATCGTTTTCCTGAAGAGCGCGATACGGTAGATCGCATTACGACGTTTGTTGAAGCCAACGAAAAGTGTTTTTCCCGAGAATTATTAACGGGTCATATTACCGGGTCTGCCTGGATATTAGATGCTGCAGGTGATCGAGCCTTGCTGACCCATCACCGTAAGCTCAATATTTGGGTGCAGCTAGGCGGGCATGCTGACGGAGATGTCGATGTGCAGCGGGTTGCCGAACGAGAAGCGGAAGAAGAGTCTGGTATATCGCAAATCGAAACGCTGAGCCCGGACATATTCGATATCGACATTCACCATATCCCTGCGCGCAAAGATGAGCCGGCGCACTACCACTATGACTGCCGGTTTTTACTCCAAGCCAAAGCACACGAGTATACAGTGAGCGATGAGTCCCATGATCTGAGTTGGATTCCACTGGATCGAATGCAAGATTATAGCAATGAAGAATCTGTGCTGCGGATGGTAAGAAAGACCAGAGGCTGGTCCTCTCTCACTCAAAAAAGCCTGTCTAAACAGCCCGTCTAGTCAGAACGCCTATTCAAATAGATGACAAGCCACCAGCCGGTTGGCTGAGAGTTTGGTGACCTTCGGTGTGACGGTTTTGCAATGAGCCAAAGCCTTTGGGCAACGATCGGCAAATCGACAACCAGCGGTTACGTTAACCGGAGACGATATCTCACCGCGAATCGGTATATGTTTCCGTTGTCTTTCGTGGTCAGGATCAGGTTCAGGATTAGATTCGATCAACAACTGCGTATAGGGGTGCTGTGGGTCGAAGAACAGCTCGTTTGAGGGGCCGCTTTCGACCAGTGAACCTAAATACATAACGGCCATTCGGTCTGATACGTAGCGCACCATCGATAAGTCGTGGGCGATGAATAGCATCGTTAAACCCAGCGACTGCTGTAACTCCTCTAGTAAATTGACCACTTGCGCCTGAACAGAGACATCAAGGGCTGAAATAGGTTCGTCGCAAACGACAAACTTCGGTTGGATGATCATTGCTCTGGCGATTCCGATTCTTTGTCTTTGGCCGCCAGAAAATTCGTGTGGATAGCGTGACATGTGATCAGCGTTGAGCCCGACCTTTGCTAGCCAATCTGCAACGAGTTCTTTGATTTGAGAGCGTGAATGCTGGCCTTGAATGTGTAAGCCTTCACCGACAACATCTAAAATAGTCATTCTCGGATTCAGTGATGAATACGGATCTTGAAAAATCATCTGCAGTTCTTTTGAGTACTTTAGATGGTCTGCTGCCGTAAACTTAGCGGGGAGCAGTTCGTCGCGGAAATAGGTTTCGCCGCCGGTGCGGTGATGCAGCCCGATCAGCGTTTTGCCGAATGTTGACTTACCAGAACCACTTTCACCCACCAGGCCGACAATCTCGTTCTCGGCGATATCTAGCGTGATGCCATCGACAGCATGGAGCCTTTGATTTCGCCCAATGTCGAAGTACTTCTGCAGGTTGTCTGTTCTAACCAGCATGATCGACCTCCGGTTGGTGCAGTCCGTCCACTGCCGGTGCGTCAGAATGTTGCAGCCAACAGCGTGATGTATGGTTCGATGCTTTTGCTATTAGGAGTTCGGGGGGTTGATGATGTTCACACACCTTCATTGCGTGGGGACATCGAGCGAAATAACCACAGCCGACGGGCGGTGAGAACAAGTCAGGTGGGCTGCCTTCGATGGGCGTCAGCTTTTTGTCCCGATCGGATTTGTTGGAAGGCATCGCCACCTTTAGGCCCAGTGTGTAGGGATGTGCTGACCGATAAAAAATATCATTCACGGTGCCCGTTTCGACGACTTGGCCGGCATACATAACGGCGACCCGATCCGCCATCTTGGCAACCACTGCTAGGTCGTGGGTGATCAGGATGATGGACATGTTCTCGGTGCGTTGCAGTTCCTGCATCAATTCTAAGATCTGTGCTTGGATGGTGACATCTAGTGCGGTTGTGGGTTCGTCAGCAATTAGGATTGTCGGGTTGCAGGCCAGACTCTGGGCGATCATCGCTCGTTGAAGCATGCCGCCAGAGAATTCAAACGGATATTGTGAAGCGCGCTTCTCTGCGTCTGGAATATGGGTTTTCTCTAGCAATGCAATGGCGCGCTTGCGGCCTTCCGCTTTAGATACATGACGGTGCACCATCAATGTTTCAGCAATTTGGTCGCCGATCGTCATGGTGGGATTAAGCGAGGTCATAGGATCTTGAAAAATCATACCAATTTCGACACCGCGAAATTTGTTGGCCTCTTTCGCGTTTAGGCCAAGTATCTCTTTACCGTTTAATTTGGCGCTGCCAGCGGTGATCTTGCCTGGTGGCATTGGAATAATGCCCATGATGGACTGTACCGTGACAGATTTCCCACAACCAGATTCGCCGACGATCGCCAGTGTTTCGCCGTGCTCAACGTGAAAATCGACCCCTCTAACAGCCTGAACATTGCCGCCATAAGTTGCAAACTCCACCGTAAGATTCTCGACCTGGAGTATCGGGTCTTTGTCATTTTTAAAACCAGTAGACTCAGGCATGCTACTCCCTAGACCTCATGCGTGAATCAAGCGCCTCAGTTAATCCGTCACCAAGCAAGTTGAAAGCCAGTACAGTGACGCTGATAAATAATGCAGGGAAAATCAGTTCGTGAGGGTGGCTTAGCATGGTTTTCACGCCCTCATTACACATAGATCCCCATGACGGGGTGGGAGGTGCCACGCCCATGCCGATAAATGACAGGAAGGCCTCGGTAAAGATCGCAGCTGGTACAGCGAATGTCAGGGTCACTAGGATTACGCCCATTGTATTGGGAATGATGTGGCGAATGATTAGGTAATGATCTTTTCCGCCCAGTAAGCGTGCCGCTTCGATATAGCCTTGTTCTCGAATTTGTAATACCTGGCCGCGGACAAGGCGAGCTGTGCCTGGCCAGCCGAGTATGACAAGAGCGATCAACATCGGTATCACCCCGCTTTCCCCCGGTCCAATACCGAATCCGATTTTGAATAGGATCATGAATAGGAGAAATGGTAGGGCGACCACGAAGTCGGCAAATCTCATCAGTAGTTGATCAAGCTTACCGCCGACGTAGCCGGCAAAACCGCCATAGACAATGCCAAATAGCACGAACAGGAACGGCGCACAGATGCCAATAAATAGTGAGACTCGTGCGCCCTCCATTAACCGAGCAAGCATATCTCTGCCAAGGTAGTCGGTACCAAACGGGTGAAATTCAAGCTCGATTTCGCTGTTTAGTGCTCGGTTTTCGTCTGCTTGGATTAGCCCTCGATCGATGGCCTCATTGAAAGTGATGGCGAGCTTGGGTGTGACTTCAAAGGTGTTGTATTGGTAAGACTCATCGAATCCGTCAGTTGAAACGATTGAGTAAAAGTAGGGGCGAGATTCAAGATTCAAGCGATCTTCATAGCTGACTTGATTGCCGGCGAGGGTTGAACCCAGCGGCAGACCCAGGTCGTTAATGCCCTCTGGCAACCTTTGATTCCGATAAATATTGTAACCGCCAGCACCTTCAACGGGGTCCCATACAAGGCGTACATGCTGGGTGGTCGGAGGCTCGAAAGTACGAGTGTTTAAAGGTGCGGGTATGTCTTCAATATACTCGTCTGGCTCCGCTGGGAAGTCATCAATGACAATCGCGGCGAAGCGCTTATAAGGTCCGACGAGAATCGAGGTCTTTGGCCACGCCGGTGCCTGGGAAATTTGATTGAGGTCCTGTAGTGAAGGATCGACTCGCCAAACAGAGGGGCCGAGAACGGTAAACAAAGCGAGACCAATGACGATGTAAAGCGAGATAAGGGCGCGGGTGTTTTTCTTTAGCCTGATCCAAGCGTCTTCCCAATAGGATAAGGATGGCCGCGAAATTTGTTCAACATAGGCGTTGGATGTGGCTGGCGTAAAGTCGTCCGCGCTCGGTGTGTAAATCGATTCAATCACTTCAGTCTCACTCGCGGGTCAATAAAGCCGTAAAGGATGTCTACGATAATGACCATAAATACTAAGAATGCTCCGTAAAATACTGTCGTGCCCATGATGACCGTGTAATCGAGCTGTTGGACTGCTTGGACAAAGTACCGACCGAGACCGGGAATCGCGAACACCAGCTCGACCACAAACCCGCCGGTGGTGATTGCTGCAATTTGTGGCCCGAGTACTGTGATAACGGGCAGAATGGCGTTGCGCAATTGGTGTCGAAAAAAGATTCGGGTCGGTGAGAGACCTTTGGCTCTGGCCGTCTTAATGTAATCCTCATTCACGACTTCAAGCATTGATGACCGCATCAGGCGAGTTAACAAAGCCATGGTGCCTAGACCAAGGACCAAAGACGGCATGAGCATGTGCATGAAGGTGCCCCAGCCGGCGACGGGTATAATGCTATAGCCAACAAAGCCATTCAGATTGACCAAAAATAGTTGTCCTAGGGCTGCGAACACAAAGCTCGGTACAGAAATGCCGAGGATCACCAAAAACATGATGATGATGTCGGGTAGACGATTGCGATACAGCGCGGTTAGTGCGCCCCAGAGTACGCCGCCGAATGCTGCGAATAGCACCGCGAGAATACCGAGTGTCGCAGAAACCGGGAAATGGTCACGGATTATGTCGTTCACTTTGCGGTTTTGCTGCGTAAAAGAAATACCAAAATCACCTTTCAGCATGTTGCCGAGAAAGATGACGTATTGCTCAGTGACGGGTTTATCTAGGCCGTACTTTTTTTCTAGGTTGGCACGAATTTCAGCTGATACGGCCTTATCGTTCATCAACGGGTCGCCAGGCACCTGGTGCATGGCGATGAATGTGGCGGTGGCAATAAACCAGACCGTAATAATGCCAGCCAACAGACGTTTCACCGTATACATTAACATCTGATGGTAGAACCTCTGCTGAATTGTTGCACTGCTTACTGTGGTTTATTGGCCGTTACTTTACAACCCGTGCATAAGTGAAATCTGGATCTGCGCCAATGACCCTTCGGACGACTCCTCTGACCTTGTCCTGCATCAGATAAATAACGCCCTGTTCGTACTGCGGCAGGATAACGGCTTCGTCAAATAAGATCTGCTGTAGTTCGGCCATTGCGTCCATGCGCTCCTTTGCTACGAGGCTATCCATTGCCACGCGAACCAGTTGGTCGTACTCAGGGTTGTTGTAGCGGCCCCGGTTATTGAGATTCCAAGAAGCAAACAGATCACCGAAAGTCATCACGTCATCAAAGTCGGGGCCCCATCCAGCGCCAACAATATCAAAGTCTCCGGAGCTCATCTTGGCAAGGCGCTGCTTGAAGGTTTGAGTGTCGATTTTGATGTCAATTCCTAGCTTTTGCTTGAGTAACCCTTGCATATATTCAGATTGTTTCGCCGCTGTTGGACTGTTGCCAACGAGCAACACAAGGGGTGGGATTTCGCTTACGCCGAGTTCCTGTTTTGCTAATTCAAGGTACTGTTTAGCTTTTACTAGGTTCAGATCTGCCTCGGGTGCCGGATATTCTTGACGGAATTTCCCGTCAACGCCTTTTAGCCATACGGGGAAAGCGCTCTTGCCTGGCAAATTACCTGGGGTCCCCAGGACTTTGTTGACGAACTCATCGGGATCGAAAACATGCTGGATAGCGCGCCGCAAGTTAACGTTGCCGGTTGTGCGTCCTGCTCTATGGTTGTATTCCCAGAAGAATACGGAGCCGGTGCTAAAGCTACGAATGCGAAATCTTTGAGTGAGTGCATCTTTATAGGTTTCACCATCAAGGCGCGTGTGAACGATCTTGCCGTCGATAAAAAGGTTTAGGCGTGCGCGGGTATCTTCTGTGATGTAGTCAGCGCGGATCTCGTTCAGTGAAATGCTCTCTTTATCCCAATAGGTCTCGTTTTTTACCATCCGAAGCGATGCTGAGTGGACCCAGTCGACGAGTTTGAATGGGCCGTTGTAGAGAAGGTCTGTTGCATCAGAGGCATATCGATCTTTCTTCTCGTTAAAGAAATCCTCACGAATGGG
>JBNMQM010000071.1:0-21368 GCA_051278195.1 Candidatus Azotimanducaceae bacterium
TTGTCCGCCGCGAAGGGGTACGTAGATCGCATCACGAATATAAACGGTCTCTGCTATTGCGCTGACCGAGATGTTTAACAACGCAACGAACAGCACAACCGTGTTTGTGAGAGCGGATCTAGACGGCGTCATGGTAAGGCTTGCTTAAAAGGTTTGACGATCACTGACGCGTAGACACCCACCTTTGCGTAGGGATCTTCATCTGCCCAAGCCTGTGCGGCGCTCAGGGATTCAAACTCGGCCACAATCAGGCTGCCGGTGAAACCTGCTTCACCCGGATCGTCATTGTCAACGGCAGGATGAGGACCTGCGATGATCAGTCTGCCCTCGCTTTTAAGCACCTCAACACGCTCTAAGTGAGCGGGTCTGGTTTGTTTTCGCAGCGGCAGGCTGTTGGCGACATCCTGGCTAATGATGGCGTAAAGCATGGCAGTCCTTAATTATTGAGATGCCTTATCGTGCGGCAAAGTTTTGATTTTGACGTAGTGTTAGGCATCGTTGGGTTTGGTTTCCTGCTTGTCGTCGTCCATAAACCCGCCTTTGACGAGATAGATCATTGTGATGCCGATATAGGTCAATGTCAGGGCGAAACCGCCGACCAATTTATAGGATACCCAAAAGTCCATATCGAAATTAAATGCAACGACGAGATTTAAGGCGCCGGCGATAAAAAAGCCAAGGCTCCAGCCGAAGGTTAGATTGCGCCATGCATGGTCAGGTAATTTGATTTGCTCACCAAGCATCTTCTTCAGCAAGTTAACTTTGATAAGCAGGTGGCTGCCGAGCAGAACGACACAAAATGCCCAGTTGACCAGAGTTGGTTTCCATTGGATAAACGTTTCGTCGCGAAAAGCCAAGGTCATGCCGCCAAGCACAACGACGCTGCCGAAAATAAACCAGGTCTGTTTGGCAACCTTACCAGAGGTCCCGAACTCGACGCCCACCTGAATAAACATTGCGCCCATCAATACCGCTGTACTGATAAAAATGTCCCGCGTGTAAAAATAGACAGCGGCAAAAACGGCGATGGGTAGAAATTCCGCAAATTGCTTCATGGATGATTTATGCCATTAAAAAAGAGAAATCATAATGGATTTGGAGAACAGGGGCTAACTGCCTACAATAGCCGCCTTTAAAGTACTCGAATCTGATCAATCTGACATGAGCCAGTATTTCCGGATCCATCCAGACAATCCCCAGGCGCGGCTAATCCAGCAGGCGGCCGACATCGTCCGCCAAGGCGGTGTCATTGCCTATCCCACGGACGCGACGTATGCCCTCGGCTGCCATATAGGCGATAAAAAGGCCCTGGAGCGTATCTGTGCGATTCGGCGCCTAGATGAAAAACACAATTTCACGCTGATTTGTCGGGACTTGTCCGATTTGGGCATCTATGCCAAGGTCAATAACAGTGCCTACCGGTTAATCAAAGCAGCAACCCCAGGGCCGTTCACGTTCATTTTGCAGGCAACTAAGGAGGTCCCCAGACGTCTGGTGCATGCCAAACGTAAAACGATTGGCTTGCGGGTGCCGGATAACAATATTTGCATGGATCTATTGGGTGAATTGGGTGAGCCGATGATGACCACGACCCTAATTCTACCCGGCGAGCCTTATCCATTGACCGACCCAGCGGAGATCCGTGAATCTCTTGAACACCAGGTGGATCTCATCATTGATGGCGGTTTTGGCGGTCTTGAGAGCACCACGGTGATTAATCTGGAGGATCAAACCCCCGTAGTGGTGCGAGAAGGGCTTGGCGAACTGGGTATGTTCGTAGGCTAATTGCCTTTCATTACCCCTCTGGCTAAAGACAGGGGGCTCTGTGCTCGATATAATCTTGGGAAAAACCCCGCGACTAATTTGAAACTTCTCCTTCTATCCCTTAATCAGGTGTCACTTTGAGTTTGCTTGAAGCGCAAAAGCGCGTTTTATCTGGCATGCGGCCCACGGGTTCGCTGCATTTGGGTCATTACCATGGCGTCCTAAAAAATTGGCTGAAGCTTCAGCACGAATACGAGTGCATGTTTTTCGTGGCTGACTGGCATGCTCTCACCACCCATTACGAAGATCCTCAGGCTATCGAGGCGAATGTTTGGGCAATGGTCGTGGATTGGCTAGCAGCTGGCGTTAACCCTGGTTCTGCGACGATGTTTATCCAGTCGCGAGTGCCAGAGCATGCGGAACTACACCTGCTGTTATCGATGATTACACCGGTTGGCTGGTTGGAACGCGTACCGAGCTATAAGGACCAGCAAACGAAACTGAACGAGCGAGATCTATCGACTTATGGGTTTCTTGGCTATCCAGTGCTACAGAGCGCAGATATTTTGATGTACAAGGCGGGTCACGTTCCCGTCGGTGCTGATCAGGTGCCGCATGTGGAATTGACGCGCGAAATTGCCCGTCGTTTCAATCATATTTATGGCAAAGATCTTGGTTTTGCTGAAATTGCCGAAGAGGCGATCCGTAAGCTTGGACGCAAAGGCGGCGGAATGTATCGCGAGCTCCGCACGGAGTTCCTTGAAAAAGGTAACCATGAGGCGTTGGAAAAAGCCCAGGCGATGCTGCAAGAAAATCAGAACATCTCCCTTGGGGATCGGGATCGCCTGTTTGGTTATCTCGAAGGCGGCGGCAAAGTCATTCTGCCCGAGCCTCAGGCATTGCTGACGGAAGCCTCTGTGATGCCCGGGCTGGACGGAGCGAAGATGTCGAAGTCCTACAACAATACAATTTCCCTTCGAGAAGATCCGCAAGCCGTCGAAAAGAAAATCAAAACCATGACGACTGACCCTGCGCGGGTGCGTCGAACTGACCCAGGTGATCCTGACAAATGTCCCGTGTTTAAGCTGCACGAAATCTACTCGGACGAGGCAAGAAAGGACTGGGTGCGCGAAGGGTGTACGACTGCGGGAATAGGCTGCATCGACTGCAAGATGCCTTTGGTAGACGCGGTCATTGAAGAACAGTTGCCGATGCGTGAGCGCGCTCAGCAATACGAAGAAAATCCCGAGCTGGTGAAATCTATCGTCGCGGAAGGCTGCGAAAAAGCTCGCAGTGTCGCCAAATCAACGTTGGAAGACGTCCGTCAGGCCATGGGCCTTAATTACCGGTAGGCTTATGTCTGAAATTACCGAAGACACAGAAGTAGCAAACGAAGGCCCCAAAGAGACCAAGAGGGGTCAGGGCGAAATGCCGTTTGCGATGGTTGAAGGCGAACCGATGACTCAGTTGCCGCTGGATCTCTATATTCCGCCGGATGCGCTTGAGGTTTTTCTGGACGCGTTTGAAGGCCCGCTGGATTTGCTGCTTTATTTAATTAAGCGTCAGAACCTTGATATTCTCGATATCAAGGTTGCAGAAATTACTCGCCAATACATGGACTACATCGATTTGATGAAGGATATGAAATTGGAGCTGGCTGCAGAATATTTGGTTATGGCGGCGGTGCTCGCGGAAATCAAATCTCGTATGCTTTTGCCACGCCACGAAGAAGATGAGGATGACGAGCACGATCCACGTGCAGAGCTTATTCGGCGCTTGCAAGAGTACGAGCGGTTCAAGCAAGCCGCGCTCGATATTGACGATATGCCGCGGCTTGATCGAGACTATTGGGTTGGCGTCGCGGACGTGCCAAAGATAGAGAAAGAAAAGCCATTGCCGGATGTTAAGCTGCAAGAAATGCTGTTGGCTTTGGCCAAGGTACTTAAGCGCGCGGAGACGTTCACCAGTCACCGAATCGAACTTGAACCATTATCTACTCGCGAGCGGATGTCGAAAATTCTAGATCTAGTGCAGAACGCGGGCAATCAATTTATCCCGTTCACGGCTTTATTTAGTGTTGAAGAAGGTCGGTCAGGCGTCGTTGTGACGTTTCTTGCCATGATGGAACTCATCAAAGAATCTTTGCTTGAGATTGTGCAGACCGAACCATTCGCCCCTATTCACGTGAAATCCCGAAGTGCTGAAGACCGCGCGACTGAATTCGAACAGATCTAAACTATGAGTGAAATAGACAACAATAATTCCGATGCTGAACCTGACGCAGAGAAACTCGAAGCCACCGCTGAAACTGAGATGCAAGAGCCCTCAGCGAGTGAAGAGCCCTCAGCGAGTGAAGAGCCCTCAGCGAGCGAAGAGCCCTCAGCGAGCGAAGAGCCCTCAGCGGATATAGAGCCTTCAGCGAGTGAAGAGCCCTCAGCGAGCGAAGAGCCCTCAGCGAGCGAAGAGCCCTCAGCGGATATAGAGCCCTCAGCGGATATAGAGCCTTCAGCGAGTGAAGAGCCCTCAGCGGATGAAGAGCCCTCAGATCACGAGTCTGCAGAGGCGCAAGAAGATGACGATGCGCCATCTGAACCGGTAGTGATTCCCGAGCTGTCACAAATTATTGAAGGCGCAATTTTAGCCGCAGACAAACCATTGTCCATTGACCACATTATGCAACTGTTTCCGGATGGCGAGCCTAGTCGCAACAATGTACGTGAGGCAATTGCAGAAATTCAAACCCATTGCGAAGGCCGTGGTTATCAGCTCAAAGAAGTCGCTAGCGGATATCGTTTTCAAGTGCGTGGTGAATATGGCGACTGGATTGGAAGGTTGTGGGAAGAACGTGCGCCACGTTATACACGAGCACTACTCGAGACTTTGGCACTTATTGCTTACAAACAGCCGATAACTCGCGGCGACATTGAGGATATCCGTGGTGTTGCGGTTAGTACGAACATTATTCGTACCTTGCTCGAGCGGGAATGGGTTCGGGTTGTTGGGCATCGGGATGTACCTGGGCGGCCTTCGATCTATGCAACAACGAAAACCTTTCTCGACTATTTTGATTTGAACAGTCTCGATGAATTACCAACGTTATCGGACATTAAGGATCTCGATAAGCTCAATGAAGAGCTGGATCTTGACCAAGCGTTGATTGAGCCTCGAACGTTAAGCCTTGACGCCAGCAGTGAAGAAATTGAGGGTGCTGATGCGGACGACGAAACCCTCAATGAAGTCACGGATCGAGTGAACGAGATTCAACAAAACATCAAAAATCTGTTCAAAGAGCCTGAAGAGGTCGAAGGTTTTGATGATGACGAGCTTGACGATACGCAGACTGTAGGCGTCGACGTTGCTGACGACGCGCCCACATCAGATCAAGGTGAGACTAACGACGTCGATATCGTCTCTGGCACAGATGAAGAATCAGAGTCTGACGAAGACGACGATGAAGATAACGAAGATGACGTCGATGAAGACGAAGACGAAGACGAAGACGATGACGATGACGATGACGATGAAGACGACGACGACGACGACGACGATGAAGACGATGACGATGACGATGACGATGACGATGAAGACGAACTAGATACTGATTCTCCCGACCGGACCCCAAACTAGACTATGTCAGAGAAACTACAAAAGGTATTAGCGAACTTTGGCTTTGGCAGCCGCCGCGCGCTTGAAAAGTGGATCTCAGACGGCAGAGTTGAGGTCAATGGCAAGGTTGCGAAATTGGGCGATCGTGTCGATGATGAAGAAGACCGGATATTCGTTGATGGCCGGCCTCTCACTCAAAAGAAGCAAAGACACCGCTATATGCTTTACAACAAGCCTGCCGAGGAAATTTGCACACGCGACGATCCCGAAGGTCGCAAAACGGTTTTTGCTAAGTTACCGAAAATTAAGAATCAACGCTGGGTCGCTGTAGGCCGTCTGGATTACATGACCACGGGTCTTATGCTCTTTACCACTGATGGTGCGTTGGCCAATAAGCTGATGCACCCGAGCGCAGCAATCGATCGGGAGTACGCCTGTCGGGTGCTAGGAAATGTATCAGACGCCCAACTGAGCAACATGAAAGCAGGTGTGCTGCTTGAAGATGGTCTGGCGCGCTTTACGGATATCCAGAAAGGTCGTGATGAAGATGGTGCTAATCAGTGGTACTACGTGGTCGTGATGGAAGGTCGCAATCGAGAAGTCCGCCGACTCTGGGAGTCGCAGGGATTGACCGTCAGCCGATTAAAGCGCGTTAGGTTTGGGTCCTTCTTCATTCCCTCTGCTGTTAAGGCGGGTCAGTATGTTGACCTGAAAGCCAAAGACATCAGAAATTTGTATGAGATGGCCGGTATGAAACGGCAGTTCAGATAGCAGAACCCTTCTAGTTCGCAGGTTTTGCAGCGCGTCACTTAAGTTCTCAATTACAGCTCTTTGTTACAAGCGGGCAACTGCCTGCTCATAACAAACTTTGACCTGATCACGGCCTTCGCTTTTCGCATTAAACATCGCAAAGCTTGCTCTTTCTAGAATCCGTTTGACGCTGTCGTCCGGGTGAAGCATCGAAACCCCAATAGACACCGAGGCATTGACCTGCTCGCCTTCTCTCTCAACTTGCATTGCGTTTACACTGAGTCTTAGGCGATCAGCAATTTCCATTGCGGTAGCCTGTTGGGTGTTGGTGAGCAACACCACAAATTCTTCGCCGCCATAGCGGAATACGATATCTGAGCCGCGAATTTCGTTTTTAATCGTTTGTACCAGCCCCTTTAGAATTTGGTCGCCGAGCGTGTGGCCAAAGCTTTCGTTGATGCATTTGAAGTGATCGAGGTCGATCATTAAAACGGCCATTGACTGCTCGTAGCGTTTAGCGAGTTCTATTTCTCTTTGTAATGTGTTGTTGAGGGCGATGCGGTTACCGGCTCCCGTCAAAGGGTCTGCCAGTGCAGCCGTCACGGCATCTCGATAGCGAATGGCGTTGCGCAGAGGAAAAACGATGACGTTAAGAAGTCCCTCAAGCACCGCCAGGTCTCTTTCAGGGAAACGCCTATTACGGAAAAAGGTCAGTTCTCCCAAATAGTCTTGTTGGGTGATCAGCCTGTAGCTGCAGGAATGTACGGATTGTTTACCGACGTTGATCTCGAGGTCTAATAGATCCAGCTTGTAGCTAAACCCATCGAACGCGACGGTAGATTGAACCTGATCAAAAAAGATATTGAGCAAGGTTTCCATCTCGAGACTGGTTTGCAACGCCTGCATGAGACGCCAGCGAAGGTCAGATTCTTGTAGGCCTGCCTGGTCCGTTGAACTAAAAATGACTTTGGCGTCATTCAGGTCGACAGTGGTTCCGGTCGGCATCAGCTTTTCCTTTCGATTCACAATCTAGTGGGAATGTTTATAGCGATTATCGTGCCAACGCGATGATCGTGTTTTCGTAGAATTGTTAAATGTAGTAAAAACATACACTTACAAGACGGGCTGCGGGTTTATTGACGTGGTAGGCTGCGACGCTTGTTGGTAGGCGTCAAAAAACTGTCGTAACGGAAGGGCAATTCTCTGCCGCTTACAGGCAGAGGCTGGCCAGCTGTGATGATTGTTATGTTGATAGACCCGGCCAGTTTCGATCAAAGGTCTGGCCGTGCTCATTTACATCCCCGCCCATTAGATAAAGGTATAGCGGCATGAGTGCTTGTGGCGTGGTCAGGGTATCTGGGTCTTCATTTGGAAAGGCCGCAGCACGCATTTTGGTTCGCGTGCCGCCAGGGTTCAAAATGTTTACCCGAATATTCGAGGTATTTTCGGTTTCCTCCGCCAGTAATTTGGCAAAGCCTTCCAGAGCGTACTTTGAGACTGAATACGCGCCCCAATATGCTCTTGGTAGTGCGCCAACCCCTGAACTAGTAAAGATCGCTGAGGCGGTGGGGGCGAGCCGCAGCAGCGGAATCAGAATGCGTGACAGGTAACAGACATTGACAAAGTTGACCTGCATGACCTTGGCCCAGGTATTCATGTCATAGGTTTCGATTGGTACACGGTCTCCCAGTATCGCAGCATTGTGGAGTAGCCCATCCAATTTGCCGTAACGCTCTAAAATCACGTCCCCTAGTTGTTGTAGCTCACTAATGTCCTGGGTGGCAAGGTCCAGCACGACAATGCCGGGTTGCGCTTGTCCCATCTCGACGATTTCGTCATAGACCGATTCTAATGCTGCCGTACGCCGACCCAATAAAATGACTGTGGCACCGTGAGCAGCGTAGGTTTTTGCAGCCACTCGGCCAATGCCGTCGCTCGCACCGGTGACGAGGATGGTTTTGTCTTTGAGTAAATCTTGAGCGGGAGCGTAGGTCATTATCGGCCTGTACCAAATAAAATTACTTTGACGGATTTAATAAGAATAGAAATATCCAGCAGCAGGGAATAGTTCTTGATGTAGAACAGATCGTATTGCAGCTTCTGCGCTGCGTCTATCTCAGTATCACCATAGCCATACATTACCTGAGCCCAGCCAGTGATGCCTGGTTTTACGGTGTGGCGTAAATTATAAAACGGAATCTGTTGCTCCAGACTCTGGATGAACTCTGGTCGTTCGGGCCGGGGGCCTATAAAGCTCATTTCGCCGCGCAGTACATTCCATAGTTGAGGCAGTTCATCGAGACGATATTTGCGTAACCATTTGCCAAAGGGGATGACCCTGGGGTCATCAATGGCGGCGAACTGAATCCCGTTTTCTTCAGCGGTTTCTATCATGGTGCGAAATTTATAGCAGACAAAGGGCTGGTTGTTCTCCCCGGTGCGCGTTTGGCGATAAAAAATCGGTCTGCCGCTGCTGAAGAATATCAGCAGCGCGGTGGCGATAATAAGTGGTATTACGATCAAGCCGCCCACTAATGCGATCAGCACATCGACGTATCGTTTAAAGCGTAAGCCGATCCGGTTGTGGATCAACTCAAACCCATGCGCAGTGGTGAGCCACTGTTGGCTTAGGTGAAAAATAGGCACTCTCGATAAGTATTGCTCGTAAAAGTCACTGAGCCGGTAGATTCGGGTGCCATGGATACGAATGTTCATGAGTCGGTCAACCAACTCATTGGGGACCTGTTCGAGTGAGGTCACGATGACACCGGACACGGGTGTTGCTCTTATCACTTCGTCAAAATTGTCCCACGCGCCGGCGAGTCTGGTGTTGCCTTCAAGCGGTTCAGTGAGTTCTGGGAGCTGGCCATCTTTCGTCAGTAGCAAAACAGTTTCGGCATGAAAATCTTTGCGGAAATCCTGAAGAAACTGGCTCGGGTTGTCGTCTACGATGACGAGCCAATGAATTTGGCTCCGCTGCTCGACGAACCACAGGTTGGCGATGTAGCGAAAGCTCAACGACCAGATCCACATCATCATCAACGATGCGGCAAGCACCCCTCGACCGACGAATCCGCCAATGAAACCTGGGCCGATAATGTAAACCAGGAGGGCAACTGAGATACCTGTTAGGGCAATCGCAATAAAGGATCTTTCGAGCATGCCCAGTTGGCCAAACGGAGAATCGAAGGTGTAGAGATCCATTAAATAGAAATACAAAAATGTTAAGCCGAGGATCAGAGACAGCTTCCAAGTCAAAAGAAAGTCTGTCGCCAGATCTCCAGCGATCATCCAGTGACTTAAGTTGAATAGGATCGCGATACCCAGCGCATCGATCGACACTAGCAATAGCATCGTGAAGTTACTGCTAGCGGAAATGAGGGACTTAGCAGGTTGCATGGAGAATGTAATTGACGTCCGTGTCACGCCCCAGAGAATAGCTTTTCGATATCGGGTTATAGGTCATGCCCGTAATGTCCTGTAGTTCAAACTGGTGTCTGCGCAGGGACGACGCCAGTTCGGAAGGCTTAAGAAACTTCTGATAATCGTGGGTGCCGCGAGGCAACATATTCAGCACATATTCAGCGCCAAGCACCATCATCGCGTAGGCTTTCGGGTTGCGGTTGATGGTCGACAAAAACAACTGGCCGCCAGGCTTTAGCAACGTCCTACATGCCTCGATAACAGAATCGGGGCTTGGCACGTGTTCGAGCATTTCGAGGCACGTGATGACATCAAACTCGCCCGCGTGATCAGCCGCGTAGGCTTCAATGGTTGACTGCTGATAATCAATCTCGAGCTCTGATTCATGCCGATGCAGTTTAGCCACCTGCAATGGTTTGGGCGCCATATCAATACCCGTTGTCGTGGCGCCTGCTTTGGCGAGCGCTTCGGTCAGAATGCCACCGCCACAGCCGACATCCAGTACCCTCGCGCCACTGATCGTGGCACGTGATGTGATATAGCCAAGTCGCAACGGATTAATATCGTGCAGGGGTTTGAAATCGCTATTGGGATCCCACCACTTGCGAGCGAGTTCATCAAATTTGTTGACCTCCGCGGCGTCTACATTTGGTTCACTTGGACTGTTCATAATTGCATCCTGTTTTTCCATTCTTTAGCCTTGCTAAGAACACCATCAATATCGAGATCGGTAAACGATTTGTTAGCGAGTTTGGCTTGGCCGTGAATCCAGACATGACTCACCTGTTCACCGCTGGTGCTATAAACGATTTGAGATACGGGATTATGAACCGGTTGGCTGAGCGGATCGCTCAAATCGATGGCAATTACGTCAGCGAGTTTGCCCACTTCTAAACTGCCGAGTTCATGCTCACGGCCCAACAGCCTTGCGCCATTAATGGTGCCCATGGCAAGTGCATCATCCGCCGTTACCTGAGTGGCGATGCCGCTCAATCCTTTTGCGAGCAGGGCAGCGCTGCGTAATTCGGCAGACATATCAAGATTGTTGTTGCTCGCGACGCTGTCGGTACCCACAGCGACGTTGATACCACTGGCGATGAGATCGGGCACAGGACAATAACCGCTGGCTAATTTGAGGTTCGAATCAGGGCAGTGCGCCACGCTTACATTGTTGGTGGCAAGGAGTTCGATTTCTTCAGGGATGAGTTGGGTCATGTGTACCGCTTGAAGTGTTGGCGATATAACGCCCAATGCTTGGAGACGAGCGATGGGGCGCTTGCCGGTATCTCTTACGGCTTCTTCCACTTCTGTCGCGGTTTCGTGCAGATGCAAGTGAATAGGCACTTGAAGCTCTTCGGCATACATGACAACTTTCTCGAAGCCACTATCAGTGACGGTATACGGCGCATGCGGTGCTAAAGCGGTGTAGATGAGCGGGTGATTCTTAATATCGTTATGGACTGCTAATGCTTTGTGTAAGTGCTCGTCTTCGTCCCGTGCCCAGTTGGTCGGAAATTGAATGATGGGCATCGACACCTGAGCACGAAAGCCGTGATTTGAATAAGCCTCTGCGGATGCATTGGGAAAGAAGTAAGTGTCGATGGCGCATGTCGTGCCGCCGCGAATCATCTCAGCGATGGCCAGGCTGGTGCCATCGTAAACAAACTCGAAGCTTGCAAACTGATTCTCTATCGGCCAGATGTAGTTGTTCAACCAGTCCATTAGCGCCTTGTCATCGGCATAACCGCGCAACAGGGTCATCGCAGCGTGGCCATGAGCATTGATAAAGCCTGCTGTTAACACGTGCTCGGGTAAATTGGTTTCGGTATAGCCTGGATACTTTTCGATGGCGTCACCGCGGGGCAGCAGGTCTTGAATCGCCTCGCCTTTTATCACGAGGCTGTGGTCCGTAAGAACGACCCCTTTTGGAATAACCGGAACGAGCCACTTTGGGCTCAGAATCAGTTGATTTTGGTTGTTTTCTGTCATGTGTTGAATTATGAACTGAACAGCCTCAGAAGTAACGAGGCAGCTGTCTGGACGTCCTGCTGTGAGTGACTGGTGGCGGTATCTAAAAGGCGCAAAAATTCGCGCTTTAGGGATGTGATCATGGTACACTTTGGCGGTTGTTTAGCCCGTAACTTATACCTTAAATTAGCCAGTCACACTTGTCGGAATAACCTGCCTATTTATGTCAGATTTTGAGCCTGATATCACCTCCGTAAACATCGAAGACGAACTCAAGCAATCCTATTTGGATTATGCCATGAGCGTCATTGTCGGCCGTGCATTACCTGACGTCAGGGATGGACTAAAACCAGTGCATCGTCGAGCGCTGTTTGCGATGAGTGAGCTAAATAATGCTTACAATCGAGCCTATATGAAGTCTGCTCGGATTGTCGGCGACATTATCGGTAAGTATCACCCCCATGGTGATACTGCGGCCTATGACACGATTGTTCGAATGGCCCAGTCTTTTAGTATGCGCTATCCGTTGGTAGATGGTCAGGGTAACTTTGGGTCGTTAGACGGCGACAGCGCCGCAGCCATGCGTTACACAGAAATCCGCATGGCTAAGATTGCCCATGAGTTGTTGGCTGATCTCGATAAAGAAACCGTCGATTTTGTCGACAACTACGACGGCACGATGCGAATGCCAGAGGTGTTGCCTTCTAGGGTGCCTAATCTGCTGGTTAACGGCTCTAGTGGTATTGCCGTTGGCATGGCGACCAATATCCCGCCACATAACCTCACAGAAGTCGTCAACGCTTGTCTGGCGCTGATTGAGAACCCTGAACTGGATATCGATGGGTTGATGGAGCATGTTACCGGGCCGGACTTTCCTACCGGCGCAATCATTAACGGCCGTGGCGGTATCGTGCAGGCTTATCGCACCGGCCGAGGCCGCATTCAGGTCCGAGCGCGTTGTGAAATTGAGACCGACGAAAAGACCAATCGCGACACCATCATTATTCGAGAAATTCCTTATCAGCTGAATCGCGCGCGATTGATTGAAAGAATTGCCGAACTGGTTAAAGAGAAGAAGCTAGAAGGAATTAGCAATTTGCTTGACCATTCCGCTGCTGATACCCGTATCGTGCTTGAGCTAAAACGCGGCGAAGTGGGCGAGGTGGTGTTGAATAACCTCTATGCCCAGACCCAATTGCAAAGCGTGTTCGGTATTAACATGGTTGCGCTGGTGGACGGCGAGCCGAGGGTCCTTAACCTTAAAGAGATTCTTGAAGCGTTCGTTCTGCATCGCCGTGAAGTTGTTACTCGTCGCACCGTCTTTTTGCTGCGCAAGGCGCGTGCACGAGGTCATGTCTTAGAGGGTTTGGCGGTAGCGCTGTCCAATATTGACCCAGTGATTGAGTTGATCAAAAGCTCGGCAAATGCCCAGGAAGCAAAAGAAAAATTGATTGCAACCCGTTGGCATTCGGAAAATGTGACCAAAATGCTGGAAAAAGCCGGTCCTGAAGCGGCTAAGCCAGATGATATGGAAGAGCGCTATGGTTTAAAGGCAAATGGCGATTACTTCCTGTCTCCTGAGCAGGCTCAGGCAATATTGGAGATGCGTTTAAACCGCCTCACAGGATTAGAACAAAACCGCTTACTTGAAGAGTACCAGGAAATTATCGAAACGATATCTGGTCTGCTCGAAATTCTAGCCAGCCCATCTCGGTTGCTGGAAATCATCAGAGAAGAATTAACGGCAATTCGCGATGAATATGGCGATGAGCGCCTGACTGAAATCGTCGGTACTCAAGAAGACCTCACCATGGAAGACCTGATTACTGAGCAGGACATGGTTGTCACGTTATCTCATTCCGGTTATGCCAAGACCCAGCCCGTGACAGATTATCAAGCGCAGCGTCGAGGTGGCCGAGGTCGCTCGGCCAGTGCTGTGAAAGATGAAGATTTCATCGAGCGGCTGTTGGTTGCCAGTACACACGATACGATCTTGTGCTTCACCAACCGGGGCAAGGTTTACTGGTTGCGTGTGTTCCAGATCCCACCCGCAAGCCGCGCAGCCCGCGGGCGGCCGATGGTGAACATCCTGCCATTGGATGAAGAAGAGCGAATTACAGCCATGGTAGCGGTGAATGGCTACGCCGAAGATAAGTTTGTGTTTATGGCGACTGCCAATGGCACCGTGAAGAAAACGCCGTTGATGGATTTCTCGCGTCAACGTACCAGCGGGTTGATTGCCATAGAACTTGAAGAATCTAATACTTTGATTGGTGCCGCGATTACCGATGGGCATTCTGATGTCATGCTGTTTGGCAGCGGTGGCAAGGTGATTCGCTTTAAAGAATCTGATGTCCGTGCCATGGGACGAACTGCCCGTGGCGTGCGTGGTATTAAACTGAAGGCGACGCAGCGGGTGATCTCTTTGATTATTCCAGAAGCTGACGGTGAACTGCTAATCGCCAGCGAAAATGGCTACGGCAAGCGCAGCAGACTGGAAGACTATTCTGTTATCGGTCGTGGCGGTCAGGGCGTAATCGGTATGAAATTAGGCGATCGCAATGGTGAAATGGTCGGGGCAATTCAAATGCTGCCAGGTGACGAAGTCATCTTGATCAGTGATCAGGGCACCCTCGTGCGAACCCGTGGCGATGAAGTCTCGATTCAGGGTAGAAATACCCAAGGCGTCCGATTGATCAATCTGGTGGCCGGTGAAAGTCTGGTCGGACTGGCGCGGGTCCAAGAACCGGAAGAAGTGCTTGGTGAATTGCTAGACGCTGCTGCCAGTGATGAGGCTATTGCGGAAACTTCTTCTAGTAGTGCTTCTGATAGTAGTTCTGATAGTGCTTCTGATAGTAGTTCTGAGAGCACGCCTGATAGTAATGCAGACGAGAGCACAGACAGAAATGCTAATACCGATGCCGACAACGACAACGACAACGACGAGCCTTCCGGGGAGTAATTCCGTTGGCTGCTGACGAGAACAATACCAAGAACAATACCAAGAACAAGGTCGAGCTAGAGCTGGGCGACTTGCGCGAGAAGATCGACAGTCTCGATCTGGAAATATTGCAGCGATTAAATGAGCGTGCCCAGTGCGCCTTGCGTGTTGCTGAAGTCAAACAAGCCGCATCGCCCGATGCTGCACCGATCTATTACCGCCCCGAACGAGAAGCCCAGGTGTTGCGCAATATTGCCGCACAAAACCCCGGTCCCCTTAGTAACGAAAAGATCATGCAAGTGTATCGGCAAATCATGTCTGCCTGCTTGGCGCTAGAAGAACCCCTTAAAGTTGCATATCTTGGCCCTGAGGGCACTTTTACCCAGTTAGCCACACTCAAACAATTCGGCCATGCGGTAGTCGGCATGCCGATGGTAACGCTCGATGATGTATTTCGGGAAGTGGCATCAGAAAACTGTAATTACGGCGTTATTCCCGTTGAGAATTCGACCGAGGGCGTCATCAGTCACACTCTCGATAACTTCTTAAGCTCTCCATTACATATTTGTGGCGAAGTCGAACTGCGCATTCATCACCATTTGATGGTGGCGCCCGGCACGGAAGAGTCCGAAATAGAGAAAATTTACAGTCATCAGCAAACGCTAGGTCAGTGTCGCCGTTGGATAGACGGGCATTATCCAAAAGTGGCTCGAATCACCGCGAGCAGCAATGCCGAAGCGGCGAAAATCGCACTTAAAGAGAAGGGTGCGGCGGCCATTGCCGGCGAGATTGCAGCGGAAACCTACGGTCTAAAGATTCTGTCTAAAAAAATTGAGGATCAGTCGGACAATACGACGCGCTTCATCGTGGTTGGACGTGAAGACATCGGCCCTAGTGGTAATGACAAAACTTCCATCATGGTGTCGACCCACAACCAACCAGGGGCGCTCTATCGGGTGCTTGAGCCTTTCCATCGTCACAGCGTAATGCTCACGTCCATTGAAACCCGCCCGTCCAAAACCGGTATGTGGTCCTATGTGTTTTTCATCGATTTCGAAGGCCATCAAGACGATGAAGTGATTCGCAGCGTGATGAAAGAAATCGATGCGGATGCACTCGAAATTAAATTGTTAGGTAGTTATCCGCGGGCCATTACTGCCTGAAATATTTTAGCTGGCGAACGACTGCTACCGAGTAATCGTCATCCAGTAAACGCCACTAAGTAAACCCCAACAAGTGAACGCTATGACAACCAATTATCTTGAGCTTGCGACGCCCGGAATCCGAGAGTTGCAGCCCTATCAGACCGGCAAGCCAATTGAAGAATTGCAGCGAGAGCTCGGTATTTCTAGCATTATTAAGCTTGCCAGTAACGAAAACCCGTTGGGGCCAAGCTCGAATGTTGCAGCAGCGATTACCGCAGCGTTACCGGATCTTGCGCGTTATCCAGACGGCAGTGCCTATAGATTACGGCACAAACTGGCGAAATATCTGGACGTTCAGCCTGACAACCTGACGATGGGGAATGGTTCTAATGATGTGCTCGAGTTGCTGGCTAGGGTCTATTTGCGCCCTGGTCTTGAAGCGATTTGTTCGCAACACTCATTTGTTGTTTATCCGCTGGCAACCAAGGTCACCGGAGCATCGCTACAAGTGATTCCTGCCAAAAACTTTAACCAGGACCTCGAGGCCACATTGAATGCAGTGGGTCCGAACACACGAATGGTGTTTATTGCGAACCCTAACAATCCTACCGGTACTTGGATTGATGAGTCTGTGCTGACCCAGTTTCTGGATCAGTTGCGGGACGATATTATCGTGGTGCTGGATGAAGCTTATTTCGAGTACGTGGATGCTCCCTCCTATCCGGATGGCATAGCGCTCTTTAAGCGCTACCCGAACGTTGTCGTGACTCGGACTTTTTCTAAGGCCTATGGGCTTGCCGCGTTGCGCATGGGGTATGCCGTTAGTCATCCCGATATTGCAGATTTAATGAATCGGGTTCGGCAGCCCTTTAATGTCAATTCTTTGTCGCTGGTGGCGGCAGAAGTTGCGTTGGATGATCAGGCCCACGTACAACAGGCGGTTGCTCTGAATCGTGAGGGTATGCAGACCATAACGGCTGCTTGTGATGCGATGGGTCTTGGCTATATTCCTTCTGCGGGTAATTTTATCTCGATCGATTTTGGTCGGGACGCTGCGCCTATTTATGAGTCTTTGCTCCGTGAAGGCGTCATTGTGCGCCCAGTCGGCGGTTATCAGATGCCCAATCATTTGCGCGTGACCATTGGTTTAGCCACAGAAAATGCCCGCTTTATTCAAGCGCTGCAAAAGGTTCTGGGCTAGCCTATGCTGAAGCGGGCTGCTGTCATAGGACTTGGCCTGATTGGTGGTTCTGTTGGTCTTGGGCTGCTGCGACAAAATATTCATGTGACGGCATTTGATCAAAACTCGAAAAGCTTGTCCCAGGGTATTGAGCTAGGCGTCATTGATGTTGCGGCGGGTTCGGTTGCAGAAGCTGTGGCAGGTGCAGAACTCGTCATTCTTGCCGTGCCGGTACTAGCCGTCGGCGGTATTCTAGAAGCGCTTAAAGTGGCGAATTTTCAAGGGGTTATTACTGACGTGGGCAGCGTTAAGCACCCTGTGCTGCAGAAATTTATTGATGTGTTCGGCGAAGTGCCGGCGCAGTTTGTGCCCGGGCATCCCATTGCTGGCTCTGAGCAGCACGGCGTGACGGCAGCCAATGGCGACCTGTTTAGGGCGCATCGGGTACTGTTAACGCCGCTTGCGCATACGAATGCTGATGCGACCGAGCAGGTTAGCGAGTTGTGGCGAAGTCTTGGCGCTGATGTCAGTCTAATGACAGCGGATCACCACGACAGCATTCTGGCCCAGACCAGTCACTTACCCCATCTGTTGGCCTACGCGCTGATTGATACCTTGTCGGTTCAGGGCGATAGCCTTGAAATATTTGAGTATGCAGCCGGTGGTTTGCGAGATTTCTCGCGAATTGCGGCTTCGGATCCAACCATGTGGCGAGACATCTTTATGTCGAACCGGACCGCTTTGCTCTCGATTCTTGATCAGTACACCGGTGAATTACAGGACCTACGTCGGACAATAGACACGGGTGACTCTGAAGCGCTTTTTGCAATGTTGAGCCGATCAAAGACCGCCCGTGACCATTTTAGCGACCTGTTGCAAAAAAGACAGAAGCCAACATCACCCGGAGGCAAGCCATGAACATTCCGGTCATCGCGATCGACGGTCCCAGCGGTTCAGGCAAGGGCGCCATCACCCATAGACTGGCTAATTATCTGGGTTTTCACATTCTGGATAGTGGTGCGTTCTATCGTCTGATCGGCTTAGGCGCAAGAAGTCAGTCGATTCCGTTCAGCGCAGAGCCCCAATTGGCAGCCCTTGCAGCCAATCTAGATGTCGAGTTTCGGTCTACCGATGATTCCGAGGAGCCAATCCGAATTTATCTCGATGGTGCGGACGTCACGTTTGATTTGCGTACCGATCAGGCCGGGTCTGATGCTTCCAAAGTCGCACCGCTATCTAGTGTTCGGGACGCTATAAAGGCCCGCCAGCAGGACTTTCGCCGGGCTCCAGGCCTGATCGCGGACGGCCGTGATATGGGCACAATTGTGTTCCCCACTGCCGACCTTAAGATCTATTTAACGGCAACGGCGGAAGCTCGTGCCGAAAGGCGCTATAAGCAGTTGATAGATAAGGGTATTAATGTTAGTCTGCACGACCTTTTTCTGAGCATTCAGGAACGGGACGAGCGGGACATGAACCGAAAGGTTGCGCCCCTTGTGCCAGCGCAGGATGCTCATGTGATTGATAGTACAGATCTAGGCATCGAAGCTGTCTTTGCCGAGGTACTGGCGTTATCACAGGTGGCCTTGCAAAAGGACGTCAAAGACTAAGGTACGAAGAAAGAGAACAGAACGACTAGCGGGCAAACCCATACCCACCAATGGTACGGCAGCGCCCTTATATTAATTTGACCCGCCAGCATTGGTCATATCAAAGCACCCCGCTTTGATAGAGGTAAGGCGGACATGAGTCGAGAGACTCGGGAAAACCCTGTTATGAGCGAAGTAGACATCGAAGAAATAGAAAACCCCCTGGCAACATCTGAAGAATCCCCTATTGAAGGCATGGAAAGTTTTGCCGACCTGTTTGAACAAAGTCTGGTTGGTGTCGACATGCAAGTCGGTTCCATCATCACCGGTCTGGTTGTCGATATCGACAATGAGTGGGTGACTGTTCACGCCGGATTAAAATCAGAAGGCGTTATTCCGCGCATCCAATTCCTCAATGATGCCGGCGAACTTGAAGTTGCCATTGGTGATGAAGTGCAAGTTGCGATGGACGCTGTCGATGACGGTTTTGGCGAAACTCGCCTGAGTCGTGAAAAAGCCAAGCGCGCCGAAAGCTGGATGATGCTTGAGAAAGTTTATGAGAATCAGGAAGTCATTAAAGGCACCATCAGCGGTCGTGTGAAGGGTGGCTTCACCGTTGAAATCCGTGATGTCCGTGCATTCCTACCTGGATCTCTTGTGGACGTACGTCCGCTGCGAGAAACCGAGCACCTTGAAGGCAAGGAACTCGAATTTAAAGTGATCAAGCTTGATCAGAAGCGCAACAACGTTGTGGTATCTCGTCGATCTGTATTGGAAGAAGAGAACAGCGCAGAACGCGAAGCATTGCTTGAAAGCCTACAAGAAGGCCAGGGCGTTAAGGGTATCGTTAAGAACCTTACCGACTACGGCGCATTTGTTGACCTCGGCGGCGTTGATGGTCTGTTGCACATCACTGACATGGCCTGGAAGCGTATCAAGCACCCAAGCGAAATTGTTGCTGTTGGCGACGAGATTGATGTCAAAGTACTGAAGTTTGATCGTGAACGTAATCGCGTATCTCTTGGACTGAAGCAACTGGGTGAAGATCCATGGGTTGCGATCACCAAGCGTTATCCTGAATCAACTCGCACCATGGCACGGGTCACTAACCTGACTGACTACGGTTGTTTTGCTGAGTTGGAAGAAGGCGTAGAAGGTCTGGTACACGTATCTGAAATGGATTGGACCAACCGTAATATTCACCCGAGCAAAGTTGTTCAGGTGGGTGATGAAGTTGAAGTGATGGTTCTCGATATTGACGAAGAACGTCGTCGAATCAGCCTGGGTATCAAGCAGTGTCAGGGCAACCCATGGGAAGAATTTGCAGTACTTCACACCAAGGGCGACCACATTAAGGGTTACATCAAGTCGATCACTGACTTCGGTATCTTTATTGGCCTCGACGGCAACATCGATGGTCTGGTTCACTTATCTGATATCTCTTGGAACGAGCCTGGCGAACAAGCCGTGCGTAGTTTCACCAAGGGTGATGAGATCGAGACTGTGATTCTGTCAATCGACGCCGAACGTGAACGTATTTCTCTTGGCCTCAAGCAGTTGGAAGAAGATCCATTCACCAACTACGTTGCTGTCAATGAGCGCGGCCACATCGTCATGGGTAAGGTTAAAGAAGTTGATGCCAAGCAAGCAATTCTAGAAATGGCTGACGAAGTAGAAGGCGTGTTGAAAGCGTCTGAAATTTCTGTTGACCGAGTTGAGGATGCGCGTAACGCCATCAACGTGGGTGACGATATAGAAGTGAAGATCATTTCTGTTGACCGCAAAAACCGTACTCTGGGTGTTTCGATCAAAGCTAAGGACATTGCCAATGAAGAACTGGCTGTTCGTGAGCACAATGAGAAGAGCACAGAGGTTAGTCCGACCACCATTGGTGATCTGATTAAGCAGCAAATGGATAACGGTTCTAGCAACGACTAGAAGTTAGTACCTATGACTAAGTCGGAACTGATCGAACGCATCGCATCGGTGCAAACCCAGCTCTCAGCCAAAGATGTAGAGCTTGCCGTCAAAATGATCCTGGATCATATGGCGGACGCTCTGGCTGACGGCGAACGGATTGAAATCCGTGGGTTTGGCAGCTTTTCGTTGCACTATCGTGAAGCCCGGCTTGGTCGTAATCCCAAAACCGGCGAGAAAGTTAATCTCGCCGGTAAGTTTGTGCCACATTTCAAACCCGGTAAAGAACTCCGAGACCGGGTGAATCTGCGTCTTCAGGCCGAGTTGGAGGTTGGCGAGAGCTAACCGACCGTCAGCTGCAAAGCCGAATCTGAGCGACCGCTCAACGAAAATCCCAAGAATCTTTTGCGTATGCTGGTTATAATCGCGTGACTAGTGGGGCGCTCATTGTATGAATTTCATCAAAAGTCTGTTGTTTTGGTTCGTCGCAATAATTGTGTTCTTTGTCGCATTACTGGCTGCGGTGGACAATAGCGATGCGGTAGCATTGACCTTTTTGGACTGGTCGACCCCTGCGGTCCCGGTATCCTGGTGGGTTCTGGCGGCATTTATCATCGGCGTGGTATTCACATCGATGGTGAATACCTGGAGCAATACCCGGCTGAGGCTTAAGGCGCGACAGGCCAATAAGCAAGTCAGCAAAATTAATGAGAGTCTGGACAAGGCGAAAGCTGGCACAGGATCAGCCGTAGCTTCGAAGGAAACGGCTTCGAAGGAAATGGCTTCGAAGGAAATGGCTTCGAAGGAAATGGCTTCGAAGGGAATAGGTTCGAAGGAAGAAGTCACGGCGAGTTAAACTTTTGTTGCATACCAGCCGACTAGTTAAGTATGACTGGCGTATATGGAATAGATAGGTTGTGAATAGGTAGTGATTAGGTTGTAGATAGTTTTTTATAGAATGTCTAGTGAGTACGGGCATTGAACTTTTTGGATATTTGACGTGGATAATTGGCTTTTATACGTTTTGATCGTTGGCGCTATCGGCATTGGCTGGTGGATGGGTCGACGTGAACGCGTAAAAAGCT
>JBNMQM010000072.1:0-21346 GCA_051278195.1 Candidatus Azotimanducaceae bacterium
TGGCCGCGCTGAACAACGGTTGCGACAGTAATATGAGGGGGCCATGACATTGTGGCAGTTTACGTGAACCTATATGAATACTTAAACCGATACTTAAACTGATACATAAATGGAACCTGGCAATAATGACCAAAGAATCAAAATTGACTCATCTGGATGCCGACGGCAATGCCAATATGGTCGATGTCAGTGACAAAGCCGTGACCACCCGTGAGGCGGTCGCTACAGGTTGCATCACGATGTTGCCAGAAACCCTGCGATTGATCGCAACCGGCGGCCATAAAAAAGGCGATGTATTTGCCGTTGCTCGTATTGCCGGCATTCAAGCAGCCAAAAAGTGCTCTGAACTGATTCCCTTGTGTCACCCACTGATGCTCAGCTCGATCAAACTGGAGCTCTCAGTAGACCAGCCAAACTCAAAGGTGTTGATCACCAGTCGTTGCAAATTAGCAGGGCAAACTGGCGTTGAAATGGAAGCCCTAACGGCCGTTTCTGTTGCGGGTCTTACGATTTATGACATGTGCAAAGCGGTAGACAAGACCATGACGATTGGCGAAATCCGGTTGCAGGAAAAGCGCGGCGGAAAATCTGGAGATTGGCAAGCATGAGTGAGGTAACCGTGCAATTTTTTGCCAGCTTACGAGAGGCGCTCGGTAAAGATCGCATGACCATCTCGCTTGATGGTAGCTTATCGGTCAGTGATCTTGTCATTAAGATTGGCGCACAAGAAGACGCCGCTTGGCAGACCGCACTGGAATCACCAGACATACTGGTGGCCGTCAATCAGACCCTGGTCGAACGAAGCCACAAGGTTCAGCCGGGCGACGAAGTCGCATTTTTACCGCCGGTAACGGGAGGCTGAAATGGCCGCACTCATAAAAATCTCAGTACAATCAGCGGACTTTGACATTGGCGCTGAAACAGCGGCGCTAGCAATAGCTGGCACCGGTGGTATCAATACCTTCCTGGGCGTTGTTCGCCATCAGAATGACAATGCCGACGTGCGCTGCCTTCGCTTGGAACATTACCCCGGAATGACGGAAGGCCAAATTCGAACCATCATTGAAGAGGCTGAAAATCGCTGGGGAGTACTCGCAGCAACAGTCATACATAGAATTGGTGATCTATACCCAGGCGATCAGATAGTGTTTGTTGGCGTCGCAAGCGCTCACAGAGGAGATGCATTCGATGCGTGTGAATTTATCATCGATTTCCTTAAGACCCGCGCCACCTTTTGGAAGAAGGAATTTACGCCGGATAGCGATAGGTGGCTCACAACCCGCCAGACAGATCTAGACACGGCTAGCGCCTGGCAGTCTAATGAGGCAGATTCACGCTAATTAATCGGCTAGTGCCAACAGGCAGCTCTGTCACGTCCCAGGGTCCGATAGAAACCCTATAAAGGCGTAGGGTCGGGAACCCAACAGCAGCCGTCATACGCCGTATCTGGCGATTTTTCCCTTCGGTAATGGTCAGCTCCAACCAACTGTCAGGAATATTTTTACGCACTCGGATCGGTGGCGTCCTAGCTAGTAACGGCGCATGATCGAGTTTCCTGGCTTTTGCCGGTCGGGTAAGTCCGTCTTTGAGCTCAATGCCATTAGTAAGTTGAGCCAACGCTCGATCGTCAACAAGACCTTCAACCTGAACCCAATAAGTTTTAGGCAGTTTAAATTTCGGGTTAGCAATCCTTGCTTGTAACTTGCCATCATCCGTCAGTAATAACAGTCCTTCTGAGTGCTCATCGAGGCGACCAGCCGGATAAAATCCAGGATTGTTGATATAACTGGCTAACGTCTTTTTGTCACCGAGCGCCTTAAACTGAGTAATGACACCGAACGGCTTGTTGAATAGCATGAGCTTGGACATATTTATCTCTAACGGTTTTTCGAACAAGGTCTCGAGCAACAAAATCGAATAGGGTGCCTAGGTCACAAATCACTCATATCGGCTAATTTTGATCATGGGCTTGATTAATGCCAATTTGGCACCAATTTGAAGTGGATAGGCGCTGATTTATAGCCTTACTAAATGCATGGTGTTTTCTTGGTGTATTTTCTGCTGCAATAATGAGACTTTAACCATCGCCAGAGTGATCCGGTAGACGGTAACATACTGTATCAAGAGAACGGCCCCTGGGTAGGTTTGAGAATTTTTCTCGACGTACCTTCCAACCATTGGACTATTATTAAAGAAGGTAAGGTTAGTTAACGTGCGAGAGGTGAGAGCAGGAGAAGATCGGAACGGGGATGCAGATCGTAGCATTGGTATCGTTGAAGAAGTGGCAAAGCCAAAGCTGAAGAAACCATCGATGTATAAAGTCGTTCTTTTAAATGACGACTACACACCCATGGAGTTTGTTGTTGAAATATTGCAGATGTTTTTCAACTTGAATAGAGAGAAGGCGACCCAAGTTATGTTGTCTGTACACACCACCGGTCGAGGCACCTGTGGGATATTTACTCGAGATATTGCAGAAACGAAAAGTGCACAAGTTAATCAGTATGCACAGGACAAAAATCATCCATTAATTTCAGATATCGAAGCCACAGATTAAAGCGATTGTTTTAGCAATTTAGTAAAGACTGGATTGAAGAAAGGACTGACGCAGTCAAGACGGAAAGAGACGCGAGTCTCAGATTTCTAAGACTGATAGGGAAGTACCATCAACGGGGTTACGGCCTCGAACAAGCGGGAAATGAAAGATGTTAAGCCGAGATCTGGAAGTAACACTTAACCTAGCCTTTAAAGATGCACGGGCAAAGCGACACGAACTTATGTCCGTGGAGCACCTGCTTTTGGCTTTGATCGACAATGCCGTGGCAGCAAGCGTATTGCGCGCTTGCGGCGGTGACATCGAGAAGTTGCGCCAAGAACTAGAAGAATTTGTTGATGCAACAACGCCGCTGATACCTAAGAACGAAACTGAGAGAGAAACTCAGCCAACGCTAGGATTTCAACGCGTTCTTCAGCGAGCGGTGTTCCACGTACAGTCATCAGGCCGCAAGGAGGTAACCGGTGGCAGCGTCTTGGTTGCTATTTTCAGCGAACAGGAAAGTCATGCGGTTTTTATCCTCAAGCAGCAGGAAATTAACAGAATTGACGTCGTAAATTACATCGCACACGGCACACCCAAAGTGCCTGGCTCGGATGAAGAAGGTGAGCCAGTCGAGAATAACGCTGAGCCGGGTGCCGAAGAAGAAAGAGCGCCAAGCGCACTAGAAAGCTACGCGACGAACTTAAATGAGCAAGCACGTAAAGGTCTTATAGATCCCTTAGTCGGCCGTCAGGAAGAAGTCGAAAGAGTAGTGCAAACGCTGTCTCGTCGCCGCAAAAACAATCCTCTGTTGGTTGGTGAGTCGGGCGTCGGAAAAACCGCCATTGCTGAAGGTTTAGCAAAATTGATCGTGGACGGAAAGGTACCTGACGTCATCAAAGACAGCGTCGTGTACTCCCTTGACCTTGGCGCACTGCTGGCCGGGACAAAGTACCGGGGTGATTTTGAGAAACGTTTGAAGAACCTCTTGGCTGAACTCAAGCAAACTGAAAATCAGATCCTGTTTATTGATGAGATACACACAATTATTGGCGCCGGCGCCGCATCAGGGGGTGTCATGGATGCTTCCAATTTGCTGAAGCCGCTGCTGGCATCTGGTGAAATTAGATGCATGGGGTCTACCACCTATCAGGAATATCGAGGCATCTTCGATAAGGACAGGGCACTGTCTCGTCGCTTCCAAAAAATCGACGTGACTGAACCGAGTGTTGAAGACACATATCAAATTCTAAAGGGCTTAAAAACGCGCTTCGAGGAGCATCATCACCTGAAGTACACAGATCGGGCGTTGCGCGTCGCGTCAGAGCTTGCTGACCGTTATATCAACGATAGATTCATGCCTGATAAAGCCATCGACATCATCGATGAAGCGGGCGCTTATCAGCAATTACAGCCGATCTCGAAACGCAAGAAGCAAATCAATGTGGTCGATATTGAGAAGATGGTGGCAAAAATTGCTCGCATACCTGCGAATACGGTTTCGACATCAGACAAAGCGGCCCTCAAGGATCTCGATAAGAACCTCAAGATGGTGATCTTTGGTCAGGATGAAGCGATCGACACAACTGCCAGTGCGATAAAATTATCTCGTGCTGGACTCAAAGAGCCCGAAAAGCCAATCGGTTCGTTCTTGTTTGCAGGCCCGACCGGAGTTGGTAAGACAGAGCTCTGTCGTCAGCTAGCAAGCATTATGGGCGTCGAGCTGGTGCGTTTTGATATGTCGGAATATATGGAACGGCATACGGTATCTCGCTTGATCGGTGCTCCCCCAGGTTATGTGGGATACGATCAAGGCGGTCTTCTTACGGAGGAGGTCACCAAGCACCCTCACTGTGTCCTGCTGTTGGATGAAGTAGAGAAGGCGCATCCCGAGGTTTTCAACTTGCTACTGCAGGTCATGGACCACGGCAAACTGACTGACAACAATGGTAGGTCCGCAGACTTTCGAAATGTCGTTTTGATTATGACCACCAACGCCGGTGCGCATGAAATGAGCCGCACATCGATTGGCTTCGTTGCACAAGACAATACGACCGATGGAATGGAAGTTCTGAAGAAGATGTTTACGCCTGAATTCCGCAATCGCTTGGATGCTATTGTGCAGTTCGGACCTTTGACAACAGACGTCATCAAGACTGTAGTCGATAAATTCATCGAAGAAGTTCAGGTCAAGTTAGACGAGAAGAAAGTGGTATTGGAGGTCACGGACGCCGCTCGAGACTGGCTCGCTGTCAATGGTTACGACGAGGCAATGGGTGCTCGTCCAATGCAGCGCTTGATTCAAAACAAGATCAAGAAGGAACTCGCTGAGGATATACTATTCGGCCGTTTGTCTAACGGTGGTGGAACGGTTCACGTCAAAGTCGTTAACGATGATCTAGTCCTCGAGATCGAAGAAAAGTCAGAAGTCTCCGCTTAGCACTATAGCGGAACACTTTTGACAAGCACGTGAGATAAGTACTGTTGATAAGTACTTATCTCGATTTGGGGTTTGCTCTGAAACTCGGTCTTGATCCACTTTGGATTCGATCGAGTTTCGACTCGATCAGGACTGATTTAGCCCTGATCTACTCGCGGAAGGTAATTCGACCTTTAGTCAAATCATAAGGAGTCAGCTCAACTTTAACGGTATCACCCGTTAGAATCTTGATGTAGTTCTTACGCATTTTTCCTGAGATGTGTGCAATGATTTCATGGCCATTTTCCAGTTCAACTTTGAACATGGTATTGGGCAGAGTATCGGTCACGGTACCACTCATTTGTATCTGTTCTTCTTTCGCCATTCAGTTCTCAAATACCGCTGGGATCTTAAAAGAGGCGCATTCTGCCCGATTTCCTAACCATAAGCAAAGGATCAGAATTTCCGGCCTAGGTTCAGCCAACCGCGGGCATCCAATGATTGTTGACAAACATTTCCAGCGGCCGGTAATCGATCTTGTACGACATTTTTTGGCACTGCTTGATCCAGTAGCCAAGATAAACATTAGGTAATCCTCGGCGTTTTGCTTCTTCGATAATCCAAAGAACAGCGAAACTGCCCAAGCCTCGTTTTGAAAGGTCGGGATCAAAGAACGTATAAATTGCTGAGAGCCCATCATCCAGCTGATCGACAACGGCGACCCCTGCAAGTTGTCGATCAATGATCATTTCAAAAAAGATCGCCTCCCTTCTGCCATCGACTAAAAACGACTTAAACTGGTCGCGAGTCGCCGGATACATGTCACCGTCTGAATGACGTTCGGCTATGTACCGTTCATACAGAGCGTAATAGGCCTCATTAAAATAAGGTCTTTGAGTTTTGATCACGACATCATGATTCGCTTTCAAATTTCGTTTTTGCCGGCGTGCGAGTTTAAATTCGTGGACGGGCACACGGACTGGAATACAGGCATTACAACCCTCACAATAAGGTTTGTAGATGTGTTCTCCGCTACGACGAAAGCCGGCTGCTGATAACTCCGAGTATAGATGGGTATCAACGTCCGCCAGTGGATCTACAAATAGCGTCGTTGCCTCACGGCCTGGCAAGTAACTACACTCGTGTGCTGGCGTTTTGAAGAAGCGTAATTCAGAAAGAGATGTCACTTGTTGTCAGTCACCTGTTGTCAGTGGCGGGGCCAGTCATTCATAAAGCCGACCAGTCATAAAGCAGCTCCTGACCATCCCAATGGATGGCGGCAGACAAGTCAAGTGCTTTTAATTGTTCGAGGAACCTAGCGCGAGGAATGAGTTCGCACCCCAGCGTCATCAAATGCTCATTTTCGATCTGGCAATCAATAAGCGGACAGCCTTGCTCAAAGGTAAACTTGGCCAAATGGGCGAATGCGACTTTTGAGGCATCGGTGACCCTATGGAACATCGACTCACCAAAAAAAAATTGACCAATCCCAATGCCGTAAAGGCCGCCGACGAGCTTGTCGTCTTCATAGCATTCGACACTGTGGGCGTACCCCATCTCGTGCAACATGCAGTAGGCCGTCTGCATTTCATCGGTAATCCAGGTTTCACTTTCATAGCTACGGGGGGCAGAGCAAGCCCTGATCACACGCTCAAAATCACGATCAACGAAGACCTGAAATTGACCACGACGCAACCGTTTACCGAGAGAGCGACTAATATTCAAGCCGCCTGGTTTTAACACCGCTCTGGGATCTGGACTCCACCAGAGTAACGGTTGACCGTCCTCATACCAGGGGAAAATACCACGCTTGTAAGCGTTAATAAGCCTATCTGGGCTGAGGTCGCCGCCTGCGGCTAAGAGTCCATTTGGTGACGCCAGTGCTTGATCCGCAGGAGGGAACTCGCTATCAGCCTCAAGCCACGGAATCTGTGTCATCAGATACCTTCGAGGTTATCCAAATATTTTTCTGCATCCAGTGCAGCCATACAACCGAAACCGGCAGATGTGACTGCTTGGCGATAGACTTGATCCGCCACATCGCCAGCGGCAAATACACCCACGTGACTTGTCGCCGTGACGTTGCCTTCTAGTCCGCTGTGGATACTGATGTAGCCATCCTTCATATCTAATTGGCCAGCAAAAATACCCGTATTGGGTTCGTGTCCAATCGCGATAAAGACGCCCTGCAAATCGAATTGCTGCGTTGCGCCGGTTTCCGAATGGCTAATGACCATCCCGGTGACACCCATATCGTCGCCCAGCACTTCGGCCAGCGTATGATCCCAGACAACATTTATATTCTCTTTTGCCATGACCTTGTCTCTAAGTATCTTCTCGCCCCGAAACGCATTGCGACGATGCACCAGCGTAACCTCAGCAGCGATATTCGATAAATAAAGGGCTTCTTCAAGCGCGGTGTTGCCGCCACCGATAACAGCGACCTTTTGTTTCTTGTAAAAAAAGCCATCACAAGTAGCGCACGCACTCACGCCTTTTCCCTTGAATGCTTCCTCGGAAGGTAGGCCTAGGTATTTAGCCGACGCACCGGTCGTAATGATCAAGGCATCACAGGTGTAGATCGCCTGATCGCCTTCCAAACGAAAGGGCTTCGCATTCAAATCTGCAGTATGGATGTGGTCATAGACGACATCGGTCTCGAATCGCTCGGCATGCTGTTGCATACGAACCATCAAATCCGGGCCTTGAAGTCCTTCAACATCACCAGGCCAATTATCGACATCAGTTGTGGTGGTCAACTGGCCGCCGGTCTCAATACCCGTGATAACAACAGGGTTAAGGTTGGCACGGGCAGCGTAAATAGCAGCCGAAAAACCAGCAGGGCCTGAGCCCAGAATGATAAGTTTGTGGTGTTGTTGCTCCATAAAAAAACGCTCTAATTGTCGCCAAATATCAACCAAAGGTTGATTTCATCATAAGTGAATAAATGCTTAAATATTCATTTCCACGCTAGACCCACGACATGCAAGGGCTAGCCGGTAACCTTGTCTCTTGCTGCTATGAACTCCGCACCCTGACGGTGCGTAGACATAATATCCCAGATTGTGCGACCCTTTGCGTCCGTGGCGTCTGGATTTCGACCCTCCTCGAGGTAAAATTTGAGGAATCTTTCAAAGTCATCGGGTCTCATACCGCGGTACGCTTTAAGCATGACGTGAAAATCTGCGGAGGTATTCTTCGCCGGCTCGAGTACAAGAAAGCTTTTAACGCGGTCATCATCGAAGACCTCGTCGGTGACAGATGGTTGTGATGGTCCAGCCATGGGAAACGTGCCCTTGAAAAAAGACAAATGATACATGAGAGCCAATAGACGATATAGAGCGCCGCTAGAACAAAAGGTTGTTAAATGACAACTGCGAGCTATAAGATCTAAAAGCATGAAATTTAAAGTAAAAATGGGATATTCACTTGGCTCAAGCCAATAACACTGCAGCTCCGGAGACGGATTCAAGAGCCTACGTCCGAAGAAGGCTGAGTGATGGCGGTGTTATCGCCCTCATTTCATTGAGTTTGTATCTGATGCTTGCCCTGGCGAGCTTTAGTATCAGCGATCCCGGTTGGAGCTACACCGGGACAAATGCCGAAGTCGAGAATATCGTCGGGGCTAGTGGTGCCTGGCTGGCGGATGTGTTGTTTTTCGTTTTTGGCTATTTGACCTTTGTCTTCCCCGTCATGCTGACCTGGCAGGCCTGGCTGATGATCGCCAGACGGCAACAAGAAGCACCGTTCGACTGGAGCATTTTCGCCTTCAGAAGTCTCTGCTTCATCATTGCCTTAATGGCAGCAGCCGGGCTCGCATCATTGCACTTTTACGCATCTGGCATGGCGCTACGCGAAGGCAGTGGCGGGGTGCTCGGCCAACTCATCGCGGGATCTCTTGAACCTTCGTTCAGCTATGTCGGCGCAACGCTAATTCTTTTAGCGAGCTTCATATTTGGCCTAACTGTGTTTGCGGATATCCAATGGGTTTCTTTAATGGATAGGATCGGCAACAAGGTGCTTGCATTCATCGACTTCGCGCAGCGGCAGCGAATCAAGCACCAGACCAAGAAAGAAGAACAAGACCGTGTTCGCCAGTCTACCGAGCATCGTCGCGAAGCACTGGTTCAACAAGCGGAGAAAATCCAAAACCGACCGGCGCTCAAGATAGAAAAACCACAGCAGCCTAAAGTTCCGGTGGTGAGCGAACGAGTAGAACGAGAAAAGCAGGGCAACCTGTTCAAAGTTAAAGCGATTGATGGTTTACCGGCACTACATCTTTTGGACGCCGCCGTTCACGACGCGAGCCGCGGCTTTTCCAGCGAAGATCTAGAAGCTATGTCCCGATTATTGGAGATTAAGCTAAAAGACTACAACATCGATGCCGTGGTGGTCGCTGTGTTTCCAGGTCCGGTTATCACGCGTTTCGAGATTCAGCCTGCTGCTGGGGTCAAGGTCAGCAAAATTACCGGTCTTGTCAAAGATCTGGCCCGATCGCTCGCCGTCATTAGCGTGCGGGTTGTGGAAGTGATTCCGGGCAAATCCGTGGTGGGTATCGAAATTCCTAACGTCGACCGCGAAATGGTGCGTCTCGGTGAAGTGCTCGAATCCAAAGCTTATGACGATTCGCTGTCGCCATTAAGCCTAGCGCTGGGTCATGATATTGCGGGAGAGCCGGTCGTGGTCGACCTCGGCAAAATGCCTCATTTGTTGGTGGCTGGCACGACTGGATCAGGTAAATCAGTCGGACTCAACGCGATGATCCTGTCTCTGTTATTCAAGGCATCGCCTGAGGACGTGCGCTTGATCATGGTAGACCCCAAAATGCTTGAATTGGCAGTCTACGAGGGTATACCGCACCTCCTCACGCCAGTCGTGACAGACATGAAAGATGCTGCGAATGCCTTGCGGTGGTGTGTCGCCGAGATGGAAAGGCGCTATCGCCTGATGGCGGCTATGGGCGTTCGTAATGTTGGCGGTTTCAATCGTAAGGTGAAAGACGCGGAGAAGGCGGGTGAACCGATCAAAGATCCATTGTGGCAGCCATCGCCACTATTTGAAGATGATGAATCGCAACAGGCCCCAGATTTAGAGACATTACCTTTTATCGTCGTGATCATCGATGAGTTTGCCGACATGATGATGATTGTCGGCAAGAAGGTCGAAGAGCTCATTGCAAGAATCGCGCAGAAGGCGAGGGCAGCGGGAATTCATCTTATCCTGGCGACTCAGCGGCCTTCTGTTGACGTCATTACCGGCTTGATCAAAGCCAACGTGCCAACCCGAATCGCGTTTCAAGTGTCATCCAAGATCGACTCACGAACAATTCTCGACCAGGGTGGCGCAGAACAGCTACTGGGCCATGGAGACATGTTGTACCTGCCAGCTGGTTCGCCGATTCCGATGCGGGTGCATGGTGCATTTGTCGATGACGATGAAGTCCATCGAGTTGTCGATAGTTGGAAAGAATTGGGCGAACCTAATTATCTTGAAGCAATCCTCGATAGCAGGACCGACAACGAATTGCTGCCAGGTAGTGCTGGATCAGCAGACGCAGAGGGAGATGAACAAGATGAGCTATACGACGAAGCAGTCGCATTCGTGACGGAGTCAGGTCGGGCCTCGATCTCGTCCGTACAGCGCAAGTTACGCATCGGCTATAATCGAGCTGCACGGATGATTGAATCGATGGAGCAAGCTGGCATCGTAAGCCAGATGGGCACCAATGGTGCAAGGGAGGTGCTAGCCAATGCGCCACCTCAATAGATTGCTTTGGCTGTTGTTCTTGTTCTTTCCCTCTGTTGCGTCCGCAGACCCTGCCCAGCTACTAGGTGAGTACCTTAAAGCCATCGGCAGTATGCAGGCCGAGTTTCAACAGACAACCATCAATAGTTACGGCGACACGACCAGCACCAGCGAGGGAAACCTCTCTTTGAAGCGTGGCGGTTACTTTTTGATTCAAACAAAAACGCCGTTTCCGCAAATTTTGGTCGCCAATGGCATCGATCTCTTTACCTTTGATGAGGACCTGAGCCAGGTCGTGGTTAAATCATTGGTACGAGATATTAAGCAGGTACCGATCCTTTTGTTTGGTCGTTCAGATCAGTCTTTTCTGGATGACTACCATGTCACCCAGATTACGGAAAAAACTTACACGCAATTCATTCTCAAACCACAAACATCCGAAGGTATGTTCCAGACCCTTGTTCTCAAATTTACAGGTGAGGCGCCACTTGGCATCGAGCTGCGCGATAGTCTCGGTCAAAACACTCAAATTCAATTGTCTAAGGTGAAAACTAACGTCGCGCTCGCAGACTCGGTGTTTGAATTTACCGTGCCGCCTGGTGTCGACCTCATCGATGACCGCTAATCAGTCCTTGTTTTCGGAAACACCGGCATATCAACCACTTGCGGCAAGGATGCGTCCTAGGCAGCTAGACGAAATTCTGGGTCAGGATCATCTTCTTGCCGCCGGCAAGCCCCTTAGACAAGCCATTGAAAGCTCATCGCTTCACTCGATGATTCTATGGGGACCGCCCGGCGTTGGTAAAACGACGATCGCCCGATTGATCGCCGAACTTTGTGATGTCCACTTTGAAGCTATTTCCGCCGTCCTCTCTGGTGTTAAAGAGATCCGCGCCGCGATTCAAGCCGCTCAACAACAACGACTTGGGTCACGAAAAACCTTACTGTTTGTCGATGAAGTGCATCGGTTTAATAAAAGCCAGCAGGATGCCTTTTTACCTTATGTCGAAGACGGCACCGTCATTTTCGTTGGTGCCACCACTGAAAACCCTTCCTTTGAACTAAACAATGCTCTGCTTTCACGCGCACGTGTGTACAAGCTCCGCGGCATAGATGACAGCGCCTTAGCTGCATTGCTCAAAAGAGCACTGTACGACACTGAAAATGGACTGGGCGGCCGATCGCTAGCCGCAGACGACGACGTGCTCGATCTTTTGGCAAGGTCAGCACAAGGTGACGGTCGCCGCGCGCTCAACGGCTTGGAGGTCGCTGCAGACCTGGCCGAGTCGGGCAGAATCACCACTGCCTCGATAGAAGAAGCGCTAGGGGGTGATTTTCGCCAGTTCGACAAGGGTGGAGACATTTTTTATGAACAAATTTCCGCATTACATAAAGCCGTTCGCGGATCTTCTCCCGACGGCGCGCTGTATTGGTTTGCACGAATGTTGGATGGAGGTTGTGATCCCCTCTATATCGCGCGACGCCTGGTTCGGATGGCCAGTGAAGATATCGGCAACGCTGACCCCAGAGCCTTGTCGATGGCGCTCGACGCCTGGCAAGTTCAAGAACGTTTAGGCAGCCCAGAAGGCGATCTTACGCTTGCTCAAACGGTTGTTTATCTGGCGGTGGCAGCCAAAAGCAATGCAGTCTACAAAGCACATGGAGCAGCGATGGCAGCGGTCAGTGAAAGCGGCTCTTTGGAAGTTCCCATGCATATCCGCAACGCGCCCACAACTTTAATGAAAGATATGGGTTATGGCAGTGAGTACCAGTACGCTCACGACCACGATGATGCGTTTGTGCCAGGAGAGAGCTACCTACCCGAGTCTCTCGCCGAACAGACATTTTATGAACCGGTGGACCGCGGTATGGAGATTCAGATCGGCGAAAAACTCAATCGGCTAAGGCAAGCAAATCGCAATAGTGAATTCCAGCGTTATCGTCCCTCAGACGAGGACCGGTAAGTGTTGGAACTTGCTGCAATTGCGCTAGGTGGTGCGTTTGGCGCCGTAGCACGGTTTTCGTTAGGCCAATGGATCGGCGATTCACTCGGTAACGACTTTCCCTGGGGAATTCTTCTGATCAATGTCGGCGGTTCACTCGCAATCGGCATTCTATTTGTGCTGCTGGTGGAGCAAGAGCAGCTTTCATCTACCTACAGGTCGTTACTGATGGTAGGTTTTCTCGGAGCATTCACGACTTTCTCCACCTTTTCGCTGCAAACATTAGCGCTAATTGAAACTGGCCGGTTCATTGAAGCCTTAACCTATGTACTGGCATCCGTCGTCCTGAGCCTCGGAGCCGTTGCACTTGGGGTTTTTATCACGCGTCAACTAACTGGCGAGGCCTGATTTAGTGTACTATTACGGCCGATTTTAACTGCTCCTCGACCTATATGCTTGACCAAAAATTCATCCGCAACAACCTCGACGACGTTGCTCGCAAACTGAAGCTGAAAGGCTTTGCGCTTGATACCGTGCGTTTTCTAGAACTAGAGGCGCACCGTAAATCCGTCCAGATTGAAACCGAAACACTGCAATCGGATCGTAATACGAGATCCAAGGCCATTGGCCAGGCCAAGGCTAAGGGTGAAGATATCGAACCCTTGTTGGCAGAAGTAGGTCAATTAGGTGATCAACTGGATGGTCTTAAAGGCCAATTGCAAAAGGTGCAGGATGAACTGCATGACTTACTTTCCGCAATTCCCAACCTGCCAGACGATGTTGTGCCCGCTGGCAAAAGCGAGGATGACAACGTCGAGTTACGCCGTTGGGGAGATGCACCAGAATTCGATTTTGAACCCAAAGACCATGTAGATTTAATGGCAGCGGGCGAAAAAATGAGTTTTGATCTGGCCACCAAGATTACCGGTTCACGATTCATCACCTTACGCGGAGAAGTCGCGCAACTGCATCGCGCTCTGATCCAGTTTATGTTGGATGTCCATATCCGAGAACATGGTTATCAGGAAGTCTATGTGCCTTACATCGTCAATCGTGAGTCTCTCTATGGTACCGGGCAGCTGCCAAAATTTGAGGAAGACCTGTTTCGTTTAGACGATGAGCGAGACTACTTCCTAATCCCCACGGCTGAAGTACCAATCACAAACCTCGTTCGAGATGAGATTGTCCCAGCCGAACAGATGCCGTTGCGGTTCGTTTCACACACGCCTTGCTTTCGAAGTGAGGCAGGCAGTTACGGTAGAGATACGCGTGGCATGATTCGGCAGCACCAGTTCGAAAAAGTTGAACTGGTACACATGGTTAAACCAGAGGACGCGGATGAGACTCACGAGATGCTCACTCGGCATTCAGAAAACATTCTGCAAAAGCTAGACCTGCCTTATCGTGTCGTCAACTTGTGTGGCGGTGATCTTGGTTTTGCTGCCGCCAGAACCTATGACCTTGAGGTCTGGCTACCAGGGCAGAGCAAGTATAGAGAGATTTCTTCTTGCAGTAACTTTAGAGATTTCCAGGCGCGACGCATGCAAGCCAGATGGCGCAACCCTGAAACGGGCAAGCCAGAATTACTAAACACACTCAATGGCTCTGGTCTCGCCGTCGGCCGCACCCTCGTTGCAGTGTTAGAAAATTACCAACAGGCCGATGGGAGCATTAGAATTCCGCAGGTATTACAAGGATACCTGAACGGCTTGACGGTTATACAGCCCTGATATGGACTATTTACCACTTTACTTTGATCTACGTCAGCGCCGTTGCCTGGTTGTTGGTGGTGGTGAAATTGCGTACCGTAAAATAGATCTTTTACTCCGTGCAAAAGCGAATATCACGCTCGTCGCGCCGAGAATAATTGACAAGCTGCGGGCAGCATTAAGTGATGAGAGGCACCACATTGTCGAACGCGAGATTGAATCACAAGACTTTGACGGCATAAGTCTGGTGATCTCCGCGACAGACATTAAGTCCGTAAACCGATGGGTCGCTGAACAGGCAAAGAGCAGGACGATACCCGTCAATGTCGTTGATGATCTGGAACTGACCGATGTGGTGTTTCCAGCAATCATAGATCGCTCGCCAATCATAGCGGCTGTCAGCACCGGCGGCGCATCACCGGTGCTAACAAGAAAAATTCGCACGCTTTTAGAAAGCTTGATTCCACAAACGTTCAGCAACCTAGCGCAGTTTCTAGGGCAAGAACGACCCGAGTTAAAGAAGAAGTACCCAAATCCTGACATTCGCCGCCGGGTCACTGAAAAGTTTTTGGATTCGGCAGGTGCAAGTCATGCCGAAAAACGCGAGTTCGAGGACGCCAAACGCTTTCTTGATTCGACCACAGCAAGCCAAACGGGCGAAGTCTATGTGGTTGGCGCAGGTCCAGGTGATCCGGACTTACTCACCTTAAAAGCACTTCAGTTACTGCAAAAAGCCGACATTGTGCTTTATGACAACCTTGTGCCCCTCGCCGTATTAGATCGTGCTCGTCGAGATGCAGAGAAAACCTATGTTGGCAAGCAGGGTGGTGGCAAAAGTACGGCCCAGGAATCGATTAACGAAAAGCTGGTCCGGCTAGCACAAGAGGGCCATCGAGTTTGCCGCCTCAAAGGAGGTGATCCCTTTATCTTTGGCCGTGGCGGCGAGGAAATAGAAAGTTTGATTGACGCCGGAATTCCGTTTGAAGTTGTGCCGGGTATTTCTGCTGCCAATGGCTGCGCGGCCTATGCGGGAATCCCATTGACCCATCGTGACTACTCTCAGTCAGTGAGGTTTGTCACCGGACATCCCAAAAATGGTCAAGTCGATCTAGAATGGCGTGAGTTTGCCCATCAGAATCAAACCATCGTGTTCTATATGGGACTAGGCGGGTTGAAGTTCATTTGCGAGAAACTAATTGAACATGGCCGTGGCACAGAAACACCCATTGCTGTGATCGCTAAAGGGACGTTACCCGAACAGGTTGTGGTGACGGGCACACTCTCAACAATTCTAGACCTGGTCGAGGAAGGCCGGTTAAGCCGTCCAACGCTCATTATCGTAGGTGAAGTCGTCGCGTTTCGAGACCGTTGGAACAAGCGCCGACCTATTGCTTAAAGCTATTGCACGCACGTCTTAGATGAAAGCCTTAAATCAATGCTTAGTCGCAGCCACTAGGTTTGGGTAAGCCCGAAACTTTGGCGACAATTTTGGCGGGTTTGCCAGTGAACAACTTCATTAAATAGATACTTTTACCTTTCTCCTTGCCAAGTTGATCGCCGACTATTTTGGTGAGGACTCTGGTTGTTGGTGAGACATGAAAGCGCGTATAATATTCACGGACCAACCGGATAACCTCCCAGTGAGCATCGCCCAACACAATTTTCTCTGACTTAGCAAGACGAGCTGCTGCGCCTTCGGTCCAGCCTAAATAGTCCGTCAGAAAACCTTCGCTGTCGGTGATAATAGCCATCTACCAGGTCACTACCTTGTCGTAATCTGTGCAGAGTTGCACAAAACCAATGTAGTCGACCAATCCAATTGCCTCACCAGGCTGAACACCCCGGGCCAGAACATCAGCCTCGACTGCGTACACCGGGATAGCGCTATCGAAGGCAGAATGTTCAGAAAGACTGTACACACCATTTTCGATCAGGATCACCGCGTCGCCGGACATACAGAAAGGCTCTATTCGGCTTCTGTTTAAGCTTCTGTTGATGACATGCAGTGTGGTCAAAACGTCAATACCTGCGGCGTATTCCGGATTAACTGCGCAATCGCATCATCGGATAAGGCCTCCAATGACATGGATAAGTCAGCCAATGTCAGCCCTCGGTCTTCAAGGTCTTGAGCACGGCAATAGAGCTTATTAACGCCATAGTCTGGCAGCACGCCATAACTTACTGAGTAGTCCTTTACCCCCAGCCTCTGAGTATTTTGAGTACCCGAGATCTGGTAGATACCATCGCCTAAAAACAATAGCGCACAGTCCGCAAAGGCAGAACCCATTAGACAGGCATCAAGTCCTTCTTGGCCAATAATGGAACCATGGGGTGCCGTTTGTTGGACAAAGAGTAGCTGGCTCATTTAAAAATCACCAATCGATCTACGTTTAAAGCGACGTCAATAAGCTGCCCGAGTCCTGCAATCTCAAAGCCCGCGGCAAGGTTCGCAGCCGGTTTGCTGTGCCGGGTTGCTTCGGTTTGATCAAGAATACCGCGACGCAATGCCGATGCCACACAGACCAACATCTCTAATTGATGTTGCTGACCAAATTCGGACCATTCTTTCGTCACATCTGGCTCATCTTGTGGCGGCGTATTCAGCAGGCTCGCGGTCGAGACACCGTCGTGATAGAAAAACACTCGAGTAAGGTCATGCCCAGCAGAGACAACAGCTTTAGCGAAGTGCAGAGCGGAGAGGGGGGCCTCAGAGTTCTGTGGCCCAGCAAAAACAGCAATCGAAAAAATCATCTCTCAGCCAATAATTGCTTAGTCATCAATTGGTTTGCCATAAAAAGTCTGCCACAAAAAAACCCCGGTACAGGTTACCGTACCGGGGTTTGATTAGGGGATTAAACGTTAGTCTTCGCCGCCGAGTGCACCGAAGATATGCAACAAGCTCATGAACATGTTGTAGATTGACACGTAGAGGGTCACCGTGGCCATTATATAGTTGGTTTCGCCGCCGTTAACGATTTGACCTGTCTGGTAAAGGATCATGCCTGCCATCAGCATCACGAACATCGACGAAACAGCCAAAGATAAAGCTGGCATGTTAAAGAACATGGCCGCCAAAGCTGCACAGAACGCAACGATGATGCCTACCATCAGCATAGGTCCCAGGAAGCTAAAATCTTTTTTGCTGGCAATCGCGTAGCCGGACAATGCGAAGAATGTAACGGCTGTTGTACCGAAGGCGTATGTCACAATTTGAGCGCCGTTTGAAAGCGACAGATACATACTAATAATCGGTCCCATCGTCAGACCCATAAAGCCGGTTAAGGCAAATACGCAGAGCACACCGATTGAACTATTGCGAAACTTTGTGGTGAGGTAAAGAAGACCAAAGTAACCCACCATGGTGATAATAAAACCCGGATGAGGCCAGTTAAAGGTCATCGACATGCCCGCTGTTAGAGCACTGAAAGCCAGAGTCATTGACAACAACATGTAGGTATTTCTGAGCACCTTGTTGGTCGCGATGACCGAAGTGCCGCTCGAGGTGCGTTGGTCAGTTACAAATTGTGCGTCTGCCATCTATAAATCTCCAAATAGGCTAAGTTTTCAAGAGTTTACGGGAAGTATATACAATTGCAATCCACCCCACGCAGACTCATTAACTGTTACGGTAATGTTACCTTATTGGACTGGATATGGGGGCACAAATTCGGACCTCAAGCACAGTTGTTACCTTTTCTATTCATCGGGAAAAGCGCATTATTGAGCAATAACTGCCACATAGAGCTTTTTTTGAACCGTTTCGCGCTACTTTTCCTCCTCATCCCCCTCAGCACAGCAGCAGAAGACACTTTTATCAGTGCAGCTGAAACTTTGGCGTTTGGTTTATTCACGTCTTCAGAACGGAATATGACCACAACAGGTGCAAGAAAAAATGCGCCACCGGCCGACAGCGTCGAAAAATACTGGTTTCAAGAGTTTACCAACAAAGTGCCCATGACGCTGGGGACTGAATTCGGCATCGAGTACAGAGTCAACACCCAACCGATTGGTAGACCCATTGATATCACCACTATTATCTATTTTCCGGAACCGGGGCTAGTCCGACCAAAAGGCCGGACCTACAAAAAGTCCACCGAAACGAAACGGGTTAGCATTGGCGAGCCACAGTTGCACGGCTATGGCTTTGACGAGCAGTGGGAGTTGGTCGCCGGCGAATGGGTCTTCGAGGTATGGCACAAGAAGTCGAGGCTCGTTCGAAGGTCCTTTTTTGTCTATGACCCTGATGTGCAACAGGCGGATACCGAATAGCGAACATTGCCCGAAGGTGCAACAGCATCCATCCGCAAATTTTAATGAATGCCACTGATATCACATTGGTCGATTTAGAAGAGAGGGCAGCCTTTGTTACCGATTGCAAATACCCCAGGGCAAACATCTTCCTGGCCCGGTAATACAAAACCTGGTGCTGCTGCACCACAGAATTCGACAGCGCTGCCTGGCTCACCAAAGCCGTCGCCATCGGTATCAGGCCAGAAGACCTGGCATGCCGGTTCGGCGTCACAAGCATCGCCCAGTTGCAAGCCTTCGGCGGCATCAACCAGCCGATCACCATGACTATTGTGAGCAGGCAATGAAGATTGCGACACATCGACGACGACATCACCATAGGGCGTCACATGACAGATCACGACCTTATGGGGCTGTTCCTTATCTGACTTTTTGCTTTTTTTTTTGGACTTGTCCGACTTCTTAGACTTGTCAGATTTCTTTGATTTGTCCGTGGCTTTTTTACTCTTGTCGTCGCTTTTATCGGCTTTCTTTGAATGCTCCTTTTTCGATTTGTCATCGGCAAAGGCTTGCTCTGAAACGAGTACAGTCGTACTAACGGCAAATAGTAGGGATAAACCAATACAAAAGGTCAGAGATAGGTGTTGCATAGCTTGCTCGCTCATTTCGCTTGCGTTGTCTAAAGCTTAACTCAGATCCCAGCTATGGACGTTAATAGTATGTAAATCACCAAACCGATTATCTAGCAGGCTATGAAGGTCGAGCGCTCAGTGGCAATTCTGCAGCAAGTACTGCAAATCGTTCACCCATACGTATATAGCCAGCTGGATTAGGGTGAAGGTCATCGGGCAGGTCCCACGCATCAGCTTCGCCGAAGATCGACAATCCGTCGATATAGTGCAAGTTCGGGTCTTGGCGGCTGAGAACCAATTCGTTCATTAACGCGCGAATCCGAGCCAGCGTTAAACTTTCCTTTCTGACTTCCTGGTGGCCAGTAACAATCACAAACTTACCAGAATGATCCGCCACCGTCGGACCGGGATGTTGCTCGGCACTTGGGCAATAAATCGGTGACATCAGAATGATTGGCGCATCGGGCTTATGCTCCCTTAAAGTATCAAGAAAACCATGCAGAAGAGGACCAAATATCCGCTCCCGCATAGAATCCATATTAATAATGTTGATGCCGGCCTTAATACTGAGAATGTCAGCGTCTGATTGCGCCATGGTACGTGCAACAAAAGGATCTAAGTGGCACTGGCCACCAAAGCCAAGGCTCTGAAGGCTCCAGTCGAGTTGTGCCGCGGCAACCGCGGGCCAAGTTAATGATGGTTGGTCAGCTTCCATACAATGACTAATTGAGCTGCCGTAGTGAATCCATTTTGGGCGACTTTCGGTGGCAGGCATTGCTAATGTGGCATTGTTAGATAAAGACAAATGTCTGAGTTCAACCATCGCATTCTGAGGCAGCCAGATTTCACATCTCTTCATATGACCAGGCAACCCACCAAATCGCCACTCTGCTGCCTCGCCACGAACAAGATCAACCTTGCTAGGGTCATGTCGATCTAAATAGATGGTATTGCCCTCAAGGTTTGCAACGCTGTGTGTCATGCCCTCACAGTTCAGATCCATCACCACGGGCCTTTTAACTGCAGGTGGCGTGACCAAATTAGTCGCAAGTGCCGTAACGCTAATTTCTGTGGCATCGGTATCAAAAACCAATCGAACCCCAGAAGGCATCCTTACGATCACATCCATAACGCGAGGCACCTGCGCTCGAGTCCAGTTCGGTAAGCGGCGAGGGCTGATGCCCTTAGGCCGAAAATCAAAGTCGAGCGCGCCGTGGCACACTATTTTGTCCGGTATAAGTGTCGAAAAATCAAGGCGCTTCATAGACCGAAACGCTCGCGACCCTTAGCTGGAGTCCGGGGCTCAAGCTCTGCGAGCAAACGCGTGGCCGTATGACTAAACTCTTCAACAGCCCTAAGAAATGCCGGCGCGTTGACCTGACAGGGTTGATTGAAACCCGACAGCTTGCGAGCAAATTGCAGCGCAGTCGCTTCAATTTCCGCCTCGGTGGCAGGTGGATCAAAGTTGTGCAAGGTCCGAATGTTTCGACACATAAACTAACCTCTTGGATGACTTGTGCTAGCCTCCCTAAAACGTCAGCCGAATGCAAACTTAGGAGCAAGGTAATGGAGACAGGAGCGTCGTTATATGAGGTGAAAAATCAGGCCGCGTGGATCACCCTGAATCGACCCGAGAACCGCAACGCCTTATCCGCTGACCTGGTGAACGGGCTCTACCACCATCTGCAGAAAGCACTTGCTGATGAGCAGGTGAGGGCGATCGTTATCACCGGTACTGGACCTGCATTTTGCGCCGGCGCTGACCTAAAGAGCCCACCGGGTTCTTCCATTAGCGGCGGCGGTAATGCCGTGCCATTTGCCGATGTTTTGAAGTTAATGCTGGCGGCGGAAAAACCCGTCATCGCCGCAGTGAACGGTGCTGCGTTTGGGGGTGGATTGGGGCTCGTGGGTGCTGCTGACATCGTCCTCACAAGCGAGTCCGCGCAATTCAGTTTCAGCGAGGTCAGACTTGGCGTGATCCCGGCTGTCATCTCTGTCGTTGTGCTGCCGAAACTGGGCAAGCATCTCGCGACCCGTCTCTTTATGACCGGTGAACGCTTTAATGGCCTCGCCGCAGTACAATATGGACTCGCTCACATTGCCGTTCCGGACTC
>JBNMQM010000073.1:0-20503 GCA_051278195.1 Candidatus Azotimanducaceae bacterium
ATTCGGGTGAATGATTTCTGCGTTTCTTACTCATTTTCTGCATGCCTCTTTTTAATAGAGATAAATAATACAGAAAATAACTCCTTAACTTCGGCAATTCGCTGCCCAGCTCATGGGGTCCACTTCACATCATCACGACCAAAAATAGTAAAACTACATGGAGACTACTTATACGATGACATTAAAAGTACTCTAAGAGAAACCGAGTCCTTGGAGCAAAACATAAAAGAAAAATTGATAGAATTTTGCAAGGAATTTGGATTAATCGTAATAGGTTACTCCGGTAGCGATAGGTCGATAATGGATGTTTTAGAGTTTCTAACCAAGCAGGAGCACTACTTAGAAAATGGCCTATATTGGTGCCTAAGACCAGATGATGAGGTTAATCACACATTAAGAAATCTTTTATGGAAAGACAGAGTATATCCCGTAATGATAGATGGCTTTGATGAACTGCTAGCAGAAATTCATGCAAGTTTAACTTCATCCCCTATAGATTTGGATTCAAATTTTGACCAATCCAAAGCTAAAAAGACCATCAAAGAAATAGTCTCCGACAAACACAATCTATCTAAAAACGAAATTATTCTTGCCGAGATTGATAATATAAAAAATGCTAACAATCGTCATGAAATATCAGATTTGATTTCCGGGAATGTTGACAATGAAAAAGACAAAAGAAAGTTGCCTTTGCCAGTGGTTCGAAATCTTCTGCAAATTGACAGCTTGATCAATAAAAAGGAATTTGAGGAAGCTATAAAATTAGCAAAAACAGAATATAAAGACACGTCGAATCCAGATGCTAAAATACGATACATCCATAAGATAGTCCATATAGCCGACATCTCAGACGATTCATCAACAGCCCTTTCATGGTGCGACAAACTTATCGAATCGGATGAAAACAATGTTGCTTATATACTAAGAAAATGCGACTTAATAAAATTCGATAAGAAAATTTCGTTTTTATCAAATGCTAAAGAAAAATTCCCTAGGAACTCAGCATTACTAAACCGGTTATCCAGGAGTCTTATTGATAATATTGATAGAGCGGATGAAAACCAGGTGTCGGGAACAGAAACCATCCTAAATGAGCTAAATAATAGCCTTAAACTAGACCCATCATTGTCCAATAAGGCATGGAGCATAAAAGCTAATTTTCTCCAAAGAAACTTCAACAAGCTAGGTGACAATTCAAATAAAGAGGTTTTAGCCGAACATATTGAAAACGCAAAAAAAATTAATGACGAACACCTACGAACGCTGGATCTAATATCCGACAACCTCATGACAGAACAAAAATACAAAGAAATAAAGGAATATGTAGACCGACTATATGCGGTATACAAAAAATCCACTGTTGAGAAAAAGATAAAGATAAAGATAAATTATATAATATGCAAATTAGTAGACTCCACTGCTGAGATGGAAGACAACTTCGACTTCAAAGAGCTATTAAACTACTTTTTTGAAGAGCATATTTCTGACAAATCCATCGAGGACGATACGTTCCTACTTCTGCACAAATCAAAGTACATTATTGGACAGAAACAGGACCTAGAAGTGGCTCGTCATTACTTTCGTCTTGCACTTGACTCATCAGAAATAACCGATTATTTGGGCTTAGCAGTGAGATTACAGCGCTGCTTTGACAATGAATATCTCCCAGCACTTAAAGACCACCTAGAGAGTTCTAGGCACGAATTCATTACATCATCATATTACGACGTCCAAGCTGACATGCAGATTCTAAATGGCAATTTAGATCTAGCAGTATCCACTATTTTGACAGCCTTCGAAGAAGGCCTATCGCTAAGATCATACTTAGTCGGCATTTCATATATATATTTGAAGCAAGAAGACTATTCCTCCGTCATAAATTTATACCAGAAATATAAAGAGAAAATCAGTTCAAAAGATTTTGAGCCGTTTAAAATAAACTTTTACTTTGCGATGAAAGCTTCAAAAAATAAAGATTTCAATGACGTTCCAGTTAGAAACCTTTCGGCCCAATCATCATCAAATGAAGTAAAGATAGCTGCATTTTCGATACTTGGAAATGATGATATTTTGAGAAGAATGCTTACTGAATCTATAAAGAAAGACTATTTCAACTATTTTATTTACAGTGAATGGCCCATCCTCCCTAAGGATATTTTACAGAAACTTCTTAGTACAGAAACTACTGCCTAGCGCACTTGGAAGGTTTAGATCAAGGTTATTCTGGTCAGAGCCCTTTTAGGTAAGACGTGTTTTAAATCTGTGAAAGAATAACCGGGACAAGAAAAGATTGGGGTCAAAAGATTGGGGTCAAGTCTTGAATCATGAATTTGACGAAAATTTGATAATTTTACTAGCACAATGATATTGGACAGGCACTCTTCAATTGAGGCGAATTGTTGAAATAAGGGGACGTTTCCCATTTTAAGTAATGCCTTTAACTGTAGATTGATGGGGGAATTACTGGCATTTTTAACTTCCCGCCCATACTCTTACAAGATTGAAAACAACTTGAATGACCTCCTCGACCCAATGAGTCAGATAAAGGAAATAGATTGTGGTGACAGTTACAGCGTGACAATTCAAAATTTAGATCGAGTTAAAAATGTTACTGGTGATAGAGGAATTCTGCTCCTAGATAAACTGTTTGAAGTAACCCGAAATTCAATCGAAGGGGTTGATGCAGACAGATTTCGTGCGGATCATCCTGATGATTTAAGCCTACTAGATAACTTAGCAAACAAAGGCTTGTTAACCGATAGATATGATGAAAAGAGACTATATAGACCATCAATATATGCTTTACCTCTGATTAAACATCATCGCAGTAAAGTAATATTGACTCAGGCAAATTCAATTATTAATTATTTGTGCTCACGGTATATAGAAAAACTAGGTGAAATGATAAAAATTACAGAGATAGCTGATGACCTAGGTGCCAACCTCATTGAAGTAACAGAATCATTTTTGTATATGAGAGATGGACATGGATGGTTTTGCGGGTGTTCTCTTACATTCCCGTTTGGAGAAGGCGCTACAGTAACAACATGTGAAAATTTTCTTGCTTACAAAAGCATTGATGAAATTATAAACACGTATTACAAATGGCATTTTTTAACTGAAACGAATAATTCCTTTTATTCGGAGCTATTAGAGAGTACAGATATAAAGCCAGGTATTTTTGGTTTTAGCATTGATATTAAAAGAGTGCTTAAAGCTATATTCAAGAAGGGCACTCATTAAGGGAAATTAAAAATTTAGGGAAGTAGTGTTATGGCCAGAAGAAAGAATTCATCACTCAAGATTATTATGGAATTAACAACAATGCTGCCTTGGTGGGTTGGTATTTGTTTGGCAGTATTAGCATATTTCATTCTCCACTATGTCGCGGATTTACAATTGACGCCAGCTGTCGGTTTGGAAGTTTTCGGCACCTCTTTTGTAAAGCAGTTGGCTGTATCGATGGCTGGCGTTGTCCAGTACGTATTACCAGTCATTTTTATCTTTGGGACTATCGGCTCACTTGTTCAAAAGCAAAAGAAAGATTCATTGTATGGCCGACTAAAACAAAAGCCTGAACTTCAAACTTTAAATGACATGAACTGGCAACAGTTCGAATTACTCGTTGGCAAATACTTCGAAACAAAAGGATATAACGTAAGACAGCTTGCGCAGCCTGGCCCGGACGGCGGTGTTGACTTAGTTGCGATTAAAGATGGCGAGCGTTATCTGGTTCAATGTAAGCAATGGCGTTCAACCAGTGTCGGCGTCAAAGTAGTTCGGGAACTATTGGGTGTTATTGTTTCTGAGGCAGCGGTTGGCGGTTTTGTCGTGGCCTCGGGTCAGTTCACGCCTAGTGCTAAAGCATTTGTTCAAGGACGGAATATCGAATTAATCGATGGAGTAGAGATTGTAAATTCCATTGATATGGAATCTTTAATTGCGCCAGTAGCTTCTAAGTCAGAAAACCTTACTGGAACTAAGAATCCAATCTGCCCTACTTGCGGTTCCGCCATGGTGCTTCGCACTACTAAGAAAGGAATTAAGGTTGGCAGTCAGTTTTGGGGCTGTAGTACATTCCCTAAATGCAGGGGGCTGTTGCAGCTTGAATAGCTATTCGAAGTATATTGCGGTGAGAATCGGTTGATTATGTTTAATTCTAAAACCGCTTTTTCTAATTTTATAAATGACACTAATGTTGCTGGAAGCGGTAAAGCAAAGTCATATATTCGCGCATTGGATTTATTATCCGAGATGCTACAAAAGAAACCTTTGGGTTTTTCTGACTGCAAGAATCTGTGGGTGGTTGTTTCGATTGATCGCTTACACGAGCTGTATCTATTTGTGATTAACGAAGGCAAAAAAGGTGATGCTAGCGCCTGGAATATCTCGGATATACCTACCAGTTATTTACAAAACGGTTATTGTTCTGCCGCGCTAAAAAGCTATCAAGAATTTTTGGTTGAGCATGTTTATCAACAACAGCTACTCGGAGTGTTTGATCAACACACGGGGGATGAAGATGAGCTTGTCGGTAAGTTGAAACAGGATATTCGCTATCCGAAATTTTTACTGGATAATCTGGATAAAAAGCAAGGAAAAGAAGTTGTACGCTCAGTTCGCGTGCGCGTGAATCAAAATGTTTTTAGATTGATGCTGCTTAAAATATATAACGAATCCTGCTGCATCACCGGACTCAATATTCCAGAGGTGAATCGCGCGAGCCATATTATCCCTTGGTCGGACGATGACGACCTCAGGTTAAACCCTCACAATGGCCTGTTCTTATCGGCAACCTATGACGCTGCTTTTGATAAAAAATTGATTAGCCTGGACGAAGACTTTCGCATAATCATTTCAAAAGATATTTCAGATCATTATAAGAGCGATATCGTTAAAAAATATTTCCATAAAAAGGCAGGTGATAGAATCACTTTGCCGTCATCATATTTACCAAAACAGGAATATCTTGAAGTACATCGGGATATGGGAAGATTTTAGGTGTATATCAAATCAGAACAAGACTGCAAGACTGGGGGTTAAGACTTGAATCATGAATTCGACGAAAATTTTTACGAGTGCTTGTCCTTATTGTTGATTAATCAAAAGAGAAAGGGGTCAAGTATTGATATAATACCTTAAGCGCATTATCCTTCATCCATGCCAAGACCTGTTCGAATTAATTTTGAAGGCGCTTATTACCACGTAATGAATCGTGGCAGAGGGCGACAACTCATTTTTCATGGCAATGACTATTACCATAGCTTTCTAACCTGTCTGAAGATAACAGAAAGGGGTCAAATATTGATATAATACCTTAAGCGGAAATGACATTGGACAGGCACTCTTCAATTGAGGTGCTACTCCCAATACTTGAAAGGCTATCGATTAACCGGCAACAATGGCTCCGACAAAGCCAGCAGTTTGAAAAGCTTTACGCCTCCCAATTCGCTAAAAAACGACGCACCCTGAAAAAGACTGCCTGACTCGTAATAAACAACCAAGAGTGCGAATCCATTGAGGGTTTGTGGGCAGCTACACCTGGAAAACAGCTTTTTGGCCTAAATCCCACTTTTAATCGCTAATTGTTATTCCGTTTCCGAATCCAAAGGGTTTTTCCGATTTTAGATTAGGTGTTTTTAAAGAGTGCCTGTTCAATATTGTTTGATGCGCTGCCAGGGAACCTTCGATGGAAGTTGGCAGCGTATTCTTAAAGTCTATTCGTGATAAGTTTCTTGTACTAGCCCGCGTGCTTTGGCACGAATTTCCCACTCCTTTCTTGCCCTGACCCTAAGGTCCGCTTCTTTGTCGGACTCATCAACAATTTCTCTGCCTAACAAGGTCTCAATCGCGTCTTCCATGGTGACAATACCCGCCATGCCGCCGAAATGATCGACCACTAAGGCGATGTGCTCTTTGCGAACCACTAGCCGATTGAAGAGCTCCGGCAAAGGAAAATCTTCTTTCACGATCATAATCTCGCGAGTCAGACTGCCCACCAGATCGTCGCCGCGTCCCTCTAACATGGCTGTTAGTAATGTGTCTTTTAAGATATAACCAGTCACATCGTCCTTGGAGTTGTTCTGGTAAATAGGGATACGTGACACCCGAATGGGTTGGTAAGTGTCGAGGCAACTGGCGATGCTCATATCCTCGGGAAAGGCAATAACAACTGTTCTAGGCGTCATGATGTCCTGGGCAGATACGGATTCAAATTGAATGAGATTTGAGATCATTTCAGACTCGTTTTTCTCGAAGATGCCTTCTCTCACACCGATCTCAGCCATTGCTAAAAAGTCAGAGCGAGAAAAGATGCTGCCCTCAGTATTTTTCTTGAGCCTGCCGGTCACCTGCTGGCAGAGCCATATCAGCGGCGCTAGCAGCGTCATCGTGATAATCAATGAATTGATTGTGAAACCCGCAAGTTCCTTCCAGTAGCTCGCTCCGAGTGTTTTGGGAATAATTTCAGAGATCAGTAATATCGCCAGCGTCATGGCTGCCGGCACAAGAAAGCCGGTTACTGCCGGGTGCGCATCTGCCCATATAATTGAAGCCTGGGCGCCAACACCAATTGCGCCTGCCGTGTGGGCAATGGTGTTGAGTGTGAGGATGGCAGCGAGAGGACGGTCAATGTTGGCTTTGAATTCTGTCAGGTGCTTGCCGATAGCAGAGCCTTCCTGAAGCTGAATTTCCGCATAGGTTGGAGTGATACTAAGGAGTGCAGCTTCCCAGAGTGAACATAGAAAAGAGAACACCATCGAGACCATGAAAAATGTAATAAGCAGCGACATCATAATGTGATCACCTTACCGCATTGCGCGGTCGTACGCTGGGTTTCTCGAATACTAATTGGTGTGAAATATCTCGAAAATCGGCGCCTGTTCTGGCCCCGCGGCAAGGGTTTGGGCGGTTCCAGTTCCATCAATGCCCCGACTATCAGTAGAAAGCAGTCAGGAAAAAAGAGTCCAGCTGCGTTTTTTAAAGTGGCGAAGGTATATCTGGCAATACCCTCGGGAGGAATCTCTATTGTTTTCCGTCTGTCTGATGGTGAACAATCTTGCACGCGCCGTGCGATCATCGTCGTGATGCGAGTCAGCTGACTGTCATCGATATACGCTTGCATGATAGGGCGAATTCGTTCGAGTCTGTCTGAGGACATACCCACAGATTCGGCCCGAGCAGATCGAAGGTCTGCCGCTATGGCTGCGACGGAGCCAATACATAGCGAGAGAAGAAGTCAGGCTTTAATGACTTTCACGGGGTAGCTCCAAGATTTACTAGGGAGTCTTACAAACCCTAGGTCCTACCACAAGGTCATAGAATGCGTGAATATTAGAAAATAACTGAGCAGGCCAAAATGAACCTGCCACGCTTTTTGATCTAGTGGTTATCGACCCGAAAGCGCCCAGGGGCAAGCGGCCGGGTCGAGGGTGACCCATTCGAAGTAAGTTAACACTAGTCGAAAACTAATATAGCTCGTCCGGAAATTTCGCCTGCAGCTAATGCTCGTGCCGCTTCATTGATTTCGTCGATCGTGTAACGAGCTGTCACCAGTGCATCCAGGTTCAGGCTACCGTCTGCATACCACTCCAGATATTTCGAGAAGTCTCGGTCAGGTGAACAGGAGCCGCCAATCGAGCCGATAAATTTCTTCTCGTTGATCAGTACGTCCACTGCATTCAATTCTACTGATGTCATCGGTACACCAACCAAAACGGCTGTGCCTCCTGGCTCTGCGCCGAAGAACCCGCTTCGTGCAGCTGGCACGATCTGTTCCATAGTCTGCTTTAATCCAATGCAGTCAAAAACATAATCGGCGCCGGAAACTTCTCCTTCAAACATTGTCATCTGCCCGGGTCGGGTCGTGAGCGCCTTGATTGCCGCAACAGGGTCTGTCTCGCCCGCATTGATCGTATGTGTTGCGCCAAATTCTCGGGCAAAGGTTAGTTTTTCTTCATCCAGATCAACCGCGATGATCGGATTGGCACCTAGCTTCTTGGCCGCCACGACCGCCGACAACCCGACACCGCCAACACCAAATATTGCGACACTGTCGCCTCGTTGGACGCCGGCCGTATTTTCAACCGCACCAGCTCCTGTCATCACGGCGCAACCAATGATTGCGGTAACTTCTTTTTCGATATTGGCATCGACTTTTACGACGTATTGTTCATCGGCAATAGTGGTGTCAGCCCAGGTGAAGACATTCTGTGATGTGGCTTGGCTGCCATCTGGCAACATCAGTACCGCGGCATCAGGGTTTCTTTTAGCGGCAGCTGCATCACGGGGCACCCAGGTCACCATAACCGTATCGCCTTCCTGCACATGAGTGACGTCGCTACCGACATGCAAAACGATGCCTGTCGATTCGTGGCCGAGAACAACCGGTGCTTGTCTTGGAGTGTGCATCTGGTGCAGCTGAGAATGACAGACACCAGAAGCGAACTGCTTAACGACAACCTGGTGTGGTCCCGGATCCGGCAATTCAACATCAACAACTTGCAACGGACCATCACCTGTAGGTAGAACAACAACACGGGCTAACGTGGGCATGGGTAACTCCTTGAAAATATTCCTTAGAGTATGCCACAGCACCTGGTCGAGGTCCTTGGCCAACCAGCCGTTCAAAAATATAGGACCCAGTTCGCCAGAATGTCTCGAGAATGTCAGCTGTCTGCTGGGCGTCTTGAAGCAAATGCCCGTGTGAGCAAACAAGAACTGGACCTCAACTATTTTGTGCGGTTTTAGGGCATAAAAAAGCCCGAACTTATTGCTGTTTAACAGTATAAGTTCAGGCTTTGTTTTCTATTCGCCGATCATAGGACAGGCGTTTATCTGGAGTAACTAACCTCGAATGCATAAATTCTAGGTGAACCCCAGCCCTGGAAACCAGCGTTTGGACCACCCAAGAACAACGCTTGTTCCTTATACTCAGTGTCAGACAAGTTTTTGCCGTAAAGTGAGAAGTTCAGCCGGTCACCACTCTTGAGTTCCAGATCATAGCCAATCTGTGCATCCCACAAACCGTAGTCACCCTCGAACAAGCGATTGTTGGGTCCAGCGCCGGTGTTGACCAGCAGGAAGTCACCCACTTTCTTGTAGCCCGTATTGGCAGACAAGGTACCTGGTCCGATTTCCCGATTGTAAGCTAGGGTCATGGAATAGCTCTTGTCTGGCTGACGAGAATCGCTACCACCACCTAGATTTCGGATCGTGCCTGAGGGATCAGCACCACAGCCATCTATCACATCACAAGGTAAGGTGAAGGCGCCGTTATCCACATCAATGGTACCGGCGTTAAACAGCAGGCTGAAATTTTCATTGATGTTCCAAGCGGTTTCTAATTCCCAACCGTCTGATTCCGCCGTACCACCATTGTTGACAATGGTGTTTGTACCTGGAATAGCACCTGCAGGCAGAGTGATAATGGAGATGAATTGACCACCTTCTCGCTCAAGCTGGTAGTAAGCCAGGTTGAACGTTAAAGCGCCTTCCAGCCAATTAGATTTCAGACCGATCTCAATTTGTTCAGCTTCTTCAGGCTCGTAAGGCGCAGTTGCTGCGTCCACAGAACGGATGCTGAAACCACCGGAACGGAAGCCCTCGCTGTAACTCACATACGCACGAGCATTGTCAGTAAACGCCCAGTTGGCCGATGCGGTCGTAATGGTGTCTTGCCAATCATCAGAGACGGTATAGGAAGTACCTGGGACCTGTGGTGCGCCGGTAAAGTCATGCGGGTCCTGTCCAGGCGCATCAAAGGTACCTGAACTGTGATTGACATAACGGTTGCGGCCATCTTTTTCTTCATTGATTCGACGCACACCTGCCAGGAATTCAAGATCTTCCGTTGGACGCCAGGTCAAGGAGCCGAAGAATGCCGTTGATTCCACATCTTCGCCTGCAAACTGCGTACTCTTGTCGTTCGGGAACTGACAGAATGCATCCCCAATGACCGGGTTGGCTCTTAAACCTAGGCCAGGAACAGCCGCACAAGGCACACCGGCTGGTAGACCCAGAGCTACCGCTGGTAGCTGAATGATGTTGTTTGTGAACTGGACGTAGTCGAGCTCAGAATCAAAGTAGCTATACCCCACCATAAAATCCAATGTATCTGTAATAGACCCAGCTAATCTCAATTCTTGCGAGAAATAATCAAATTCTTGAGGACGTTTAGGGTGCAACTGTACGATTGGAAAGTTGCTGCTACCGATAAACACGCCGTCAAAATCCGACTCTGTATCATCCTCGCCACTATTACTTGCGGTAATAGACGTCAATGTCATGGTCTCACTGATATCCCAGTTCATCCTAAGAGAAAGCTGATCCACCTCATAACTTGTGGGCGTCTCTTTGTCGGCAAATGTTACAAACCGGTTATCGCCGTCGTGGAGCGAGTCTTGTGGCGTGATTTCTGAATTGTCATCAATACGGTCATAGGTCAGAATCGCATCAAAATCATCATTTGGCGCCCATCTTAGTGCGATGGTCTGCGAGGCAAAGTCTATATCACCGTCCTCTCCACCTCTGGTGACGTTATCCCAGAAACCATCTTGTTCTCTGGAAATAGCACCAATCTTTAGCGCCAAGGTATCGTCAATGAGAGGAATGTTGACCCTCGCCTTGATGGTCCGCGCACTATAGTCGCCAACCGAGACAGCAGCATTGATGCCAAACTCGTTAAACTGAGGTTTAACACGATTAACGACGATGTTGCCGCCAATGGTGTTTCGACCGAACAGCACACCCTGTGGCCCCCGGTTGATTTCGATACTTTCAACATCGAACACATCAATCAACGCACCGGTACTTGACCCCATTTGCACATCATCAACAATGACTGCAACCTGAGGGCTTTGAGTTTTTTCACTACCTGGATACCCCACGCCACGAATATAAATTGTGCTGTTTCCTGGGCCGGCTGCGTTCATACCGATGTAAACGTTTGGTGCTAGACCATCGAAATCCCGCAAAGTCGCAGGTTTCAATTGTCTGATTTTTTCTCCGCCAAAAACCGTTACGGATAAAGGCACATCCTGAACCGATTCCGATTTACGGCGTGAAGTTACAATAACCTCCTCCATTTCATTGGCCCCTTCCGCAAAGGCAACTAGTGGCAGCGCGGTTGGTGTTGCCAAAACAATGGACCACAAAAGATTTTTATTGAATCTCATTTTTCCCCCTTATGTAGCAAAAATCCATTTGCGACTTATTTAAATTCCAATAGACTCTTAGCGGTCCTTGAAAGTTTGTCGCAGGTAACGCCGCTTGCTTCAAAACAAACAACTCTGACTGTTTTAGTCACTAGTAGAGCCAGTGTCAAGTGGTACGGGAGTTCATTGGTTTGAGTCGAGTGGTGTTGTTGCCTGATCACCTTGATCATCATTTGAATTGATAGCCTTGGCGGAATATGCTCTGAGCTTTAAAGTGAGTCCCGCTGTGGCATCAAACATCTTTGTTCTTGTTCGTGCCCTGGACTAAGTTTAGTGCCGCTCACTACGATCTAGTCTGTTAGATGGTTTATGACAATGTCTATATCGCGCCTATTTTCAATATAAAAACCAGGGGATACTTCAAATATTTAAGGCATGGCATTGGGCGTAGCAGCGGTGAACTTTTGTGCCGTTTTGTCGGCAACATTTCCATCAACCGTTATCGTCTTTCGACCCAGTAGTAGATAAAATGTCGGCAAAACAAAGAGTGTAAAAACGGTACCGACGGTCATGCCGGCAGCAATCATAAGCCCAATGGCGAATCGAGCATTCGCACCAGCTCCGAACGCCAGTAGCAACGGCAATACGCCGAGCACTGTGGCAAACGTTGTCATCAAAATAGGGCGCAAGCGCATCGCTGAAGCCTCCAGCACTGCCGAATAACGATCTTCGCCAGCGGCAACTCTTTGGTTGGCAAAATCTACAATAAGAATGCCGTGCTTACTGATCAGCCCTATCAGAGTGAGCAAACCCACTTGAGTATAGATGTTGAGCGTGGCCCATCCCAGCGCCATTGGCACCAGGGCACCAAACAATGACAGGGGCACGCTGATCAGGACAATAAGCGGATCGCGAAAACTGTTGAACTGAGCCGACAAGACCAGATAAATAAAGATCAGTGACGTCCCAAACAACAGCAGAAACCCCCGGCTCTCCTCAATAAACCGGCGTGACGCACCCTCGTAACCTACCCGGTAACCGGTTGGCGCCACCTTGGTTATTGCCTCGTCGAGAAAGGCCAGACCGTCACCCAAGGTATTGGGCGGCAATACAAACCCCTGGATCGTGACGCTGTTTAACTGCTGGTATTGCTTCAACGTGTTTGGCTTGACAGTCTGCTTCAATGAAATAACCGTGCTTAGGGGCACCAGTGAGCCTGTATCGGTCCGTACGTAGTAACGCTCCAACCATTCTTTTGTCAGACGAAAACCTTTTCCTGCCTGCGGAATTACCTTGTAACTTCGCCCCTCCATGCTAAACCGATTGGTTTCACCTTCGCCTAACATCACTTGTAAGGTTTCGCCTATTTCCTGCATGGAAATGCCTAGCCGGGCAGCCAGTCCTCGATCAATGTTGACGGAAATTTCTGGTCTGGAGTAACGCAGATCTTTGTTAACAAAGGCGAACAATCCCGATTTTCGGGCCTTTAGTAAAACCTCTTCAGAGACACGATCGAGCTCCTCGTAATCGACATTGCCGGAAATAACGAACTGCAGTGGCAGGCCCTGATCTGCCCCTGGTAATCCACCTGCAGCAAAGGTGAATATTTCCAGTCCGCTGATGGCGGCATATTTTCCCTGCACCTCCTGGCGTATTTCTTCTAATGTCCGTTCGCGCTCCGACCAAGGCTTAAGCTCAATGCCTCCAAACACGCTAGAGGATTGGTTCACCTGCCACGAATGGGTGACCTCTGGCACTGTGCTCCAGGCTTCGACCATCTCATCAAGAAAATAGGTGGTATATTCAAGATTGCTGTAGTCCGGTGGCGTCGCAATGGCAAATATGCTGCCGCTGTCCTCGTCCGGTGCCAGCTCAGACTGTGCCAGTTGGTAGAACACCGGCAAACTGAGAAAGATCAAAGCAGCAAACAACACCACGGCACCACGTGAATTCAGGCAATGGCCAAGTAATGTTTTGTATTGGTCGTGGAACTTTTCAAACCCTCGGTCAAGCCAATTGGCAACCGCACCCTGATGCGCATGATCCTTCAGCAAATATGCACACATCATCGGACTAAGCACTAGCGCGACAACACCGGACACAACAACTGCACCTGCCAGCGTTAGTGCGAATTCACTAAACAGGACGCCGGTGAGTCCCCCGAGGAAGCCAATCGGCAAATAGACTGCGACCAGCGTTAGTGTCATCGCGATAACCGCAAAAGCAACCTCCCTTGCGCCTAAAATTGCCGCATCAAAGGGCGCCTTGCCTTCCTCGATATGTCGATGAACGTTTTCCACCACAACAATGGCATCGTCCACCACCAGCCCGATCGCTATCACCATCGCCAGCAGCGTGAGTAGGTTAATGGAAAATCCCATTGTCCAAATCAGAAACAGTACCGAAATTAGCGATAGAGGAATCGCCACAATGGGGATCACCACAACGCGCATGGATCCCAGGAACAATAAGATGACCAACACAACAATGATCCCTGCCTCAAGCAGTGTCGTTGCAACCTCTTTTAGTGCCTCGCCAATGTAGATCGACAAATCGGAGTCTAGGAAAATCGACATGTCAGCTGGCAGTTGTGCATTTAGCTCGGCCACCTTGGTTTTTACATTAGCGGCGACCTGCAGGGGATTGGCACCCGGCGCCTCCGTAATGGCGATGAAGACGGTGTCCTTGCCACTGGAATAGACTGCTGAATCATAGGTTTCGCTGGCCAATTCTATCTCGGCAACATCACCTAGCAGCACCCGTCGATCGCCGTCCTGACGCACGACGATATTTTCAAACTCATCGGGATCTTGCACATCGGTTTCGGCGTTAACACTGGCACTGACTAGCTCGCCCCTAGTTGTACCTGCCGCCGAAATGTAGTTCTCGCGCGTGATCGCATCATTCACATCGTTAGCGGTGACGTTTAATGCTGCCATCTTCGCTGGGTTCAACCAAACGCGCATAGCAAACATTCCGCTACCCAGTAGACGCGCCTCACCAACGCCTTCAGCCGTGCTCAATATGGGTTGAATGGACCGCTGGGCATAGTCTGCCAGCTGCTGTACTGACATCTGTTCACTCAGCAGCGCGAGGTACATCATGGCATCACCGCCGGTCCGGTTGCTGACGACGGGGTCTTCGACATCCCTTGGTAGCTCGAACCTGGCTTCGTTGACTTTGGTAATCACCTCACCTAAAACTTCAGTGGAGTTTTCCCCAAGGCGTACATAGACGCTGATTTGAGAAACACCTGGATCGCTTTGTGAGGTGATGTAATCCACACCTTTGGCGGCTGCAATACGACGCTGTAAGGGCGTTGTCACAAATCCCTGTACCGTGCTCGCACTTGCGCCGGGGTATACGGCCTGAACCAAAATTACGCTCTTTTCTACTTCAGGATATTGGCGTAAAGACAGTTGCGAGCCAGCCTGTAACCCCAGCAATAACATGGCGGCGCTCAGCACCAGTGACAGTACTGGGCGACGGATAAAGATATCGGTAAATGTCGGCATCACAGTTGCACATCCTCATCAATAAGCACTTTTACGCCGCGATAAAGCTTGTTCTGCCCCACCGACACAACGCGTTCTCCGTCCTCAAGTCCGCTATAGACGGAAACTCGGCTATTACGCACGGGTCCCACCTCAACAATGCGTGAGGTTGCGGTCATACCACCATCCGGTGCATCTTCGATCACGTAGACAGTGTTGCCTTGGAGCGCATAAGTCATCGCCGTCTCCGGTATCGTGACCACTGATCTGGCATCGCCAAGGTCAACGGACAGGGTCGCAAACATGCCTGGTAATAGTCCCGCTGATTCTTCGATGCGCGCCCGCAGTAATATGTTGCGTGTGCCAGGATCGATGCGCGAATCAACCGCTCTGACGATCGCGGTAAAACTTCGATCTGGAAAAGCATCGACCGTCACCTCAATATTAAGGCCTGCCCTGAGTTTTGGCGCATGCCTGGCTGGCAACGTGAAATCTATTTCCAGCTCGGAGTAGTCCTGCAATGTGGTAATAGTCGCTCCCGTCGACAGGTAGTCGCCGACATCAACCTGTCTGATGCCCAATGTCCCGGCAAATGGCGCCTCGATTTTTTTGTTCGATAGCCGCGCTGCGGTTTCCGCCAGCTGCGCTTTTGCCCGTTGTAGGTCAGCGCGTGATTGATCGTACTGCGACTGTGGGATGGTTTTTTGTTTGATGAGCTTGCTGTCACGATCAAACAAAATCTGTGCCAGTTCAAGGCTCGCCTCCTGATTTTCTCGGGCGGCGCGTTCAACTTCGTCGTTGAGGACTAGCAACAATTGACCCGCTTTGACCAGGTCACCTGAATCAAAATGTAGCACCGTAATTTCACCGCTGGTTTCAGACCTTATCTCAACACCTCGAACGGCTTCTATGCTGCCAACTGCACTTAATGTGTTGCGCCATTGCTCTCGCATTGCGACAGACGCTGCGATTGTCACTGGCGCTGGGGTAAAATCCATCGCTGCAAAACCGGCGAATCGTTTGTATAACAAGCCGCCTATTGTGCCGAAGATGACAAAGATGAGAACGATGGCTATAGCGTAGCTTTTCATGGAATCGGAACCTGTGTGAATTGCGGCAGTGGGAATTAGGTACTTTTATCGGCTGGGAGTCAAAAAGTCACCCACACATCATCTGGTCTGCGGCAGAGAACATGCATTGTAAACCACCTCCCCCAAACAACCGGCCAGTAGCGCAATTGCTGATTTCATTGAAGTTTAAGGAGCTATGAGATGGCTGTTTAATTGAGTTGTCAATGACTGCGATGATAGTGATTAGTTGCCTTACACTCGTTAAGTTTGGTTGTTTCAAAGGTTTTTAGGTTGGGAGAAAATATTTTACCCGGGCCCCGAAGAATGATGTTCACATCACCCAACAGGTAAGAGTCTTGCAGACAGCGGCTACGTCGCCTTCGTGTTGCCCAAGAACCAAATACTCAACGAGGCTTACGGGTAAACAGACTTTGACTTAGTGCCACGATTCATCGTGGCTGGCGCGATAGGCTGGACGGGCTTTCAGCCTAGCTATGTAGTCTGACACCTTGGCGCTTGGTTCAATCAGCCAGCCAAATTTGACAGCAAAGTCTAAGGTCCCACCGAACACCACGTCCGCCGCGCTAAAGCTGTCACCCAACACCCAATCACTAGCAGGTGTCATGGCTTCAATGCTGGCCAGACAGCGGTCATAGTCCCCCCAACCGGTAGAATCAGATGAATCATCCTCCAACCCAAGCTGACGGGCGGTAAACATAGGCTCAAGTGTGGTGCCAGGAAAAAAGAGATAGCGGTAGTATTTGCCACGTTGGTTCGAATTTAACGGTGGCGCCATGTTCTTGTTGGCAAATTTGTCCGCAAGGTAGGTACAGATAGCTGCCACCTCGGTCACCACCACTCCGTCATCCACCAACATCGGCACTTTTCCCATCGGGTTCATTGCCAAATAATCAGCCGTGCGTGTTTCGCCTGCTTGAAAATCAACCACTACCGGCTCATGTTCTGCACCGAGTTCCATCAGCATCCATTGCGTGGTCACGCCTCGACTCATGGGATTAGAGTAGTGTTGCATCATGTGCTTCGCCTGAATGATTATATCGGCGCATCATATCGATAAGCTCCTGACAGCGTTGTGTCAGGAGTGTTGTGAAGTTGATATCCTCGCACCCACTGGATCATCTCGATAAAACGAGGGGGCCGAGGCGAAGCGTGTCAGCTAGGTGAACGTCAAGTTGAGGTGATGAAACCCTCTGAGTAAATGCGAGGGGACTCTTTCATCGACTCCTTCGGCCCGCTGTACTTTTTTGAATTTTCGAAGTAGACATCGCATGGCCATCTTGGCTTCTAACCGAGCAAGCGGAGCCCCAATGCAGAAGTGTATGCCAAAGCCAAAAGTATGATGGTGGTTCTTAGCCCGAGATAGGCTGAATTCGTTGGGGTTTTCGTAGGCACGAACATCCCGGTTCGCGGAGCCCATAACAACTTGAACGATATCGCCGGGTTTGACCGTGACCCCATGATATTCAGCCGGTTCAGTCACCATACGCATTAGGAATTGAACGGGCCCATCAAACCTCAACGATTCTTCTATGCCTCGATCAATTAAGTCAGGATCAGCCACCAGCTGTTCAAGAACATCAGGGCGGTCAGCAAGAATATTCAGGAAATTGCCCAATAAGTTAGTCGTTGTTTCGTTACCTGCAATCAGCAACAGTATACAAAAGCCGACAATATCTCCGTCTGCCAACCGCTCACCATCAATCTCGGCATTAACCACGGCGGACACAAGGTCGTTGCCTGGATTGGCCTGACGATCTGGGATCAGACCAGCAAAGTATGCGCCCATTTCCATAATATCTTGTTGCCTGGTTGCCATTGCAGCGCCTGCCAATGTTCCGGTCAGTGCATCGGACCAACGTTTGAAATCATCGCCCCGATCCAGTGGGATGCCCATCATTTGCGATATCACTGCCACAGGTAGAGGGGTTGTTAGTGCAGTGACGATGTCCGTGGGTTCGCCAGGTTTGATCGCATCAACCAAATCGGTCGCGATTTTTTCAACCTGCTCTTCGATTTCACGCAACATTCGCACGGTAAAAGCTTTGTTGACCAAACCGCGTAATTGCGTATGTCTTGGCGCGTCATCCGTTAGCAAAGGCAGCGGACTTGATTCACTATTTTGTCCCATCGCCTTGGATGAATAGTCTTTAGAGTTTTTCAGAATAGACCGAACATCATCGTGTCGAGTTAGCACCCAAAAACCCGTTGTCTCATCTTTCCATATCGGCTTATTTTCTCGCCAATTCTCATAATACGAATAGGGGTCTTCTATGAGCTCTGGTATTGAGAATTTCATGATGTAATTTTCCTTAACTATTCGCTTGCGCCAAATAGTATACCGTGGTGTAATTTTATTCAAATGACGTTTTGGCAATCTGGATGCATTACCCAATCTTAAAAAGGAGTTCAGTTGAGTTCTCTCGCACAGCGCGGTAAGTACCAGTCGGGCCGTTTACTGGAGCGCCAAGCCCGCATACTGGAGGTGGCCCGTTTGATCCTCGGTCGATCAGGTTACGAAGGTCTAACGATGCGCGCATTGGCTGAAGAAGCAGGTGTTGCGAAAAAAACTTTATACAATCAGTTTGCTGGTAAAGACGAGTTGGTACTTATGGCAACCAATGACGTGTTGCAGAAAATCGCGGCGAAGGTTGCTTTAGTAACGCCGGGCATCACGCGTATTCTTGCAAGAGAACAAGCGATTTTTGAACAAATCCAAACCACCCCGGCCTATGCACTTGCCATGGTTCAAGCTTTGCTTGCGGCAAAGCCAGAGCATGCCCTAATTGATGCGTTGATCAGACAAAGCGCCGATACCACTAGACGAGAACTTCAGGTTGCGCAGGGGCGTAATGAAGTCATGCCAGAAATCGATATGACACCGATCAGCTGGAATATAACAAGTCAGAGTTGGGGCGTTCTGACCTTGTGGGCAAAACAGTGTTTTAGTCTTGCGCAACTCGAACAACAGCTGAGCCTGGCCCAACTTGGCATATTACAATCCATTGCCGTTAACGATACGAAAACGCGATTGGCAAAAAATTTGAATGCCATTCTGACGAGGAGTTACCAATGAATCAGCAAGAAATTTCAACACTGCGAAAACTCATGGAATATGAAGCGAGTCGAACTGAGCCACCTGCCGCTTTTCCTCACATGCCGGATTTGCCGGGTGGTCGGTACACGGACGAGCGTTTCTTCGAATTGGAAAAACAACATTTGTGGCGAAAATCCTGGTTGCTCGCATCACATATCGACGAGATACCTGAACCTGGTTGTTTTGTCTTGTGGGAACAGGCCGGCCAGCCTGTCGTCATTGTTCACTCTGAAACAGGCGCTATTAATGCCTTTTACAATACGTGTAGCCATAGGGGTGCACCCGTCGTCACAGAGCCTTGTGGGCGCAAGGTTCGGTTAACCTGCAAATACCACGGTTGGAGTTATGACCATGAAGGGGAACTGAAATCGATTCGTGATCCGGAGGATTTCAAAGACCTGGATTTTTCGACGCGGTCTTTGAGCAAAGTGAGATGTGAGCAGTTCGGTAATTTGATTTTCGTCAACTTTGACGACGATGCCCCTAGCCTGCTTGACTATTTAGGACCCATTGCTGACGAGTGGCGTGAATTCCAGTTTGATAAATGCAGGCTAGCTGCGCGGCATACATTTGACCTTAATTGCAATTGGAAAATCGCAATGGAAGCCAATGCTGAAGTTTACCATGTCAAAAGCATACACCCGTCAACGGTAGCGCCCATATTGGATGACCGGCGCAACGTGAATACTTTTTATCCCAACGGTCATGGAAGAATGGTTGCGCCTAGACCGGGCGGTATAAAGGGACCGGGTGGCACAAAAGGAATGATGCAGCAGAGCAATCCTGACGTTCCGGAGATAGAGACGGTCGGTGAAATTGGCCGGACCTGCACTCAGTCCTACGGCATCTTTCCAAATTGGGTATCGCCACTGAGTCCCTATGCTCTGCCACCACTTTTATTTTGGCCTAATGGAATTAACAAAGCTAAGATCGAAACGTGGACCTTCGCACCGGATTGGGGTGATAAGCCTGCACCGGATATGTGGACTGAGAATAATGGTGAAAAGCTGGTTCAAGTTTTGCTCGAAGATACTGAATTCGGAAACTGGATACAGAAGTCTGTGGAGTCCTATGGATTTAAAGGCGTTCCACTCAGCTACCAAGAGGCACGAATTTATTACTGGCATCAGTCTGCTGACCAAGTTATTGGTGTTGAAAATATACCGGCTGATTTACATGTGCCCCCAGTGATCGGCCAGGACTGGGTATACCCTAATGATCCCAGGCTTAGCTTGATCGAATAGCTCTGAAAATCTATGTTTGGCAACATAAGTTTGGCAACATAAGTTTGGAAATACATCTTCACTAATCAGCATGCAGTCGGAACCTTCGACACGGAGGTGCATAAGAAGATTGCATATTGACCTATTCAGCACCATCCCAGAACGTGATCACTCATGCGGTTGGTGGATAGGATTTCGATCCATTGTCCATCTAGGCGCTTGATAAAAGCCAATTCGTTCATGTTGTCGTCATCTGGTTCTTTCGTTTACTTAAAGCCACTAACGCCACTGCTTGATGCAAATGCTGGTGTTCTTAAACTCGCTTGAAAATTTAAACCAAAGCATTAACTAAAATATCACTGCGATCCTTTGTATCAGCCAAAAGCTTCCTATAGATCCCAGCAGGTAAGCGGGTAAAGATCTTATTTTCATCAGAAGAGCGTGTGGG
>JBNMQM010000074.1:0-19792 GCA_051278195.1 Candidatus Azotimanducaceae bacterium
TGATAACCCGGTGAGAAAACTTTTCGATAGGAGCGCCATAATCGATCAGCAACCGCTTGCTCCTCAGACTCGTAGATCAGAGCCTCCAAGTCATTAGGCCACGATCGAGTAAGGGTTAGAATCTCCGCCTCGATCTGCTCAAGGTCGACTTCTACTCGATTCGGAATTCTCATCACAAAATGCGTTCTTATAAGTGCTGATTCAGAAAAAAACGTCGAAAATTCAACGTCTGTTGCAGCAAATGCATTGACCAAAATATCCTGGATTTGCACACGTAGCTCCGTGTCATAGGCATCTTTGGGGACATAGACAATGCAATTGGCAAAGTAATCATCCTGACGCGCCAGCGCACGAACTATTCTTCGCTCCTGCAGGGCATAGATCTCTGTGACGAGAAACTGTAGCTCAGCAACCTCTGCATAAATGAGCTCCTCCCTGGGTAGAATTTCCATAATCCGCGATAGTTCACGACCTTTGTGGCTCGTCGGCGCAATATCCAAAAAATCGAATATATGCTGAAGCTTCTGCCGGACCAGAGGAATCTCTGTGGGGCGCTGGTTGTAGACAGTTGATGTGAACAACCCGACAAAGCGGCAGACTCGCAGCAATCGACCATCTTTTCGCTCAGCAACAATAATGCCGTCGAGATAGGCGGGTCGGTGAACTCGACTCCGAACGGGAAGTTTCTCCAATCGCAGGCGTCCAATAGGCGGCTGCAGTGGCAAACCATCCACGGTCATTTGCGGCCGCGCCAACCCAAGCCGGGATTCCTTTACCAACTGCAAGCGGCCCTTTGAGACAGGTTCATATTCTTCATAGCCAAGAAATGTGAAATTATTGCCATAGAACCAGCGTAATAATTCACTATCTTCATTAGCGTGATCGGCACTGGATGGATCATCGCTCCAGAGTAATAGCTGCTTTCTCATTTCAACAAAATCAACGACGACCTGACTAACCAATCGAATAATCCGATGAAAGTTTTGTTTGAGCGCAGACGACGCGCCGGTTCCTTCCAGCTCAAGTCGAATTAAGCTTTCGTTTGGCGTTACAGAATTGTCCAGAACGAGCTTTCGACCGCCTCTGACCACACCCAACAAACATTGCTGGACGTCGCGGAGAACAAGGTCCATCCGGCTCAACTCCATCCGAAGCGAATCGAGTAGAAATGGTAGATTGCTGCTGGCAACTTCGACGATGGTGAAGTGGCTATCAGTTTCAATCACCCTGACCTGAGACTGCTGACCATCGAAGGTGCGAAAAAATGCCCAACTGGACTCAACCTTCGCAACGATATCCGCCCATGAACCCTGATCTAATTCAACAAGCGACCGGTCAGCGAAGAAATGTCCAGAAAATATCCGAACGGCTTCCCCTTTGGTTTTCAGGCGCTGACTTAGGCCTGCCTGAAATTCTACCTTACTGTCTACACTGATGACCGGCATCAAAACTGTCCTTGGCTGGCAATGACGTTATGTTAACAAGCGATGGGGCATTTCGTCTCTTGATTACTGGCAATCAACCCCCATTAAGCTTAGCCTAAGGATGGCTATTGAACATTCCTGCACAGGCGCGGTCTATATAGCCGCTGGCATTTATCAAGCCATCGTGAACAAACAACATAAATGACTTAAAGCAAACTTCTGATGGCGACTTATGCAATATCGCGAGCAAATACTCGAACTTGAAAATTGGCTATCTGGGCAAATTATCGGCCAGGAAACTCTCGTAAATCGGCTACTCATCGCACTTTTGGGTGATGGACATTTACTGGTGGAAGGAGCGCCCGGACTAGCGAAAACAAAGGCAATCAAAACTTTGGCGCAAGGGGTTGAGGGTGAGTTCCATCGAATTCAGTTCACACCAGACCTGCTACCGTCGGATATCACCGGCACCGAAATCTATCGCGTTCAGGAAGGCACTTTTGAGTTTCAGCAGGGTCCGATATTCCACAACCTGATTCTAGCCGATGAAATTAACCGGGCACCTGCAAAAGTCCAATCGGCTTTGCTTGAAGCGATGGGTGAGAGGCAAGTCAGTGTGGGTCGCGAAACCTTTCCACTACCGCCCCTATTTCTAGTCATGGCGACCCAGAATCCGATTGAACAGGAAGGCACGTATCCATTGCCCGAGGCTCAGCTTGACCGGTTTTTGATGCACGTCACGATTGGCTACCCGGACGCCGTGTCAGAACGCAATATTTTGCAGTTGGTTCGGAACGAAAATTTGAACCAGAGCCAAAACGCGCAACCGACGGCTCCGCCCATCTCCCAGGAAGCGATTTTTGAGACCCGCAAGGAAATATTGTCCATGCATATGGCACCAGTGGTTGAGGACTACATTGTGCAACTCACGATGGCGACAAGACAACCTGAGTTGTACGGCACGGACCTTGCGAACTGGCTCGACTATGGCGCCTCACCACGCGGCACTATTGCGTTAGATATCTGCGCCAGAGCAAATGCCTATCTACGCGGTAAGGACTTCGTAACCCCCGATGATGTTCAAGCTGTGGCTCACGATGTATTAAGACACCGTGTGATCGTAAGTTTCGAAGCTGAGGCAACGGGCATAACTGCTGACACCGTGATTGATACGTTATTGCAGCGAGTCGCTGCAGCCTGACGCCATGACTTCACTGCGACCGGATCACAATCGAATCCACTTTGCTGATAAAGGCGGTGCCTATACGGACATCGCCGAACTCATTCGGCTACGCCATGCCGCGAAGGAAGTGGCGGCTTTGCCCGTGGACAAATCTCGCAACCCACTCGCAGGGTTGTTGACTTCGAATTTCCGTGGCCGCGGCATCGACTTTGCTGAAGTCCGACGATACGAACCTGGAGACGATGTCCGGACTATTGACTGGCGTGTGACGGCAAGAACCCAACAGCCGCACACCAAATTATTTCAGGAAGAACGAGAGCGCCCAGTTCTAATGTTGGTCGATCAGTCCAGAAGCATGTTTTTCGGTTCACGAATCCGTTTTAAATCTGTGTTGGCTGGTGAAGTCGCTGCCCTCCTCGCCTGGCTCTCATTGTCTGGCGGTGATCGGGTCGGTGGCATCGTGTTTAATCAGACTAAACATCGAGACGTCCGTCCACGTCGAAGTAAACACGCCGTTCTAAGGCTGCTTCATGAGATCGATAGCTTTAACCATGAACTCAAACGTGAACTCATGCACGACTCCCAACAGGAACAAAAGACCTCGGATCAGAGCTATCTGGCCAACGCGCTGCTAAACGTTCGCAGAGTCGCAAGACATGGCTGCACAGTGGTCGTGATAAGCGACTTCCAGAATTTAAACGAGGATGCCGAGATTCATTTACGCCAAATTTCGCAGCACAACGATGTTGTTGGCATATGTGTTTCCGATCCATTGGAAGCCAGACTTCCAGACCCGGACCTATACACCATTACCAATGGCCAAGATCGGCTTGAAATCAATACCGCCAGCGCCAAGAACCGACTCGAATATGAAAGCTATTTTCAGTCACGGCTCCGACATGTGCAGCAGCAATTCATCAAAATTAAATCGCCGCTCCTAGAGTTATCTACCGCCGATGAGGTCGTACCGTCCTTGGCTGCGGCCATCGGTCGCCTAAGCGGAGGGCGGCGTTAATGGCGGACTCTGCGATGCCCGATCCACTCGCCGAGTTACGGGATATTCATCTACCCCCGGCGATTGAGTCCTGGCCACCCGCGTTTGGCTGGTGGCTGTTGGCTGCCCTGTCGCTCGTTGCCGTGTTCTTCGCGTTGAAATATCTGCTTGGTCTGTGGCGCAAAAATTCTTATCGCCGCGAAGCGAAAAAAGGTCTCGATCGGTTACTGAGTGCCAGCGAGCATGATCAGCAAGCATTTTTACTCAACTACAACTCCCTGCTCAAACGAGTCGCTCTCACCGCATACCCCAGGGATCAGGTCGCTAATTTAACCGGTGAGGCCTGGGTCGCATTTCTCGATCTTACCGGCGAAACGCACGAATTCACCATGGGTCCAGGTCAAATATTAGTAGATGGACAATATGCACCGGTCACTAACGTCGATGTACAAGACCTGTTTAACCTAGGCCAACAGTGGATCAAAAACCATCGCCAGGTAGCTGCGCCATGATTGAATTTGAATGGCTATGGGCTGCCGCCTTCTTACCACTGCCGCTATTGGCGCTATTGCTGCCTAGAGCCATCAAACAGGACGCCGCCTTACATGTACCGTTCTTTTCTTCGGCGTCTGCATTTCAAGCTACTGGCAACGCAGCATCAAGCCGCCATCTGTTGCGCCGCCTGCTGCTAATCGTTTGCTGGATATTGCTCGTGGTGGCCGCGATGCGGCCACAGTGGATCGGTGATCCAATTGAACTACCGACAACCGGACGTGATCTGATGATGGCTGTGGATATATCGGGCTCTATGGGTACCGAAGACATGACACTTAATGGCCAAACAGTGACCCGTCTGCAGGTTGTCAAAGACGTGGTCGGAGACTTTGTTGAACGTCGCGTTGGCGACCGAATCGGTCTTATACTATTTGGCACTCAGGCTTATCTTCAAACACCGCTGACCTTCGACCGATCGACGGTCAAAGAACTCTTAATCGAAACGCCACTCGGTATTGCTGGCGGCAAGACCGCTATCGGCGATGCTATTGGGCTGGCAGTAAAACGATTGTTCGACCGCCCGGCTGACAGCCGCATATTGATCTTACTGACCGACGGACAGAATAACGTCGGTCAAGTCACGCCTATTCAAGCGGCACAGATCGCCGCCCAACAGGGCGTTAAAATTTACACCATAGGTTTTGGTGCGGATGAACTTGTTGTACCGGGGTTTTTCTCTAATCGAACCATTAACCCTTCCTCCGAACTCGATTCGAAAACGCTCATAGAAATCGCAGAGTTGACCGGCGGCATCTATCAGCGGGCGCGCAACACTCAGGAGTTATCGGGAATCTATGCCGCACTAGATGAACTTGAGCCTATAGAACAAGATCAAGAAACCTATCGCCCCGTTAAGTCATTATTCTATTGGCCGCTCGGTATCGCGCTGGGTTTCAGTTTCGTACTGGCGTTACTGCATCCACAAATCCTACTTTGGATGACTCAACTGCTGCCGTTCCGAAAAAGAGCAGCAAAAGCATGATGGCGGAATTTCACTTCTTAAGACCCGAGTGGTTTTACGCACTTATTCCAGCCGCAGCACTTTACTTAATTCTGCGCTACCGAGAAGGCCGCGGGTCTGCGTGGGAGCGAACAATTGATCCTTCGCTACTGCCGTTTTTACTTGAGGCGAGCGCCGGCAAAACCTCTCGTAATCCAAGGTTCTTGCTGCTGATCGGCTGGCTCATCGGCATTATTGCGCTGGCGGGACCTGTGTGGGAGCAAACACCGCAACCTGTGCATGAGCGAGAAGATGCCCTGGTAATTGTTCTTGACCTAACATGGTCCATGTATGCCAACGACGTCAAACCTAACCGGCTGGTGAGAGCTCGTCGCAAACTATTGGACTTGTTAGCCGAGCGCAAAGAAGGCGTGACTGGACTGATTGTTTACGCCGGTGACGCACACCTCGTATCACCGCTAACGGATGATGCGAAAACCATTGCAGAACTTGTACCCGCAGTATCCCCAGACATCATGCCGGCGCCCGGTAGCAATCTAGCACCGGCGATTTCCTTGGCGCACAATCTATTTACTGATGCGGGTATATCAAGCGGGCGCATATTAATCGTCACGGACGAAATCCGAGATATTGCACAAGCTCAAGCGATTGCCCGCCAAAACCGCTATGCGTTCCCCGTGTCTGTGCTCGCAGTCGGTACAGCAGTAGGTGGCGCCATTCTAACGCCTAAACTGGGGTATTTACGCGATAACTCGGGCCAGATGATCATTCCAAAAGTCGACTTCAACAGTTTGAGTGAGTTCGCCAACATCGCCGGCGGGCGATTCGCTGCTATGACACTGATCGATACAGATATAGCATTTTTACTCGCAGAACAACCACTGGATGAAGCGCAAGCCTTTCGCGAGACGGAGCGTGACTTTGATATCTGGTACGAAGAAGGTCCCTGGTTGCTCCTGTTCCTACTGCCACTGGCGGCACTCGCCTTTCGACGAGGCTGGCTATGGCAAATCAGTTTTGTCTGCGTATTGCCACTGATACCAATTGATCAGGCCGAAGCTTCGTTGTGGGATGATTTGTGGCTCACGGGCGATCAACAAGGGCTGCAACTGATGGAAGCTAATGCACCAGAAATAGCCGCAGAAAAATTTGCAGACCCTGCTTGGAAAGCGACCGCCAACTATCGGGCCGAGAACTTCGAGGCCGCTGCCAGCAGCTACGGAGGTCTCGGTTCTTCAGACGGTGCCTACAACCAGGGCAACTCGCTGGCAAAAGCCGGCAAGTACGAGGACGCAATTCAAGCTTATGAGAAAGCTTTGAAACAGCAACCAGACCACGAAGATGCAACCTTCAACAAAGCATTGGTTGAAGAGCTATTGAAGTCTCAGGAGCAACAGCAGCAAGACGGCGAAGGTGATGAGCAGCAGCCATCCGACGACGAACAACAGAACGAATCGGAAGATGATCAGAGCGAGGACTCAGATAACCAACAAAACGAAGACGGTGAAGCTCAAGACGAGCAAGATGCTGAGCAACAACAAGCAGAAGAGCAGCAACAGGCGGAAGAACAGCAGGAAGAACAACCCGAAGGTGAGGCACAAGATCAACAATACGCGGAATCTGACACCGCCCCACTGACTGACGAAGAGCAGCAAGCGCTCGAGCAATGGCTACGCAAAGTCCCCGATGATCCCGGTGGACTATTACGGCGAAAATTTCAAATGCAGTATCAGGAACGACTAAAACGAGGCAATACGACCCAGAATGATTCATCGAACTGGTAACAATGGTTGGTTGCTGCTGCTGGTGGCACTGATCTTTTCGAACGGCGCGATAGCGGCACTGTCCGTGACCGTTGATCGGACAGAAATCACTGACGCCGAGACATTGCGTTTGACCCTTCGGGTTGAGAATGCAACGACTGCCGCCAACCCCGACTTTAGTGCACTCGAGCGTGAATTCGAGGTGGTCCAAAGTTCCGGTCCAAATCGAAGCAGCAGCATCTCCATCACCAATGGCCGACAGACTTCCAACAATTCTGTGACCTGGGAACTCAGACTGCGTCCAAAGCGTCTCGGTACGCTCTTTATTCCCGCTTTTCGAGTCGGCAGCGATACATCAGATCCGATTCGAATCGTCGTCAATCGCCAGACAGAAGCCATGAAACAACAAATGTCCGAACATGTGTTCTTCGATACGTCGGTCGATACCAATGAAACCTACGTGCAGGGTCAAATTATTTACACCGTCAAGCTCTACTATGTGCAGAATATTTCTGGCGACTTTCCGCCAATGCCAAATATTCAGGATGCCGTGGTAGAAACCATAGAAGGCGAACGCCGATACGATACGATTAGCAACGGACGACGCTACTACGTCCTTGAGAAACGCTATGGTATTTACCCTCAAAAGAGCGGCAACCTGACCGTTCCCGTTCAGACCTTCTCTGGGGCTCGTGTCGGTCAAGGCTTCTTCTCTAACAGAGAACCGGTCTTGAGCCGGTCCAAGTCTCATTCAATCTTAGTTAAAGCCAGACCAAAAGAATTCAACGGTGAGCACTGGCTGCCGGCCGCCAATGTCAGCATCGAAGGAACTTGGATTGGCGGCCCACCCAAATTTACCGTTGGCGAACCTGTCAATCGTTCTATCGTTATTTCGGCATCCGGTGTTGCCGCTTCGCTTTTACCACCACTCAGCGACCCACCAATCGACGGCGCCAAGACTTATCAGGATCCCCCAATCGAGGCTCAAAATCTGACAGCTAATGGCATCGAAGCCACCCACACAATTATTGTGGGTATCGTGCCTACGCGTCCCGGTCCCCTTCAGTTACCTGCGATTGAAATACCTTGGTGGAATACTCAAACGGATCAATTGGAAGTCGCTCGGATTCCCGCGCAAACTTTCGAGGTGACCTCATCGCCCAAGAATCAGCGGACCTATTCTCAACCACAGAACAGCGCGGCGCCCATCACGATACCAGGAACCACGATCGCGCCATCAACGGCAGAGCCCTTTTGGCGATACGCGGCGATTGGCGTGTTTAGTTTATGGATGATCACCCTACTACTCTGGTTTGGGCAGGCGCGCCAAAGGCCACCGCCTTCATCCACAGAAGAGCGCCCCAGAGCAATTGGTCGTGGCCAACTACTCAAAAATTTGAAATCAGCTTGCTCCAGCAATGATGCGCCAAATGCACAATTGCTGACGATTCAATGGGGTCACATCAGATACGGCAATATTCACTCGCTGCAAGGAATTGCGAAACTGGCCGAGAGTAATGACCTGGTCGCCGCGTTGACTGATCTCGAAGATAATCTTTATGCCCCGAATGCCAGCGGAAGTTGGCAAGGCAAGTCGCTCTGGCAAGCTGTTCAGGCCATCGATAGACGCAAGGAAAATGCCCAGAATAAGAGTCGACTCACATCGACTCTGAATCCTGGCTAACGGTTGCTCTTATCGGATGCTAGATACTTTTTGAGGCTATCTCGAATACATCGGGAGATAGCTTCTCTTGGTCGAGAATTCGCGTCAGTTGAGCTTTCATCATAGTCTGACGCTCGGCATCATACTTGCGCCAGCGGGTTAGCGGCGACAACACTCGAGCTGCCATTTGCGGATTAATGCCATTTAGCTCAATGACGCGGTCCGCAAGGAACTCATAACCAGAACCGTCTTTCTTGTGAAAATTCACAGTATTTTGGAAAGCAAAAGACACCACGACTGATCGCATGCGATTGGGGTTTTTCATCGTAAAAGCATCGTGCTCCAGCAGATTTTTAACGCGATCCATTGCACCCGGCAGCGGGCTGCTCGCTTGCATGCCAAACCACTGATCAATGACCAGTGCTTCAGCGGACCATCGCTCGTAAAACGCAGTGAGCGCTTTCTCTCTTGGCGCCACCGCTGCTTCCGCGGGACAATTAATTAATGCACGAATTGCTGCGCCGGTGTCGGTCATATTGTCCGCTGACTCAAATTGCGCCACACAGAGATCGATCGCCTCGGTTTCACTACTCATCATCAGATATGACAAACACACATTCTTCAGCCCACGTTGCGCGACATCACTAGAAATTATTTGGTAGCCAGCAGATGATTGATTTAACTTGTAAACAGACAGAAACAACCCCTGCAACTTATCCAGCAACAACAGCCGCACGGCATCACGTGCCGTATGGATCGCATCTACATCGGCCACCTCTGTTAACTCGGCGAGATACGCTTCCGCTGGCATGACAAGCATGTCGGCAAGCATCGCTTTATCAATCTGACCGCCAGCACTGTGATTCTGTTGGTTATAGTTGACGGCCTCATCAAGCAGCGCGCCAATAGCGGTCACAATACGAGTATCAATATCAATCGTTTGGCCTTGTTGAATTTGCGCAACGACGTCCTGGATCACAGCAACCGCTAGCCGTTGCCCGGCTTCCCAGCGGTTGAAACCATCACTGTCGTGCTGCATCAAAAACTGCAGGTCATCGCGACTGCTATCAAAGTTCAATTTTACCGGTGCAGAAAACCCCCGTAATAAAGACACAACTGGCTTTTCATTGACGCCGCTGAAGACAAATCGCTGGGACGATTCACGCAAATTAAGCACCGCTGTGTATTGATTGTCAGTGATGACATGGGCGACATCGACACCATCGATATCAAATTCAATATCCTGGCCATCGGCACCCAGCAAGCCCAACGCAATTGGCATATGGAACGCTTGCTTATCATCCTGCCCTGGCGTCGCTGGACAAGACTGCTCAATCGTTAGCGAGTAGGTTTTCGCCGCTTCGTCATAGTTATCACTGACATCCAACACGGGGGTTCCTGCCTGACTGTACCAGTATCGAAATTGCGACAAGTCAGCATCGTTAGCATCTTCCATCGCTCTGACAAAATCTTCAGTGGTGACTGCTTGTCCGTCATGGCGATCAAAATAGTGATCCGTGCCTTTGCGAAAATTATCTTCGCCGAGCAGGGTACGAATCATCCGAACCACCTCAGCGCCTTTTTCATAGACTGTTGCGGTATAGAAATTATTAATCTCGATGTACGAGCCCGGTCGAATGGGATGGGCCATTGGGCCCGCATCTTCAGGAAATTGTGCGTTGCGCAGCGTGGCGACGTCCGCCACACGACAGACGGTTTCAGAACCCATATCCGCCGAAAACTGTTGGTCACGAAGCACGGTAAAGCCTTCTTTCAAACTGAGCTGAAACCAGTCACGACAGGTCACCCGGTTACCGGACCAATTGTGAAAGTATTCATGGGCAACCACCGCTTCAACACGCTGATAACCGGCGTCTGTTGTGGTGTCGGGCCGCGCCAACACGCAGGACGTGTTAAATATATTCAAACCCTTGTTTTCCATCGCCCCCATATTGAAGCTCTCAACCGCCACGATCATAAAGATATCGAGATCGTATTCACGACCATAGGTCTTCTCATCCCATGCCATGGAGTTCTTTAACGCCGTCATCGCGAAATCGACCTTGTCGATGTTATGAGATTCGGTGAAAATTTGCAGGGTCACATCACGACCACTCATGGTCGTAAAGTGATCTTCGACGTGCTCCAGATCACCGGCGACCATAGCGAAAAGATAAGCCGGCTTTTTGAACGGGTCTTCCCAGGTGACCCAATGTTTTGCGCCAGCATCACCACGGGCGACCTCGTTACCATTACTGAGCAGAATAGGATAAAGCGCCTTATCAGCCTGGATAGTCGTACGGTATTGGGACATCACATCGGGACGATCCAGATACCAGGTGATATTACGAAAGCCTTCAGCCTCACACTGGGTGCAATACATATCACCAGACTTATAAAGTCCTTCCAGCGCAGTATTTTCCTGAGGCTTTAGCGCGACGTTGGTTTCTAATTCGAAACTCGGCGGCACACTAAATAGCGTCAGCTGGTCGCCTTCTATGGCGTACTCATTGGACAGCAGTTCGCGACCATCAATTTTGATGGTCTGGGTGTCAAGGTCGACACTACCATTGAGTACAAGATCGTGACTGTCGGATTTTGACTCAGGGTTTTTTGTAATCGTGAGCGTTGAGGTCACATAGCTGACATCTTCATTAAGATCGACCTGCAACTCTGTGGTGCTGATCAGATAGGGAGGAACGCGATATTCGCTGAGTTCAATGGCTTTAGGTTGGCCTTCTTTCATGTGATGCCTCGTATGACTGACGCATTGGGATGCAACGCGAAACAAATGGACGGGGGCTTTTGACCCGCTCGGCCATTGTAGCGATTTGAATCAACACTCGCGAGTGTCATTCGGCAACTGATACAATCACTTGATGCGTGGATTCGTCAAAAAAATGGAAACAACCTTGGAAGCGCCTGTGCGCTATATGCTGCCGTTGGATGAGGATGCCATCCATCTTAACCCGCTAATCGGCAGTCGCATAAGGCTTGAGCATTTTGGCAATATTTACTGCCAAGAGTGCGGCAGAGCCAGCCGCAAGAGCTACTCTCAGGGCTATTGCTATCCGTGCTTCAAAAAGCTGCCCCAGTGTGATCTTTGTATGATGAGTCCCGAGCGATGTCACTTTGCCGCAGGAACCTGCCGCGACGAAACCTTTGGGGAAACCTTCTGTATGCAGCCGCATGTGGTGTATCTGGCGAATTCGTCCGGCCTGAAAGTGGGCATAACGAAGCACGCCAATATTCCCACTCGCTGGATCGATCAAGGTGCTGTTCAGGCCATACCGATGCTAGAAACCCAGAGTCGACAGATTGCCGGCTTCGCTGAAGTGATCTTCAAACAACATATTAGCGACAGGACTCAATGGCAACGCATGCTCAAATCGGCAAGCGAGCATTTAGATCTGGTGCAGACCAGGGCAGACTTACTGGCAACGGTGGGCGATGAACTGAATTCACTGAAGGATAAATTCGGCAGTTCTGCATTTCAACCGGTCGAGAGCATTGAAGTCACCACCCTACGCTATCCCGTAGATCAATATCCAACCAAGGTCACCAGCCTCAATCTCGACAAAACACCGATCATCGAGGGCACCTTGATGGGCATCAAAGGTCAATATTTGATCTTCGATATTGGCGTGATCAATATCCGCAAGTACACCTCCTACGAAATCGAGATAACCGAAATAACTCAGGGGCTTTTTTAGAGCCGTTCAGGACTGTTTATCCGTTCAGGACTGTTCATCCATTCAGGACTGTTCTAGCCGAGTCCTCAGCCGCATTAACGCCACAGCGAGCACGCCCAGCGCTGCGCCACCGATAAGTCCACCAAGATGCGCACCATTCGCCAATGAACCTAGCTGCAGAAGATCAAACGCCCCGGTAAAACCGATCACCAGAAACGCCATCATAAAAATATAGATCCCGCGCGGCAAACCGATCGTCCTTGCCGGTAACAATTGACTCCAGACAAAGGCAAAGCCTAATAACCCAAACACCACCCCCGACATGCCGCCGAATAAACCGGCGCCAGACATGAAGTACTGAGTGAGATTGGCTGAAACAGACGACAACAGCACCAGCGGCAAAAGCCAACGAGCACCGCAAGTCCACTCAATACGCCGACCGATTTCCCAGACCCAGAGCAAGTTGAATACAATGTGCATCCAGCCAAAGTGCAGCAGCATCGGCGTCACAAGCCGCCATAGCTGGCCAGACTCCAGGGTGTACGCAAGATTAGCAAAACGCAGCTGACCGCCCATCAAGCCAAAATCCAGAAAAGTGAGCTCTCTCAGCCAAACCGTGAAATTCCCTTCATCCGCACCCATGGTCACAGGGAAGCACAGGATATTGGCCACGATCAAAGTCATCGTGAGCGGGCTACGGAGGACTTCATGCCAAAGACCCCTAGAGGCTTTTGGTGGCGACGAGAGATGTACTACAGGCAACTCGTCACGTTTGAAATGCTCGTAGGCGATGAGCACAGCGTCCTTTTGCTCGGGTGTCTCGACCCAGAGCACTTGCTGTTCGCCCGCTTCGTTGATCCGATGCGGAATGCCTGCCTGACGCAGGAATAGAGAAAATTGCGACAAATTAATATCGCGTGACAGTTCTAGTGCTGCAATTTTTGCCAAGACAGGTGGGCCGCTTAAGAAAGTATTGTAAACTTACCTATCATAACATCAGCTGTTGGACGGAAGTATGGAGAACGCAGACCAACTCGTACTGGGAAAACTGGTCGAGTGGGTAGAAGCTGGCAAAAAGAGCTGGCTCTGTACCGTGGTAAAAACCTGGGGATCTTCACCAAGACCGGTAGGCTCGCTTTTAAGCTGTAACCTTGATGGGGACATTGCCGGATCGCTGTCGGGCGGTTGTGTCGAGGATGACCTGATCGAGAAACTACAGCGTGGAGAAGTCGCAGGTGACTCGCCAGTGGTGATGATCTATGGCAAAAACCAAGAGGAATCCGACCGCTTTGGCCTCCCTTGTGGTGGCCAGCTGCATATCGTAATTGAGCCTATTTCAGCTCCTGAGTCGACAGAAAAATTCCAAACCATTGTTGATCACCTGAACAACCGGCAATGCATAGAGCGCGCACTCGACATACGCACAGGTGACTTTGAAGTCGTATCCGTCGCCCGATTTAAGCATCTGGAACTGAGTGGCAACGACGACAACTTCACTGCATTGAAACAGGTCTTTGGCCCACGTTTTCAGCTGTTTTTAATTGGCGCAGGCCCAGTATCAATTTATCTCGCTCAAATGGCTCAGGCACTCGACTATCAAGTACTGGTATGTGACCCGCGCCCACACATGATTGAGCAGTGGCCGGTCGAAGGTGTTCAACTGGTTAACGCTATGCCTGACGATGCTGTCGAGGCGCATGCCGACGATCGATTCTCCGCCATTGTGGCCCTCACCCATGACCCCAGAATCGATGACATGGGCCTGATGCAAGCACTGAAGACCAACGCTTTTTTCGTCGGTGCTATGGGTTCAGAACGCACCTCAGAAAAACGCCGGGAAAGACTGCTACAGTTAGAATTAACAGCTTCAGAAATTGAGAAGTTGCACGCGCCGGTAGGACTACCTATTGGCAGCAAGACCCCAGCGGAGATCGCGATTGCGATTCTCGCTCAGCTGACATCATTGCGCGCAGCTGCAGCCGTTGAACTCGCAGCAGCAACAGACGAGGCAACAGGTTAGTTTTTGATTGGTAACAGGAGCTCTCAATGATAGGTGCCATTATTCTCGCGGCCGGATCCAGTCGCCGTTTTGGTGATGACAAACGGCGCTCTACTCTGCCATCGGGTCAGATTTTATTAGAAGAGAGTATTCGCAAAACCGCGAGCGTCATTGATGAGGTGATGGTGGTGCTTCGCTTTGGCGATAAAGATTTCGCCAAAGAGCTGGAACAACGCATCGACAGCGATGACATTAAATACTACTGCGCGCCAGATTCTGCAAAAGGTATGGGACACAGCCTGGCCAACAGTATTACCAAAGTGAAAGACTGGGACGCCGCGTTGGTTTTTCTTGGCGACATGCCCTTTGTTCAGGCCGAGACGGTTGAATCACTACTCGCCGAATACGAATTCAGGAAGAAAGATAGGTCGCCTATCGTGATTCCAGTCAGACACGGTAAGCGCGGTCACCCTGTACTCTTTGCGAACAAGTACTTTGATGAAATCTCCGCCATTGAGGGCGATAACGGTGCAAAGACCGTGATCGACGCTCACCCAAATCAAGTGTTTAAGGTAGAAGTAGAAGATCTGGGCGTCATTCGAGATATCGACACACCCGAGGATTTAGCTTCCTAAGGAGCAGAGCTTATTCACCTACTCTGCTGGCCCAATCGAGCTTGGATCTGCAAACCCCATAAAAGTTGTGCCCCGGCGGATGCAGTAACTTTAGTTTCTGTTGCTTCTTACGCACGACCAGAGATTCTCCTGGTTCAATTTCAAATTCTAATTGAGAGTCGAAACTGATCTTGGCATTGGTACCAATATGGGACCCCACCGTAATCTTGATTTCAGCATCACCCGGCACCACCAAAGGCCTGCTATTCAGCTGATGAGGAAACATGGGTACCAGAACGATCGCATCCAAACTAGGGTGCATGATTGGCCCGCCCGCAGACAACGCGTAGGCGGTCGACCCAGTCGGGGAAGCAATAATCAAACCATCCGAATATTGGTTGTAAACAAACACATCATCGATATACAGATTAAAATCCAGCATCTTGGGCATGGTCGCCGCATGGATGAGGACTTCGTTGAGCGCACAGGGGATTTCTTTAACGCCTTTAACTGAGACCTCCCCTTCAAGCAAAAAGTGCTCCTCAGCGGAATAGTTGCCGTTCAGCACGTCTCCCACACTGCGCTCGATCTCATCGGGAGAAACATCCGCCAAAAAGCCGAGACGACCGCGATTGATACCAAGAATCGGTACAGAGTGCGGTGCAAAGCTACGTGCGGCACCAAGAATATTGCCATCACCGCCAACGGCAATGATCAGGTCACACTTCTCAGCCAATACATCCTGTGAGTAGGATTCGCCTTGAGACTCTTCAAGCAAAGCCTGCGCTGTGTCTTCTAATAGCACCTCGACGTTACGACTGGTCACAAAGCTCCTCACCCGGCGAAGGGATTCGAGCACCAGCTCGCTGCTGGTTCTGGCTACCAGCCCGACTGTCTTAAATTCGCCCATCACTTTGCTCAACTCTACGCACCAAGCCCGCATTAAAAGGTAGATAGGCCAAATGTGCAACGCAAGTGGCTATTTCATTTATTCCAAAACCGCATGAATGAGACCTTGAAAATCATTGAAATAAGTAGAAAATGCACGACGAGATTAGGGATTAGCTTATGAACACGTCCATTAACAAGCGATACGCGACCGAACTGGCGGAAGAGTCAAAGATTGCGGAAATCGCGTCTGCAGGCTCGCTCTGGCAAGCCATGCGTCGAGAAGTCAAAGCTCGCGCCGAATTCGAGCCGCTGATGGCCACCTATTTTCAGGCAACGGTACTCAACCACGATACCCTAGAAGGCGCATTAAGCTTTCTGCTTGCAGGCAAACTGGATAGCACTGTCGTTTCCAGCATGGCTATCCGAGAAATAATTCAAGAAGCGTTTGCCGCGGAGCCTGCCATTACCCGGGCCGCAGAAATCGATATCAAAGCAACCCGTGAACGTGATCCGGCATGCAATAGCTACTCGACACCGTTCCTGTTTTACAAAGGCTTCCAGGCTTTACAGACACACCGTGTTGCGCATTGGCTCTGGTCCGAGGAAAGGCACAGTCTAGCGTTTTTTCTGCAAAATCAGGTCAGCACAATTTTCGGCGTCGATATCCACCCTGCCGCCACAATTGGTTGCGGCGTGATGTTTGACCACGCCACCGGCCTTGTGATCGGCGAGACCGCGGTCGTGGAAGATGACGTATCTATTTTGCACGGCGTCACGCTTGGTGGTACCGGAAAGGTTTCTGGAGACCGTCACCCCAAAGTTAGAAAAGGCGTATTGATTGGCGCTAACGCCTCTATCATTGGCAATATTGAAATTGGTGAGGGCGCCAAGGTCGGCGCTGGCAGCGTTGTGATGAAAGATGTACCTGCACACGCAACCGTGGCTGGCGTGCCCGCTAAGATCATTGGGACGCCTACGGCTGAAAGCCCAGCAGAAGATATGCGCCAGTGTATCGACTATCCAGAATCTAACCCTGTGCCTAAACCAGCACCTAAATTACGTTAAAAATCGAAACCCCGACGCCCTTGAAGCCCTCCGGTGTGGATAGCGACCACGCGGCGGCCAGCATATTCGTCGGTGGTCTGCAAAAGTTGTAGTAGTCGGTAGATCATTTTGCCGGTGTAAACCGGCTCAAGCGATATGCCAGTACTTTGCTCAAAATCGAGTATGAAATACTTCAGTTCCGGCGGGCACTTGGCATAACCGCCACAATGACCATCGTGATCAATCATCCAATTGCGCACGCCCGGTATCATGACCTTGATCTGACGAAAGATCCCTTCGGCGCCTTTAAGTGCACAAATTCCGGTCACCGTTTTACCAATCGCCAATCTCGACGCGATTCCGGCTAGTGTGCCGCCGGTTCCAAGCGGCACCACCAGGTCGTCGTAAACCACCTCATGCTCGGTCAATAAGTCCACAATCTCACCCGCGCCTTCTATTCCAGCCTGATTGGTACCACCTTCTGGCAACAAATAGTGAGCGCCAAAGAAGTGCGACAGCGCGTCCAGATAGACTTGTGCTTCACGCTGCCGATAGACGTTGCGACTGACGAAGTGCAAACGCATACCGCAGGCCTGTGCCTCTAACAGAGCAGGATTTAACGTACCAGGGCGTTCACCGCGAATGACGCCGATGGTTTTGAAACCAAGTTTTGAACCTAATTGAGCGAGTGCATGGACGTGGTTTGACCAGGCACCACCAAACGTCAAAATTTGATCAAAACCCTGCGCACCGGCTGCTTCTAAATTGCGCTTGAGCTTAAAATATTTATTACCGACAGGGCTGATGGTTGTGAGATCCAATAATTGGAATTCGCAGTTGTCGTAGTTCACATTCTGCAAAAGAGGCATCGACCAGAAATCCTCGTGACGTTACTATTCTTAAATGAAGTTTAGCCATTTCCCCATGCCAGTCACAATGCTCTTCGTCAGTCTTTTTAGCATTGCTAGCTGTGGCGGCGGAGGTGGCAGTTCATCCACGACGCCTGCTCCGAGTGCGCCGGTCGCCAATAGCACGCCCGCCGCTGCAGACGACACGCTTGCGGTGGTCGTCAATACACCCACTCTCTTAACCATCACCGACAACGATTCTGACAGTGACGGCACACTGAGCACTGTGACGATTGTTCAAAATACCACCAATGGCGATCTAGCGGTGCAAGGCACGAATGTGATCTACGCCCCAAACGCAGATTACCTAGGGCCAGACACATTCACCTACACCGTATCCGACAATGATGGTGCTCCGAGCAATGCTGCGAGCGTTGCGTTGACGGTCGGCGCCATTACGTTAACCAGCCTCTCTGTGGAAAACCTAAGCGCGCCCTCCAGCGGTTATGTCAGCCAGAACAACGCGGAGCTTGGCACCAACGTTCTCACTTCACCGCCCATAGAATTTGAATTACCGCCGAACGCGATTTCGTTTTCAGTATCACTTATCGGCGGCGATATACTCGCCACAGGTAACAATTTGTTTATCGCCGCAATCATCCGCCCAGATGGCCAAAGCCTGGCACCCATCGTGAGAGAGATTACCTTTTGTGATCCCGGCTTTTGTAGCGGCCTCGTGCCCAGAGCAACGCCAATTGAGTTGCCGGTCGGCATCTGGCAGATACAACTAGGGACACTTGCGCCCAATACCAACGCAATAGATTTTGGTGATTTGTTATTAACCGTCGCGAGCAGAACAGGCCCCGCTCCGGATAGCACCAGCACGACACCGGCAGCACTCAATATCCGCCCACACCTAACGACGACGTCCATCAACTCCGACGAACTAGATCTGGTTCTACAGCAATTGACGACCATGGCAGCGCAAAACGGCATTCGAATCAATTTCGACCCAACTGTAATTGTTCAGGGCACGCAATTCGCCGAGGTGTCACGCAATTTTAACGACAACACGACATCGACCCTGGTGAGAATGGGTGCGGCCGACCGCGTGAACTTATTTTTTGTTGAAAATTTCTCTGGCGCTGGCGGCGCAGGATTACTCGGTATCTCTGGTGGTTTACCTGGTCCACTCGGACAGCAAAATGCGTTCAACGGTATTCTGATTAATGCCACCGCAAACCGAGTGCAAACGGACACTGTCTTTGCCAGAAACACTGCCGAAATTGCCTTCCACGAGATGGGCCATTTCTTGGGGTTGTATCACACGACCGAGCGCCAATTTGATCTAAATGACGTCATAGACGATACACCCAACTGCCCTGCCAGCAATGATCAAAGCAATACTGGCACGACCGGCGTTGCCGATATTGCTGAGTGTCAAGACGGCCAAAACCCGATGTTTTGGAATACGGATTTTAGCGGTAATAAGACGAGACTAAGTGAGCAACAACTAGAAGTGATTTATCGATCACCAATTGCGCGGCCGGGAGATTAGTCCTAGCTTCTGATCTTTTCGAGGTTTTCAAGATACCAGTCATAGGTCGCACCCAGACCATGATCAAAATCGATGCGCGGTTGCCAACCTAGAGCCTTCAGCTTGTCGGTATTGAGCAGCTTGCGGGGCGCGCCATCAGGTTTGCTTGCATCGAAATTAATCTTTCCGTCGTACCCGACGACACGAGCAATGGACTCGGCAAGTTCACGAATAGAGAGGTCGGTTCCTGTACCAATATTTAAATGTGACAACATCGGATCAACCTGCGCCATAAATTCATGCTTATCGAGGTCTGCCAAAGCCAAACTTCCAGAAGCAAGATCATCCACATGCAAAAATTCACGCCTTGGTGTGCCTGACCCCCAAACCGTCACACTGCCTAATTGATTTTCTTTTGCTTCATGAAATCTCCGCATCAGCGCGGGAATGACATGACTATCTTCGGCATGGAAATTATCACCCTGACCGTAGAGGTTGGTCGGCATGAGGCAACGATAATCGGTGTCATACTGTCGATTGAAGGACTCGCACAATTTGATTCCAGCAATCTTAGCGACTGCGTAGGGTTCATTGGTAGGTTCAAGCAAGCCGGACAGCAACTCA
>JBNMQM010000075.1:0-18612 GCA_051278195.1 Candidatus Azotimanducaceae bacterium
CTTCTCCGGCATGCGCAACACTGCGGTAACCTTGCTTGATTGCCTCTGCATAGACTGCCGCAAATTTCTCGGGGGGATGGCCAAGCTCAGAGCTATCCAGACCGACCGTTAGGATATTATCCCTGAACGGTTCAGCTTGTTTCAGCACGTCTAGAGCACTGTCGGCCGATAGATGCCGAAGGAAGCACATAATCAAGGAAGCTGATTGATCCCATTCTTTTTGGGCTTGTTCAATCGCTGTGTAATAACCATTGAACATCGTTTCAAAAGTGATGCCCCGCTCAAGGTGGGTTTGCGGATCAAACATGATTTCAGCGTGGACAATGTTCTGGTCCCGGCACTTTTGTAGGTAAGCAAACATCAGGTCAAAAAAGTCCTGCTCGTCAAGCAGCACACTGGCACCCGCGTAATAGATATCAAGAAAACTCTGCAGATTATCGAACGCATAAGCTTGCTCAACATCACCGAGCGTCTTATAGGGGATGTCGATGGCATGCTTGGCAGCAAGGTCCAGCAGCATCTGCGGCTCCAAGGTACCTTCAATGTGTACATGCAACTCTGCCTTCGGCATCGCCTTTACAAATTCCTTCATCTTCATCGACTTCCCCTTTGACGAACCTGGCGATGTACCTGGCGATGTACCTATATTACCGGCACTGTCCTTGTCCTGTATTGTCAGGCCTGCACGAATTAATGCTCGTTACCTGTGTTTTTTTAACCACGACCGTTTATTCACCATCCAATGATGGGGCGCAGAGCGCGTACCTGGAACAAACAAATCCATGCCTCGGCGCAGGACCTTTTTCAAGTCCAGAGAGCCCCCGCTTAGCCAGCTTTTTCTCAAAGCGTTCCAGTCGTTTCGCATAGGTTTTAAGCAGTTCAGCTTTCTTGGCAGGCGTGGTGAACGAATATTTCAGAGAATTCTCACCCAGCAGTTTAATCTCTTCCCAGGAGAGGTTGAACTCCTTCACTGCGACGAAAAACTCATCGGTCATGGTGGAGTCCCACATACCACGATCATCCGTTGAAAGTGCAACAGGTATACCGGTGCGCAGATATTCCGGGAAGGGATGCTCACTGTAATCGGATACATACTCCAGCAACAAATTGCTCACCAGGTTAATTTCCACCATGTAAGGGCCGTGCCGCATGAGTAGCATGGTATCAGGGTCAGATATGAGATTGAGACCGTGACCGATACGATCGGCACCCAACAACAATGTATCTCTCACGTGAGAGTTGGGCTCATCAACCTCACCTGCATGAATAGAGAGTTTCACATTATTGTACTTGTGACGTAGCGCTCGCACTGTCGACAAGAAACGTGCGGGGTGTCCTTTGTCATCATCTTCTCGCCCTACCATATTGACGGCGACCCAGGTTTCCTGACTCGCCACAAATTCAAAGGCGCTCTGCAGGCTTTCTTCGGCAAACGGCATAAAGCGTAAAATTGACTGTTGAAACTGCCAATAAATACCAAGATTCTGAATGTCTTTTTCTGCGAGTCGAGACTCGATGATTTTAGCGACTTCTTGCGGCGGGATGGGCTTACCTTCGGCATCCATGTAACCCATCGCGGAGACCTGGGGTTCAAGATAAATCAGTCCCTCGTCGCTAAATGCTTTGAAATTGCGGGCAATGATTTCACCTCGCATCCATGGGTTCGCCGCCAGATCCTGCAATCGTTGCCAATGGGTTTCAAAAAATTCGGCCCGCCCCTCATAGGGCTTGTCCAGTTTCACCGAATTCAGCCAGCCGTCTTTCTGCACCGGTGTCAGCTCGGACATCAGCTCATACTCTTCCTGTTCACAGGCAGGCAATTGATTCCAGTTCGACTCCTGCAAAGTTACGAACATTAATAGATAGGGTGCACCAACCTTAAACGCCTGGCCGCCATACCCCCGGCACTCATTAATGCGGACTTTGGTGTAATAACGATAACCATCGGATTCTGCCGCCAATGCCAATTCGTACCACCACTCAGGAAAGCCAGACCCAGAGATGTGCAGATGCAAATCGCCACCTTTCGGCATTTCATAGAGCAGCTGATAAAGTTCGGCATCGCTTGCTGTTCGCTTGATCACGTCAAACCAAGCGTCGGCAGCTCGAGCCGACGGTGAGACCAACAACATGGAGAAAGATAAAGAGACAAGCAAAAAGAAAGAAAGACTAAGGATTACCCTTAAGTGTTCCTTCATTAAGAATCGTGTTGATAGCATTGCGCTCGTTTCCGCGGTGGTTCACTCTAAAGGCAGGCAAAAGTTGTCAATAGGTTGCCAAATGATTGCCAACTGGTTGCCAACTGGTTGCCAACTGGTTGCCAACTCGTAGACAGCTGAATTGGATATTGATAATGCTGGAAATTGTGAGGTGATACAAAGTGAATTCTAACTATCCTCGTGACCTTGTCGGATATGGCGAGCATCCACCGAAGGTTTCCTGGCCAGGAGGTCACCGGCTGGCGCTACAATTCGTCATTAACTACGAAGAAGGTGCCGAAAACAACGTTCTCCACGGGGACGCTGGATCAGAAAGGTTCCTCTCCGAAATCATCGGTGCTGAGTCATTCCCCGCACGCCATATGAGTATGGAATCACTATATGAATACGGGAGCCGAGCGGGTTTCTGGCGACTACACCGCCTGTTTAAACAGCATGATGTCCCAATCACCGTTTACGGTGTTGCCATGGCAATGGCTCGAAATCCCGAAGCCGTCGATGCCATGTTGAAAGCTGACTGGGAAATCGCGTCCCACGGTTATCGATGGCTTGACTACCAGTTCATCGATGAAGCGGTCGAACGTGAGCACATGGCCAAAGCAATCGAAATTCATGAGCGTATGACGGGTGCCCGGCCCCTCGGCTGGTACACCGGCCGCGACAGCCCAAATACCCGAAAACTGGTCGTTGAAAGCGGCGAGTTTCTCTACGATAGTGATTCCTACGCCGATGACCTACCCTATTGGAATAACGAATACGACAAGCCTCATCTGGTTATCCCTTATACTTTAGACAACAACGACATGCGTTTTGCCACAAACCAGGGGTTCAACTCCGGCACACAGTTTTTCGACTACTTGAAATCTGCTTTCGATACGCTTTATGAGGAAGGCGAATCCCAGCCGAAAATGATGAGCGTCGGTCTTCACTGCAGGATTGTAGGTAAACCCGGCAGGTTCCAGGCTCTCAAGCAGTTCGTCGAGTACGCAAAGAGCAAAGAACAGGTGTGGTTTTGTCGACGGGCGGATATCGCACACCACTGGCACGAACATCACCCATATAGTTAGCTTATATCGTAAAAAGATCCTAGCCATGATAGATTCCGCGCCATGAAAAAGATCTATATTAGTGCTGAAGAACTGCTGACTGACTCCTTTCGATTGGCTGAACAGATTTATAAGAGCGGTTTCCGCCCCAACTTCATCGTCGGAGTCTGGCGAGGTGGCACCCCGGTCGGAATCGCCGTACAGGAATACATGGATTTTGCTGGTATGGAAACTGACCACATCTCCATCCGCACATCTTCTTACTACGGCATAGGCCAGCAAGACAAGCACGTACGTGTCCACGGCTTGCAGTACATCATCGACAACGTCAATGCCGAAGACCAACTGCTAATTGTTGACGATGTCTTCGACTCCGGACGCAGCGTTGCGGCAATTATTGAGGAACTCAAAGAAAAGTGCCGGCGTAATATTCCGGAAACTATCCGGATTGCGACTCCCTGGTACAAACCGAACAAAAATAAAACAGATATCGTGCCCGACTACTTCATTCACAAGACCGAAGAATGGCTGGTCTTCCCCCATGAACTTTCTGGACTTACCAACGAAGAAATCCGTCAAAACAAGGGTTCAGTCGCTGAGGCGCTGACGGATGTGCTAGACAAGATCGACAAAGAAAGCGACCAGTAAAAAAACACCATCCCGGTAGGTTGAAGAACAGACAGCAAAGTCAGTGACCCCTACCTGCTTCGCGGCGCTAGCCAAGCCAACAACAGACCTTTCTCTTCTTCCGTCATGCCTGTCATGTTCGCCAGAGGCATGTAACCTGAACTCACGGCTGTCTTAACTTGAACACCGTGTTGTTGAACCTGTTCGAGCGATTCAAGGATGATGCCCGCAGGCGCAGCAGCAAAACCTGCCTGCGTCGGTGCCAGCGCATGGCAGTTGGTGCAATGTTTAATCACCACCGCTAGCACTTCAGTTTCTGATGTTTGTTGAGCTGATAGCGCCTGCTGCTCAACTAGAATCTGCTGTTTCAGGTGCGCTTCATACTGCCCATACCCTAGCCAAATGGCCAGAATGAGAAAAGCGACAAATACCTGAACCAAAACTCTGACCCTAATAATACCCTGGTGTCGCAAATTGAAAAAATGCCGAGCCCATGCAGTCATCGCAATGATCCATGCCAAAATTAGCCAGTTCCACGGATGTCCATAAAGGAATGGGTAATGATTGCTGATCATGCAGAACAGCACTGGCAGCGTGAAATAGTTATTGAATTTGGATCGTTGCTTGGCAAAGGCCGCATCGTCAGCGCTGGGTTCCAATCCCTGCTCCACCGCAGCAACAAACCGTTTCTGGCTAGGAATGATGCCCAGAAACACATTGCCAGCCATAATACTGCCCATCAAGACACCCACATGCAGGAAGGCCGCGCGGTCTGAAAATAGCTGGGTGGCAAGCCAGCAGGCGAAAAACAAGACAAGGCCCATAAAAACAGCGAACACACCTTCATTTTTTCGCAGTGGCGTCCTAAGGCCGACCTCATAGATACCGAGACCGCCAAAGACGAACAGGAGACTGCAGACGATGGCCATGGTCGGATCGGTAACCCAATTATCAGGACCAACGAGATAACTCTGTGCCTGGAAGTAGTAGACAGCGATCATCAACAGCATGCCAGTCATCCAAGTGGTATACGCTTCCCACTTGGACCAGTGTAAGTTTTTCGGCCATGAGGGTGGTGCGAGCTGGTACTTGCTGAAATTATAAATGCCGCCGCCATGGATCGCCCACAGCTGACCTTTCACACCCGCTTTCTTATCTTCTTCGGTAGGTTCTTCAAGACTGTTGTCGAGAAATACAAAGTGTAACGATGCGCCAATCCATGCGATGCCGGTAATCAAGTGAAGCCAGCGCACAATGACACTGAACCAGTCGACCGCATAACTTGCTAACCATTCCATTAAGCTTTCTCTGCTGAATACTGAAGGCGGCCAAGAATATTGGTCTGCTCAATGAGCCGCTCATCGCCCAGAGTCATGTAAATGAACAGTTCTTCTTCCAGCGTTGTCGCGGTGACTAGTCTTTGCAGAACGTTCGGCATACGCTCGGCATTCAACACAATGAAATCAGCTTCTTTACCTGGCAAAAAATTGCCAATGTATTGATCGAGCAACAGTCCCTCGGCATTACCAAGAGTTGCCATACAAAATGCCTCATAGGCGTGCAAGCTGTAACCCTTTAATTGGCATATCTTGTAGGCCTCGCCCAACGTGGGCAACAAACACAAGCTTGTACCACCACCAACATCGGTAGCTATAGTCACAGGTATGTTGGCCGCTTTCATTTTTTCGAGGTCGAATAAGCCACTACCAAGAAACAGGTTTGACGTTGGACAGAACGCGATTCGCCCGCCTTTGTCGGCGAGCCGCATCACCTCATCATCACTCAAGTGCAGGCAGTGCCCAAACACTGCCCTCGGATGATTCATGCCATAGATCTCATACGCATGGAGGTAATCGTCTGCATCAGGATACAACGACAGTAGCCAATCGATTTCGGCCAAATTTTCCGAGAGGTGAGTTTGCAACCAAGTGTCCGGATACTCCATTTGCAGCTTCTCGACTGACGCCATTTGTGCTGGGGTCGAAGTACCGGCAAAGCGAGGCGTCACGGCATAGCCTAACCGGCCTTTGCCATGCCACTCCTCAATCAACTGCTGACTATCCCGGTAACCGCTTGCTGCAGTGTCGACTAGGTTGTCCGGGGCATTGCGATCCATTAGGACTTTACCGCCGAGCAGCCGCATGCCTTTGTCATAAGCCTGTTTGAACAGCTCGTCTGCCGTGTGCTTATGGCTCGTACCGTAAACCATGGCAGTGGTCGTACCATTTTGCAGCAGTCCGTCAATAAATCGCTTTATGCCCGCAGCAGCGTAGATAGGGTCGCCGAACTTTGCCTCAGCCGGAAACGTGAAATCATTGAGCCAGTCGAGGAGCTGGCGCCCGTAAGAACCCATCACTTCTAACTGAGGAGCATGTACATGGCTATCAATAAAACCTGGCATGATGAGTCCTGGTATATTCTCGACACGACTCAAATCCAGCCCCTCTTGCTCCAGTGCGTGGGCGTCGCCCAGGTTCTGCACAAGCCCATCTTTGATGAACAGCACACCATCTTCAAAGTACTCTGGCACTGGCGGTTGGCTACTGACGAAATGCAGAATTCGACCCCGAATCATTCGGCCCATTTAACTACCCCGGTAGGTAGAGTAGCCGAAGGGACTCAGCAATAACGGCACATGGTAGTGCTCGCTGGTGTCCAGCACTCGAAAGGAAATGTGCACATCTTCATAAAATGAAGCGGCTTTTTTTTCAGCAAAATAGGGTTCAACTTCAAACTCAATTCGATACTTCGCGCTCTGTAATTCGAATGCATCGTGCCATGTCGTCACTCTGCCATCCCCATCCGTCACCCCTGTCGTGATCTTCCCCTCCGGACCAAATAACGCCAAACGGACACCCGACGCGGGTCGACCAGTGCTGGTATCTAAAATGTGCGTCGTAATCGGTGCTCGGTCTATCAAGGTGCATTCCCTTTGAAGTGCTTGTTTATGAAGCGCTTGTTTATGAAGAGATCCTATCTAAAGAATTTGTTTAATCGAAGCTCTGTAATGAGCCATTGTTCATGGGCTCCGTTTGTGAGCTCTGTGGCGCGATCGTTCGGCAACCGAGCTTGAAGTAATTCGAGCATTGCCGCTGCTGACTTACCAGTGGCGCAAACAATGAAGATGAAACCAAACCTTTCCAGGTACGCCCGATTGTCGTCCCGTAGGACAACCAAAGTTTCCTCATCAGTGCCTGAAATCTGGCCTTGCTCGGCGTTCGCAGTAAAGGCGTACTTGTTTCGCAGCGCATCAAGGTCACCGATTTGCGGGTGCGCGGTGAATGCCTCCAAAATCTCCTCCTCAGTAGCACGCTGCCATTGTGCCCTGCCAGCTTGAACAACGTCGACCGTGGATTCAAAAGGTCGAGCGTCCGCCATCTGTTCCGCCCAACGGCGACAACCGAGGCTGACTTTTAACTCAGCAATGGCCTTCTCACGCGCCGCTTCATTGAATTCATCGAGTGTCATTTCACAGGCTTCGTGTCGGTACTTGAGTCAGACTTCATATCTTTGAGAGCCGCTTTAATCTCACGCCAGCTCACACCTCGTCGATCAGCCTGAGCAGGGTCTATCGCAAGAGACAACACTTCTGCTGCAATAGAAACGGCAACTTCCATCGGCCGTTTGCCTTTCACAGCGGGTATGCCCACAGGACACCTGCAGCGAGATTGGTCGTCGGCGGAAAAACCGTCATGTTGCAGACGTTTCATAAATCGTTTGGCTTTGGTCTCCGAGCCAATCAGACCGATATAGTCAATATCTGTTTCATCCAATAGTGTGGCTAGAATACGGTAATCCAATGCATGATCGTGGGTCAGGATGAGCGCTTTGGTATTCGCCTTGAGTTGCCCAGCAAACTGTAATGGATCAAGGGCCGAATGGGCTATCACATTGCAGGGTAGCTCACTCGGAAACTGTTCCTGCCTGGCGTCCACCCAGTCGATCCGGGCATCACACTCAGCTAGAATCTTGATCACGGCTTTTGCCACATGACCCGCGCCAAAAATCGCTAGCTGTAAACCTGCCGCAGGAAAGACTTCGAACATTAAGGTCATGCTACCGCCACAACATTGCTCTGCCTTACTGGCGAGTGGAAAATGCTCGAGCTTTTGCAGACTCACACCATCAATCAGCAGTTCTCGAGATTTTTGGATCGCGAGAAACTCCAGTTGACCGCCGCCTATCGTGTCGAAGGTTTGATCCTCCGTCACAACGATCTTGCTACCCCCTTCTCTCGGCGTCGACCCGGTTGCGCCGACCACTGTGATGAGGACAAAGCCTACCCCTCTATCGTGGCATTGATTCACCGCAGCTTGCCAGTTGATGGTTTGGTTCACTTTACTAACCCCTTTTTGGCGTCTTTGATGAAGTGCTTAGCAGACTGGATGGCATAATAAACCTGCTCCGGTGTCGCCGGAGAATTCACAAGCGGGTTAAACCGGTAATCAGCGACGCTCGCACAAGCGTCCCGAAGTGCACACCAAACGCTGATCGCCAGCATCAAGGGTGGCTCGCCAACTGCCTTTGAGCGATAAATAGTCGGTTTGTGATTGGCTCGATTGTATAAGCGGACATTGAACGCATCCGGCACATCATAGGCGGTAGGGATCTTGTAGTTTGCAGGGCTGTTAGAGATCAATCGACCAGTATCATCCCAAAGTATTTCTTCCGTTGTCAGCCAGCCCATACCCTGAACAAAACCGCCTTCAATTTGGCCAATATCAATTGCCGGGTTAATGGCATCACCGACATCTTGCAAAATGTCCACTTGCGTCACCCGATATTCGCCAGTCAAGGTGTCAACCACCACCTCTGAAACGGCAGCCCCATGAGCGAAATAGTAGAACGGCGTGCCTGTGCCTGCTTCCTTATCGAAGTGAATGTCCGGTGTCTTGTAAAAACCCGAGGCCCAGAGTTGCACCCGGTTCATATACGAGAGCTTCACTGCATCAACAAAGGTTAGCGTCTCGTCACCCGCACTAACCTGGTCATCGTTAAACTCAATGTCGCCGGCAGGCACATCAAAGTGCTCGGCAAGAAAACCCGCCATCCGAGTCTTAATTTGGTTAACCGCATCCAGTGCAGCCATACCATTTAGGTCGGTGCCCGCAGATGCAGCGGTCGGTGACGTATTATTCACCTTGTCAGTGCGCGAGGCGCTGATGCGGATGCTGTCGAGCGAGACGCCGAACGCTTCGGCAACTACCTGACAAATCTTCGTATGCAGCCCCTGGCCCATTTCGGTGCCACCATGATTTACTAGAATGCTGCCGTCTGTGTATACGTGAACCAGTGCACCCGCCTGATTTAAATGAATCGCGGTGAAAGAAATACCGAACTTGACGGGCGTCAGCGCCAAGCCCTTACGGAACTGGCCATCCTCGGCATTGAATGCCTTGATGTCTGCACGACGCTGACGATATTGGCTGGTGGATTCGAGTTCGTCCATAAGATCAGCAATAACGTGTTGTTCCACCTGCTGGTGATAAGGTGTTTCGCTCCGGCCTTCGCTGTATAGATTGGTCTTCCTCACATCGAGCGGATCCAATTCAAGGTGCCGCGCGATGTCGTCCATCATCGATTCCGCAAGCATCATGCCCTGGGGTCCACCAAACCCACGAAAGGCGGTATTGGATACGGTATTGGTTTTACAGCGATACCCGGTGATTTCCGCGTTGTTAAGGAAATAGGCGTTGTCAGCATGGAACATCGCACGGTCGACGATGCCTTCGGATAAGTCCGCAGTACATCCACACAAACCCGCGAGCTGCATTTTAACACCGCGCAATTGACCATCATCGTCGAAACTACAATCGTAACGATTCCAAAAGTCATGGCGCTTGCCGGTCTGCACCATGTCATCTTGTCTTGGCATTCGGTATTTCGCCGCTTTACCCGTCCGCACAGCAAATAGTGCCGCCAGACAACCAAGTGGCGCGGCCTGAGTTTCCTTACCGCCGAAGCCACCACCCATGCGTCGCGTTTCGACCTGAACCAAATTCTGATCAATACCCAAAACCTTGGCGATCAGTTTTTGACCTTCCGTTGGATGCTGAGTAGAGGAATAGACAAAAACACTGCCATCTTCCCCAGGGATGGCCATAGCAATCTGGCCTTCTAGATAAAAATGCTCTTGGCCACGGATCAGTTGCTCACCCTTGAGCCGATGAGGCGCATTCGCAAGAGCAGCCTCTGCATCACCAAGACGATACTGTCGAGTAGGTAACAAAAAATCAGATCGCTCAAGCGCATCTTGGATAGAAAGAATGGGCTCACCGATGTCATATTCAATATCTGCCAATAGCACCGCTCGTTTCGCCTCATCAAGGCTGTTAGCGGCAACGGCAAATACTGCCTGACCGACGAATTCTACGGATACCTTCGCCAACAGCTGGTCACCTGGATAGACAGGACCAACATCTGTCGAACCCTGCACGTCATCCGCGGTAATGACGTCAACGACACCAACAGACTGACGGACTTTGCTGAGATCCATCGACTTGATGGTCGCCTTTGCATAAGGAGACATACCGACAGCCACATGCAGGGTGCCCTGCACTTCAGGAATATCATCAATATAATGCGCCCGCCCCGTGACATGCTTAACGGCAGACTCGTGTTCTATATCTTTACCGACTGTACGCTTGACCGTGTTTTGGCTCTGGCTCATGACGCAGCCTCTCTATCGAACTGAGTAATATCAATTAGGGATTCACCATTCAACTGTCTCAGCGCTTTAGCGAGCATCTGCAACGCCATCGCAGAGCGATAGTCTGCACTGGCCCTGACATCAGTCATGGGCTTCAAGCGCTGACTTGCTAACAATGTTGCCTTCGCTATCAACTGATCACTTACCGCCTGGCCGACCAACAAAGACTCAACTTCTTCAAGTCGAACCGGCATCGCTGCCATTCCGCCGAAAGCCACGCGTGCTATCGCAATGACGCCCTCTTGTAACTGAAAGCTGAAGGCACCCATCACCGAAGAGATATCATCCTCTATCCGTTTGGAGTTTTTATAGAATCGGTGGAATCTCGCCATCGAGGTGTTCGGCACCGACACACTGATGATGTATTCGTTATCGCCTAGAACAGTTTGCCGGTAGCCTTGATAGAAATCACTGACTGGCACCTGCCGGGTTGGCTTAATAGTCGAACCGACCTCAATCACAGCATCCCAGGCCAGAAGAATCGGCGGCATATCCGCGATGGGAGATCCATTCGCCAGGTTACCCCCCAGCGTCCCGTTATTGCGAATCTGCCTTGAACCCAGTCGATGCAACAGCTTGACCGTTTCTGGTGAACGCTCGGCGAAAAATGTTTCGAGCCGGGTGTAATTTACGGCTGCACCAATGGTCGTCATCGACTCATCTTGCGCGAGCACTTGCATCTCTTGCACGCCGGTCACATCAATAAGCGGAAACTGCTCGTAGAGTTGGGTCACTGCCAGCATCAAGTCAGTACCGCCCGCAATCAGTTTGGCACCCTGGGCGTTATGCACCGCCAAATTCAAACCAACAAGGTCATTGGGACGCTGCACGGACGTCGCGCTATTCTGTAAAATATTGTTGATCGCCGTTTGACCTGACAGCTTTTTTACAATGCCAGGGCTGCCGGTTTTTAATGCTTGTAAACCAGCTTCTACGATAGGTCGATAACCCGTGCAACGACATAGGTTGCCAGAGATACCCTCACGGACAGAATCTGCATCAATGATTGGTGGGGGCTGTTCAACCATAGCCGCCAAAGACATAACAAACCCTGGTGTACAAAACCCACACTGCGAACCATGACAGGCCACCATTGCTTGCTGTGCAGGGTGCAAGCCGTCATCGCCTTCGAGGCCTTCAACCGTGACCAGATGCTGATCAACGTACTGACCAATGGGAGCAATACAAGCATTGATGGTTCGGTACTCAATTTCCCCGCCTGCCACTGTTCCAGCCATGACGGTGCAAGCGCCGCAATCGCCGGAAGCACAACCTTCTTTGGTGCCAGTGAGCCCATGCCTGCGCAAGAACTGCAATACGGTCTCAGTGGGCGCAAGGCTGACAGCGTCCAAATCAAACATTTGATCGTTAATAAACATCGACACAAGGCTCTATTTGAAATGGTTTTCTTAAAAGTTGACCATTTGGACAACAATCTTGTTACAGTACCCAAAAGAACAAGAGACAGCAATACAAAGCGATACAAAAAATTATGCAAATAGCACACAAAACAGAGACATCTAGCGATGTTGAGCCAAGCATCAGGGACCGCAATTTCGCCATTATTATCGACGCTGCCACCTTGGAGTTTGCTGGCCATGGCCTAAAAGGGGCTCGCATGCAGGCGATTGCCGATCGGGCTGGCCTGCCCAAAGGAAATGTTCATTACTACTTCAAGACAAAAGAAAGCCTCTATATCGCAGTGTTAGACAACATCGTTGATCGCTGGAATGATCAGTTTGACGACATCAAGGAAGACGATGACCCTGCAGTGGCGCTGGATCAATTTATCCGTAACAAGGTTCGGTTTTCCTTTGAAGACCCCATCGCCTCTAGACTATTTGCGAGTGAAATTATTCAGGGAGCCCCTCACTTAAGTCATTACTTGCGCAACCAGATGAGACCATGGCTCAAAGATCGCGCGGCGGTGATCGAGTCCTGGATCAAGCAGGGCAAGATGCAGTCAGTCGACCCCACCTATCTGATATTTTTGATCTGGTCATCGACTCAGCACTATGCGGACTTTGAAGCACAAATTTCATTACTGATGAGCAAACCAAAATTCGACGAGGATATGCTAGCGGACGTGAGCAACTTTTTAAGCCGGATGATTCTATCTGGTTGCGGTCTGACGCCGCCCAAGGAACACAATCACTAATCTTAAGTATCAAAAAAACCACCAACAGCACCGTACTGGACAGTGCGTCCTGTAAAAGAGGGAATCGCACTGGAGTGTTAATCGCCGAATCTTAATCCGGGCAGCCGAAATTAGAGTCGGATAACCACTATAGAAATGGAGTACTAAATGGACAGAACTATTAGCCGAGAGGCCCTGGTCAAAGACTGGCTACCCCGCTACACGGGTATGCCTCTAGAAAAATTTAACCAATATATTCTACTCACCAACTTTGACGAGTACTTGCGGGTATTTGCCGAGAGATTCGATTGCGAAATCTATGGCCGCGACAAGCCGATGCAAGCTGCCAGCAATGGTGCAAATCTAACGATGATCAATTTTGGTATTGGCTCGCCCAATGTCGCCACCATCATGGACCTGTTAACAGCGATAAATCCGTTGGGCGTCCTCTTTTTAGGAAAGTGCGGTGGCCTAAAGCGATCCAGCGAGATCGGTCACTTTATTCTGCCTATTGCTGCCATTCGCGGTGAAGGCACGAGCAATGACTACTTCCCACCAGAAGTACCCGCATTGCCGTCTTTTAAACTGCACAAATTTGTCTCAGATAAACTTCGTGAGCATGAGTTGGACTACCGGACTGGAGTGGTTTACACCACGAACCGACGCGTATGGGAACATGACGAGGCCTTCCTACAAAAACTAAAGGACATGACCTGCATCGGAATTGATATGGAAACCGCTACCTATTTTATCGTCGGTCACCACAATGAAATTGCCCGCGGCGCACTGTTACTGGTATCTGACGTGCCCGTCACACCAGATGGCGTCAAGACCTCGGACTCGGACAAAAAAGTCTCACGTACCTGGGTGCAAAAACACCTGGACGTCGGCATTGAAGCGATGACGGAGCTAGGTATCAAAGGTGAGAAGATCAAACACTTTAGCTATTAAGCCAATAAGACGATGGCGCTCGTTAGCTGTAACGCTAACGTTCACCTCTTTGGCCCCATGCTCTCTTTTTTAATCCGACGCATCGCTGGGCCGGACATCATCACGATAAAAAATGCCCACAAGGATAGCCACCACAGTCAACATCACTGGAAATACCAGCATGGTCTGCGACAGCGAGTCAGCGAAACCCAGATCAATCATTTTTCCGGGGACAACCATCATCACGCCGGAAACTGCGAACAAAAGAAAGTTAACAAAGGCTGTTACAGTACCAGCCAGATGCAGTGCGCACAGCTGCATGCCATAGCCAAAACCGAGTACCGTGGCGCCCCCTCCAAAAAATCCCGTTAGCAAAACAAGCGTACTGCTGTAGGTCGGATTAGCTGAACCACTGAAACATAAAGAGGCGATACAGAGTGCGCACCCCAGACTGAACACGACGGCTGGGATCTTGTAGCTATCCATGCGTGAGTTCAGTATCGCAATACCAGGCGCACCGATCGCACCACCGATCCATAACAGGGAGCCGATATAACCAGCTTGGGTTGCCTCATAACCTTGCTCCATCAAAAGTTGCACACCCCAGACGACGCCAAACGCCAAATAAGCGCTGAAACCAACCGCACCCACCAGCGCACTACCCCAGAGACGTGGCACCACGAGCACAACCTTCAGATCCCTGCTAAGCGCTCGCGCAAATGTCGGCAACGATTTGCTGCCGTCTCGGGACTCTCCACTAACGACCAACAACATCAGCACTGCGAGACCAACCCCAAACGCTCCAAGCGCGAGCGTAATCGTGCGCCAATCATAGCTGTTCAATAGACTCGCCGCGCCACCTTGAGTCAACGTGGCAAACAAGGACACTATCACGCCAGCCATCGCCATCATGAAAGTAAACCTGCGTACACCGAAAACATGTCGAGTGAAAAAACCCAGCGCTGGATAGCCGAATGCACCGCCGATGCCCATAACAAATTGTCCCAGACAAACTGACCACCAGCTAGGTGCGGCCGCAAAGATCAAAGCACCTAGACTCACTGTGAGGACACTCAAAGTAAGCACGTAACGCGGATTATAAAAATCCAGCATCGCGCCTGCTGGAATGGTCATTAGCGCGAAGCCGAGAATGTAGATTGAACCAAGAACCCCTATCTCGCCAAGACTCAAGCCAAAGTCAGCCGCCATGCTGGTACTCAGCACCGCATAATTCGTCTGGGTCGTGGTCTTGAAGATGACGAAGAAGACTACTGTTAACCAACCGATCCACAGCAATACTGTCGTCAGGTTGATCACTGACCGATTCTCAGCATTGGACTGCATGACGTCCCCTCTTAAAAGTGATGCTTCTCAGGATAAGATGTTCCTCAACACAAATAGTGCCATATATTGTGACGTTAGCCAGCAATTTCCCTGATGGCCGTGAGCTTAGAGCGAAACTCGACAGAACCAATCTGGGACGCAGTCGGTTGACTGGAAAATTGGGCGATCACAGTGTTGGTCGAACCGTTGATATAGATAAGCTGACCATGGATGCCACACGCTGCATACTCGCCCTTGGACGGATCGAGAATCCACCACATATTTTTATAGTACTGCCACAACTCGTTACCATAGAGTGAATTTTTGGCGTAGCGCTGCCGATCCATATCGTCAAGATTCAGTGTCTCGTCGATCCATGCGGCAGGCACCAGTTGCTCGCCGCGTCGTGATAGGTGCCCAGCTTTGACCAGATGTGCTGGCTGATAAAGTGATGTAGCGGCATATCCGACAGGCGTGCGATCAGCCAGCCGATAACATCGGCGTTGGCCGAATTGTATTCGAACATCCCGCCTGGCAGGTTCGCACTGTCTTGCCGAATGAATTTTGCTAGAAGGTCATAGAGACCATAGATATCGGCTTCAGCCGGTTGCACATCTTGCGCACCCGGAATAAACCCCAACCCCATAGCCGGGGCATAATAGCGCAGGAAATCTGAATCAGGGTCGACGTAGTTTTCCTTAAAGGCAACGGCTAAGGCCTGGCTCAGCACGTCTTGAATACTGGCGTGCTCGAATCCCGAACCCTTAAGCTCCTCAATATACTGAACTGGCGAAGCAGCCAGATCAATATCATATTTTTCCATCAAGACGCCGAACGCGACCTGATTGTCCCGCAACACCAAGAAGCCATCCGAATCGTGTTTTTCGAGCAGACTATCCAGCGACAGTTCATCGCCATTGGCATCATGAATTTTACGCTGACCCAGCGAAGAATCGATGGCTGTGGTCAGTCTGGGTAGCTCACCACCGCGCGGCAACATCGCCGTGTGCGCCAAGGCATCCATATTCCACAGCACCCAATTTCTCGAAACCGGCACAGAGGGCTTGTCTGTATTGAGCATCTAGTGGCATGCCCAATACCCGACCCTAAGGTGCTTGATTGCCAATTTACCCCCATAAACAATGTCGAGAAATTTTACACATGAAAGCACACCGACTACTATGCTGCTGTTTATTATAGACTTTATCCGACGGCATGACTTTTGCTATCACTACTACCAATAGTGAATTAATACAAAGCGGGTCAATTAACACATGAAAGCGATACTACTCAGCAGCCTTTTGCTCATTTCTAGCCACGCCAGCGCGACGATCTTTGAATACGAAGATCTGAATGCAAACAACGGCGGCATCGCGGATAAGCTCAGCACCGTTAGCGCCACCTTCAATGATGTAACGGACGACTTTACCTGGGACGTTACGTTTAATCAGGATCCGACCAGCATCGATGGTTTTTGGTTGGTCATTAACAACGGACCGAACCCTAAAAGCTCTGACGTTAACGAGCTGGCCATTATGTACGGCGACATGGATACCGGTGTTCTGACGACCTACGCTTACAATGGCCAGAACAATGCAAATAGCATCATCAATCCTGGCATTCTCCTGCAGACAGACACATTCAGCGTCGGCGCCGATTCGATCAGTATTGATATTGATGCAACAGCGATCAACGGTTGGAGTGCGCCGGAGACAGCTGCGGACTACACGGGTATCGCTTTTGACGATAAGATTGGCATCTGGTTCCATATCTCCCAGAACAGTACTTTTGGTTACAACTCATTGAATGACACCATTGAAACCTACAGCTACGGCTCTCAAGGCTGGTATGACAAGTCAAATCTCAACACTGTAGAAGTGCCTGCACCGGCTTCGTTACTGCTGTTTGGCTTAGGCTTGCTTGGTTTGGGTGCTAGCAGAAAGAGATCAATCTCTGCCTAACCTTGTGATCCAGTCGTAATGCTCAATGCCCGCTTATGCGGGCATTGTTCGTTTTGGGGGTAGCCGTGGTCCTTGTCCTAATGAGTATTCAAGTGCCCTGCTTGACGGCTGACCATCAGAGGGATGAACTCGGGGGCTATTTTTTTGTTTTGCTACCCACATTTTTTGTATAGCTTCGAATGGTCTCCTTATATTCTTCTTCTGTAAAAGCCCATTGTTGTAAGTCTGCATCGGCCCAACCCATAGACATTCCTGAAGCTGATTTGCCGAGTGCTGACGTCATCGCTCGCGTCATCGCAAGCGACGCTGCTGGTATATCCAACAGCTCTTTGATCAGCTTTTCGGTTTCTTCGACCAGCGCTCCGCTTTTGGCGACGCGTTGAGCCCAGCCACTTTGCTTCAACTCAAGGGCGTCTACTTTTCTCGCCGTCATGACCCAATCTCGAGTGACGGCTAAACCAACCTCACGCGCTAACAATGGCGTGCCGTTCCAGACATTCGGAATGCCCAAAGCAAGTTCGGGTATTCGAAACACTACATCTTCTGAGATAACCCGGAAGTCGCAAGCTGTGGCTAGCAGCGCGCCTCCGCCGATCACATTTCCTTGCATTGAGGCGATCGTTACCTGAGGGATGCGGTCTAATTGTTCTAGAACGCGCTGCCACGTCGCCGTCCGATTTCTTCGAGTGGACCAATCGCCCTCAACCTTTGGGTATGAGGTCGTTTTTAGATCTGCACCCGAACAGAATGACTTGCCCTCGCCGGATAACACCAGCAAGCGAATATCAGGTCTCTCCATCAACTCGTTCAGCGTAACCGCGATCGTCTTTCGAATATCATCATTCAGTGCATTAAGTTGCTTAGGGCGATCGAGAATCAGTCTCACAATCGAACCTTCAAAGACTACTTTTATTCCCTTGGGTTCTGTCATCTTTTTTTCGCACCTAGTGGGTGAATTTTATACCATGTCCCTATCGATTTATGATGAAAATCGGCCATCACTTATCAGGGCGTCAAAGTCAGCCAGAATGGCTGCACTTCGCGCTGCATATGCCTGCCGAATTTCTGGATTTGCGAATACATAAAACCTATTGTCGACGACGCAATCCACCGCCCAGTTAGCAATTGCATCGGGGTCCATGCCATTTTCAATCAGATTATTCATACCTTCATAACGCTTACCTTTAACCGACTCGTCCGTTGTCGTTTTAAGAGATGGTCTGTCGAACATGGCACTATGAATACCCGTTTTCACGTAGCCTGGGCAAAGCACACTGACGCCAATATTGTCGGCAGCAACCTCATCTCGCAAAGATTCTGAATACCCAACGACGGCAAATTTTGATGCCACGTAGGGTGCGACTCCAGCTTGAGCCATAAGTCCAGCCATAGATGCCGTATTAAGAAAGTGCCCTCCTTCGCCTTGCTCTTGCAAAATCGGTGCAAACACTTCAACGCCATGAACCACGCCCATAAGATTGATATCCATAACCCAGCGCCAATCTTCCATCGGGATTCGTCCTGGTCGACCGTTCATGGGAACGCCTGCGTTGTTGACCACGATATGCACTTTGGCAAAGCGGTCTAGCGTAGCCTGTGCCGCGGCTTTCATTGAGTCCAAATTGGTGACATCGCAAATCACTGACGCGACATCCGCGCC
>JBNMQM010000076.1:0-18228 GCA_051278195.1 Candidatus Azotimanducaceae bacterium
GTAAATGTCGAGTCTCCTAGGCATTACCCTGCAAACCCTAGCCATTCCGCTTCAAGCCATAGTAGGCGAGCAGGCCAAACCCTGCGGCTAAAAAGCCGAGACCAAACGTGAGAGGCTCTTCACTTGTGAGTTCGGTCATCTGGATAATAGCGAGCGCAGTACCGAGTGCGACGCTAACAATTCCCCATTTTAGGTTTGAGTTAAAGTCCTCTGCACGATTCTCGAGAAACAGTTTCTGAATGATATCTTCGGATACCTTATTAACAATCATCTCGCGCCGGACTCGATTGTCTGAAATGACCCGGGTGACGTAGCCGATGACACCAAACATGCTAATAAACAAGACAATAGGGATGAGCTCTTCCATTGTTAAAATTCCAAACTGGTTAATGTGCAAAGTGAGATGCGCAGGCAACGGTTTGGGTTGCACCTTTTCTAAGAAAAAATTTAGGCCAATGAGACTCAGCAGTAGAACCACTTTTTGTCCATCGATAAATGCAACCGCATGAACGCGGGTAGCGTCCTATAGCCATGAATGATGAACAATCTGATGAAGCACTGGTACGCGCAGCTCTTGCGGGGCGCGACGACGCCTATCAGTTGCTTATCGAGCGCTATCAAAACCTCGTCTGGCAACTGTTGAACCGTTTGATCCCTCAACTTGAGGATCGTGAGGAGTTGGCGCAGGATGTGTTTACTAGGGTTTACTTCAAACTCGCTAAATTTAGGTTTGAAAGTAAGTTTTCGACCTGGCTGTATACCGTGACGTATCGAACTGCACTGTCTCATTTGCGCAAAGTTAAGGTGCAGTTCGAGGAGCTGAGCGAGCTTTCAGAGCCGATTGAGTTCGCAGAACAATTCGATGTTGCCTTACATCGGGCGCTCGACCTGGCGGTTGCGAATTTGGGGCTTGGTGATAGAACTGTCATCAGTCTTTACCATCAGCAAGGTTGTACGGTGGATGAAATCGCGACAATTGTGGATAAACCAATCGGCACTGTTAAAAATCAATTGTTTCGGGCGCGTAAAAAATTAAAACAAAAACTTGAAGCAACTTTAGGAGAAGAGGCCATTTAATGCGTGATCCTGATACCAATAAAGAAGCAGAGGTTCAGCAGAATATCGAAGCCGGTGTCACAACCCGGAGTTTTGAACAGGGTTCTGAGCAAGGTCCTGATGCGGCGGCTGACCAAACTCTGTTTCAGGGTCTTGAGCGAAATGTAGGTTCGGCACCAGCAGGGTTTTCGTTCCGGGTCATGGATCGAATTATCCGTATTCGGGTGCGGACGGCGGAAAAGCAAGCAAAGCGACTATCGCTGTTCCTGTCCGCCGGCCTAGCGTTGCTGGCGGCTGCAGGGCTTGGGCTCTCCGTCTGGTTTGGTTGGCTGTCGGCCGATTGGATGATGGGCTTGCCTTTAGTGCATCTGGTTGCGGCGATTGTCAGTGTGTTACTGCTAGTGGGCTTGGATGCGTTGTTTGAAGCCCAGTTAACACCTTTGGACCCGACGACCTAATTCCCTCCAAACCAAAAAAATGCTCTGCCGCTATATAATGCTTTTTGAGTGACTTGAACCATGGTTCATGGAGCAACTCTAGCCATTGTCTGAGATTGACATTTGTCACGGTCAGCCCTAGACCAGCATAATGGTCAATCAGCTTAACTAATTGGAAATGATTTTGGTCGACAATATGTCCAAGCGCGGATTTGACCCGCTCACTTACCGGTTTCAAGACCAAGCACCTGGCCCCGGCGAAATAACGGAAGTCAAAGATGGCGTCTATTGGATCAGAATGCCCATGTGGGGTCGGCTCAATCACATCAACGTTTGGCTACTACGAGACGGACCGGGTTGGACCATCGTTGATACCGGACTGTTCCGCGATGATGTTCAAGCTCATTGGGAAACCATCTTTGACAAGTATCTGGAAGGTAAACCAGTGACTCGTGTGATCGCCACGCATCTTCATGCTGACCACACGGGCAATGCCGGATGGATAACTGACAAGTGGGACTGCGAACTGTGGATGAGTCGCAGCGACTTTTATATGTGTAAAGTGATGGCCGCCGATGGGCCAAGTGATGTGCCTCAGGATGCCATCCGTTTCTATCAGCGCGCGGGTTTTACAGAGCAGCGACTGGATCGTTATCGAGAACGGTTTGGTCAATTTGGTGCCAATATTGCGCCACTGCCTGCGGGTTATCGGCGCATTCAAGATGGCCAATATATTGAAATTGGTGGCCGGGAGTGGCGCGCCGTCATGGGTTATGGGCATGCACCAGAGCATGTGTGCCTCTATTGCCCTGAACTTAAGGTGATTATTGCAGGTGACCAAATATTGCCCAGAATCACCCCCAACATCAGTGTTCAACCCTCGGAGCCTCTGGCCAACCCGCTCCGCGATTTTCTCAACTCCTGCGCCCATATCCGTGATCAACTGCCGCCCAATCTGCTGGTGCTGCCGGCACATGAGAGTCTCTACGAAGGGGTTCACGAACGATTGACTGCTCTGATTGATTGGCATGAGGTTGCGCTCGAGAAGCTCTACGATCTATGCGAAACCCCCAAGCGCGCCGTTGATGTATTTCCGGCGCTGTTTAAGAGCGAGATTACGGATATGAGTTTTTTCCCAGCAACAGGTGAAGCCATTGCGCACCTGCATTGTGCGTTGGACCGCCGTATGTTGACCTGTGAAGAAGATGAGCATGGCGTTGCCTGGTGGCGGCAAGCATGAAGCTGCGATCAGAAATGCTCAATCGGTTCGAAACAACGGATTATATTATTGATGACGACCCGCCGCTAATTTTGCATATCGGTGAGCGTAACGATTCTATTCGGGCTCTCTTTGCGAGCTTTTCGGTAGAAACTGGCGCGTTTGTAACCGCATGGAATCCCGGCGGTGAAGTCGCGTTAATAGACGACAACTATGCACGGCAAGCTGATCTGTTGACCGAGATCGAGGTCCTTCGATTAAACTATTTTGTCGGGCAGGGCGTTCATCCTGACGGTGACTGGCAGGAAGACAGCTATCTGATTCTCGGCATCAGTCAAGAGGATGCTGACCGTATTGGCCGTCTATTTGGCCAGGCCGCGTATGTCTGGCTGTCGAATTCCGGTGTTCCCGAATTGCGCTTCCTGTCTGATTGAACTGGCGAGATAAGCCGTCCCATCTATACTCTGGTCATACGTTAGATGGATTATCGGTTTGATAACCCCGATTCTGCAGAACATGTCCCCCTTGCAGCGGTTTCGCATTGCTGCGTTCGTTGGGTTAATCGCCGTCGGTGGGTCCTACCTATCGCGAGCGTTTTTCCCTGAGAGTGATGATGGTGCTCAGACGACCCGACTTATTGTGTCGCTGGTTTGTGCTTGGTTCTGTCTGATGGCAGCCCCCAAATCCCTCACTGAGCGCTATCTATCGGAAACTAGCTTCGTTGTCTCGGTGGCCGTTCTGCTCCATATTATGAACATGTCCTGGCAGCACCACCTTGATGCCGAAACCTTTGTGATCTCGATGGTGGTTTTGTCGATGCTGTGCGCGGTCTCTCCAGGTCGGCAATGGATGCTGGCGGTATTGGGGAGCTGGGCATTCGGTTTGCTATTGATCATTTTTCTCGTACCTGAACCGGTCATGTCGCGAATCAGCGCCATGACAATTCTGTTGCCAATGGTGTCGATCATTTATCTGGTCGGTAACTCTATGTTGGTGATTCAGTTGGAGTTAGATCAGCAGCGCATGTGGCTCGAGAAGTCGCAAAGCGTTGCGCGAATGGCGGGCTGGGAATACATCCACGACACTCAGCAATTTATCTGGAGCCAGACCGCGCATCTATTTTTGGGTGTTGAAGAGGGCAAAGAGATTCGGGCTGAAGACTTTGTAACGGATGCTGAAGATTGGCGGCGGATTAATGCCGGTATCACCAACTGTGCCAAGACCGGTGAGGACTTTGAGGTGACGGTCAAGGGTTCTGATGGGAAAAACTACTCTCGGTGGTATACGGTGAAGGCAGGCCGCGTTGGGCAGCCTGGCAAACAGCGTGTTGTCGGTGTGGCGATGGATGTCACAGAGATTGTGACCAAGGAGCAGGAGCTGACCCGTGCTCGGGACTCAGCAGAGTCTGCAGTAATTGCTAGAACCCGTTTTCTTGCCAATATGAGTCATGAAATCCGCACGCCGATGAACGGGGTTATCGGTATGGCGTCCCTGTTGTTGGACGGTGAACTCGGTAGCAAAGAGCGCAGTTATGCAGAAATTATCCGCAATAGCGGTGAGTCGTTGTTGTCGATTATCAACGAAATTTTGGATTTTTCGAAGTATGAAACAGGCAACGTTGTGTTGGATGACGGTGAATTTAAACTTGAGCAGCTGGTCACCGAAGCGCTCGACATTGTTGATCATCAAGCGGAGTACAAGGGTCTCAAGCTGAGCCTCGATATGCCAGCGATGTCGAACCGAGGTTTTAGGGGTGATAGCACGCGGTTGCGCCAGGTGCTGGTGAACTTGTTGTCGAATGCCGTTAAGTTTACGGAAAAAGGCTCGGTCACCTTCACGATCACCGAGGAAGCGCTCATTGATGATCACTGTACGCTGAAATTCGCGGTGGCAGACACCGGTATTGGTATCCCCCCAGCCGCTTTGCCACATCTGTTTGACCCCTTTGTTCAGGGTGATGCGACGACGACCCGAAAATTTGGTGGCACTGGCCTAGGCTTGGCGATTTCAAAGGAGATTGTTCAGGCGATGGGAAGTGAGATAGATGTCTACAGCCACCCGAGAAAGGGTTCCAAATTTAAGTTCATTGTCACCCTCAAAGTTGCCGACGCTCGGCCAATACCACAGTTTAGTCCGGATCATGCGAGCATTTATCTTGTTACCGCTGATGAACAGCTAGCGGATATTGTCGACCGTAGAATCCAAGAACTGGGCGGCACGCTTGAAGTTCATGATTCGATTCAGTTGGCCGTGGCTCAGGCTGCTGATATTGTCTTAATCGATAGCGGGTCAGTTAAATCTGCTGTTGTTGATGATCTAGTCGCTAATCCCGACGTGAATATTGTGATGCTGGGTCCACTTGGACGACGTTCCGCCTTTTCAAAGTATCAGAAGCAGTGGCTCAGAATTCCACTGCTACCAACGCCGCTGTTGATCGCCCTCGGCCTTGAGGCGAAGCCAACCTTAGACACTAAAGCCCGGAAACAGCTTGAGCAATTTAATCATCTGAGAGTGCTCTTAGCAGAAGACAATATAATCAATCAGAAGGTCGCCCAACAGATGTTAAAGAAGTTGGGCTGTATTGCCGATCTCGCGCAAAATGGGCGGGAAACGGTGCATATGCTTAGCAAGAATGAATATGATTTGGTGTTTATGGATATACAAATGCCTGAAATCGATGGTCTCGAGGCCACGCGCCTAATCCGCATCAACGACGATATCAATCAACCTTATATCGTGGCGATGACGGCTAACGTCATGCAGGAAGATCGCAAGGTTTGTCGTGACGCGGGAATGGACGATTTTGTGGCCAAGCCGGTGCGGCTGGAAGAAGTTTCAAATGCTTTACGCCGGGCATCGAACAAAATCAACGCTGCCTAGTGACGGCCGTCGTGTCGTTCAGGCTTTTTTGCATAGTGGTTATTACCGTCGGGGAACAGTTTTTCACTTGTTTTTGTATAGGATGATGCAAGGACAAGGAGAAAAAAATGAAGCAATTTTGTTCTCGCAGAAGGGCTAAATCTGATGCGTGTTGTTGAGGCGCTGTTTAGTAATGGTGCGTCTGGTGGCTTCACCGCTGATCTGTTGATCTGTTGATCTGTTGATCAGTTCAGCGGTCTTCTTGAGCTATATGCTCAGCAAAAAAGAACTCAGGCTCTGGCTATTTATTATGCTCAACCTGATCATTGGCTTGTCCTGTGCTTTGCCCGCCTATCTTTATGCTGTGACGGCTCGCGCCGAGGCTGAGGCAATTGCAGAGGCTGCAGCTTAGGCCGAGGTATTCGTGATATCCTCGATGATAACGGCGGTGCCTGTGACGCTGACCATCATCATGCCGTTGGTCTGACCGAAGCTTTCATAATCCATACTGACGCCGACGACTGCATTGGCACCAAGTTCCGCGGCCCAGTCGTCAAGGTCATCCAGCGCTATTTCCCGCGCTTTACCGAGCTCCCGTTCGTAGGCAGCCGAGCGGCCTCCAACGATATCTCTAACCGCGGCAAACATGTCGCGAAATATATTGGCGCCGAGAATGGCTTCGCCGGTAACGATGCCGAGATATTGGGTGATACGCTTGCCTTCGATTGATGGTGTTGTTGTGACGATCATCTGCGAGTCCTTTGTTATTCTACGATCAATATCTCACCAGAGGCATTCACTGGCCGTTTGAGGAATTTTTCCTCGAGGGTCACATCGTATTTACCGCGGCATTTTTTAACCAGATCGGTGAACGGCGGGCGACAAGGGTCGGCGATCATAATGGTTTTAACACCGGCCTTTTTAGCCCGTGCAATCAGATTGTATAGAATCCCGGTCATTTCATCCCAATAGCAGATGTCGGCACCCAGTATGACATCGAACTTTTTCAACTTTTCTGTCGTCAATTGCTGAAACGACAATTTGTGACCTTCAATAGCAACTCCGTTCAGCTTTGCATGCAATGCAAGATAAGGCAGAACGTTTTCGTCGGCATCAATGCCGGTGACTTTTGCGTCAAACTGTTTGGCGCAATAAATTCCTAGTAGCCCCCAACCACAGCCAATTTCGAGCACGCGAACCTTCTTTTTGAGTGGATTCTTTTTTAAGTAATCCATAATCAAAAAGCTAGAGTTCCAGAACTTATTGCCGTGTAATTCAGCGACATAACCGTCACGTTTTAGGCGGCGAACCTCTTTGTGATTCGCATTCAGGATCTTGACGCCGAACGCGACCCGTTTGTCTGCTGTACTTGTGGGCATTAATTGATTCTCGATCGAATAAATCGGCGTATTCTAGCAGGCACATGCCGGTGCGTCTCGCCTCGCGCTTGCTTCTGCTTGCTTCTGCTTGCTTCATGGTAGCGCGACTGGCAAGGTTGTCGGAAAGATCAAAAGGGGGTGAAATTGTGTCAACGATATTCAAGTTGAATGGGCAGCAGGTCGAGGTTGATGTCCCAGTCGATACCCCACTGTTGTGGGTGGTGAGAGACGAACTCAATTACAAAGGTACAAAGTTTGGCTGTGGCATTGGCCTTTGTGGTGCCTGTACGGTGCACGTCAATGGCTTTGCCCAACGCAGTTGTATTACCCCGCTCGGCAGTGTCGCAGATCAGAATATCACCACCATTGAGGGTCTAGATCATCCTGTTCAGCAAGCGTGGCTGGACGTTCAGGCACCCCAGTGTGGCTACTGTCAATCAGGACAAATTATGCAAGCGGCGAGCCTGCTGCAGCAAAACCCATCCCCTACCGATAGTGAAATCACGGCTGCGATGGATGGAAACCTCTGTCGTTGCATGGCTTATAAGCGAATTCAGGCGGCCATTCGATTGGCGTCAGAACGCAATCAAGAGCCGTCATTGTGAGTAAGCAGCTATGAGTAAGCAGCTATGAGTAAGCAGCTATGAATAAGTTCAGCCATCTTCAGAACAAACGTAATGCTGGTGCAGCACAGGTTTCACGACGCGGCTTCCTCGTGGGCGCGTCCGTTACAGGCTTAACCTTGGCGTTTGCGCCCTTAGGCTTGCTGGGCGCCTCTGCTGCGACAGCCATCAGCAATGGGCAGTTTGAACCTACAGTTTGGTTTTCGATTGATCATGATGGACTGATCCAGGTTAACGTGGCCGAATCTGAAATGGGCCAACATGTGGGCACAGCGCTTGCCAGAATTGTGGCGGAGGAGTTAGAAGCAGACTGGCAAGACGTGCGCCTCAATTATGTCGACAGCGAAGCGCGATATGGATATCGCGTGACGGGTGGCAGTTGGTCGATGTGGCAAAATTTCGAGTTGTTATCTCGTGCCGGCGCAGCAGGTCGCAAAGTGCTGATAGAAGCAGCAGCAGCCATGTTGAATGTATCAGCCTTCAAGTGTCGGGCAGAAAACAGTGTTGTTTGGTGTGGCGATCAGCGGCTGAGTTACGCTGAAATTGTTCAGGCAGGTCATGTTGATCGCGTGTTCTCGGATGCCGAACTTGCGGCGATGCCAATTAAGCCAGCGGCGCAGCGAAAGTTGCTGGGCGGTGATTACGCGGCGCTTGATATACCAGACAAGACTAACGGTCGGGCCGTTTATGGTATTGATGCAGTGTTGCCCGGTATGGTTTACGCGAAGCCTATCCTGCCGCCAACCCGTTACGGTTCCACCATTCTCAAGGTCGACGATGAGCTTGCACGAGGCATCAAAGGCTACTCGCAAACGATCGTCCTTGATGATCCGTCCGGTACAGTTCCGGGATGGGCATTAGTGATAGCCGATTCCTATCATGTGGCTATAAAAGCGGCCTTGCTCATTAAGGTCGAATACGATGTGGGTGATGCAGCGAATGTTTCCGAAGCGGATATTTTAAATCACGGTCGTCAGCTGATTGATTCTAAGCAAGGCTCATTGGTGGTCGACGATGAGGGTGTCGACGCGGCATTTCTGGACGCCGATCGAGTTCTGACCCAAGAGTACACCACCGGCACCGTACTCCATTTTCAAATGGAGCCGGTCAACGCATTGGCGCTTGAGAAAAATGGCCGTTGGGAGCTGCACACGGGTAACCAGTGGCAATCTTTAGCCCTACCGGTTTATGCGAAAGCGCTTGGGGTGCCTGAATCACAAATTCTGATGAAGACCTATTTATTAGGCGGTGGCTTTGGACGCCGTCTCAATGGTGATTATGGCGTCCCCGCCTTACTGGCCAGTCAAGCGTTAGGTAAGCCGGTCAAAATGGTTTTGAGTCGAGAAGATGATTCCAGGTTTGATTCGCCGAGATCAGCGTCTGTGCAAAAAATGCAAGTAGCGATCGATGACAAAAATCGCGTCATTGGTATGCAGCAGCATTCAGCTGCCGGTTGGCCGACAGAAGTGATGGCGGACTTTTTTCTAGGTACCGGCAGCAACGGCAAAAAATTCGATCCGTTTGCAATTAGTGGTGCCAACCACTGGTACACAGTTGGCCAGCATCGGGTCCGTGCGGTCAGTAACGATCTTGCCAATCGCACCTTTCGTCCTGGCTGGTTACGTTCCGTTGGGCCTGGCTGGACCAATTGGGCGCTGGAGAGCTTTATGGATGAAACTGCCCATGCGCTCGACGTTGACCCGGTCAAGTTTCGTTTGCAGCATCTTCAAAGTCGAGGTCGAAACGCCGGTAGCGCGCCGAATTCTATTGGCGGCGCTAACCGTCTCGTGACGGTATTGAAACGGGTCGCAGAAAAATCAGGCTGGGGCATGCCGCTGCCAACCGGTCATGGAATGGGTGTTGCGACCACCTTCGGTCAGGAACGTGACATGCCGACCTGGACTGCCTGCGTGGCTGAAGTCTCAGTGGACCGTGAGTCCGGTGTGGTAAAACTGAAAAAGCTTACCTTAGTCCTGGATGCGGGTACGATCATTCATCCGGACGGTGCCTTGGCGCAAACTGAGGGTGCAGCACTTTGGGGCGTGAGTATGGCCCTGCATGAAGGCACAGAGTTTGAGGCTGGGCAGGTATCGGCTCGCAATCTAGATCGCTATACGCCGTTACGCATGTCAGATATGCCAGAATTGGATATCGAGTTTGTTGCCAGTAGCTACCTGTCGATGGGGCTTGGTGAGCCAGGGACGACAGTGGTGGGCCCCGCTATTGCGAATGCAATTTTTGACGCGGTTGGGGCCAGAGTGCGTCATCTACCAATCACTGCCGCGGCTGTTCGAGAGGCAATCCCTCGGGGGTGATTTGAGTGTGCCTCTCTCTATTCCCCATCCCTGACGATAGCTCTGTTAATAAGGTCATGAAAACCCGTATGAGTAATTCGACAGGCGAAGCTGGCGTCGCGAACTATACTGAAGGTTAAGCCCTTTTAGACGAATTTGCTCGATGAACCGCGCCAGCAACTCAAGTCAAAAACCATCCAGTGCTGACTGGAAACAACGCTATCTCGATTTACAGGCTCAGCAAGAAAAACAGCAGGCTCGCTATAAGCGAAAGAGCAGTTTATTGGTCGACTCCCTTGTTCAGCTCATTCAGTTCGGCCGAGGTCTGGACTCTGCAGCCGATGATAAGCTGTTAGCGATGAGAGGCTTAATTCGGCAAAAATCATTTAAAAATGTCGACCTGGCCCTGGTTGCTGAAGCGCTTGAACTACAGCTCGAAACTTCTCTTAAAGAACGCAAGAATCATCAGAAAAAGGTTGCCCAACAACTGACGCTGCTCACGAAACGCGTTCAAAACACGACGCAACATCGTGATTTACAAAATGAACTCAGTGAGCTCAAGAAAGCTATTGAAGCAACGCCAATCCAGCTTGCGACGGTGGCCAGTCATCTCGGTCGGCTATCCGACTTGCATGCGCTCGCGTTGAAACAAACTAAATCCGAAACCGGGATTTTGCAACGCTGGTTTGGACCTGAGCCTGCCTCGTCAGAGCCATTGTCAAAAGATTCTCTCGGCGAGACGACCGAGCTGTCGCTGGACACCATCGCCGGGTGCTTGATGCGGCTGTTAGATGATATCGAACCTAGAAATGAGATGCAGAGTACGCTCGAAATCGCGTCGGATTTACTGGCTTCTGGTTTGGCGGAAGACAATATGGAGCTCGCCATTCAATCGGTAACAGATGTCGTGTTGTCAGCCATGAGTTCGGATCGATTGGAAATGACCGGCTACCTCACTCAGATGAATGAACGTCTGCAAGAAGCGACTATGGGGCTCAGTGCGTCGCAGCAGCTGCTGAAGGAAGAAAGAGCAGTGGGGCAACACTTTGGTAGGGCAATGCAAGAATCTGCGCAAGGGATGCGAGAAGAAGTCTCGGCCGATCATGACTTGCCTGCTTTAAAGGCCTGTATCAACCAAAATTTGGACCTGATGATGAGCGCTGTTGACGAACATCACAACCAAGGTAACAGTCTGCAGGCGGCGCTTTCTGAACAGCTAGAAGCCTTGGTGAACCGCGCTAAGGTACTCGAAGTCCAGGGTCAGGAAGCAGAACGTCGGGTCGCTGAGCAGAGGCGACGGGCACTGACCGATAACTTGACTGGATTACCGAATAGGGAGGCTTATGAAGAAACGGCTGCCCGCGAAGTGCAACGCTGGCAACGCTACGATCGTCCTTTGTGTTTGGCTGTTTGTGATATTGATCTATTTAAGGCGGTTAATGACAGTTATGGCCATGCGGCAGGTGATGAGGTATTGCGGCAATTGGCGAGTATTCTTGGCAAGCGTTTGCGCGGCACTGATTTTGTGGCCCGCTATGGCGGCGAAGAATTTGTTGTATTGTTGCCAGAAACTGACCGGGAACAGGCGGAAGGGGTCATGGAATCTTTGCGTGAAGGCATCGAACAGAGTCAAATTAAATGGGAGAAGAAGGACCTGCAGCTAACTGTATCCATCGGTATTGCAGACTTTAAAGGCAAGGACATTTTGCAAAGTGCATTTGCCCGTGCTGACCGCGCGCTTTATCAAGCAAAGACGAACGGTCGAAATCAAGTCCAGTTAGCCTTAGATTAAAATTAAGGATCAAAATTAAGGATTAAGAACTGTTGGTGCTGGTCAGATTTCCACTAGGTGATTCGCTCCGCCCTCAATTGTTTACGTCGCACCTTACCGGCATCGTCTCTTAACGGTTCAGTAACAAACTCTATTGTCCTGGGTACCTTGTAGCGGACGAGACGCTCGTTAAGATGCTTAAGCAACGCTGCCTCGGCGGTGCCATCAGTGGTGTCGAGCCCAGGGGCATCAACAATCGCATGTACCACATTGCCCAAGTCCTCATCCGGCAAACCGATCGCCGCAGAGCTTCGCACTGCTGGGAATGCATCAATGGCGGCTTCGACTTCCGCGGGATAGACATTTGCGCCGCCACTCAAAATCATGTCCGTGTGACGGTCCGCCAAGTATAGATAGCCATCTTCATCAAAGTAACCAAGGTCGCCGAGGCTTTCCCAGCCACCTTCGATGGCTTTCGCCTCTGCACCGATATAGCGATAGGTTGTGCCAGGTCCGCTGACTGGCCTTATGTAAAGTTCACCAACTTCACCAGCCGGTAAAATTTCGCCGTCTTCATCGATGATTTTCATTTCAGAAGCAACGCCAGGTTTGCCAACAGAGCCACGATGGTTTAACCATTCCTTGCCGTTGATAATCGTGGAACCCGTACCTTCTGTACCGCCATACAACTCCCAGATAACGCTTGCGCCTAACCAATCAATAAAGGCTTCTTTTAGCCAAGCAGGACAGGGCGCAGCGAGATGCCAGAGTGCCTTAAGGTGGCTGAGGTCGTACTGTTTTTTTGTTTCCTCGGGCAGCTTCCAAATTCTTTGCATCATGGTGGGTACCATATAGACCACGTCGATCTGATGCTGTGCTAACAAGGCAAGTGTTTGTTCAGCATCGAATCGAGTGGTGACCACTACCCTGTTGCCTCTAAAAAGCGCGATCATGCCCCACAAGAATGGGCCGTTGTGATAAAGAGGGCCGGGGATCAGCATGGCGCCCGCGGTTGGGATTTCCAAATATTCTAAATCCAGGTCCCACACTGCAGGATTCGCAGAAACAATGAGCTTGGGTCGGCCGGTGCTGCCTCCTGATGTCATTGCTTTGAATGAGTTTGACGTGATTTCTGGTAGTGTCTCAACGGAATGCTCTTGATCAGGCTGATAGCCTATGGGCAAATAATGTACCGCAAAATCTGCCTGGCCCTCTACGCCGATCACTAGGCTAGGTTTCGCCAATTCGATGATTTGATCCAGCTCAAATTTTGGCAGCTTTGCTGAAACCGGTTGCGGCGTCGCGCCCAGTTTCCAAATGGCAAGGCAGGATTGAAAAAATTCAATGCCGTTTGGCAAAGCCACAGTCACAAAATCGTCCGGTTTGACGCCTAGGTCTTGGTAGGCGCGAGCGAGCTGATTAGTCGTATCTTCTAACGCCTGCCAACTAATAGAATTGTCTTCATGGACGATCGCAACGGTTTCTGGTTGTAGCTGAGCCCAATGGGCGATAACCCGAGAAAGAGATAGGACGTTCATAGCGGTACTCCAAACTGGTTATCGAGGATAAAAGGCATCCTGCCCTTTGGTATATCGATTGAAACTTTGTTCTGAATTTCGGTTGAGTAGACTGCGATTGAACATGGGGTGGCGTAAAGATCGGACCTCGTGTTCTAACTCGTAGAGAACTTCACCGGAATCTGGATCAAAAATATTCAGGAAACGATACTGATGCTGATCTGACTCTTCCATGATCTGACCGTGTTCATGAATCTTGTTATAAGGTCCGGAAAAATCTGGTGTATAGATCGCAATGTGGTGTCCGTCATAGACTGGAATCTTCTTCGCTGCTTTGAAGCGTAGGGTTTGATCAACCCCAACGGTCACGTCAAGGCGGTTGCTTTTGAGGCTAATCGGTACCGAAAAAATTGTCTGGTAAAAGCGCGCAATACCCGGCAGCTTTGATTTTTCAACCAGCAGTTGAAGGTATGAGATACCTAGCGGCATCGCCGGGCTGATAAAGCAGCGGATACGATTGCCCCACGGGCAGGTGACCAGCAGTTCGTTTTTTTGAGGCTCTACAGCAAACTTTGTATTGGCGAAGCGTGGCGCTAGTTTGTTCAGTCGATTCGCCAGACTGGTCAGGTCTGGCACCGCAAGACCAATCTCCCCGCGTAACACCTGGGGCTTGCCGGTTGGCAAATGAAATTGTTGTGCGCCACTATTGACCCAGACATTGAACGAGCCGAAGTCTACGTAGGGGTCTCTAGTGAGCCCTAATCCCGATACATAAAACAGAGTTGCCAGCGCCTGATCAGGGACCGTCAAGTTGACGTGTTCGAAAGCGAGAATGTTACCGATATCCTCGGTCTTGCGGTCGAAGCTTTTTTGCCGTGGCATGATGAACTGTATCCCTGTATCGCCCCATATATCTATTGGGAGTATAAACAGACCGGGGCAAATGGGTAAAATCTTTGTGTTGCCGTTTGGTACACTGTGGAGATGCACTTCAAGATAACTTCAGCATCAACAACTTGAGGAACTTCCTGTGACGAGAAAGCTGATAGATCTATCAATTTTTTTGGAAAACGATGTGATCTCCGATCCACCGGGTGCGAGACCTAAGATCACCTATGTGGATCATCATCAGTCTGTTGATAGCCTTGCGTCGTTTTTTCCCGGTTTGACCAAAGAAGACTTGCCTGATGGTGAAGCCTGGGCGGTTGAACTGGTTAAGTTAAGTACCCATAACGGCACGCATCTTGATGCGCCTTATCACTTCCATAGCACAATGAATGAGGGTGAACCGTCGGCGACCATCGATGAGGTCCCGTTAGACTGGTGTTTTCAAGATGGCGTAAAACTAGATTTTCGTGATCGAGAAGATGGTTATGTGGTAACGGCAGAGGACGTCGAAGCAGAATTGGCGCGCATCGACTACGAACTTAAACCACTGGATATAGTGGTGGTGAACACCACGGCGGGCAAACGATACGGGCAGGACGATTACGTCTCGGCAGGGTGTGGAATGGGATTAGACGCCACCATGTACCTGCTTGAACGTGGTGTAAGAGTAACAGGCACAGATGGTTGGAGTTGGGATGCGCCATTTGTACACACTCAAGAAAAATATGCGGCAAGCGGCGATGCCAGCTTAATTTGGGAAGGGCATAAAGCCGGTAAGCATATCGGTTATTGCCACCTAGAAAAGCTACACAACCTTGAAGTGCTGCCACCTTATGGTTTTATGATTTCCTGCTTTCCGCATAAGATTCGTGCTGCGTCTGCAGGTTGGACGCGTGCTGTCGCGATTATGGAAGAATGATGATGACAAGATTTTTATCTGTACTAGCATCTTTGATGATGACATTTTCTGCGGTTGCAGAACCTCAGTCACAAAAGTTGACCCGGCAAAGTCAAACCGACCTGAGCCTAACTATTTACAACGGTTTTGCCGTGGTGCGAGATGTGCGGCAAGTTGTACTTCCAACGGGAGAACTGATGGTTGAGTATCACGATGTAGCAAGTACCTTAAAGCCTTCGAGTGTGCTGGTGAAGACAATGGACAGTGACAAGGGCGTTCGGATCCTTGAACAGTCTTATCACTATGACTTGTTAAACCGGCAGAGTCTGCTCGATACCTATATCGGCCGTAAGCTCAAGTACAGCCGCGTTGTGTTGCAGGGTAATAGCTACGAGAAAGTGTTGCGGGAAGGTATCTTGCTGTCGACCAATCCTGAGATTGTGAACTTTGGTGACGAAATTGAAATATCGCCCGAAGGTGTCATCTCGCTGCCCGATGTACCCGAAGGTTTGATTCTAAATCCGACTCTGGTTTGGTTGATGGAAAATAGGTTGGCAGGCCAGCAATCGATCGCGACCACCTATATAGCGAACAATCTTTCTTGGAAAGCTGACTATGTGCTGGTACTGAATGATAAGCGAAAACGCCTTAATTTGTCCTCTTGGGCGACCATTCGGAACGACACAGGTACTGTTTTTAGGCAGGCGAAAGTTAAACTTGTTGCCGGTAATGTTAACCAGGTGTCTGAGCAACGGCCAAAAGAACTTAGTTATGCTCGATCTGGTCGAGAGAGCATGGCGCTCATGTCTGACTCAATGCCCACAGCTGAATCATTGTCAGCTTATCAGTCTTTTGAGTTGCCAAGGCGTACTCAGCTTTTGAACCATGAAGAAAAGCAGATTGAGTTTATCGAGGTCGCTGGCGTTAAGTACGAAGAAGTCTATCGGTTGCAGTCTCAAGTGATGAGTCGTTCCTATCCACAAACAGAGGATAAGGTGATCAGCTACGGGATCCGGGTTGACAATACCGAGGCCAATAAACTTGGCATACCGTTACCCGCTGGAGTAGTGCGCGCCTATTTGCAGGGTGAGGGTCAGAATAAAGGGTCGACAGATCTCATAGGTGAAACACAATTTAAAGCAGTACCCCGAGATCAAATGGTCGTGCTGGCATTAGGCCAGGCATTTGACCTTACCGCTGAACGAACGCAGACGGATTTCACGCGGTTGAGCGATCGCAACTATGAGGCGAGCTACGAAATCGAAATATCCAACAGCAAAGATGAGGTTTTGACTGTATTGGTTGATGAGCTACTGCAAGGTGACTGGCAGCTGCTCAAGGAAAGCGACGAATCTGAAAAGCTCAACAGTCAAACGCTGCGTTTTGAGGTCAAAGTGCCAGCACGCGGTAAGGCGAGCATTAAATATCGTGTTCGCTGGAGACTCTAAAACACTCTGTAGTCGTTGAGCCCCACAAACGTACCGCCGTTTCTAGCACACAGTTCGCGCATCAATATGGCGAAGCGAATGCCGGTCGTTTGAAACTGTTGAGGCCGATCAAACTGGACCGGGAAGCCAATGGCATGGATGCGGACTAACCTTTCGCCATCTTTGTCAGGCTGGTTGATTCGATCGACGATGTCGATGACGCGCTGAATTGATCGGCCGCTGAATTCATCCCCCATGACGTAAAGACTGATTTTTTTGTCCGGTCGGTAATACATGGCGATGGCTTTGGTAATCCCTTCAACCGGGCTCGAGTTACTAAAAGTGTCCCATGACTCGAGTCTATCCATAATGGCAACGCGACGTGCACGGGTGTCCGGGATCCATTCATTCGCATACTGGGAGAACATGAACTGGCCCATATCATTCATGACCTGAATGCCTTTTAGGCGAGGGTACACCTGTAGGATTTCGTCGATCTTCTGTTGTAGTAGCGGCCATGCAAAGCCGCGCATGCTGCCTGAAGTGTCGATAATAAAAATCACATATTCACTATCGACAGGAATGCCAGCAATGGTGTCATCATCTGAGTTCTTCTGATATTCCGCCAGCAGCCGCCGCATTTCCGCTGATAACGATTGTTTAGCAACCTCAAGCCGCCCGCGGATGGTATCGTCGACTCGGGTCTCTTTAGTCGCGGTGTCGAATTCTCCCTGCAGTGCCGCCAGAGTCTGCTGTACTTTTACGAGTTTATCTTTGGTTTCGGTTTGCTTGTCTTCGCGACGAATCATATCTCGGTTGAGTTGTCGGCTGTCGCCGCGAATCTCAAACAAGTCTTCCTGCAGGTCGGCCAGGTAACTTTCAAGATTTTCGATCGTGTCTTCAAAAATCACGGGTTCAAACACCTTGGTGAGTACCAGCAACAGAATGAGTGCACCAAAGCCGCAACTAATGACGTCCAAAAATGCCAGACTCATCCCCTCGATATTACGACGCCTGTTTTTCATGGCCAATCCTCGGGTGGGCTGAGAAACGCGCCGCCGGTAATTTGGGCAAGACGCCAATAACTTGGAGCGGCAATTGGGTCCCCTTCCATTGGGAAGAGGATCACAGTGACAGGAATGTTCGGCGGTAACGAGTCCAGAGCATTGCCGAACAAACGGACCCGGTCACGGCTACTGATGATACGCGCATCGCTAGGTTGGGCGCCCATAGTGGGGAGGCCGTCGACGATTAAGAATATACTATCTGGTTGGGGCACGAGACTCCGAGCCAACTCAAAGGGATGATGCAGAGACGTACCGCCCTTTGGCTCGACCTGCCGTAACTCTTCGAGTGCGGCCTGCACATCGGCACGATCCTCTGTTCGAATCCAGCTCCCTTCGCTACCGGCGATTGCAGGCCAGGCCGTTTCGTTAAAGCCAAACAGTTGTACATTGGCGCTACGAGGGATATTGGCGACGACCCAATCAACTGTTTTGAGCGCTCTTTGCCATTTTGGTGATTCGAGTTTTTTCTCGATACTCATATTGCGACGACGAACTATATTCACAATGGTCTTATCGAGCATGCTGGCCGAGGTGTCGAGCAAAATCAAAATGTGCTCGCCGCCAAGGTTAACACCGCTTAGATACTGGCGGTCACCATCACCAACGAAACTGCGCGAGTCAGACCCGCTCTGTTCTGTGACACTGCTGGCCAGCGAGGCGGCTTCCTGTTCTAGTTCTTTTAAATCAGATTTTAGTTTCTCGATGCTTTCGTCATTACTGGCGCCATCGCTTTGTGCCGCAACGATCCGTTTCTCGAGCTCTACTATTAGCTGGATGATTGCGATGATGGCTT